>NZ_JAVDVL010000010.1:0-309903 GCF_031456815.1 Paraburkholderia strydomiana
TGTTTCGCTGTTTCGCTGTTTCGCTGTTTCGCTGTTTCGCTGTTTCGCTGTTTCGCTGTTTCGCTGTTTCGCTGTTTCGCTGTTTCGCTGTTTCGCTGTTTCGTTTCGGCTTGCTTCAGTCAGTCTGCCCGGATTGCGCGCCGCGAGTGCTGCGCAGCATCGCTTCGTAAATGCGCGAGTACTGATCGACCATCCGCTCGACGGTGAAGCGGCGCTCGAATGCCGCCCGGCATGCAGCGCGCTCGATCGTGTCGATTTCCGCGAGCGCGGCCACTGCTTCGTCGACGGAATCGACAAGGAAACCGGTCACGCCGTGTTCGACTATTTCCGGCGCGGCGCCGTTGTTGAACGCGATCACGGGCGTGCCGCAGGCGAGCGCTTCGATCATCACGAGGCCGAATGGCTCGGGCCAGTCGATGGGGAACAGTAACGCGCGTGCCTGCCCGAGAAAGTCGTTTTTGCGCGCGTCGTCGACTTCCCCGCAATACTCGACGTGCGGCAACTCGAAGAGGCTCGCAATCTCCTGCTCGAAATACTCACGGTCATCGTGGGCGATTTTGGCGGCGATGCGTAAGGGCAGGCCCGCGCGCCGCGCGATTTCTATTGCGCGGTCGGGCCGCTTGGCCGGCGAGATGCGACCGAGAAACGCCACGTAATCGCCTGGCTCTTCATGAAAGCGCAGCAGATCGGCGGGCAAGCCATGATGGACGGTCGCGCGCCAGTCAAGCCACGGAAGCGGCGCGCGCTGCGCCTCGGAAATCGACACCACCGGCATGTCGGCGAACTGGTGGTATAGCGCGCTCAAGCCGGGTACGTCGAGTCGCCAGTGCAAGATGGTTAGCGACGCGCATCCCAATCGCCGCGCGAATGGAAAGCTCGTGTAGTCGGTGTGAAAATGGACGAGGTCGAAGTCATCCGCGCGCCGTACCACTTCCTCGAGCATCGCGAAGTGAAACGCCTGCGCGTCGGCCGTATCTTCAATCAGGCGAATCGCACAATCGCTGCCCGAGACGAGTCGTGCCCTGGTGCGGGAATCGCCGGTTGCAAACAGCGTGACGTCGTGGCCCAGGGAGACAAGGCCGTCCACCAGCCATGCCACCACCCTTTCGACGCCGCCATAAGCGACGGGCGGCACTCGCTCGTACAACGGTGACACCTGGGCGATGCGCATGCGTTGCTCCGCTCGACGAACCGATGCGTAGCGCGCCGCATCGCGCATGCCCGGCAATGTCGCGTGTGAGCCGCCGCGATTGTCGTCGTTGGAAGATCGTCGTCGTTGGAAAAATGTACCGGTCGGCGATGAAATTTAAACGTTGTGGCGGGTAACGGGCAGCTAGGCGATTGGGCCGCTGTAGCCGTCGGCGGGCGACGCGGGCTCCACTCGCTCGACATGCTCGTCGATCCAGTCCGTCGCCCGTTCGCGCGCGAACTCGATCGCCTCATGCTCGTCGACGAAATCGCGATGAAACTCCATATCGTGCGTATCGTCGCTCGAACTCACGGCGCCTTCCGTCACTTCGATCCTCGCCTGCGCGACGATCGCGCCGTCGTCAACGCCTGCCGTGACGTGAACGATGCAGCCTCCATATTCGAAGTCCATGATGTCTTCTCCCGCGTGTAGTGGTTGTGCCGCGCTAGCCGCGCTTCGCGCTGCCGTTGCCGCGCGTCTTCGCGGAGGTTGGGGGCTGCGCGGTGTCCAATGTTTCCGCGCTCTCGTCGTCGATTGCTTCCGCCGCGCGTCGGCCCTTGCCCGACTGTTCCGCCGCAATCGGCGGCTCGGCGTCGCCCGCGTCGCCTTCCGCTTCGATCTGTGCCTGCGCGCGCAGCCAGTAATCGTCGGGCCGCCCTTCGGGCGAGCCGTCGCTCTCCCACAACTCATACGCGCGCTTGCGAATTCGGTCCTCTACTGTCGGTTCGACCGGTAAGCCTGACATTGCAATCTCCATACGGGTTGTGAGTCGGGGTTGTGAGTCCACCCACGCGCGCCACGCGGCGGCCGCGCCCGTGACGCAGCAAAGCACGTTCCCATGTGTTAACCGGTGAGGCTCGACGCCTCGAGTCGCAGATGCTCGCAAACACTCGCCAGGATTCACACCGACTCGCGCGCTTGCGCGCTCGCCGTAGCACCGGCCAGTTGTTATAATTCTTTCAGCAGTTCTGATTCAAATATAACGCCGCTCACACTGCCCACGCGCCAGGATTCCCATGCCGAAACCCGATCGTCTTCGCGCTCTCGCCGATGCCTTGACGAGGCAAAACGTGATGCGTCTGCGCGACGCCGCGGCTTTGCTGGGCGTGTCCGAAATGACGGTGCGCCGCGACATCGCGGCCAACTCGGATCGCTTCACGTATCTCGGCGGCTACATCGTCAGCGCGACCGACGTGCCGAACAACGCCGGCTATTCGCTCGAACAGGAAAAGGACCACTTCGCGCAGGCCAAGGCGGAGGCGTCGTCGATCGCCGCGGGGCTTATCGGCAACAACGAAACGCTTTTTATCGACTGCGGCACGACGCTCACCACGCTCGCGCGGCTCATTCCGCCCGAGCGACATGTCACAGTGGTCTGCTATTCGTTGAACGTGGCGGAGATTTTGCGGCGCAAACCGAATGTGCGGATGATCCTGCTAGGCGGCGTGTACGTGCCTTCGTCGGATTCGTTTGCGGGCGAGGAAAGCCTGGAGATGCTGCGCCGCATGGGCATCAACAAGGCGTTTATTTCAGCAGGCGGCGTGGACCCCGCGCGCGGCGTCACGTGCTGGAATTTTCACGAAGTCGCGTTGAAGCAGGCCGCAATGGCGAGCGCCGTCGAACGGCACCTGGTGGTGGACATGAGCAAGTTCGGCGTCGTCAAAGCCGTGCGGTTCTCGCAGGTGGACGACTTCGATTCGATCATCACCGAACGCGGCCAGGAGCACCGCAAGCGCAGATAACGCACACGTTACGTCTCGTTATGCGTCCGTTGCGTTTTCACTTACGTTCTCACTTACAGCGCTGCGCTTCGATACATGAGAAGCGCAGCGCGTGTCCAGCCAAAAGACGCTCAGCGCTTGCGTTGCAACGCGAAGAGCGTCCCGGCAAGCAGAATAAACGCGCCGATAATCACCTTTTGCCAGGTGCTCGGTACGCCGACGAGAATCAGCACGCTCTTGATGAGCGTGACCAGCACCACACCTAGCAGCGTTCCCACCACCGTACCCGTGCCGCCTGTAATGCGGGCGCCGCCGAGAATGACTGCGGCGATCACGTCGAGTTCGGAGCCCACCAGATCAAACGGATTCGCGAGGCGGTTGTTCGACACGTGCAAAATGCCCGCGATGCCCGCGAGCATGCCTGTATAACCGAACACGAACAGATGGATCGCGCGCAGGTTGTAGCCGAGCCGCTCCGCAATCGCGAGCGAGCCGCCCATCGCATAGACGGCGCGGCCCATCATCGTGCGATTCAGCAGCCACCATGTGACGACCGCGGCCGCGACCAGCGCGAGAACCGACACGGGCAGCACCGCGCGCAAGCCGTCCGCGGTGTGATAGAAAAACAGCGGAATGCGTCCGAATCGATCCATGCTGTGCGGAATGTTCATGAAGAACGTCGTGCCGATGAACGTCAGCAAAAGCCCGCGATAGAGATATTGCGTGCCGATCGTGACGATCAGCGAAGGCGCTTTCAGCCGATGCACGAGCAGTCCGTTCACCATGCCGAGCACGACGCCGCCGAGCGCGCCGGTGACGAGGATCAGTGCGAACGGCGCGTCCGGCCACCAGGCGAACACGGCTTTCGTGATGCCGTACATGGTCAGCGCGGCGATCGCGGTGAACGACACGTCGATGCCGCCAGATGCGAGCACGACGAGCGTGCCGAGCGCGAACAGTGACATCGTGGTCGCCGAATGCAGCAGGTCGAACAGCGTTGCGAACTGGAAAAATCGTGGATTGATTGCGCCGACGATCAGGCACGTCACCACGATCAGCGCAACGGTAAACCACTCGGGGTTGCGCGCGAGCCGCGTGCGCAATCCTGGCGCTTCGACGCTCGGCGCGATTTCGACGACGGTGGGAGTGGTCATGGTCTGCTTCATTGGCGATGCGCTGGGCGGGTCGGTGCGCGGATCGATGCGCGACGGGATGCGCGAGTTCATGGCGGTTGACGTCCTCTATGCCGCTTCGGAAAGCAGCGCGTGATACAGATCGGCTTCGCTTAGTTCGTCGGCGCGATATTCGGCGGCCACACGGCCCTTCTTCATCATCAGAATGCGGTCGCAGTTCTGGAGTAGTTCGGGCAAGTCGTCGCTGATCAGAATGATGCCTATACCGCGTTGCGACAGCCGCTGCATGATCCGGTAAATGATGTCCTTGGAGCCCACGTCCACGCCCACAGTCGGTCCATGCAGAATCAGCACGCGCGGGTCGATGGCGAGCCAGCGGCCGATCAGCACGCGTTGCTGATTGCCGCCCGACAGTGACTGCACCGGTTTGTCGACGCCAGGCGTTGCGATCTGCAACTCCTTCACGGTCTGTTCGGCGAGTGCTTGAGCGCGCGTGCGGTCGATCTGGCCGAAGCGGTCGCGCAGGCTCGAAATCATCGCGGTGATCACGTTGTCGCGAATCGGCTTGTCGAGAAAAAGGCCCTCGTTCAAGCGGTCTTCGGGCACATAGCCGATGCGATGTCGCTTCGCGTCGGAAGGCGTGCGCAGCGCGATCTGCTGCCCGTCGAGCAGCACGTCGCCCGATTGCGCCGGTGCGACGCCCGCCAGCGCGCGCGCAAGCTCGTTGCGCCCGGAATCGAGCAGCCCGGTCACGCCGAGAATCTCGCCACCGTGCAGCTTGAAAGAGACGTCGCTGAACTGCCCCGCGCGCGTGAAGCCGCGCACGTCGAGCACGATGTCCTGCGCATGCGCGCTCTCGCGGTAACGTTCATTCGACAGATGGCGGCCCGTCATCAGTTCGCTGATCTGCGCCTTGGTGAACTCAGCAATGGGCCCTTGCGCCATTTTCTGTCCGTCGCGCAACACGATCACTTCGCCGCCGATCGCGTAGCACTCGTCGAGTTTGTGACTCACGAACAGCACCGTGACGCCTTGCGCGCGGAGGTTCGCGAGCACTGCGATCAGATTGTCGACTTCTTTTTGCGTGAGCGACGTAGTGGGCTCGTCCATGACGACGAACTTCGCCTCGCTCGCAATCGCGCGGGCAATGGCGACGAGCTGGCGCGTTGCAAGCGGCAATTGCTCGATCAGCGTCGATTGAAACTCGCTGTTGCCGGGCAGGCCCACGGCTTCGAGCGCGCGCGCGGCGGTGGCGGCGAGCACGCGGCGATCGAAGGTACGCGCGAGCCGTCCTTCGTGTGTCGCAAGCTCCGACGTGAGCGCGACGTTTTCGGCGACGCTCATGTTGGGCAGCAGCGAGAGATCCTGATATACGGTTTCGATGCCGGCGGCGAGCGCTTCGAGCGCGGACAGCCGCGCGTGCGGCACGCCTTCGATAACCAGTTGGCCCTCGTCCGGCGGTTGCGCGCCGGAAATGATCTTGATCAGCGTGCTCTTGCCGCAGCCGTTTTCACCGAGCAGGTGATAGATCTGCCCGCGCTGGAAAGAGAGACTCACGCCACGCAATGCATGTACGCCGGTAAAGCGCTTATGCACGCCGACCACTTCCAGGAAAGGTTGCGACAACGGCGCGGAAGATACGTCTTGTTGATTCATGATGATCGGTCGCGGTGCCGGGGCGCGCCCACCGGACGCGCCCCGAAGTGAACAACGGAATCAGAACGGATACTGCTTGTAGTTCGACTTGTCGACATTCACCCAGCCCTGGCCGCGCACGATGATGCCCTTGCCGGGGCCCTTCGCGACCGTCACCTTCGTGTAGCCAGGAATGCCGAGATCCGCGCCGTTCTCCACGGTCTTGCCGTCCACCAGCATCTTCGCGACCTTGTTCATCGCAATGCCGGCGAGCTTGGGATCCCAGAACGCAATGCCGTTGATCGCGCCGCTTTCGAGGAACTTGCCGGCCTCGGTCGGCAGACCCGTACCGTACACGCAGATCTTGCCCTGCATGCCCGCTTCTTCGACCGCACGGCCAATGCCGATCACATCCAGCGACGACGACCCCTGGAAGCCCTTCAGGTCCGGATGCTTGCGCAGTACTTCTTTTGCGACTTCATAGGCGCGCTCGCCGTCGTTGTTGGTTTCGAGTTTCGGCTCGACCAGATTCATCTTCGCGTATTTGGCCTTCGCGTTGCCGATGCCGCCGTCGGCCCATTGGACCTGCGAGCGGCTACCGAGCGAGCCGACCAGCACCGCCCACTTGCCCTCGTTGTGCATGCACGAAGCAAGGCGTTCATTCAGACCGGCGCCATAAGCGGTGTTGTCGAAAGCCTCGATGTCGACCATCGTGTTCTTCGCGTTGTCCGCTTCATGCGTGACCACCTTGATGCCGCGATCCATCGCCTTCTTCAGCGCCGGTTCGAGCGTCGGCGGATCGTAGGGGACGACGGCGATCGCGTTCACTTTCTTCGCGATCAGGTCTTCGATGATCTTCAGTTGCTGCGCCGCGTCCGCCCGGCCTGGGCCCGTCTGATACGCGGTCACGCCGGGGTTGTCCTTCGCGAACTCCTTGACGCCTTCGTCCATCCGGTTGAACCAGTTGATACCCGTCACCTTGACGACCGTGACAATCGTCTCGTTGGTCGCGGCCTGCGCCGCGGCGATCACGCCCACCGTAAGAGCGGCTGCTGCGAGCGCGGCGCCCAGTCGAGTCAATTTCATGCAAAGTCTCCTTTATCGTTCGATGTCGCCCGTGCTGGCCGTGTCAGCCGTCGCGAACAGGCAGGGCAACCTGTCCGCCTTTACCGAAAACCCGCTCTGCGCTACCGCCTCTGCGTCGCGCCCGCACTGCCGGAAGCCGGGGGCTTCGCGGGCTGGGTGGAGCCTCCTCCGCCGCCCAGACCGAAGATCGCCCGCACGCGTTCACCGCCCGCGAACGCCAGCGACAGCAGCAGCAAGAAGCCCCAGGCGCAGTCGCCGAAAAACTGCGACACGCCCAGCAGATTGAAGAGGCTCGACAGAAACTGCAGCACCGTCGCCGCGAAGAACACGCAGATAATGCGACCATGGCCGCCTGCCGGATTCACGCCGCCCATCACCGCAATCAGGATGGCGATCAGCAGATACGAGTTGCCGTAGTCCCACTTCGCGCTGGACGTATGCGTCGCGCTGATCAGGCCGGCGAGCGAAGCCAGCACGCCGCACATCGCGTAAGTGGTGATCAGCATGCGCGCGCGCGGAATGCCCGCGTAGAACGCGGCCTTCGGATTCGTGCCCATCAGATAGAGTCGCAAGCCGAATGGACTGCGCTTGAGCAGCCACCCGAGAACGATCACTGCGGCAAGAAAGATGCAGAACGCAATCGGCACCTGCAACACGGTGCCGTTGCCGATATCCGACAAGGGCTCGACATAATCGACATGCACCGACGCGCCGTTGCTGATCACAACCGCAAAGCCGGTAAACAGCAACTGCGTGCCGAGCGTGCAAAGAATCGGTGTGAGTCTGAGGCGCGCGATCACCACGCCGTTGAGCAGGCCGCCGAGCAGCCCCATCATGAGCACGATCGCGCAGAAGAGCGACGTGTACAGCACCGGCGAATCGTCACCGTTGACGAGGCGCGGCACGAGCATCGCGGCGACCATGCCCGACAGGTTCGCGAGCCCGACACCGGACAGGTCGATGCCGCCGTTGCCCGACACCATCGAGAGCATGATGCCGAGCGCGAGCAAGCCGAGTTCCGGCAGTTGGCCGCCCATCGACTGAAGATTGTCGATGTCTACAAACTGGCCGCGCGAGAGCCACGTCGCGACCAGCACGACGAGCACGTTGACGATCAGCAGAAAATTCAGTTGCCGGTCGGCGAACAGTTTTCCCGCAGCAAACGAAGACTTCATGGCGCTGACGATCTCCCTGACACTGCACGAATGATTACGAAGCCTGCGCTGCCTGAGCCGACTCGCTCAGTACACGGTTCACTTCGGCGAGCGTCGGCATTGAAGGCGCCGTGCCCGCGCGCGTGACGGATATGCCTGCGAGCGCGCAGCCGAAACGCATGGCGGAAATCGCATCCTCGCCGCGCGCGAGAGCGGCCGCAAAGCCGCCTGTGAAGCCGTCGCCCGCGCCGGCGGTTTCGACCACCGCACCGCACCGGAACGCAGGCAACCATATCGATTGGGTCGCATCATGCAGCAACGCGCCGCCCTCGCCGAGCGTCACGATCACGGTGCCGACGCCTTTCGCGAGCAATACGTCGGCTGCACGCCGGGCATCGTCGACGTTCGCGATCGGCACGCCCGTCAGCGCGGCGGCTTCGGTTTCGTTCGGCGTGATGTAGTCGCACAACGGGAAGATGTCGTCGTCGAGCGGCAATGCAGGCGCAGGGTTGAAGACGGTCGTGACACCATGCTTGCGTGCCACTTCCAGTCCGCGCCGCGCGGCCGCCAGCGGCTGTTCGAGTTGCGTGACGAAGACGCGCGAGCCCGCTATATCGGCTTCGATGGCATCGACGTCGGCCGCGCTCAGCGTCCCCGCCGCGCCCGCGGCAACGATAATGGCGTTCATGCCGGTGGTGTCGTCGACGAAGATATGCGCGGCCCCTGTGGAGACGCCTTCGACCACCGAGGCGCGCGCCGTGATGCCTTCGCGCGCCCATGTTGCTTGTGCAATGGAGCCGAATGCGTCGTTGCCGATGCGCGTGCAGAACACGACCTCCGCGCCCGCGCGTGCCGCGGCGACTGCCTGGTTCGAGCCCTTGCCGCCTGGCCCCATAGCAAATGCGGAGCCGGCAATGGTCTCGCCGACGAGCGGCATGCGCGCCGCGCGAAACGTCAGATCGGTCACGTAGATGCCGAGAATGACGACACGTCCGCTCTGTTGTGGCTGCGAGCTCATGAACGCAGCCCTCCTTGCGAGGTGTTCATCGCAGCGCGATGCGGCGCGTGCCGCACCATCTCGTTCTTCAACAGCAGGTAATGAGTGTTCAGCACGTTGTCTCCTCCATTTTCTGGTTGGCGTGCATTTGGCTGCGCGGTCAGTCTCCGTACGGTATCCAGATGTTCTTCACCTGCACGGCCTGACGCAGAAACGGCAGGCCTTCGCTTGCACGGTCGAACCAGTCGAACTGGCGGCCGTAGTCGGTGAAGGTGCGCTTCAGGTTGCCGACCGACTCACGCTCGATCAGCGTCGCATCCGCCGCGCTGCCGAAGCACCATACCGCGTCCACGTCGTCGTGCCGGGCGAGCGCCGGCAGCAGCGCTTCCCGTTTGCCCGTGACGATGTTCACTACGCCGCCGGGCACGTCGGACGTCTCGACGACCTGATAAAAGTCCGTCACCGCGAGCGGACACGCCTCGCCCGGCAGCACCACCACGCGGTTGCCCATTGCCAGCGCCGGCGCCGCGAGCGAAACGAAAGCAAGCAACGGCGCCTCGTCCGGACATGCGATGCCGATCACGCCGAGCGGCTCGTGCATGGCCAGCGCAACACCTCGCAGCGGCGGCGTATGCACCGCGCCATCGAACTTGTCGGCCCACGCCGCGTAGGTGAAGAGACGCGTGACCGAGGCTTCCACCTCCGCATGCGCCGCGGCATCCGTCGCGCCGTTTCGCACCGTCAGTTGATGCGCGAATTCGTCTGCCCGCACCGCCAGATTCTCCGCAAGATAGAACAGCACCTGCGCACGGTTATGCGTGCTCGCCTGCGACCACTTTTGCGCCGCGCGCGCCGCTTGCACCGCGTTGCGAATGTCCTTGCGGTTGCCCTCGCCCACTTCGCCAACCCGCGTTCCATCGGGCGCATGAACCGGCAACGAATAGCCGCTGTCCGGACGCACCTGCTTGCCGCCAATAAAGAGCTTGGCCGTGCGGTCGATCAACGCAAGGTTCGAAACCTGACGATCGTCGCTCGCATTCGTCGCCGCGCTAACCGGCTGGCGCTTCGGAAGATTGAGCCACGCACGCGGTTTCAGATATTCGTGAATGCCCTCACGTCCGCCCTCGCGGCCATAGCCCGATTCGCGATACCCGCCAAAACCGACGGCCGCGTCGAACAGGTTCGTCGCGTTGACCCAGACGACGCCCGCCGCGAGCCGCGGCGCGACGTCGAGCGCGCGGCCGATCGTTTCGCTCCACACGCTGGCGGCGAGCCCATAGCGTGAATTGTTGGCGAGCGCGATCGCTTCGTCGGGCGTGCGAAAGCTCATCGTGACGAGCACGGGACCGAAGATCTCTTCCTGTGCAAGAGTGGATGCGGGCGCAACGTTAGTGACGAGCGTTGGCGGATAAAAGCAGCCGTTGGCGGGCAACGCGGTATCCGCTGCCTGCCAGATCGCGCAACCTTCGCGCCGCCCGGTTTCGACGAGCGAGTGAATCCGCTCCAGTTGCACCGGATCGACGATCGCGCCCATGTCGATGCTCTTGTCGAGCGACGGACCCACACGCAGTGTCTCCATGCGGCGCTTGAGCTTTGCGATGAAGCGTGCCTCGATGCCTTCCTGTACCAGCAATCGGGAGCCCGCGCAGCAAACTTGCCCCTGGTTGAACCAGATGGCGTCGACCACGCCTTCGACCGCACCGTCGAGGTCGGCGTCGTCGAACACGATGAATGGCGATTTGCCGCCGAGTTCGAGCGTCAGCGATTTGCCCGAGCCCGCCGTGACCGAGCGGATCAGCTTGCCAACCTCGGTCGAACCGGTGAACGCAATCTTGTCGACTTGCGGATGCTCGACCAACGCTGCGCCCGTCGACCCGTCGCCGGTGACGACGTTCAGCACGCCTGCCGGCAGGCCGGCCTGATGCGCGAGTTCGGCGAACAGGAGCGCGGTCAGCGGCGTGTATTCGGCCGGCTTCAACACGACGCAATTGCCCGTTGCAATAGCGGGTGCGATCTTCCATGCGAGCATCAGCAGCGGAAAATTCCACGGCACGATCTGGCCGATCACGCCAAGCGGCGCATGATCCGCGAACTCGCTGTCCTGCAACTGCGCCCAACCCGCGTGATGCAGGAAGTGACGCGCGACGAGCGGCACGTCGAGGTCGCGCGTCTCGCGTATCGGCTTGCCGTTATCGAGCGCTTCGAGCACCGCAAAGAGCCGGCTATGCCGCTGCACCATGCGAGCGAGCGCATACAGATGCCGCGCGCGCCCCTTGCCGCCGAGCGCCAGCCAGCCCGGCTGCGCCGCGCGCGCGGCGGCTACCGCGGCGTCGATATCGGCCGCGTCGCCTTGCGCAATATCGGCGAGTCGCTCGCCGCTTGCGGGCGCATGCGAGACGAACTGCGCGCCGCTCGCCGGCGCATGCCACGCGCCGCCGATGAAATGCCCGAAACGCGCTTCATGTTGCGCAAGCCATTGGCGCGCGGGCTGATCGTCCTCGGGTGCGGGACCGTAATCCATCGAAGAAAAATACTCCGCTACGCTCATGGTGGTCTGCTTCAGGCTACGGGGTGACGGTTGAAAGCGGAATAACGGCCGCTCACGTGATGTTCGAGTTGCCGCTCGATGTCGGCAAGCAGGCTCGACGCGCCGATGCGAAAGAGCTCCGGTTCGAGCCAGGCGCGGCCGAGTTCTTCCTTCATCAGAATCTGATAGGACAGCACCGACTTCGCGCTCGACACGCCGCCTGCCGGCTTGAAGCCGATCGGCACGCCGGTGCGCTCGTGATATTCGCGGATCATGCGCACCATGACGAGCGACACGTCGAGCGTCGCATTCACGCCTTCCTTGCCAGTGGATGTCTTGATGAAGTCGGCGCCGGCCATCATGCAGACCATCGACGCGCGCGCGATGTTCGACAGCGTGCGAATGTCGCCGGTCGCGAGAATGGCTTTCAGATGCGCGGGACCGCAGGCCGCGCGGAATTCGCGAACTTCGTCGTAAAGCGCCTGCCAGTTGCCGGTGAGAACATATTCACGCGTGACGACGATGTCGATCTCCGCCGCGCCGTCCGCAACCGAGGCCTCGATCTCCTTCAGCTTCAGCGGATGCGGAATCAGTCCGGCCGGAAAGCCGGTCGACACCGCCGCGACCGGAATGCCGCTGCCCTTGAGCGCATCCACGGCCGCGCCGACAAAGCGGTGATAGACGCACACAGCGCCCGTCGTGATGCGCTGCGGCGTCATGCCGAGCGCTTCGAGAAGGTCGGCGCGAACGGGCTGACGCGCTTTCGCACATAGGCGCCGCACGCGGCCTTCGGTGTCGTCGCCGCTGAGTGTCGTGAGATCGATGCAGGTGACGGCTTTGAGCAGCCAGGCGGCCTGCGCGTCTTTCTTGACGGTGCGGCGCGTGGCGAGCGTCGCCGTGCGGCGCTCGACCGCCGACTGGTTGATGCGCAGACCGTCGAGCCATGACGCGTCGAACGGCATGCCCGGGTTGCGTACCGGATGAACGAGCGGCCCGCCGCGCAATGCGACGACCGAAGACGACGGCGAGAAAGAAGGATCAGGCATGAGGCGTCCGGAATTTTGGTGCACGGCACAACGAGGCGCCGGCGAATGACTCGTGTCTATGCTACCTCGCATGACAGGATTATCACAAGCGTTACGCGTCGATCATCACATTTTAACGATCTGACGGGGTGTGACGCCGCAAATGTTATTGACGCACCAAATCCATGATGCGAAGATCACAACACACCTAGGGCGCATCGCGGCAGCCACAAATAGAATTTGGTTGCGCCGACGAAGGAGACAAGCCAGATGAGTGAACCGGTCGCGCTCGCTTCATCGCTCCGCACGCCATTGATCCGCGTGGCCGGCGTCACCAAGCGGTTTGGCGGCGTACAGGCACTGCGCCGCGTCGATCTCGAAGTCCTGCCCGGAGAAGTCCACGCGCTGCTGGGCGAAAACGGAGCGGGCAAATCCACGCTGATCAAGATACTCAGCGGCGTCCATGCGTACGACGAAGGCGTCATTGAAATTGCCGGCGAGCGGGTCGTGTTCGACTCGCCCGCGCAATCGCGTGAGGCTGGAGTCGCAGTCGTCTATCAGGACTTGAGCCTCGTTGAATCGCTGTCGGTCGGCGCAAATCTCATGCTCGGGCGCGAACCTCGCACCCGCCTCGGCTTCGTCAAAAATCGCCAGTTGATGGCGACGGTCAGCGCGTTTCTCACGTCACACGGCATTCCGCTCGATCCGCGCACACCGGTCGGCGCCCTGCCCTTTGCGTACCGGCAGATGACCGAAATCTGCAAAGCGCTGATGGGCGACGTGCGCGTGCTGATTCTTGATGAACCCACTTCGGCGCTAAGCGGCGGTGAGGAACAGATTCTCTTTGACGCGATTCGCACGGTCACGGCGCGCGGCGTCGGCGTGATCTATGTCACACATCGGCTGAATGAAGTGTTCCGTATCGCGCAGCGTGTCACGGTGTTTCGCGACGGCGCCAATGCCGGCATGTTCCCGGTCGCGGAAACCGACATGAAACGACTCGTCGCGGCAATCGTCGGGCCGAAGCATGCCGCTTTGCAGGCAAAAGCAAACGCCGTTGAAGGCACCGGTGCGCCGGCCGGCGCGGCAACGTCTCTACCAGCTTCAGCGGCGGCCAGTGCTTCGACTACACCGGCGCTGAACATGTCCAGCGTCTGTAACGACCGTCTGCAAGACGTCGATCTGAACGTGGAACAAGGCGAGATACACGGCCTCGCGGGGCTGATCGGCAGCGGACGCACCGAGATTCTGGAAACGATCTTCGGGCTTCGCGCGATCGGGAGCGGCACCATCGCGATCGACGGTAAAGCGTGTTCCCAACTGAAGCCCGCCGAGGCGATCAGGCTCGGCGTCGCCCTCGTGCCCGAGGACCGCCATCTTGAAGGGCTGGTTCTCGATCATTCGATCGAACGCAATCTCACGTTGCCGCGCTTGCCGCAGTTTTCGCGCTGGGGTTGGTTGCGCAGCCAGGCCGCGGTATCGCAGGCGAAGACCGCGATGCAGGCGTTCTCCGTCAAGGCGCCAGGCGCTTCGACGCCCGTCAGACTCCTGTCGGGCGGCAATCAGCAGAAAGTCGTATTCGCCAAATGGAACCATCCGCGGCCGAGGCTCCTTCTGCTGGACGAACCGACGGTCGGTGTCGACGTCGGCGCGAGAGAGGAAATCTACGACGTGATTCATCAGGCGGCGCGCGACGGCACCGGCGTACTCGTCGTGTCCTCGGATCTGGATGAACTACTGCGCTTGTGCGACCGCATTTCGATCGTCGCAGACGGCCGCATCGTCAAGACCGTCGCGCGCGCGTCGCTCGCGAACGCCGAGGCGCTGCATCACCTGCTGCAACTTTCCCGCTCATCCACCGAGTCTCGCGAAGGGACTCCCCACGGGGCTCACGCAACATGAACGACTCCGCTTCGCCGTTGACGGCTGAACGGCAGGCCGCTTCGGCGCCGCGCAGCCGCGCGCGACGCATCGCGCAACTGCTGCTGCAAGGCGACCGGCCGTACGCGCTCTATATCGCGTTCGCCGTGCTGCTGGTGGTGTTCAGTTTCGCGTCGCCGTGGTTTCTCTCGATCGACAACTTCCTGAACATCGGCCGGCAGACCGCGCTGGTGTCGATCATCGCCATCGGCATGACGTTCGTGATCATCGCGCGGCAGATCGACTTGTCGGTCGGGTCGTCGCTCGCGTTATCTGGCATGTCCGCCGCGCTCGCGATGGCGTACATCGGCGATCACTGGTTGATCGGTGCAGTGGCCGGCATCGGCACGGGCGCGCTCGTCGGCGCGATCAACGGACTGGTGACCACGCGCCTGAACATTCCGTCCTTTCTCGTGACGCTGGGTTCGTTGAGCGCCGCACGCGGACTTGCACTGCTCGTCACGACCACGAAGCCGGTCATCATCACCAACGACTCCTTCATCTCGATCTTCGGCGAAGGCGATATTGCGGGCGTGCCGGTGCCCATCATCTGGACGGTACTTGCGGTCATCGCAGGCATTCTGCTGCTGCATTACAGCGTGTTCGGCCGCCAGGTTTATGCGGCAGGCGGCAATCCGACGGCCGCGCGCTACTCGGGCATCGACATCCGCCGCGTGACCACCCTCGCGTTCATTCTCACCGGGGTGCTGGCCGGACTTGCGGCGCTGGTATTGTCCGCGCGCTCGCATGCGGCGCGGCCCGACGTGGTGCAAGGACTCGAACTCGACGTGATCGCCTCCGTCACGCTCGGCGGATGCAGCCTGTTCGGCGGACGCGGTTTCGTGCTCGGCACGCTGCTCGGCAGTCTCATCATCGGCACGCTGAACAACGGACTCGTGCTGCTGGGCGTGAGTTCGTCGCTACAGCTTGTCATCAAGGGAATCATCATCGTTGCAGCAGTCGCATTTACGAAGAAGTGACGAGGCACGCCGATCACTCGTGAAACGCGGACCCCGGCGCGAACCGCGCGTGAGGTTGCCCGACCGGCAGGAGACTTAACCCCGACTCAATACAGACGTAAAGACCAACGGAGGAGAACATGAAACATTGTCATGGCTCGACAAGCCGGGCGGCACGTGGCGTGAATTCGTCAGTGGCGGCCGTCGTGACTGTGAGCGCCGCACTGGCCGCCGCACTGGCTTGCGCCAGCGCCGGCGCGCAATGCGTGAGCAGTCTGCAAGCGGGATCGATCGGACCGAAGTCGATTGTCGGCCAGGGACCGAACGGCGAGAAAGCCGCTTCGGTCGACGCCGTCCAGCTCACCGCCGCCGAGGCGGCCAAAGTGAAAGCGGGCAAATTCAAGGTCGGCATTTCGATGCAGACGATGAACCTCGACTGGTCGCAACTGCAGGTGCAAGGCATTACCGACACGCTGAAAAAGTACGACGTCGACGTGATCGGCACTGCGTCGGCCGAGTATCAGGTCGACAAGCAGATTGCGGATATCGAGAACACGATCCAGCGTCATCCCGACGGCATCATCTCGATTCCGGTCGACGGCACCGCGACCGCTGCGACGTACAAAAAGGTCTCCGCCGCCGGCATCAAGCTCGTGTTCATGGACAACGTGCCGACCGGGCTCAAGCATCCCGAGCAATACGCGTCGATGATTTCCGCCGACAGCGAAGGCAACGGCCAGATCGCGGCCAAAGTGCTCGCGTCGTGCGTGCCGCAGGGCGCGACCATCGGGCTCGTCAATTTCGGCGTCGACTACTTCAGCACGAAGGAGCGCACGAAGGCAGTCAACGAGTGGATGAAGACGAACCGCCCGGACATCAAGATCAAGCAGGTCGACTTCACGGATCCGTCGAAGGTCGGCCAGATTGCGGGCGACTTTTTGACGGGCAATCCGGACGTCAAGGGGCTCTTCGCCGTGTGGGATCAACCGGCGCTCGACACACTGACTTCGATGCGCGCGCAAGGCGTGAACATTCCCGTCACCACCGTCGACCTGGGTCTTCAGTCGGCGATCGAGATCGCCAAGGGCGGACCGCTGAAGGCGACCGGCTCCCAGCGTCCGTACGATCAGGGCGTGGCCGAAGCCATGGCGATGATGAAAGCACTGATCGGACAGACGCCGCCCGCATGGATCGGCGTGCAGTCTTTGCCGGTAGTTCAATCGACGGTGCTCGAAGCCTACAAGACGGTCTTCAAGAAAGACCCGCCGCCGCAACTCGCGGACGCGTGCAAGAAGGCCAAGCCTGCTTGCGGATGAACTGCGGTCAGCGCGTCACGTGATCGTCCGCAAGGTTGGGCGATCAGGTGACGCAGCATGCGGATCGGGCCGTGCCTGCACCGCTGCAGGCACGGCCCGATCCATTCCACGGAACATCAATGCCGCCACGATCCATGCGGCAATTCCTCATCGCGCCGGGCGGCCGCGAGGCCCGCGACCATGCCCGCCCGGTCGTGCGCGATGCAGTACACCGGTTTGGCGCGCTCGAAGCGCCAGCTGTCCGCGAGCGGGCCTGCATCGACGGGATCGAAGCCGAACTGATCGACCAGTGCGCTCACCACGTGCCGCGCTTGCTGATCGTCGGCGGCTAGCGGCAACGCGCGGCGGTTCGGCGTGCCGGGCGCCGTGCCGGCCGTTTCGAGATCTTTCGCGAGAATCGCATTGAACGCCTTCACGACTCTCGCGCCGGGCAACGCGGCGGCGAGCATCTGGCTCGTCGTCACACCGTTTTGCAGTGCTTCGATCGGACCGTCGCGGTCCGGATAGTGATTGCAGGTGTCGATGACGATCTTGCCGTCGAGTGCCGCAACCGGCAGATGACCGATCTGGCCGAACGGCACGGACACCACGACGACGTCGCCGAACTTCGCCGCTTCCTGTGCGGTGCCCGTCGCGCAGCCGAGCGCCGCCGCCGTGCTGATCAGGGTGTTCGGATCGCGCGAGTTGGCGATCATCACTTCGTGGCCGTGACGCTGTGCGACGGTCGCCAGCGCGCGGCCGAGAAAGCCCGCGCCGAGAATGCCTATCTTCATGTTCCACACTCCATGCATGTCTGAGAATCCCTCCGGTGAACACCCGCTCATCGGTGACAGGCACTATGATTCAAAACTCATGCGTGATAAATGCGCAAATAATGACGAGTGTCGAAAGCAACAGTGGGGAATGTGCATGGATCGGCTCACCAGCATGGCTGTGTTCGTCAAAACCGCCGAGAGCGGCTCGTTCGCGGCAGCCGCGCTCGCGTTCGGCATCTCGTCGCAGATGGCCGGCAAGCATGTCGGCATGCTCGAAGAGCGCGTCGGCGCGCGACTGCTGAATCGCACGACACGCCGTCAGAGTCTCACCGAGATTGGCCAGATTTTTTACGAACGCTGTAAGGCGCTGCTCGCGGATGCGCAAGCGGCGGAGTCGGTCGCGCAGGAATTGTCGGCCTCGCCGCGCGGGCGTCTGCGGATCACCGCGCCTGTCACGTTCGGCGCCTGCTGCCTCGCCCCGATGATCACCCGTTACCTGGAAGCGCATCCCGACGTGCGGGTCGAGTTGACGCTGACCGACCGCTTCGTCGATCTGATCGACGAAGCGTATGAGGCCGCGATCCGCCTCGGCACGCTGTCCGATTCGACGCTGATAGCGAGGCCGTTGATGCCGTACCGGCTGGTCGCGTGCGCATCGCCGGCTTATCTCGCGAAGCGTGGTGAGCCCGTGACGCCCGAGGCGCTCGCCGCGCACGAGTGCCTCGCGTTCGCCTTCACGAGCATGCCGGCCGCCACCGAATGGCGTTTTATCGACGATGCCGGGCGTGAGCACGTCGTGCCGGTTGCAGGCCGCTTCGAGGCCAACGACGTGAAAGCGCTGGTCGCGGCCGCGCTCAACGGCGCGGGGATCATGCTCGCGCCCGAAGTTGCCGTGCGGGACGACCTTGCGGCGGGCCGTCTGGTGCGCCTTCTGAACGGCTATGAAGCGCACCCGCGGCCCATGCACGTGGTGTTTCCGGCGAGCCGCGTGACGCCGAAGCTGCGCACGTTCATCGACCAGGTGGTTGCGGAGTTTGGGCCTTCTGCCGCTTGAGAACCCGAAGCGTGCGAAGAACCCACCGGGGCGCAATGGGCTCTAACGGTGGCCTCTCACCCCGCCTCATATCGAATCCCGGGAACTCAAGTCTGCACGTAGCCTTGCAAATATCCGCTAAACGGGCCTTCAGTGCATTCGCCAGGCGGCGCTCCAACTCGCCCCGGAAAGCCGCCAATCTCGCTGCATTGCCCGCGAGAATCCCCGGCTTTGCCCGCGTCGGGCGCCGCACAAGGCAAAATACGGGTTTTGCGCGCGCAAAGCGCGGCGGCACGGGCAGCCATTGCGCACCGGCCGCCGCCGCGCGGCGTGCCTTCCAGACATCGCGCGACGGCGGCCATGCCGGCGCGTCGCGTGTGGCGCACTCGGGACAGCTCGTCCTTTAACAGAGCATCTCAGGAGCATTTATGACCGATTCGAACCCGTCCTTCCTCGGCAGGATTTCACTGGCCGTCAGCGCGTTTTTCCGCATTCTCGGCGACGGCGAATTCGCCGCCGGCGTACTGCGCGTGCGTGACGGCGACACGGCTGCCCAGACACGGGCGCAGGCGAGCGCGCCCGCTGCGCAGCAGGCGCCGTCGCTGAAGGAAGCCAACCCCGACGCTGCGCTGCAACTGCTCGGCCTGCTGCAACGCGACGCCCGTTTCATCGACTTTGTCGAGGAAGACATCAAGCGTTTCAGCGACGCCGATATCGGCGCCGCCGCACGGCTCGTCCATGAAGGTTGCCGCGCGACGCTGCGCGAGCACTTTACGATCCGCCCGGTGCGCGACGAAGCCGAAGGCAGCCGCGTCACGCTTCAGGAAGGTTTCGACGCAAGCGCGATTCGCCTGACCGGCAACGTCGTCGGCAAGGCGCCGTTTAGCGGCAACATCAGCCATCGCGGCTGGCGCGTCGAAGAAGTGCGTCTGCCGAAGCTCGCGGAAACCCACAACGCGAAGGTGATTGCGCCGGCCGAGGTGGAGCTATGAGCGGCGCACGCTACTCCATCGGCATCGACCTGGGCACGACGCACTGCGCACTCTCGTATGTGGACACGAGCGCAAGCGACGGCGAGAAGACCGCGCTGACGGTGCTGCCCATTGCCCAGCTGACCGGGCCCGGCGCGATTGCCGACCTCGATCTGTTGCCCTCGTTCCTGTATCTGCCGCACCCGGATGAGCTGGCTCCCGGCGACCTGCACCTGCCGTGGACCGGCGAGCGCCAGTTCGCCGTCGGCGAATTCGCGCGCAGCCGCGGCGCAGCCACGCCGATCCGGCTCGTGTCGAGCGCGAAAAGCTGGCTGTGCCACCCAGGCGTCGATCGCCGCGCGGCGATTCTGCCGAACGATGCGCCGCCCGAAGTCGCACGCGTGTCGCCGCTCGAAAGCTCGGTGCGGTATCTGACGCATCTGCGCGAAGCCTGGGACCATCTGCACCCCGACGCGCCGTTTCGCGAGCAGGACATCACGGTCACGATTCCCGCATCGTTCGATCCGGCCGCGCGCGAATTGACCGCCGAAGCCGCCGAGGCCGCCGGCTACGGCCGCATGACGCTGCTCGAGGAACCGCAGGCCGCGCTGTATAGCTGGATTCAGAAAAGCGGCGGCCAGTGGCGCAAGCAGGTCAAGGTCGGCGACATTATTCTGGTGGTCGACGTGGGCGGCGGCACCACCGACCTGTCGCTGATCGCCGTCATCGAGCGCGACGGCAATCTCGAACTGCATCGCGTGGCGGTCGGCGAGCACATTCTGCTGGGCGGCGACAACATGGACCTCGCGCTTGCGCATGTGGTCGCCCGCAAACTCGCAGCTCAGGGCACTCAGGCCGACGCGTGGCAGTTGCGCGCCCTCACCTATGCATGCCGCTCGGCCAAGGAAACGCTGCTGAGCGATCCGGCTACGGACACGGTGCCGCTCGTCGTGCCGAGCCGCGGCTCGAAGCTGATCGGCGGATCGATCCGCACCGAGCTCACGCGCGCAGAGTTGACGCAGACCATTCTCGACGGCTTCTTCCCGCAGGTGGACAGCGGCGCCCGGCCGGTGAGCCGCGCCCGTGCCGGTCTCACGCAACTCGGTTTGCCGTATGCGCAGGACGCGGGCATCACGCGGCACCTGGCCGCGTTCCTCGCCCGTCAGGTCGGCGCGCTCGCGGAACTCCAGGGTCTGGGCGAGACGGCATCGCACGACGCCGCGCAAAGCGCGAGCTTTCTGCATCCCACGGCGGTGCTGTTCAACGGCGGCGTGTTCAAGTCGGCGCTGCTCGTCGAACGCATCATGGGCACGCTCAACGGCTGGCTCGCGGCTGAGGGCGCTGCGTCGGCGCGGCTGCTCGAAGGCGCCGATCTCGATCTGGCCGTCGCGCGGGGCGCAGCCTACTACGGTTACGTGCGACGCGGTCAGGGCGTGCGGATTCGCGGCGGCACGGCGCGGGCTTACTACATTGCAATCGAGTCGGCGATGCCCGCCGTGCCAGGACTCGAGCCGCCGATCCAGGCGCTGTGCGTCGCCCCCTTCGGCATGGAGGAAGGGACCGACGCCGAACTGCCCGCGCAGGAGTTCGGGCTCGTCGTCGGCGAGCCGGTGCACTTCCGGTTCTTCGGGTCGTCGGTGCGTCGTCAGGATCAGGTTGGAACGCTGCTCGACTTCTGGGGTCCCGACGAGTTGCAGGAACTCGAGGAGATCCAGGCCACGCTGCCCGCCGCGGGCCGCACAGCCGGTGAAGTGGTGCCGGTCAAGCTGCACGCGCGCGTGACGGAAGCCGGCACGCTCGAACTCGAAGCCGTGCCGCGCGGCACCGACGAGCGCTGGAAAGTCGAGTTCGACGTGCGCGGCAACGCGAATGCATGAGTGAGATGAAGCGGTACAGCGTCGGCATCGATCTCGGCACGAGCAACACGGTGCTGGCTTATGCAGAAGCCGGATCCGACGAGA
Source organism: Paraburkholderia strydomiana (assembly GCF_031456815.1). Lineage (NCBI taxonomy): Bacteria > Pseudomonadati > Pseudomonadota > Betaproteobacteria > Burkholderiales > Burkholderiaceae > Paraburkholderia > Paraburkholderia strydomiana. The sequence goes on from NZ_JAVDVL010000010.1 coordinate 21,383, forward strand.
TTCGCGTGTTCGAGATCGAACAGCTTGTGAGTCCCGGCGAAGTCGCCGCGCGTCCGCTGCTGCCGTCGGTCCGGTATCACCCCGCGCAAGGCGAGTTGAGCCCGGGCGATCTGCAATTGCCGTGGAGCGACGGGGAATCGGTTTCGTCGCGAGATGCGGATGGCCGCGCGGGTCGAACTGCAGCTCAACGCGCGAACGACACCGCCAGGCTGTCGAGCGATGGCGCCGACCACGCGCAGCCCGTTGTAATCGGCCGGCTCGCGCGGCTGCTGGGCGCTCAGGTTCCGGGGCGGCTCGTCACGAGCGCGAAAAGCTGGCTGTCGCATGCATCGGTCGACCGCGTTGCGCCAATCCTGCCTTGGGGCGCCGCCGACGACGTTCACAAGGTCTCGCCGGTCGAAGCCAGCGCGAGCTATCTGGCGCACGTCCGCGCGGCGTGGAATCAACGCTTTCCCGACGCGCCGCTCGAACGCCAGGACGTGGTGCTCACGGTTCCGGCCTCGTTCGACGAAGGCGCCCGCGCGCTGACCGTAGAGGCGGCGCGCATGGCCGGACTGCCCTCGCTGCGGCTGCTCGAAGAACCGCAAGCGGCGTTTTACGACTGGCTGTTTCATCATCGTGAACGGCTCGGGGCAGAACTCGCGCATACGCGGCTCGTGTTGATCTGCGACGTGGGCGGCGGCACCACCGATCTCACGCTGATCGAAGTCGGCATGGCGGACGGCGAGCCGCAACTCACGCGGATTGGCGTGGGCAACCATCTGATGCTCGGCGGCGACAACATGGACCTCGCGCTTGCGCATCTGGTCGAAGCGCGCCTCGCCGGCGGCGGCGAGCGCACGCGTTTGTCGGCGGCCAATCTTTCGCAACTCGTCGAGCGTTGCCGCGGCGCTAAAGAGCTACTACTGGGACCGCAAGCGCCCGACACGGCGTCGATCACGCTGCTCGGCGCGGGCTCGAAGCTTGTCGGCGGCGCGCGCACGGCTCAGATCACGCGCGATGAAGTGGAGCGCGTGATCGTCGACGGATTCTTTCCGATGGTTGGGTCGCACGAGCGGCCGGGCCGGCCACGCGGCGCGATCGTCGAGTTCGGTTTGCCCTATGCGACCGATGCGGCCGTCACGCGCCATATCGCCGCTTTTCTGAGCCGCTTCGAGGCTCAGTCGCGCAAGGCGTTGGGGTGGGTTCAGAGCGATTCTGGCGCTGGTCCCGCTGCCGACCCACAGGGTGTCTCGGACGTCGAACCCGCATCCATTGCTGGCGGGCCGCCGCCACTCCCAGTGCCCGACACCCTGCTGCTGAACGGCGGCGTTTTTCGTGCGCACGCATTGACGCAGCGCCTCGCGACCACGCTGGGCACGTGGCGCGGCGAGCCGCTTAACGTGCTGCATAACGACAATCCCGACGTCGCCGTCGCGCGCGGCGCGGTCGCCTATAGCCTTGCGCGGGCGGGCGGCGCGCCGAAAATCGGCGGCGGCTCGCCGCGCAGCTACTTCCTCGTACTCGACGAACCCGCCGGCGACAAGCCGGATTCGCAGCCTGCGCAACGCGGTATCTGTCTGCTGCCGCGCGGCACCGAAGAAGGCCACGAAATCCTGATCGCCGAGCGAACGTTCGCGCTGCGCCTCGGGCATCCGGTGCGCTTTCACCTCGTGTCGTCGAGTGCGGACACTGTCTATGCGCCCGGCGAGCTGGCCGATCTCTCAGGCGCCGACTTCGTCCGCTTGCCGCCCATCGCGACCATCGTGCAGCCGCGCGGCGCCAGCAGTGCGCGCGAGACCGCCGTGCGGATCGCCACGTCGCTCACCGAGGTCGGCACGCTCGAAGTGCACTGCATCGACCGCGACAATCCCGCCGAGCGCTGGCTGCTCGAATTCCAGCTGCGCCGCGAAGACGCGCAGGTGAATCTCTCCGACGATCCCGCGCAGGCGCGGCATCCACGGCTTGACGAAGCCATCGAGCAGATCGACCGCTGCTTCGGCTCGCGCTCGCAAAACGTCGACAAGAAGGAAGTGAAACGCTTGCGCTCGCAACTCGAACAGTTGCTGGGCCCGCGGGAAAGCTGGAACAGCGCGCTGCTCCGTGAACTGTTCGGCGCCCTTTGGGAACGCGCGCGCAGGCGCCGCCGCTCGGCGGATCACGAGCGGCTGTGGCTCAATCTGGCTGGCTACTGCGTACGCCCGGGCTTTGGCTATCCACTCGACGAATGGCGCGTCGAGCAACTGTGGTCGTTATTCGACGACGGTATTCAGTACGTCCAGGAAAGCCAGGTGTGGTCCGAATGGTGGACGCTCTGGCGCCGCGCCGCGGGCGGCCTTGACGAAGGCGCGCAATTGCGCGTGCTCGATGCGATGCACTATCTGCAGACGGCCGCGCAATCGCGTCACAAGCTGCCGTTCGACGTGTCGAAAACAGGCACCGCCGATATGCTTCGCCTGGGCGCGTCGCTCGAACGCATTCCTGTTGCGCGCAAGATCGAACTCGGCGAATCGGTGCTCGCGCGTTTGCAGAAGCCTTCGGAGAATCATCAAGGCTGGTGGGCGGTCGGGCGCATCGGCGCGCGCCGGCCGTTCTATGGCAGCGCGCACAGCGTCGTGCCGGCCGACGTCGCGAGTCAGTGGCTCGATGCGATTCTCGCGCTCGACTGGAAGAAGGTGGACCCGGCCGCCTTCGCCGCGGTCCAGATCGCGCGCATGACGGGCGACCGTTCGCGCGATCTGCCCGATGAGATGCGCCACGCCGTGCTGCGCAGACTCGAAGCGGCGAGCGCGCCGCGAGCGTGGATCACGATGGTCAGTGAAAACGTCGAACTGGATAACGCCGACGAAGGCCGCGTGTTCGGCGAGTCGTTGCCGGCGGGACTGAAACTGATCTCGGGCTAACGGCGCTCAGGGCCGCTCGCCTCGCGCGAGCCGCGCGTCGATATCGTGAACGACCGGCATCAGATCCGCGACGCTGTCGATCACGTAATGCGCGCCCGCAGCCCGCAATCTTTCGACCGCCGCGTCCCGGCGCCGCGCAAAGTCAGCGGGCGCGAGCGCCTTCACGTCGTCTTCGGCCATCCCGAACGCGTTGCCGCTCACGGCCACGCCAACGGCCCACGTGCCGCCGTTGATTCCTTCTTCGATGCCGACCTCGGTATCGTCGACCTTGATCGCCTCTTTCGCGCGCCACACGCCGAGTTCCGGCAGCGTCTTGTAGATCATGTAGGGTGACGGCCGCCCTTCCGGCGTGTCGCCCGTGCAGACGATGCTGTCCGGCGAAAAGCCCTGCGCTGCCGCGCCCGGCACGATCTCCGCCATGATCTCTCGCGTGTAGCCGGTCGTCGTGCCGATGCGGATGTCGTCGCGGCGCAATGCGCTCGCCACTTCGGCAACGCCCGGAATCACCGAGCTATAGCTCGCGGCCACCGCAATGTTTTTCGGCACGAAGACGTTGTAGACCGCGTCGATGTCCTCCTCGCGAGGCGCATGCCCATACTTGTCCGCCCATGCCCGCGAGACGCGTGGCAGCGCCATCAGCGCCGCGATGTGCGGCCGCTTGGCCATGCCCATCGGTCCGCGCGCTTCGTCGATCGTGATCGATACGCCGAACTGCTCGAACGTTTCGACGAACGCGCCCATCGGCGCAAGCGAACCATAGTCGACCACCGTGCCGGCCCAGTCGAAGATCACTGCTTTAACGTGTTTCATTGACTTCCGTTTCGTATTGCCGCGTTGGTGGGACTACGTTGCGGCCAGGTTATGGTCAGGTCGCTGCAGGTTGTTCAGGCGGCTTCGGCGAGCACCTTGCGCTCTTCGAGCGCAGCCGCGGGCGGCGCGGCGTGATTGACGCCCATCGTTCGCAGCGAGTTTGCGCACGCCTTTACGACGCGGCGCATCACATGCTCGTCCACCTGCCCGATACAGCCGATCCGAAAGCTCTCCACCACCGTCAGCTTGCCCGGATAGATGATGAAACCCTGCTGCTTCATCAATTCATAAAACCGCTCGAAGCTGAACGAAGGATGCGCCGGCGAGAAAAACGTCACGATGACCGGCGAGCGCCAGCGCGTGTTCAGAAGCGGCTCGAAGCCGAGTTCGTGCATGCCCGCGACCAGCACGTCGCGATTGTTCGCATAGCGCGCGAGACGCGCCGGCTGCCCGCCTTCGAGTTCGTGTAGACGCAGCGCCTCGATAAACGCGGCCACCGTATGAGTCGGCGGTGTGAAGCGCCACTGGCCGGTGCGGTTCATCACGTCCCACTGATCGTGCACGTCGAGCGCGAGCGAATGACTGCGTCCGCGCGCATCCTCTAGCGCGCTCTTGCGCGCGATCACGAAACCGAAGCCCGGCACGCCCTCGATACACTTGTTCGCCGACGACACAAACGCCTCGCAGGCAATATTGCGCACGTCGAGCGGCACGGCGCCGAATGCGCTCATCGAGTCGATCAGCAGCTTGCGCCCTTTGGCCGCCGTGACCGCGGCGATTTCCTCGATTGGATTGAGAATGCCCGAGCTCGTTTCGCAGTGCACAGCGACGACATGCGTAATGCTCGCGTCCGCGTCGAGCATGCGTTCGACTTCCGCGGCGCGCGGCGGCAAATAATCGCCCTTGTCGAGCACCGTGTGCGCGCGGCCGAGGTAGCGCAGCGTGGTCGCAATGCGCTTGCCGTATGCGCCGTTGGCCAGCACGAGCGCATGGCCGTCGCGCGGAACCAGGCTGCCCAGCATGGCTTCGACGCAATAACTGCCGCTGCCTTGCAACGGTACGCAATCGTATTCGCCGCCTTCGTCGCCGGCGATGTCGAGCAGCCGGCCGCGCAGGTGAGCGGTCATCGCGCGGAAATCGCCGTCCCACGAGCCCCAGTCGCGCAGCATTGCCTGCTTCGTCGACAAAGCGGTAGTCAACGGGCCTGGCGTCAGCAGATACGGTTCGCCTTGTGACGGTTGGTCCATCGCGGGGTTGCCCTGTGACGGCGCGCCTGTGGCGCCTGTTTGCGCTTTCGCCGGGGAACTGCCAGTCGCGCTTTCCATGCCGGAACTCCAGTCTTGCTGGTTTGGATAGCGCCTACAGTACCGAAACGCCATGCATCGGTAAAATCGATATAATCGATGCCTATATCGCAAATACTTATACCTAGCCCATTCCAATGCCACGGAGGCTTACGTGCAATACGCGCAATTGCGGGCGTTTCATGCGGTGGCCGAACACGGCGGATTTTCACGGGCGGCACAGGCGCTGTCGCTTTCGCAACCGGCGGTGTCGGATCACGTGCGCAGACTGGAGCAGGATTACGGCGTGAAGCTGTTCGAGCGCGGACCGCGCGGTGTCGAAACCACCGAACTCGGGCTGCGCCTCTTCAGCGTGACGCGGCATATGCTCAGCTGCGAGCGCGACGCGCGGCAATTGCTCGAATCGGCCGGCGGGCTGGAGTCAGGTTCGCTATCGCTTGCGGCAGACGCACCGGATCTCGCGGTCGCGCTCATCAGCGCGTTTCGCAAGCTGCATCCGGGCATTGTGGTGACGCTGTCCATCGCCAACGCGGCGGACTCCATGCAGCGGGTGCTGTCGAGCGCGGTGGACGCGGCCATTACCGCCGCGCCGCAGGTGCACAGCCGGCTCGAATCGCGCGTGCTGCGGCGCGATCCGCTGGTAGCCATGGTGCCGGTGCGCTATCCGGTCGCGAAAAAACGCAAGCTGAGCTATCGCGAACTCGTGCAGCAGCCGATGATCTTTCGCGAGCCGCAATCGGTCACGCAGCAACTGCTGGAGATCGAACTGGTGCGCGAGTCGCTGCAAGTGGAGCCGGTCATGTACGTGGACGGCCGCGAGGCGCTCGAAGAAGCGGTGGCTCAGGGCATGGGCGTCGGTGTGATTGCGCGGGCGGAATTCAATCAGTCGCGGCGTATCCGGATGATCCCGCTCGACGATTGTCAGGTGCGGATGACCGAATCGCTCACGCGGCTCGCGGAGCGGCCGGGGTCGAATCTGCTCGATGCGTTGTTTGCTGTGCAGTTGCCGGGCATCGAAACAATGACTGTGTGACAGCGGCAAGCGGCGTTTATTAGCGGCGCTTTATTAGCGGCGCTTTATTAGCGACGTTTTCCGCGACCTTCTGCGCCGCTTTCCTTCGTGCCGCTTCTATTCAATCTATACGACGCATTCGAATCGGTGTCCGAATCAACGGCGCGCGCCACGTTAAAGCGCGCGCTGTTTTTCTTAACGTGATCCGCCGCTTGCGATCAGGCTTTCGCCGGTGAGCCAGCGTGCTTCGTCGGAGGCGAGGAACGCGACGACCTCGGCGATGTCGTCCGGTTGACCGATGCGGCCGAGCGGCGTCGTGCTCACCGCCCACGTTTCCAGGTCAGAACCGATAAAGCCCGCGCTGTGCGTGCCTTCGGTCGCAACCATGCCCGGATTCACCGAGTTCACGCGAATCTTGCGCGGCCCGAGTTCTTTCGCAAGCACGCCCGTGATGCCGTCCACCGCGCCCTTCGTCGCCGTATAGACCGCGCTTCCCGGCGGCGTGATGCGGCTCACAACCGAACTCACGTTGACAATGCTGCCGCCTTCGCCCAGATGCTTGACCGCTGCCTGCGTGACCAGCAGCAGACCCAGAACGTTCACATTGAAGTGCTTATGGAAATGCTCTTCGGTGATCTCTTCGATCGTCGAAAACCCGTACACGCCGGAGTTGTTGACGAGAATATCGAGGCGGCCATACGTCTCCACCGCTGCGTCGACAATGCCTTTCGCATCCGCGGCTTTCGACACGTCGCCTGCCACCGCTACCGCTTTGCCGCCGGCGGCGGTGATGGCGGCGACCACGTCGTCGGCGCCGGCCTTGCTCGACGCGTAGTTCACCACCACCGACGCGCCGTGCGCGGCCAGGCTCTTTGCGATCGCCGCGCCAATACCTTTCGATGCACCCGTTACAACTGCAATCTTGCCTGCGAGCTTGCTCATGATCGTATGTCCTTGAGTTGGAGTAGCGCCTGAGTGCTGCCGCGACGATTCGCGGCATTCACGCTGTTTCAGCAGAACTGCTGCGGCGCTGGCACTGGTCACAATGTAAGCAAGGCGACCATGCGGATAAAGCGGCTCGCGGCGAAAAGATACGTCGGGACAGCCGAACAATCGCCGAGCAATCGCCGAACGAACGCCGAACGAACGCCGAACGAACGCCGAACGAACGCCGAACGAACGGCAAGCGGACTGTAAGGGGATGGTTTGCCGGCCTGACGGCGCGACTTCAGCGTTTGCGCCCGAGCACGATATGCATGGCGATGCTCAACAGCACCGCTAACGCACCCAAAGTATCCAATGCCGCAGACAACACGATCGTCTCCTTGCTAGCGTAGTCACTGCTTGAGGAACGATTGGCTACCTGACCGATTAAAGGACTTTTGCGGAAATTCGGCAACTGCGCGGGCTCGACTCGGCGGCATGGCCGCCTGGCCGCCTGCGCTCGGCATCGGGTCGCACCGCGTCGTCAATAGAGCAAACTGCCGACGACAACTCTGCCTGCTGCGGTGGACAATGCCCTATCCCGGCAATCGCACGGAACGCCTATGAAAGCGCAGCGTCCGCATCGTCCTCCGCAGTTCCCTCGCGATGCTCCGCACGCCGAGTGGCGCGATCACACGCTGCCTTATATCGTCGTGGCAGCGGTGATCCTGCTCACGGTCTCGCTGATCGTGTGGATCGTCGACCCCGCTCCGCCGAAGACGATCACGCTGAGCGCCGGACCGCACGACAGTTCGTTTGTCATCGCCGCCGATCAATATAAAAAGATCCTCGCGCAAAACGGCGTGACGCTGAAGGTGCTGGAGTCCGACGGCTCCGTGCAGAACCTGAAGCGTCTGCTCGACCCGAAGCAGCACGTCGACCTCGCGCTCGTCCAGGGCGGCGTGGCGGACGGGCTCGATACGTCGTCGCTGATGTCGCTTGGCAGTGTCTTCTATGTCCCCGTGGTCGTGTTTTATCGCGGCACGGGCGTGACGCAGCTGTCCCAACTCGAAGGCAAACGCATCGCGGTGGGCCGCGAAGGCAGCGGCACGCGGCTGCTCGCGCTCAAGCTGCTCGATGCAAACGGCATCGAACCCGGCGGTGACACAACGCTCATGCCGAGCGACGGTCTGCAAGCGGCCACGCAACTCGTCAAGGGCGAAGTGGACGCGGCGATCCTGAGCGGCGATTCCGCCACGCGCGGGCTGATGCTGCGCCTGCTTCGCGTGCCGGGCATTTCGGTGCTGAATTTCGACGAAGCCAGCGCCTATACGCGACTCTTTCCGTATCTGGATCAGATCGATCTGCCGCCAGGCGTGCTCGATCTGCGGCACAAAATCCCGCCTGAGACCGTGCATCTGATCAGCCCGACGGTCGAACTGGTGGCGCGAACCGATCTGCATCCGGCAATCTCCGATCTGCTGATTGAAGCGGCGCAGGAAGTGCACGGCATGCCGGGCCTATTACAGCGTGCGGGCCAATTCCCAAGCCCGATCGCGCATGAGTATCAGATCAGCGAAGACGCGCAACGCTACTACCGCACGGGCAAGAGCTTTCTGTACCGGACGCTGCCGTTCTGGCTCGCGAGCATCGGCGACCGCACGCTCGTGTTGCTGTTGCCGGTGGCCGTATTGCTCTTTCCCGCGATGCGGCTGATCCCGGCGCTGTATGCGTGGCGAGTGCGCTCGCGCATCTACCGCTATTACGGTTCGCTGATTGCGATCGAGCGCGGCGCGCTCGCGCAGACAACCGACGAGGAGCGCAAGCGGCTCTTCGCGGAACTAGATCAGATCGAGGAATCGCTGAATCGGCTGCGCATGCCGTTAGCGTATGCGGACGCATTCTATGTACTGCGCGAACACGTCGGATTCGTGCGCGCGAGACTTGCGGCTGCGGCGCACTGAGTGAGTGGCCACGGTGATAAGCGGCCACCGTGCGGTTTCAGGTGGCCGCTTCTACATCATTCAGGCTTCAGGTCGGCCGGAGTGGTCTCCGACACGTTGGCGGATTGCGCAGCAACTTTGTCGTCAGGCGACGCATCCGCAGAACCGGCTTGCGCATTCTTCTGGTCGCCTGGCTGTGAAGCTTCGAGCGGAGCGTCTTTCGGAGCGTCCTGAGCGGCTTCTTGAACCGGTGCGGCAGCATCGACGGAACCTGCGGCAGGCGTTTCTTTCTGCGAATCGGCCGACGCAGCCGCCGCCTTCGCGCTCTTCGCAGCGCGATGGGCCTGCAAACGTTGCGCGCCCGCTGCTTCCTGCGCCGTGACCTTGCCGGCCTCCGCGCCCGTTAGATCCACGCGGGCCGCGCCTTCGACCAGCGACTTCCAGTAGCGGCTGCCACGGCACCAGGTCTTGATCGCGTCGCGCAGTTCAGCTTCGCTCAGCGACAGGTCCTTCGCGTGCACCACGAGGTCTTCGAAGATGCCGACCTTCAGCGGCAGCTTCGGCGCCGGGTTCTTCGGGAACGCATTGGGGAAACGCTTTTGCAGACGCCCGATGGACTTCACCACCGGATCGACCGGTTTGGCGTCTGCCGCGGGCGCCGCTGCGGGCCTTGCCGCGCCGGCGCCAGCACCACCGCCACGGCGCTGATGCGACGGCTTGCCGCCAGGCCGCCGGTCCGCCTTCGCGCCCGGCGCTGCGCCGGAGTTCGCGGAGTGCGCCGCATTGGAAGGCTTGGCGGGCTTCGCACCAGGCTTGCCGTCATTCCTGGCATCGCGCCGTGCGTCGGACCTGCCCTCGGCCTTTGCGCCGGACCGGGCCTCGGCCTTTGCGGCAGGCGCAGACTGGGCGCGTGCCGCGGCCAGTTGCTTCTTCAGTTCAGCAAGTTGTTCGAAACCCATAGCGCACAACCAATCGAGAAAGACGAGATTGTAGCAGCGCTCGGTAAGACCTTCGTGACGGCGTTGCAACGCTGTCCGGGCCGCCGCCGCGAGCTTTGCACCGGCTTGCGATTACACTCGACATTTCAGGCATATTTTTCCGGCTGGCACTCGCGCTTCATGGACCTCAGGCAAATCCAGTACTTCATCGCACTTTTCGAGGACGGCTCGGTCACGCGGGCAGCCAAGCGGCTCAATATCGTGCAGCCGGCGCTCAGCATGCAGATTTCGAAGCTGGAAGCCGAGCTGCATCAGAAGCTGTTCGAACGCGGGCCGCACGGCATGACGCCGACCGACGCCGCGCGCCAGATGTATCGCCTCTACACGCCGATCATGCGCGACATCGAGCGCGCGCGTGAGCAGTTGAGCCGGCGCGATGCGATCGTCACTGGCCGCGTCGCGCTCGGCATGGTGTCGTCGGAGGCGGAAAGCGTGCTGCCGGAATCCCTCGCAAGATTCAACGCGATGTTCCCGCAAGTCGAGGTATCGGTCGCGGACGGCTTCAGCGCGCAACTGATCGACGCGGTCGAAGCGGGTCGGCTCGACGCAGCCGTCATCAACAAGCCGCGTGGACGCCTGACACTGGACGTCGTGCCGCTACTCGACGAAGAGATGGTGCTCGTGACGAGCGCCGCGCTCGGTCCGCAGCTGCCGCCGACACTCGAGCTTGCCGCGCTCGCCGACGTGGAACTGGTGCTGCCCACACGGCGCAACGGCTTGCGCGGCGTGCTCGACGCCGCGCTCCTCGCAGCCAATGTGGTAATCAAGCCGAAGTTCGAGATCGACCTGCTGAATACGATCGTGCAGTTCGTCGAACAAAGCAGCGTGGCGACGATCCTGCCGCGCGTCGTCGTGCAGCGCAAAGTCGATCAAGGGGTGCTGTGCGTGCGTGCAATCACTTCGCCGCCCATCGTGCGGCACATTATCCTCGTGAGTCATCCGAAGCGCCCGCTCGGCCCGGCCGCGCTGGCGCTCATCGACATCATCACCGAAGAGATCCGCCGGGTGACGACCGGCACGGCGCTCGCCTGAGCGCCGTGGTCTTCGCAGCAAACGAAACGCTAACGTGCTGCCGGTGCTTCATACCGGTTCGCGAACCGCACCCTGATCGAGCTTGCCGAGCGTTTCCGGCACGATGAACGCGCCGATCAGAAAGATCACGCTGATCGCGCCGACAAAGATCGCGAGCGTCAATGGCAACTGGCTCGCATCTTTTGCGACGAGCGAGACCGCCGTCGGCATCATCCCGCCGATAGCGAAGCCGATATTCCACGACAATCCGGTTCCGGTCGCGCGAATCGCGGTGGGAAAGCGCTCGTTCAGGAAGATCAGAATCGGCGCGTAACCGGCACTGCCGAGCGCGCTGAGTATCACCGCATAGACGCCGACCATCGTGATGCTGGATGCGCCCGGCAACAGCAGGAACAGCGCGGGCAACGCGAAGAGACGAATCAGCCCGAGCCACACGAACGCTGTCTTGCGGCCGATAAACGTGCTCAGGTGTCCAGCGGCGACCGATGCAATCACCACCGCTACGCTGCACAGCATCAGGATCGCCGCGGCGGCGCCGTTCGGCGCGTGGGTCACCACTTTCAGGAAAGTCGGCAGATAACCCGACGTGAGGTAATAACCGCTGCCGCCGCCTACCGTCAGCAGCAGATTGACCAGGAGGATCGAGCGGTAGTCGCGCGAAAACAGCGTGCGCACCGGCGAGCGCACCACTTCGACTGGCGCCTTCACCGCCGACGTGGAGGCAGCCGCGGCCTTGGCGGCTTTTTCAGCCGCGAGCTTTTTCCACAGCGGCGATTCTTCGAGGCTGCTGAACACGAACAACCCGAGCACCGAACTGACGATGCCGGTGAAGAACATGCAGCGCCAGCCCCAGACTTCGAAGAGTTGGCCGGGAAACAGCGTGGACATCGCGAGATACGTGAGCGACGCGAGCAACGCGCCGAGCCCTGCTCCGCCACCGCCGATCAGTCCCGATACCGCGCCGCGATATTTCGGTGCGACGGATTCGGTGCCGATCGTATGAGTCGACGCCACCACGCCGCCCACGAACACGCCCTGCACGAGACGCAGCACGAGAAAGATGATCGGCGCGGCGAGACCGACCTGCGCGACGGTCGGCAGTGCGCCGAATGCCGCAGTGGAAAGGCCGACGCCGACCACGGCGATGATCATCGCGCCCTTGCGTCCGTGGCGGTCCGCATACGAGCCGAACCAGGCCGAACCGAGCGGGCGCATCAGCAACGTCACCGCAAACGACGCGTAAACCGCCGCGAGCGACAGCATCGCGTGATCGGATGGAAAGAACAGCCGCCCGACCACTGGCGCGACGAACAGCAACACGAACAGGTCGAACAGATCCAGTGCCCAACCCAGGCACGAGGCGAATACTGCACCCATCACTTGCCGCTGATCTATCGCGGGCAAGGCGGCGCTATTTTGCGCTGCTAAGGACATCGTCATCTCCTTGACTGTCTGCGGACGTCTCTCGATCGTCCGCGATTTGGCGCACGTTCTTTCGCGTGCTTGGGTGGTGTTAAGAAACCTTGAGGAATGCGTGGCGATAATCGGCGCGGCTCGCAATGTCCGCATGCCCGGGAAGACGCCGCGCGAGTATTGCGTCGGCGATCTTCTCGGCCATCATGATGGTCGGGATGTTGGTATTCGCGGACGGCAGTCGCGGCATCAACGACGCGTCCACGACGCGCAAGCCCTGTGCACCGCGCACGCTGCCCGCCGTATCGGTGACGGCCGCCGGATCGCTGGCGTCGCCCATGCGGCAGGTGCCGCTCGCATGCCAGACGCCGAACACGTTCGCGCGAATGAAATCCTCGAGCGCGGCCTGATCGGCGAGCAGATCCCCGAGCCGCTGACCACGCGTGAAGAAGCGTTCGATCAACATGCGCCGCAGCGGCGCGGGGCCGTCGAGCAGACGGCCGAGCAGCGACGTGAGCAGCGCATTGCCCGCGCTGACCCGGCTCAGCGCTTTTACCCGCGCGGAAAACGCAGCGGGAAAGAAGTCGCGGGAGTTCTCTCCGAGCCCCGAGGCCGCAACGATTTGCGCGAGCGTCCGCACGCCACAGGCAAGCCGCGCGATATCGCGCGGGTCGTCGAGCAGATTCAGATCGACGCGCGGCGGCGCGGCGGGATCGGCGCTAACGAGTTGCACGCGGCCACGCGAATGAGGTCGGTTGCACCAGAGAAAGAAGAGGCCTAGCCGGTTGCCAAGTTCATGCCAGGCGGCGCGGGTCGCACTCGACAGATACAGGTCCGACGCTTCGCCGCCCGCGATGCCCGAACTCAGGCGCGCGGCCATCATGCTCGCGCGTCGCCGCGACAACGGCATGCGCAATTGCGGCGCGAGAAAATGGCAGAACGTGAGCGACGGATGATCCTGCAGATTACGTCCCACGCCCGGCAAATCGATGACACAGTCGATGCCGAGTGCATTCAGCTCCTCCTTGGGGCCGATGCCTGCGTGCATCAGCATCGCGGGCGACTGCAGCGCACCCGCGCACAACACGACTTCGTTCGCGTTGAAACGAACGCGCTCGCCGTTGCGTGCGAGCGCGACCACACCGCGCGCCACGCGCCCTTCCATCACGATGCGCTCCACTCGCAGATCGGCGTGGATATGCAGATTGGTGCGCTTGCGCGTGGACTCGTCGAGATACGCGATTGCCGTGGACACACGGCGGTCGTCGAGATTCGAGAATGCGGCGGGAAAAAAGCCGTCGCCGAATTCGGCATTCTGGTCGTGCAGTGGCGCGACACCGTTCTTGCGCAAGCCGGTGGCGAACGCGTTGCAAAAGGGCGGCCAATCGGCAGGCATGATGCGCCTGATCGGCACGGGTCCTTCTTTGCCGTGCAACTCGCCGTCCGGGAAATCGACGTCGCGTTCGAGCTTGCGAAAATACGGCAACACGTCTTCCCAGCCCCAGCCGCTCGCGCCGTTCGCCGCCCACGCGTCGTAGTCACGCGGCAAACCGCGATTGGCCGACTGCACATTGATGCTGGAGCCGCCACCCATCACGCGGCCCTGTTCATAGACTCGCGGCGCCGAATCGCGCGTGGCGCGCGCCGTCAATTCAGGCCAGATGTACGTGTCGCCGCAAAACACCGGCAGTGGATAACTGTCGAGAATCTCCGGGGGCACGCGGCCCGGCGGCGTGTCCGCGCCGGCTTCGATTAGCGCGACGCGCAGCGACGGCACCGCGGAGAGGCGCTGCGCGAGCACGCACCCCGCTGATCCGCCACCGACAATCACGTAATCGAAGTATTCCATCTGCGTGTCTCCTGAATCGTTTTATGTGCTACGGCACCGCGGTTGTTCAACTGCCGCGAAACACCGGCTTGCGCTTGCCATGGAACGCCTCGACGCCTTCGCGGAAATCGTCGGACGTGCGTAAGCGGCTATAACAATGTCCTTCGAGTTCGATTGCGATCGACAGCGGCGCGTCCTCGGTATCGTTGAGCAGCTTCTTCGCGGTTCGCTGCGCGAGCGGCGAGAACGCACGCAGTTCGTCGACGAGCGCATCGGTGGCCGCTTCGAGTTGCGCGTCGGCCACGCACTCGACCGCGATGCCCCACTCGTATGCCTGCTTGCCCGGAATGCGGCGCGAACGCATCACGATGTCCTTGGTGCGGCCTATGCCGACCATTTGCTGCAAGCGCGCCGATCCGCCGGAGCCGGGAATCTGTCCGAGCTTCTGTTCAGGCAGCGCATAGAAACTGGTGTCGGTCGCAATCCGGAAGTCGCAGGCGAGCGACAATTCGAAGCCCACGCCGAAGCAGAAGCCGCGATTGGCGGCAATCACCGGCTTCGAGCAGCGCGCCGGCGCCGCGATATTCCAGGCAAGCTTCGACACGTGTTCCGGCGAGGCTTCCAGGAAGCCCTTGATATCGCCGCCGCTCGAAAAATGCTCGCCCTTCGCGCGCACCACGATCACGCGCACGCGCTCGTCTTCGTCGAGTGCCTCGAAGGCTGCGCGCAACTGATCCCGCGCATGCATCGAAATCACGTTGAACGGCGGCCGGTGCAGAACGATGTCGGCGCGCTCGCGTTCGGCGTCGATCTCGATCGAAAAGCCGTCGAGGTCTTGCAGCAGGCTCTGGCCGCTGTGGGTAAGCTCGGTCATGAGAATCACTCCTTGTTGATTTCGGTTTGCTTCTGAATCGTTTCGTTGCCGCGCTGGCGATCGCTCTCGCCGTTGCTCTCGTCTGTCAGGTATTCACCCGCGGACAGCTTGCGGCGCAAGATCTTGCCGACCGGCGACTTCGGTATATCGTCCACGAACACGTATTCGCGCGGGCGCTTGAAGTTGACGAGGTCCGACGTGCGGCAATACGCATCGAGCGTTTCGGCGTCGACGTATTCACGCCGTTTGATGAAAGCCACCACGCGCTGGCCCCACCGTTCGTCCTTCACGCCGGCCACCGCGACGTCGTCCACGGCCGGATGCAGCGAGAGCACCGACTCGATATCGACCGGGGAAATGTTCTCGCCGCCGCTGATGATCATGTCGTCGACGCGGCCGGACACATACAGATCGCCGTCGCAGTCGATATAGCCTGTGTCGCCCGTGAAATACCAGCCGTCGCGCAGTGATTTCGCGTTCGCGTCCGGCCGGTTCCAGTAGCCTTCGAACGCTTCGTCGCCCAGCAGGTCGACGATGATCTGGCCTTCTTCGCCGACGTCCGCGAAATCGTCGGGCGTACCGGCGTCGAGCTTCACGACCCGCAGACGTGTGTTGATGCCCGCGCGCCCCGCGCTGCCCGGTTTCTTCGTCGCGTCCTGGTCGATACTGAATGTGTAGACTTCTGACGAGCCGTAGTGATTGACGAACAGTTGCGGTTCGAACGCCGCCGAGAGCCGTTTGAGCAAGCCATCGTTCATCGGCGCGCCGGCGAAGCCGAGCTTCGTCACCGTGGACGTATCCGTCGACGCGAACGCAGGGTCGCCAAGCAGATCGTGATACAGCGTCGGCACGAGATAGAGGCACGTGACCTTGTGACGCGCGATAGCATCGAGCGCGAAACGCGCATTCCAGCGGCGCGCGCAAACGAACGTGCCGTCCACGAGTGCCATGGCGAGAAGCGAGCGAACGCCCATCGTGTGATAAAGCGGCATCACGCCGAGCGTGCATTCGCCATGACGGTAGAGGTTTTGCGCCACGTGCGCGAGCGCTGCCGCGCGTTCCTGCCGGTGACGCCGCGGCACGCCCTTCGCCTTGCCCGTCGTACCCGACGTATAGAGGATCAGCGAATAATCGTCCGCGACGGCATGTGCATCCGCGTCGGAGTTCGCGCGGCCGGCAACCTTTGTGAGCAGGCTGTCGAAGCCCGCGCTGCGCCCGGGCGCAACGTCGAGTCCGATACGCGGCACCTGTTGCGCTGCAGGACTTTGCATCACCGCCTCGGCCGACACCGGCTCGTAGACGATTGCCTTCGCGCCCGCGTCGCTCACGCAGTAATCGAGCTCTTCGGGTTTTGCACGCCAGTTCAACGGCACGATCACGATGCCCGCAAACTGACACGCCCAGTGCAGCGTCGCCATTTCCCAGCGGTTTTGCAGCACTACAAGCAAGCGGTCGCCGTGCGCGAGGCCAAGTCCACGCAGACCGTCGGCCACATCGACGATGATGTCGTGCCACTGCGCATACGTGAGCGCAAGCTCGCCGTCCACGAGTGCCAACGCGTTCGGACTGCGCTCGACGCTTTGCAAAAATGTACGCCCGAGATCAAGCATGGCTCGCCTCCAGCGCGTCGCCCGTCACGTTGCGTTGCCGGCGGCGCGCGGCCACGTCGAGCACGGCCGCGACGATCGGCGTATAGCCGGTACAGCGGCACAAGTGGCCGGAAAGCATGTCGCGCACCTGCGCTTCGCTCGGATCGGGCACGCGTTGCAGATAGTCGGCGCACGACATCAGGATGCCCGCCGTGCAAAACCCGCATTGCAATGCGTGATGGCGTTGAAACGCTTCCTGCAGATCGCCGAGCACCATGTCTGGCGCAAGACCTTCGACAGTGTCGATACGCTGCCCTTGCGCCTGCACGGCCAGCATCAGACAGGACCGCGCCGCAACGCCGCCTACGTGAACGGTGCACGCACCGCAGACGCCGTGCTCGCAGCCTACGTGCGTGCCAGTCGCCCCCAGTTCGTGACGAATGAAGTCGGACAGCAGATCGCGCGGCTCGCAATACGCGCTCCGTTCCCGGCCGTTGAACGTCAGCGTCACGCACTGACGTTCGTCTCGCCGCACGACTTGCGGCAGGCCGTCTGCCACTTTTCCGTTGGATGTGTTGCTCACTTTGCCTCCTCTATCACGCGCCATCCGAGTTGCCGGACCAGATGCCGGCGATAGCTCGCACTGATATGCGCGTTGTCCTGCGCGCCCAGCTTCCAGCTCAAATCGTTCAACGCCCCGCGCAAATCGTCGCCGGACAGACGCGGCCATTGCTCGACCACCGGCCGGTCCGCCACGCCGCCCACGGCGAGACGGATGGCATCGTCGGTGACCACTGCGGCGCACGCGACAATCGCGAAATCGCCATGACGTGCCGAGAATTCCGCGAAGCCATAACGCTCGCCTTCGCGCTTTAGCGGAAACCGCACCGCTTCGACGATTTCGTCGGGCTCGCGCGCAGTCATCAACATGCCCTGAAAAAACGCGTCCGCCGAAAGCACGCGTGGCTTCTTTTTCGAGCGCAGCATCACGTCGCCGCCAAGCGCGCTCAGCACGAGCGGCAGTTCGGCGCTCGGGTCCGCATGCGCGATCGAGCCGCACACGGTGCCGCGATTGCGAATCTGAAAATGCGAGATGTGCGGAAAGGCCATTGCGAGCAACGGCACTTCATCGCGTAGCGACGCGCGCCATTCGACGCTGCCTTGCGTCGCCGCCGCGCCCACCGTCAAAGAACCGGCTTTGCGGTCGACGCGTACCGAGTCCAGTTCGCTGGTGCGCGAAATGTCGATCAGCATGCGCGGTTGCGCGAGCCGCATGTTCAGCACGGCCATCAGCGATTGGCCGCCCGCGAGCACGCGTGCGTCTTCGCCGTGTTGCGCCAGTGCGTCGAGCGCATGTTGCGCGTTCATTGCGCGCAGGTAATCGAACGGCGCGGGTTTCATCGTTGTCTCCTGAAGCGGGCCAACAAGCGCGACAGCCACGAACCGCCGCCCTCACCAGAACTGTGGGCAGACGCCGCGAGCGGCTTGCCCGCGGCCTGGCGTCCCAGCGATTCGAACAGCTGACGCAACACGACTTTCGCCGCGCCTTCCAGCATGCGCGCGCCGACCGCCGCGACCTTGCCCGAGACCTGCGCCTCGTAGTCGTACGAAAGACGCGTGCCGGTCGCGATAGGCGTCAGTTCGACAAGACCGCTGCCACGCGCACTGCCCAGCGACGAAATGCCCGCGCCCGCGAGGCGCAAACGGTGCGGTGCGTCGATCTCCGACAAACCGATCTTTGCCTCGAACCGCGCCTTGATCATGCCGACACCCACCGTCACGTCCGCGCGATACTGGTTCGGACCTTCGGTTTCGAGTGCGTGACAGCCGGGAATCACCTTCGCGAGCGCGTTCGGATCGAGCAGCACGGCAAACACGGCTTCGGGTGTCGCGGGCAGATCCACACTGCCTTGCGCGGTCAGCGCCTTGCCGCTGCCTGACATCGCCGGGTTCTTCGGCGCGGGCGCTTCGCGCAACTCAGGGCGCGAGGGTTCAGGGTCGTCGATGCCGATCAGCGCCATGACTTTCGAAGGCGTAAGCGGCAAACGGATGTCGTCGACGCCGAGCGCATCGGCCACCGCATTCGCGATGCATGGCGGCGTGCTCATGTTGTTGCCCTCGCCGAGTCCCTTTGCTCCGAGCGGCGTGAACGGCGACGGTGTTTCCAGATGCACGATCACCGGATCGGGCACTTCGCACGCGGTCGGCATCAGATAGTCGGCAAGGGTGCCCGACTGGAAGCTGCCGTCCGCGCCATAACGGAACTCTTCCATCAGCGCCGCGCCGAGTCCTTGCGCGAACGCGCCGCGAATCTGGCCGTCGGCGAGCGCGGGATTGAGCAAGGTGCCCGCGTCGTGCGCGGTCACATAGCGGTCGATGCGCACGCGGCCCGTTGCGCGATCCACTTCGACCCCGCACATGTCGAACGCAAAACCATAGGCTGCCGACGTATTGACGCGATCGTTTTCATCGGGTGCCGCCATGTTCGGCGGATTCCAGAACACCGTCTCGCGCAACCCGGGCTCCTCGCCCTCGGGCAGCAACGCGGGCGCCCAATGCGGCGCATTCGCGGCGACCCGGCCAAACGGTTGTGCGCGATCCTCCGCGCCTTCCGCGAAGATGCGGCCGCCCTCGAAGCGGACATCTTGCGGCGCACAGTTCAGTTGCTTCGACACGATGCGCGCGATCTTGTCGCGCACGCGCATGGCCGCGAGATGCACAGTGCCCGCGACCGCGCCCGCAAAGCGGCTCGAATAATTGCCCGCGGCGACCGACCACGCGTCCTTGTGCGTATCGAATTCGACGTTGACGGCCACCTCGTGCGGCGCAATGCCGAGCACATCGGCCACCACCTGCGCGCATACCGTCATGTGGCCCTGGCCCGCAGGCGTCGATGCAATCGTCACGACGACGCCGCCGAGCAGATCCACGCTGACCGTCGCGCTGGCAATCGCGCCGCTTTTTGGACCGGCCTTGCGACGCGCATCAGCGGGCATCACGGTCGTGATGTAACCCATGTTCGAGATCGACGGCTCGACGATCGCCGAGAAGCCGATGCCGTACAAGCGCCCTTCGCTACGTGCGGCCTCGCGGCGGGCACGCAGTTCGTCGTAGCCGCCTTCGTCGAGTGCGCGGCGCAACGCTTCCTGATAGTTGCCGGAATCGAGCAGCGCGCCTGCCGCGGCGCGATACGGGAACGCATCGGCGCGCACGAAGTTGCGGCGATACACGTCGAGCACATCGAGCCCGAGTTCGACGGCGATCCGCTGCATGAGCCGTTCGAGCGCGAAATACACCTGCGGTCCGCCAAACCCTCGCACGAGTCCGGTGGGCGTCTTGCTGGTCAGCACGACGCGGTTGCGCACGAGCAGATTGTCGATCGCGTAGGCGCCCGTGAGACACCCATGCATGCGATAGAAGGTGGCGGGCTCCGGCGCACGCACATATGCGCCGCAGTCTTCGAGTTGATCGTAGGAAAGCGCGGTGATGCGGCCGTCGTTTTCGACCGCCGCTTCGAGAGTGGAAAGGCGCGCCGTGGCGGACGTCGCCGCACTCAGATGCTCGAGCCGATCCTCGACCCATTTGACCGGCGCGCCGGCCTTGCGCGACGCGAGGCACATCAGCACCACATACGGAAACACCGCCTGCTTCACGCCGAAGCTTCCGCCCGAATCACGCGGCGCCTTGTGACGCAGACGATTCGCCGGCACGTTCAAGGCCATCGCCATGACCGCGTGCAGCGAGAACGGCCCCATGAAATTCGACGTGACGTCGTAGCCTTCGTCGCCAGCAAGATACTCGGCAATCACCACGCCGCATTCGATCGGCGCACACGTATTGCGCGGATAATGCGCGACCAGTTTCACGCGGTGCGGTGCCTTTTCGAACGCCGCCTCCGGCTCGCCGTACCGGAAATGCCGGTCGCTGATCACGTTGCTGCCCACCTTCTCATGCAGCACCGCGGAGTTATCCTCGACAGCTTCCTCGATCGACGTAACAGGTTCCAGCGTCGCGTATTCGACCTTGATGAGATCGAGTGCGTCTTCAGCGAGAGCGCGCGTTTCGGCCAGCACGACCGCCACCGGTTCGCCGACATACCGCACGCGGTCCATCGCGAGCGCCCACTGCTCCATTGGCGATTTGATGCCGACCACGAACGGGCGCGACCATGCGCGCAGATCGTCCCGCGTGAGAATCGCGCGCACGCCTTGCAGTTGTGCCGCCGCTTGCGTATCGATTGCAAGCAGTTCCGCATGCGCGTGCGGCGAGCGCAAGACCGCCGCGTGCAGCGTGCCGGGACGCACGCCGATGTCGTCGCCATAGCGGCCCCGGCCCGTGAGAATCGCGGGATCTTCGAGACGCTGCATCGGACGCCCTACGTGACGCTGTACGCCTTGCGCGGCGTCGGCCTCGCGGTCCTGTGTGGCCGCATCGGCGGTAGTTACCAGATCGCGCTGGTTCATTGCTCGCCTCCCGCTTGCCGTTGCGCGAATTCGTCGGCGAGGCCGCTCCAGCGTTGGGCGATCTCGCCGTGCTCGATACCGAACAGATCGAGAATGCGCCCGACTGTGTGATCGACCACGTCTTCGATTGTTTTTGGATGCGCGTAAAACGCGGGCACCGGCGGCATCACGATCGCGCCCATCTCGGTCGCGTGAGTCATATTGCGCAGATGCGCGAGATTCAACGGCGTTTCGCGCGCGACCATGACGAGGCGGCGACGCTCCTTGAGCATCACGTCGGCAGCGCGCGTCAGCAGGTTGTCGGCGAAACCGTTCGCCACGGCGGCGAGCGTTTTCATCGAGCACGGTGCGATCACCATGCCGGCCGTGATGAACGATCCGCTCGCCACCGCCGCGCCGATATCGCGCACGTTGTAGACCACGTCGGCCAGACTATCGAGGTCGCCACGGGTCATGCCGAGTTCTTGCGCAGCCGTGACCGCGCCCGATGCCGACACGATCAGATGCGTCTCGTGTGTGCCGAGACGGCGCAATGCAGCAAGCAGGCGCGCGCCGATCAGCGCGCCGCTAGCGCCTGAAATGCCGACGACGATGCGCTGCGTCCGAGCCGCGCGCAGGTCGTGCCGGTTAGTGTCGAGCGTCGCTTCAGACATGACCGTCACCGAGATAAGCGTCGAACGCGGCGTTATCCGCCGCGACGAGTGCGTTCAGATCCACTGTGTCCTCACCGGGAATCCGCACGCGGGTGAACACATGCGACGCATAGGCAACCGGACGCGTCGCGTCGAGTCCCATCTTCGCGCTGATGCCCTGCAGATACGCCGGTGCGTCCTCGGGCTGGCCGACGGTAGTCGACGGATCGAGTGGCGAACCTTGCGCACCTTCGATCACGACGAGATCGCGATCCGCCTGGAAGCGCGTGGCAATTGCCCATTCGATTTCGGCGGGATCGTGCACATCCACGTCCGTATCGACCACGACCACCTGCTTGATGTCGTAATGCGCGCCGAATGCGCACAGAATCACGTTCTTCGCCTCGCCCTCACGCTTCTTCTCGAACTGCACCCACAGGTGATAACGGCACACTCCGCCTACCGACAGGTGCACGTCCTTCACGTTCGGATGGCTGCGTTGCAGATGCGCGAGCAGCGTCGCCTCGCGTGGAATTGCGCCGAGCAGCAAATGCTCCATCTCGGCGGGCACGATCGTATGAAAGATGGGGTTCGTGCGATGTGTAACGGCGGTGACCTCGATCACCTCGCGCGCTTCCTGTGCGCTGTAGTACTTCGGGAACTCGCCGAACGGCCCTTCCATCTCGCGCACGTTCGGCAAGATGCGGCCCTCGATCACGATTTCAGCGAAAGCCGGTACATGTACTCCGTTGCTCACGCATTTTGCGACCGGCAGCGGTGCGCCATGCAACGCGCCGGCGATCTCCAGTTCGTCGGAGTCGATTGGAGAAATAGCTTGCGACGCAAGCATCGTGAGCGGATCGACGCCTATCGCAACGGCCACGTCGAGCGCGTCGCCGGCCGCTTCTGCCGCTTTCTGGAATGCGTGAAGATGACGCGGCAACAGCAGAATCGCCATGCGGTCCGCAGCGTGCACCTGAATCCGGTTGATCGACACGTTCTGCACGCCGGTACGGGGATTGCGCGCAATCACGAGGCCCGCGGTGATGTACGGGCCGTTGTCGTGTTCGCTATGTGTAGGAATCGGCAATAGCGCGTGAAGATCGATATTCTTCGTATGTACGACCTCTTGGCACGGCGCTTCGTCGCGCGGCACGAGTCGCGATGCGAGCGGATGCTCCGCAGCATCGCTAAAGCGCGCGAGTAATTGACTTTCGTCCACCCCGAGCGCTTCCGCGATCCATGCGCGCCGGGACATGAAGCCGCTCACCACCGGCACGCGATGACCGCCTGGTCGAGCGAAAAATGCCGCCTGCGTGCCGTCCAGGCGCTTGGCAATCGCCGCCAGTTCGTGTTCCAGCGCGACGGCCTGGTCGATCGTCGCGAGGCGTCCGCTGCACGCCAGATGCGCGAGCCAGTCGCGCAAAGCAAGGGCTCCGCCTTTGCGGGCCCAGCTCGGGTCTGAGGTGTCGTGCGGGGCGGCATCACGTGTATTCATCTGCGTCTCCATCGATGACTGGCTTCATGCCCTGCTTGAATTCCGCTTCATGCCGGAACGGAGCGCCAGTTGATGATGAAAGCGTAACGAGATCCGCGTATAACTTCTAATATGGAATATTGATGCTTCGAATCATTCCCGATGATATGGGTGTTAGCACCAATGACAGCAGTTTGTAGGCGGGTTATCAATCAACCATCCGTATGCAAGGGCATATGCACGAGTCTGTTCACCCTTGTTGATGGCGTGCCGTCCGGTCCGCTGCGCGTGTT
The DNA here is from genome assembly GCF_031456815.1 of Paraburkholderia strydomiana. Taxonomy (NCBI): domain Bacteria; kingdom Pseudomonadati; phylum Pseudomonadota; class Betaproteobacteria; order Burkholderiales; family Burkholderiaceae; genus Paraburkholderia; species Paraburkholderia strydomiana. The sequence continues at coordinate 44,857 of NZ_JAVDVL010000010.1, forward strand.
CTGATAAGCCGCGCCCCGCTCATTACGTTTGCTGATGTTTTACTCATATCAACATGGACCTCCGGCAAATCCAATACTTCATCGCGCTGTTCGAGGACGGCTCCGTCACCCGCGCCGCTAAACGGCTGAATATCGTGCAGCCCGCGCTCAGCATGCAAATCGGCAAACTCGAAGAGGAACTGCATCAACAACTGTTCGAGCGCAACGCGCATGGCATGGCGCCGACCGCGGCCGGGCGGCTGATGTATCGCCTCTTTCTGCCGATCATGCGCGACCTCGCGCACGCACGTCAGCAACTCGTACAGCGAGACGAAGTGGTGACCGGGCATGTATCGATCGGGCTGATTGCGTCGGTGACCGAGAGCGTGCTCGCCGATGCGTTGTCGCGCTTTCACGCGCGCTATCCGCATGTCGAAGTAACGGTGGCAGACGGCTACAGCGCGACGTTCATCGACTGGGTGGCGGGCGGTCAGCTCGACGCGGCGCTCATCAACAAACCGCGCGCGCGTCTCTCGCTCGACGCACAGCCGCTGCTCGATGAAGAGATGGTGCTCGTGACGAGCGCCGCGAACGGCCCCGAGTTGCCTCACGCGATCGAACTCGCACAGCTTCCCGAACTGGAACTCGTGCTGCCGACAAAGCGCCACGGCCTGCGCGGCGTGCTAGATACGGCCGCCCAGCACGAGGACGTGCTGCTCGCACCGCGCTTCGAAATCGACGTATTGAGCACGATCGTGAAGCTCGTGGAGAGTACGCGCTTTGCGACTATCCTGCCGCGCATCGCGGTGCAGCGCGCGGTGAGTCAGGGCAGCCTGCGCGCGTATCCGATTCTCGCGCCGCGCATCGTGCGGCACATTGTGTGCGTAACGCATCCGCGGCGGCCCTTGAATGCGGCGGCGGATGCGCTCGTGTCGGTAATCGCCGATGAGTTGCGCAAGGTGTCGAGCGCGTCGGAGATGGAGGCCTCGATCGAATAACCACGCGAGGCGCGAACCTTCAATTATTCGGACACATCGGCGAAGCCGCCAAGCCTTGCGCCGAGGGCCCGGATGGCGCGAGCGACGTCCGGCGAAAGCAGTGCCTGCAGTTCGTCGGCATGGCGGTAATCGCGCATGCCGTCGGTCAATGCGCGCTCGCCTGCAATGGCAGGATGGCAGTATATTTCTGCGACCCCGCCTTTTAAAGAAGCGAGCGCCGTGAGCCACGCGGCCTCGTCCATGCGGCCGCTGCCGGCGATGCCGACGACATAGTCGTTGTGAAAGATGCCTGCACGGTCGAGCCGCGCTTTGACCAGCGCGATCCACGGCCTGAGCCACAGCGGCGCATTCGGCTCGAACGGCAAACGCATCGCCTTCATGCCGAATTCCCGGCCAATCTCGAGGATCAAGCCAAGCACCGTCGGATGCAAATGAAAATGCTTGTGAGTGTTCACGTGATCGAGCGCGAGTCCGGTCCTGGCAAACGCCTGGAACTGCGCGCGAATTTCGCGCGCCAACTGCTCCCGTACATGCGGCAGAAAGAAGAACCGCACGCCGTCGCGAACCATGTTGTCTCCGAAGCGACCATGCTTGTCCAGCAACGTCCCAATGCAGGTGCGCGGCAATACAGCGTCGCCGTCGGCGAGAACGAGATGGAGTCCCACGCGCAAGTGCGGCATTGCGTGCGCGCGCTCGACTGCATCGTTTGCGGCGGGCGCACCGATCATGAGGCTGGCGGCGGTAAGCACGCCGTGTCGGTGCGCCTGTTCGACGGCCAGGTTCACACGAGAATGCAAGCCGAAGTCGTCGGCGGTGATGATCAACGCTCGGGGCCTAGCGGTGCACGGCTCGAATGCTTGCGGTCCGGAAGCATGCGGTTTTAATGCTTGCGGCTTTAATGCTTGCGGCTGTGGTACATCCACCTCAGCGGCCATCGGATGCCTCCATCACGTCCATCGAGCGCAATGGCCTCGTGCGCGCGGTCGAACGCGAGCTTCGGACCCGAACGCGGGTGCCACGCCACATGACATGTGAACCGAACGCAGCAGCGAGCCATTGAAACAGCAGCAACGTATCGCGCAACGGCAGAAGCGGAAGATCGCGCCAGAACGCACGCCCGAGCGAGTCCGCTGTTTCACCGGGAAACGCACACCGCAATGCGACCTCATGGCGCGCGGCACGCAGATGCAGCAGCAAACGCGCGGCCAGTCCCGCCATGGTGCCGGCCGCGCCGACGAGCGAGCCCCAGCCAAACGGGCCACCGTTCGCGCCGGTGGCGAACACAGCGCTCAGACACGCGCCGGCCACGAGCCAGGGAGTCGGAAAAGTGATGAACAGAAAAGCGAAACCGAGCGGATTCACCGAACGTATCGTGCGCAACCAGCGCGTCTCGCGTTGCCACAGTTCTGCAAAGGTGGGTTCGGTCACATCCGTGGCCACCATCACGCGCGAGAGCACCGTTTGCAAGCCCAGCGCGCGCACGTGCTCGGCTAGCCAGTAGTCGTCGGCAAGACAGTTCTTAAGGGCCTCGAAACCGCCGATCCGTTCGAGCGTGGCGCGCCGCAACGCAAGCGTTGCGCCGAAACCGAAGCGCCGCGAACCCGCCATATGCGCGACGCGCACCGAGGGCGCAAACCATTCGTTGACGAATAGCGCGCCCACGCGCGGCCAGAAACCGCCGACACCTTGTGCGGCATACAGACAGGTGAGAACGCCAATGCGTGGGTCAGCAAGCGGTGCTGCCACGCTCTCCAGATAATCGGCCCGCACGGCGATGTCGCTATCGGCAATCACGATCACGTCGTGACGCGCGCGCTCGACCATGTTCATCAGATTGCTGACTTTCAGGTTGCTGCCATGCACGCGCGTGTCGATCGCAAGCTCGATGTCGAGCGACGGGTACGCAGCCTGCAAACGACGCGCGACGGCAATCGCGGGGTCGTCGGGAGAACACACGCCAAGAACAAGCTGGAAATTCGTGTAACGCTGCTCGCAAAACGTCCGCAGGTTCTCATAGAGGCGCGGCTCGGCGCCGCACAGCGGCTTGAGCACACTCACGCCCGCATGCGGCAACGGATCGGTTCGGCACGAGGCGCGCGCGCCGAACTTCGCACCGTGCACGAGGCTTCTCGGATCGACTGCGGGAGCGGCCGGCGAAAGGTCGTCCCGGTCCAACGCGGCGCGGCCACGAACGGTAGAGAATGGCATTGCGACCGTCGCAACCAGCGTATACAGCGACGCCGCGATGCAAACGGCGAACAGAATCCATTCGCCTGCAGTGAATGCGTGCGCAACCATTGGCGGATTCCGTCAGTGTCCGCGCAAGACGAACGGTGTCCCGGTAAGGCGAAGATGCAAGATGACGAGCCAAAGCCGCGGACAATCCGGGGCGACGGCGACTGGCCTCGCGTAGAGGCCCGCAACGTTCGCGTAGCGATCTGCAACGGCAAGGTGGAATGCGGCTTGGGCAACCTGGCGGGCCACGATCACGCCGCCCGCGACCATGGCGAGCGCGGCGAACCGGAAAGCCGCGGAGACAAACAGATGTTGCGCGCCCGGCAGCGCCGCTACCGTCACACAGGCGAGCACGTCGGCTGCGAGAGCCGTGAGCGAGGCCACCATGAGATGGGCTCGCAGCATATCGACGGTGGCTGGCTTCATGGCTTCGTTTCGTGGCCTGATGAACGCATCGTGCGGCTTCTCGCAAGCCAGCAGCGCCCACTCTTCGACGCAATCGTCAGCAAGAAGAATAACGGTCACCATGGCGAGGCGCCTGCCGTGAATTCCGTCGATGTACTTACGATTTCGTTTCGGTATTCCGACAACAGAGGGCAATGCAGCGTGCTCATGTCACATGTTCATTTGGCGAATTCATGTTGCCAATACAACAGTAAGCCGTTGATGAGCGATGGTATCGATTCAAGCTGAAGGAAACCTTAAGCAAAACGCGGTATAACGCTGCTAGCGGACCGCATGGCTGACGCTGGAAGCTGCAGCCGCTGGTTCATTCGCTGGGTTGATTCGATGCGTACCGTCCCACCATAAAAACATCTACGGAATTTCTGCCCTATGCGTGTACTTCTCGTTGAAGACGACGATCTGATCGGCTGCGGGATCGAAGCAGGTTTGCGTCAAGCAGGTTTCACTGTCGACTGGGCGCGAGACGGCCACAAGGCCAGTCTCGCGCTCGACACCACGAGCTATGCGCTCGTCGTGCTCGATCTCGGCCTGCCGCGCGTGTCTGGCATGGACCTGCTCAGACGGCTGCGTGACGCCGGCAATGACGTGCCGGTGCTCGTGCTGACCGCGCGCGGCACGGTGGTGGACCGCGTGGGCGGTCTCGAAGCAGGCGCGGACGATTATCTCGGCAAGCCCTTCGACCTCACCGAACTCATCGCACGTTGCCGTGCGCTGCTGCGACGCGCGCAGGGCCGCAGTGTCGAGCTGATCCGCTATCGGGAGCTCACGGTGAACCCCGCGTCGCAAACTGTGGAGGTGGCCGGCAAACGCGTATCGCTTACGTCGCGCGAATGGGCAATCCTCATCCAGTTGCTGACGAATCAGGGCATTCCGCAATCGCGCTCGCGTCTCGAAGAAAGCTTGTATGGTTGGCAGGAGGAGATTGAAAGCAATGCGATCGAGGTACACGTGTCGAATCTGCGCAAGAAGCTCGGCGCAAACCTCATACGAACCGTGCGCAATATTGGCTACGTGGTGGAGAAACAGTAGATGAGCGCATCCATTCGCCGGCGGCTCATGCTGCTCGTGCTCGCCAGCATTGGGCTCGTCTGGGCGATCGCTCTCGCGTCCAGCTATCGCCAGGCCACACGCGAAGTCGCGGAGTGGGAGGAAGCCCGGCTCGCGGAAGTCGCACAGATGCTCGCGTTGCTCGACCAGTCGAATCTCGCCACGCTCGCCAATGCGCACATCGACGTGCGTGAGGAAGAACGAGGCGGGGAGACAAGTGCGAACGACACCGACGACGACGATTCGCTGCCGCGCGACGCACTGTTCCAGGTGCGCGCGCGCAATGGCGACGTGATTGCCGGCAGCCCGCCCTTGCGCGCGCTCAACGCGTGGGATTTGCCGGTACCGCCTGTCACCGGCGTGCAGGACGTCGTGCTCGGTGGCCAGACATACCACTCGTTCACGCTGCGGGACACGCCGCTCGGGCACACCGTGCGCGTATTCGAACAGGCCAACACCCGCAGCGATCTGGTGAGCGGCGTCGCAAGCCGCATTGCGCGCCCTGCCTTGATCGCGTTGCCGGTGCTGGCACTGCTCGTGTGGTGGAGCATCGGCTGGAGTCTCGCGCCGCTGCGTATGCTCTCCGATGCGATCCGTTCGCGGGACATCAATCGCCTCGAGCCTGTCGATATCGGCCATGTGCCAATCGAGGTGCGGCCGCTCGTCGACGCGATCAATCTGCTGCTCTCGCGCCTGTTGCATTCGCTCGAACGGGAACGCGCGTTCACTGCCGACGCCGCGCATGAACTCAAAACGCCGCTCGCCGCGATCAAGGTTCAGGCACAAGTCGCGCTGGCCGAACCGGACCCCGCACGTCAGCGGCTCGCCATGGAGCGCGTCGTGCAAGGCGTGGATCGAAGCGCGCGGCTCGCCGAACAATTGCTGTTGCTCGCGCGTCTGGACATGCAGGAGAAAATGGCAACGGCACCGCTCGCGCCTGGCGCCGTCGCGAAGAGCGCATTGCTGGCGAACGCGGGCAATGCACAGCAGAAAAACATTCGCGTGACGCTGAACTGCGACATGCGCGCGGAGATCAATGCGGAGCCCGTTCTGATCGGCATTCTCTTCGACAATCTGCTGGATAACGCGATCAAATACGGGAGCGACGGCGGCACGATCGAGATAGCGGTGCGGCGTGAGAAACAGCAGGTTCTGGCGCCACTAAAAGAGCCCCTGAAGGAGCCGCTGCAAGAACCAGCGAAAGAGCCGCTATCCGAACGCATTCTGGTGAGCGTGCGCGACGACGGCCCAGGCGTTGCGCCAGCAGATCTGGCGCGTCTCACGGACCGCTTCTTCCGTGCAACCGGCAACCAGGCGACCGGCAGCGGCCTCGGCCTGTCGATTGTCGCGCGCATCGCGCAACACTTCGGCGCCACCGTGCGATTCGGCACTGGGCTCGACGGCCGCGGGCTTGCCGTCGACGTATCGTTTCCCGCTTATACGGCGGCCGCTGTCAGATCTTTGAAGCCAGCCGGCTAGCGGCGGTTCGTTTCCCCCGCGACGCTGCCTTCGGCGAGGGGTGCCTGCTGCCGGCTGTGAACGGCGCCGCCGCGCTCGCGACGATGCTCTGCCCGGTTCGCCCGCAGCGTCGAAGTGTGCGCGCGATCGCGTTTTGACGTCTCGGCAAACTGCCAGGCGATCAACCCCGGCACGAAGATCAGCAGATCGCGAATCCGGCGTGCGCCCGCAAGCGCCAGACAGGTCGACGGATCGAGACCCAACGCGCCGCCGATCAGGACGAAGCCGCCCTCCTGCACGCCGAGACCGCCCGGCACGAAGAACGCGGCGCTGCTGATTGCCTGGATCAACGACTCGATCACCACGGCTTCGACAAGCGTCACTCGCGCGCCGAGAAAATACAGCGCGAGCCAGATTTCGAGCGACGTCAAAAAGCACTGCAGCGGCTGCCAGAAAAACAGGTAACGCAGCACAACGCCGCGGCGTCGCCAGATCAGCTTGATTGCACGATCGATCTGCGCCGACTGCCCCACGAGCGCGGCGAGCTTGCCGCTTGTCATGTGATTGAGCGCGCGCGTCATGCGCTCGAACGGACTGGCGTGCTGCACGAGCGCGAACAACACGAGCAGCGGCGTCAGCACGACCACACCCCAAGCGAGTTGCCCGGCGAACCGCAGCGTGTCGGAATGGGCATGTGCGAAAAGAAAGCCGATGCCGACCATCGTAAAGAGCAACTGGCTGATCACGGTCAGCTGCATGTCGACGATGATGCTCCCCACCGCCGTCGACGGCCGCACGCCCCAACGCCTGAGCATGCGAAAAGACACCACTTCTCCGCCGATGCGCGCGACCGGCAACATGCTATTGACGGATTCGCGCACCCACACGAGGTGCAGCATGTTCGCAATGTGCGGCCGGTTTGCGCCACGAATCAGCGAGCGCCAGTCGCAGGCATTGGCGAGCATCGGCAGTACATGGGCAAGCGCCGCGAGCACGAGCCCCGCGCCGGCCGCGCGCAATGCGCCGAGCACCGCACCCGGGTTGTCCTGCCAGACGAGCCACAGCGACGCGATGAGGCCCGCGAGCGCGGCGACGCGGCCTAAATGCTTCATCATGCGAAGACCTCGCGCGTGCAAGGGACTCGCCGCTCATCGTTCGATTCGGAAGACCTGCGCGTCATTGCTGCCCTAACCTCCTCTACTTCCGCCGTCTGTTCGCGGCTCATTGTGATTCAGCGCGACTCGTCCCGCGCGGGCGACAGCAGGCCGTCACCGTCCACCTCGAAGCTGAAGCCCCGCCAGATCACGCGCGAAGAGCCGAAGCTCGCCACGAAAATCGCAAACAACACGATATCCCATATCGGCAGCAGCCACAGCCCGCCGTGCGCCTGCTGCAATGCGCGATCGGCGCAAAGCTTCAATGCGAAGCGCGCAAACAGCGCGAGCGCCACGATCCCCCAACTCCATGAAGCGCCACCCGAGAACACCACCGCGAGCAATGCGAACGCGAGCGGATGCATCAACGCGGAGCCGAGATGGCCGAGCGGATCGACGCTGCGGATTGTCCGGCTCCAGCGCAACTCGTGCGAGACGAGTTGCGCCGCGCTCGCCTCCACGCAGGCATGCGAGATGGTGAACGGCGGAATCGCCACTTTTTCGCCGATTGCGCGTACCGCTTCGCCTATCGCGTGGTCTTCCGCCAGATGACGTGCGAACGGCAGCATGCCGCCGATCTTGTCGAGCGTGGCGCGCCGCATCGCAATCGTCTGTCCAAAGCAGGGTCGCGCAAGACCGAGCGCGATGCCGGTGACGACTCCCGGCAAAAACTGATAGTGCGTCGCGGCTGCCGACAGGCGCGGCCAGAAGCCAGGATCGGGCTCGCCGCGATACGCGCACGTGACGAGTCCAACACCCGGCTTCTCCAGTTCGCCGACGATGTGGCGCAGATAGTCGGGCCCGACGCCGACATCGCTATCGGCAAACACAAGCACGTCGTGCCGCGCGTGCGGCAGCATATTGACGATGTTGCTGATCTTGCGATTCGGGCCGTACAGGCCGCTGTCGGAAATGACCGTGATGTCGGCCTGTGGATACAGGCGTTGCAATTCGTGGACGGCCTGCAATGCCGGGTCAGCCGGGTCGTGCACGCCGAAAACGAACTGCACGGCGCCGCCGTAGTTCTGCTCGCAGAAACTCGACAGATTGCGCAGCAGCGCGCCTTCGCTGCCGTGCAGCGGCTTCACGACCGTTATATCCGGGAAGCTGCCCGGTTCGGCCACCGCACGCGCAAAAAACCGCCCGATCAGCACGCTCGCCACGAGCGTGTAGCCGACGCCGGAAACCGCGCACGCGGCGCATGCATAAGCAATCGCGGCCGCGATCCAATGCGCGGCGTTCACGCCTCGTGAGCGCGCAGGAATCGGAAGAACTCGACGCCTTCGCGCAAGCGCCGTTTCATCATGTCCCAACTGGTCAGCATTTCGCGCACGATTTCCCAGATTTTCGACGGACGGAAATAGAAGCGCTTGTAGAAGTTTTCGAGCTGGTGATAAATCTCTTCGCGCGACAGATGCGGATAGCCGATAGCGGCGAGCTGAACGCCTTCTTTGCTGACGAGGTTGATCACCTTGTTCTGTTCGAGCCAGCCGTTTTCAACCGCCTGCTCATAAAGGCGAGTACCTGGATACGGCGCGGCAAGCGACACCTGGATGGTGTGCGGATTGATCTGCTTCGCGTATTCGATCGTCTTCTGGATGGTCTCCTGAGTCTCGCCGGGCAAACCCAGAATGAACGTGCCGTGAATCTTGATGCCGAGCTTGCGGCAGTCGTCGCTGAAGCGCCGCGCAATGTCGGTACGCAAACCCTTCTTGATGTTCAGCAGGATCTGATCGTCGCCGGATTCGTAGCCGACGAGCAGCAGCCGAAGGCCGTTTTCCTTCATGATCTTGAGCGTGGCGTACGGCACGTTCGCTTTCGCGTTACACGACCATGTCACGCCGAGCTTGCCGAGACCACGAGCAATCTCCTCGACGCGCGGCTTGAAGTCGGTGAAGGTGTCGTCGTCGAACATGATCTCTTTTACTTCGGGCATGTTGTCGCGAATCCACTTCACTTCTTCAAGCACGTTCTCGACCGAGCGCGTGCGATAGCGATGCCCGCCCACTGTCTGCGGCCACAGGCAGAACGTGCATTTCGAGCGGCAGCCGCGCCCCGTGTAGATCGACACGTACGGGTGCTTCAGATAGCCGATGAAGTAGTTGTCGATCGTCAGATCGCGTTTGTAGACGGGTGCGACGAACGGCAACTCGTCCATGTTCTCGAGGATCGGGCGCGCTGCATTGTGCTCGATCGAGCCGTCCCGCGCGCGATAGCTGAGGCCGAGAATCTCCGCGAATGGCTTGCCCGCAGCGATCTCCGCGCAGGTGAAGTCGAATTCCTCGCGGCAGACGAAGTCGATCGCCTCGCTCGCCGTGAGCGAGTTGTGCGGATCTACGGCGACCTTTGCGCCCACCATGCCGACCAGCAGCGACGGCTTACGCTTTTTCAGGTCATCTGCGAAAAGCGCGTCGGTCGGGAAAGACGGCGTGCTGGTGTGAATGATCACCAGATCGTATTGCTGCGCAATGTGAAGCGTGGCGTCGACTGACAACCCATCGGCGGGTGCGTCGAGCACGCGGCTGCCGGGAACCAGTGCCGCCGGTTGCGCAAGCCACGTCGGATACCAGAACGAGCGGACTTCACGCTTTGCCTGATAACGCGAACCGGCGCCACCATCGAAGCCGTCATATGACGGCGCCTGCAAGAACAGAGTTTTCATGGATGCTCCAGCAACCTTGAACAGGCGCTTTCTGTTTTCTGTCGAACAACTGTCGGAGGGGCGCTCGCCGCGGGCGAGCAGAGACATGTATTCGCGCAGATGCTACGGAGCAAAGCTGAAGGAAACCTTAAGCAGAATGACGCGAGCGGACGTTGTCGCGCTCGCATGAACAGGAGGTTTCGGCATGCTTACTAATGACCTGCGAACTACCGGAAACGAAAGCCGGATCAACGCGCGAGGTGTCGTGCCCAATCGAGCCAGCCAAGATTGAGTGCGGCGTTCACGGCGACGCCGAGGGCCGACGCAATGGCCGCAATCATTGTCCAGAATGCGGAGCGCCGCGCGGCCGTTGCGGAGGTATGCGCGGCATTGGCGGCGTCGCGCGACGCGCTGGCCGCCACCTGCGCCACATGGGACGAGGACTCCATTTGCGCGAGCGACTTCAGGGCGAAGCCGCGCTCGTCATTGGCTCGCGCCTGTTCCTTTTCAAACAGATAGCGATGACAAAACGGTGTGAGCGGTGCCTCCGGATTTTGCGCAGCGAAGAACTTCGCATACGCTTCGCCGCCGTTGGCGTCGATTTCCTGATAAGCGGATTGTCTGTCCACACGAACCTCACCTGCGCGCGGCACGCGGCGCCGATCGACGTGCCGGCCATGCGCCGGGAGCGCAAGCCGGCCGCCGCCGCTTCGCTATCGTCTCGCGTGCTGGGCTTGACTCTAGATGGGCTTGATATCCGCTGCCTGCTTGCCCTTGGGCCCCTGCTTCACCTCGAAGCTGACCTTCTGGTTTTCCTGCAACGACTTGAAGCCCTCCGAGCGAATCTCGGAGAAATGGGCAAACAGGTCTTCACCTCCGTCGTCGGGTGTGATGAAGCCGAAGCCCTTCGCGTCGTTGAACCACTTCACTGTACCGGTAGGCATGTCGATTCCTCATGTGCATCGGGTTGACTAAACTGGCAATTCTCGGGCGGGGACTGCCGCTCGACTGTACGCCTGTTTGCGCGGTGTCGCAGCGACTGCGCTTGCTCCACGAACCTTCCCCCCTTGTCAGGCAGCGAAGTTCCATGGTCCCCGAAACATGCTGAGCAAGAGGCGTGCCTCGCCCGTTCGAATGCGCCCGCCGCCGGTGCGTTTGGAAACAATCAGCTAAGATGTTCGTTATCGGCAGTCCAATCTCGGCAGCGCGGGTTCGGCTCATTCTCCGAACGCCGCGCAGCCTGTCGTTTTCCCATTTACAGGAACCAGCATGGCAATTTCGAGCTATACCGATACCCGACTTCTGATCAACGGCGAATGGTGCGATGCCGCCAGCGGCAAGACGATCGACGTCGTCAACCCCGCCACCGGCCAGGTGATCGGCAAGGTGGCGCACGCAGGCATCGCCGACCTCGATCGCGCGCTGGAAGCGGCGCAACGCGGCTTCGAAGCATGGCGCAAGGTGCCGGCTCATGAGCGCGCCGCGGTGATGCGTAAGGCAGCCGCGCTCGTGCGCGAGCGCGCGTCGGACATTGGCCGTCTCATGACGCAGGAACAGGGCAAGCCGTTCGCCGAAGCGAAGATCGAAGTGCTGGCCGCGGCGGACATCATCGAGTGGTTCGCCGACGAAGGCCGCCGCCTTTATGGCCGCGTCGTGCCCTCGCGCAATCTCGCCGCGCAGCAACTCGTATTGAAGGAGCCGATCGGTCCGGTCGCCGCCTTTACGCCGTGGAACTTCCCGGTCAACCAGATCGTGCGCAAGCTGAGCGCGGCGCTCGCGAGCGGCTGTTCGTTCCTCGTGAAGGCGCCGGAGGAAACTCCTGCGTCGCCGGCGGGCCTGCTGCAGGCTTTCGTCGAAGCAGGCGTGCCGGCCGGCACGGTGGGCCTGGTGTTCGGCGATCCCGCCGAAATCTCGAGCTACCTGATTCCGCATCCGGTCATCCGCAAAGTCACGTTCACCGGCTCCACGCCGGTCGGCAAGCAACTGGCCTCGCTGGCCGGCGCGCACATGAAGCGCGCCACGATGGAACTGGGCGGTCACGCGCCGGTGATCGTCGCTGAAGACGCCGATGTGGCGCTTGCCGTCAAGGCAGCGGGCGGCGCGAAGTTCCGCAATGCGGGCCAGGTCTGCATCTCGCCCACCCGCTTTCTCGTGCACAACAGCATTCGCGAAGAGTTCGCCGCGGCGCTCGTCAAGCACGCCGAAGGCCTCAAGCTCGGCGACGGTCTCGCGGAAGGCACGACGCTCGGCCCGCTCGCCAATGCACGCCGTCTGACGGCCATGAGCAAGGTGCTCGACGACGCGCGCAAGACCGGTGCGAAGATCGAGACAGGTGGCGAGCGCGTCGGCTCGGAGGGCAACTTCTTCGCGCCGACCGTGCTGACCAACGTGTCGCTCGAAGCCGATGTGTTCAACAACGAGCCGTTCGGCCCGATCGCGGCCATCCGCGGTTTCGACAAACTCGAAGAAGCGATCGCGGAAGCCAACCGTCTGCCGTTCGGCCTCGCCGGTTACGCGTTCACGAAGTCGTTCAGCAACGTGCATCTGCTGTCGCAGCAGCTCGAAGTCGGCATGCTGTGGATCAACCAGCCCGCCACGCCCACGCCGGAAATGCCGTTTGGCGGTGTGAAGGATTCGGGCTATGGCTCCGAAGGCGGCCCGGAAGCAATGGAAGCGTATCTGGTCACGAAGTCCGTGACGGTGATGTCGTCCTAAGGCATCTGGTCGGGCAAGCTGCGCCCGATCGTTGCTAGACGTACAGGGTCCGCGAGGTTACGCTCGCGGACTTTTTTATTTCCATTGCTGATCGATGCAGCGGCAGACGCATCGGCTCGACATTCGGCGGCCAATACAAAGGCGAAATGCCTGCTGCTGCGCCGGGCAGTCGAAGCGATGTAAAGCGCGCGCATGCACCGCGCTTTACATCATGCCCGTCAGCGCCCCTCACACATGCATATCGCTCTCCTTCAGCGGCGGCGCCGTCGGCGCCAGCAACTCCTCGCGCAGCGTGTCGCGTGCGTGATGCCTGCGCACCCATAGCGCGGTCAGCATCGGCACCAGAATCGCGGTGACGAGGCACGCGGTCGCAACCATTGCGGTCGCGGCTGGCACGAGCGGCTTGAAACTCGGAATCATCTCGCCGATGATCGCCGGATTTGCCACTGCCGCGCCCGCCGTCGACGACGCCGCGAGTCCCGCCGCGCCATTGCCGCCCGCGATCCAGCGGTCCGCGAGAATCAGCGGAATGCCCGTCACGACGATCACCGCGAGACCCAGCAACACGCCTGCCATGCCGCTCTTCGCAATCACGTTGAGGTCGATGCCGTTGCCGAGCGCAAAGCCGAAAAACGGAATCAGCGGATGCACGCAGCGGCCGAAGAACTCGCGCAGGTCGCTGTCGATATTGCCGAGCGCAAAGCCGATCAGAAACGGCAGCACCGCGCCGACGAAGAGCCGCGGCTCGAAGAAAGCGACACCCGTCGCGCCCAGAATGATCATGCTCACGAGCGGTCCCGACTCGACCGACATCAGCACGAACGCGCCCGCTTCCTCTTTCGTACCGTATTGCTGCATCACGGCCGCGTAGAGACCGCCGTTGGTCATATCCATCGACGTGGTGATGGCCAGCACGGAAAGCCCGGCAAAGAGCCCTCCTTTGATTCCGTCGATAGGAATGAAATGCGACGCCACGAGCGTCGCGATCCACGCGACCACCATCTTCGTGACGAGCAGCGTGCCCGACTTGCGCAGCACGGTGCCCGTGGCCCGCAAGTCGATCGTCGCACCCATGCAAAAGAACCACACGGCGAGAATCGGCACGGTGCCCGCGATCAATCCGTTGGTGAACGACCCGAAATATTTGCCCGCACCCGGCGCGAATGTATGAACGCAGGCGCCAAGCAGCAGCGGTACCAGCATCAGCCCGCCAGGAATACGGTCGATGGCCTTCTTGAGCTTCATTGTCTCCTCCGTGGACTTCGCGTCCAGTTTTCGGGTGAATCAGGATAAGAACCGGTCTTTCGCCGACTGCTCCCTTTCGGCGCAATATAGCATCGCGAAAGGAACGTCGTTCCGATTATTTCGATGGCGAAGGTAATCGTTTACCCTCCTCTATGACAGTTAGTCCAGTAGGCCGGCCAGCGAGTCACTGAAATTTGTGGACCACTGTTCCGAAACCGCGAATAACGCGCTACAGTCGATGCCACACACATCGCCCGTGCAGCAATGCGCGAGGTCGAGCCAATCATCGGAGACAGATCGTGGAAGCGAGCATGCAAGTGAGGCAGGCCATAAACAGCGAATACGCCAGGACGCTGGATACCGCCGGATTGCGCAAGGAGTTCCTCGTGGACCAGGTGTTCGAGCGCGACGCGCTGCGGCTCACCTATAGCCACATCGACCGGATCATCGTGGGCGGCGCATGGCCGGTCGCGCGAGCGGTCGAAGTGCCCGGTTCGCTCGGCAAGTCGATCGGCGTCAACTATCTGCTGGAGCGGCGCGAGCTCGGCGCGATCAACATTGGCGGCGATGGCTGGGTCGATGTGGACGGCACGCGCTACACCGTGCGCAATGAGGAAGCGATCTACGTCGGGCGCGGCGCGCAGTCGGTTGCATTCGGCAGCAGCGACGCGTCGCGGCCGGCCAGGTTCTACCTGAACTGCGCGCCCGCCCACGAATCGCACCCGACCCGCACGATCTCGCTTGGCGAGGCGTCGCCGCAAACGCTCGGCGACGCAGCCACGAGCAACCGCCGCACGATCTACAAGTTCATCGTGCCGGAGGTGCTGCCCACCTGCCAGCTTTCGATGGGCATGACCAAGCTCGAACCCGGCAGTTTGTGGAACACGATGCCCTGCCATACGCACGAGCGGCGCATGGAGGTGTACTTCTATTTCAATGTCGCCGACGACGCCGCCGTCTTTCACATGATGGGCGAACCGAATGAGACGCGGCACATCGTCGTGCATAACGAACAGGCGGTGATCTCGCCGAGCTGGTCGATTCACTCGGGCGTCGGCACGCAGGCTTACACGTTCATCTGGGGCATGGTCGGCGAGAATCAGGTATTCAGCGACATGGACCACGTCGCCGTGCGCGATCTGCGTTGAGCATGTGCTTCGCGTGTATCGGCCACACCCGCGACCAAAACCTTCGCATATGCAACACACGACATGGGCTCTGACATTGTGACTATCCCGGCAATCAACCGCTCTGCGGCAAATCCGTTCGACCTCGGCGGCAAGGTGGCCATCGTCACCGGAAGCAACACCGGCCTCGGCGCCGGCATGGCGCTCGCGCTTGCCCAGGCGGGCTGCGATATCGTCGGCGTATCGCGGGCCGATGCGGGCGACACGCCGGCGCGTGTCGAAGCGACCGGCCGAAGATTCGCGGACGTGCGCGCCGATCTTTCGTTCACCGCGCCGGTCGACGACATCGTGCGCGCTGCCGTCGAAGCGTTCGGACGCATCGACGTCCTCGTCAACAACGCGGGCATAATTCGCCGCCAGGACGCGCTCGAATTCACCGAGGACGACTGGGACGCGGTCATGGACCTCAACCTGAAAAGCCTCTTCTTTCTCGCCCAGGCCGCCGCCCGGCAGTTCGTCAAACAACAAAGCGGCGGCAAGATCATCAACATCGCGTCGATGCTGTCGTTCCAGGGCGGCATACGCGTCGCGTCCTACACGGCGTCCAAAAGCGGCGTGCTCGGTCTCACGCGGCTTCTCGCAAACGAATGGGCCGCGCAGCGCATCAACGTGAACGCAATCGCGCCAGGCTATATGGCGACGGCGAACACGGCAGCTTTGCGCGAAGACGCGCAGCGCAACGATGAAATCCTGAGCCGCATCCCGGCCGGACGCTGGGGCGCGCCGGACGATCTCGCCGGACCGGTGGTATTCCTCGCATCGTCCGCGTCGGACTACGTGCACGGGCATACACTGGCAGTAGACGGCGGATGGCTCGCGCGCTGACTCCGCAAAAAGCGCGCGAGACGGTATGCTCCGGGCGTTCGTCAACACGCAGTACAGAAAAGAGTTCGATCAGGGAATCACGGAAATGGCAGCAACCGGCAAACAGCGCAAGGTCGACCCCGCATCCCTCGCGCACGACGTAGAAAGCGTCGAGTGCGGCAACGACAAAGGCGAATCGGCTTCGTCCATTGGCCGCGTGTTCGCTCTTCTCGCCGCGATCGGCGACAGCGGACAGATCGGCATCAGCGAGTTGTCGCAACGTCTCGGCATGTCGAAGACCACCGTGCACCGCGTGGTTCAGACGCTGAAGGCACTCGGCTACGTCACGCAGGAAGTCGAGACAGAGCGCTATCGCCTGACCATCCGGCTATTCGAGCTGGGCGCGAAGGCGCTCGAAAGCGTGGATCTGGTGCGCGAAGCCGATGTGGAAATGCGCCGCATCGGCGCGGTGACACGCGAGGCGGTGCACCTGGGTGCATTCGACGAAGACGCGATCATCTATATCCACAAGATCGACGCCGACTATGGACTGCGCATGCAGTCGCGCATCGGCAGGCGCAATCCGTTGCATAGCACGGCAATCGGCAAAGTGCTGCTCGCATGGATGGACCCCGCCGACGCGCGTGAGGTGCTCTCTCACGTCGAGTTCCGTAAGTCGACACAAAAGACGCTGTCGTCGGCCGAGGCCGTGCTGAGCATTTTGCCGCGCGTTCGCGAGCAAGGCTACGGCGAGGACAATGAAGAACAGGAAGAAGGCTTGCAGTGTCTCGCGGTGCCTGTCTTCGACCGTTTCGGCCGCGTGATCGCGGGACTGTCGGTTTCGTTTCCGACGATGCGCTGCGGCGCCGATACCAAGTCGCACTACGTCGCGCTGTTGAAGCAATCCGGCCAGGCAATTTCGGCGCGACTCGGCTATCGCGAGGAGGCCGCGCCCGAGCACGCGGCCGTGCAGCCCGGCTAAACGGATGCGGATGCGAGTGCAGCGCGCGGCTGCACTCGCAGATGAAATCGAGCACGTTGCGCAACGACGCGGGCTCGAACTTGCATGCCGCGGGAAGTCTGCTGATCGCTGTTCGGCGGAAACCTGTTGCTCATATGCTTATCAAGCACGAGGCGGCAATTGCCACGCGCCGTCGCGGTCGCGGTCACGTTGCGCAAAATTGTCGGCATGTCGGCACACCGCGCCACATCAATAACGTTAAGGCTGCGCCGACACGCAGGCGCACGTGTCGCTCAAGGCAGCATTCGCTGCAAAACCAGATCCTTGAGAATGAAGCGATGATAAAGCGCGCCGGCGACATGCAAACCGATCAGGGCCAGCAACGCCCACGCAAGATAACCGTGTATGTCGCCCATTTCATGACCGACGCTCGAGCCCACAGGCGAAATCGACGGATAAGGCAGCAGACCGGCGAGCTTTACCGACCAGCCACGCGACGACGCATTTGCCCATCCCAGCACGGGCACGATGACGAGCGCAAGGTACAGCAAACCATGCGTGACATGCGAAACGGTGCGAAGCAATGGCGACACAGGTGCGGGCCCAGGCCGATGCGTGAGTCGCCAGACGATTCTCAGAATCACGGCCGCGACCAGGGTCGCGCCCACTCCCAAGTGCCACGCGATTAGCCCTTCGGGCCGGGTGCCCTTGTGAATGTCAGGCATGGTCCAGCCGATTATGAATTGCGCCGTAATCAGCACGACCACGAGCCAGTGAAGGAACTTGGCGACGCCATCATAGCCGGTCGCATAAAGGTGCGAACGGGTATCGACAGATTGCATGCGCATGAGAAGGGCCGTTTCGAAAGCGTCGTGGGGAGCCGCGTTTCGCGGCCGCATGGGAGCCAGTATGCTACGGCGCGAATCTTAAGAAAAGCTGATGTCGCGCCGCGCGCCATTTCCGCTCAGGCATGAACGGCGCCAAGGTTCGACACGAAGCGCCAGTCTGCAACCGAATGTATCTGCGAGGCATACGCGCGGTTCCACGTCATGATGGCCGCTTGCCGGTGTCGGCGGCAGCGAAGTTTCAACGCGCCGCAACTGGTTGAATCCGCAATCACCCGGCGTTTTCGCAACACGCTCAACGGCTTGCCTGTCGCGCGCACCACATCGCAGTTCATTTCAACGCCCTTGCTCACCCTCGCCTGCCCACGTGCCGTGCATTGCTTTCGCGCAATGCTATCGACACGTCCTGTTACACACGAACACAACGGTAATTCCGCCTCTCAGTAGAGTTCGGATCAACAGGAAAAGGAGCAACTCTCATGAAACGAATTTTCGCGCTGGCCATTCTGGCGGTAACGCTCGGCACTGCACTGAGCGGTTGCATCGTGGTCCCGGACGGCGGCGGTTATCACGACCATTACCGTTACCACGATCGTTACTGATCGCGGCATACGCGGACCGTCCACGCTCAATCATAAAAACGCGGGAACCCCCACATGAATCGAACACAAAACCGTTTGCTGTCCATTGCAATCGTCGCGGGTCTTGGTATCGGCGCGTCTACCGCCGCGCTTGCTCACGTCGACGTCGGCGTGAACATCGGCGTGCCCGGTGTCGCGTATGCGCCGGAGCCTGTCTATGCGCCGCCTCCGCCGCCCGTCTACGCGCCGGCGCCACCGGTCGTGGTCGTGAGCCCGGGCTGGTATGGCGAGCGTTACTACGACGGCCACCGCTACTGGGAGCGACGCGAGTGGGAAGAACGTCATCGCGAACGTGAATGGCGTGACGCGCGCGGTCCGCACGGCGACTGGCGTGGGCACGGCCACGGCCATGGTGAGTGGCACGGCCACGGCGGCGATGATTGACGCTTGCTGCGCGGCGTTATTGTCGATAAACATCGCGCCGCGCGGCATCGTTTTGCGCGTCAGCACTTTGCAGGAGCGACAGTTTGCTACGCACTGATCTACGGCGAGTCACCGCGCAGCTAGACGGCATGCTCGTCTGCGCGGAATACAGCGAGCAGACCGGCCAATTGTGTTTGCGCCAGGACGGCACACTCGTTCGCGAATGGTTCCCACCGCACTCGTGGACCGCGATTGCGTCGGTGGCGGGCGCGCGGCATTGGGGCACGCGTCCCACCGACGACGATCTGCTCGCGTTGCTACGCAACGAGATGACCCTGTTGCGCACACCGCAAGGAAATGCGTCGCAGAAGTAAAAAAGCGCGCAACACTCGATGCGTTGCGCGCTTCCCGACCGGCGTCTCACCAGTTGTGTTTCTACCACTTGCGTTGCGGGCCTTGTTTCAAAACCTTTTCCGCAACCGCTTTTCAGCCGCTTACCGCGCGTTGTACACCGGCGGCGAGTACGAACTGAACGTAACGTCACCGCCACGGCCCGCTTGCCAGGTGCCGTGGCTGCCCGAACCATAGCCGCTGTTATCGGCTCGCGCGAAGCCCTGCTGACCGGCGGACTCGGTTTGCACAGCCTGAGTGTCCTGCGTCGCAGCTTGCGCAGACGGCTGCGCGAACGAAGCGATCGGTGCGCCAAGCACCGCAGCAATTGCAACAGCCTGAATGAGTGATTTCATTTTGACCACCTCCGGTCATGTCTTCTGCGTATGCTGCAAACGGGATTTGCCTGCAGCGATGAAGGCAGTGTAGGCGCGCGGCGACACAGGATAAATCCGTTAATCCTGAATTCAGTGTTGCGGTTGCGCCGACAATCGGAAGCGGTCGAGTCGAGTTCAGTCCTGCGGCACGGCCACGCCGACGTAATTCTCTGCCATGACGGTAGCCGCCGAGCGCGAAGTCGTCACGTATTCGAGTTCCGCCACCTGAAGCTTGCGCTCGAACGCCGACGCGCCTTCAATACGGTGCATCATGCTCGTCATCCAGTACGAGAAATGCTCCGCACGCCAGATGCGCTTGAGCGCTGTTTCGCTATAGCCGTCGAGCAGGTCGGTGCGGTTCTCGACATAGAACGCGTTCAATGCTTTCGCGAGGAGACGCACATCGGCGACGGCAAGGTTCATCCCTTTCGCGCCGGTTGGCGGCACGATATGCGCGGCGTCGCCTGCGAGAAAGAGCCGGCCATGCTGCATCGTTGCCGACACGAAGCTGCGCATGCCGACAATGTTCTTCTGGAAGATCTTGCCGTCCACCACGTGCTGGCCGTCGTGCGAGTCCACCCGGGCGTGCAGTTCCGCCCAGATGCGATCGTCCGACCAGTTGTCGACGGAGTCCTTCGGGTCGCACTGAAAATACATACGCTGAACGTTGGCCGAGCGCGTGCTGATCAATGCGAAGCCGCGGTCGTGGCGCGCGTAAATGAGTTCGTCCGACGACGGCGGTCCTTCACACAGGATACCGAACCATCCAAACGGGTACACGCGTTCGAAGTCGCGTCGCAATGCCTGCGGAATTGCCGCGCGCGACACGCCTTGCGAGCCGTCGCAACCGATCACGAAGTCGCATTGCAACTCGAACGCTTCGCCTTCGTGACGATAGCGGATCGACGGCTTGTCGGTATCGATGCCGTGCAGCGACGTGTCCGTTACGCCGAAGCACAACGCCCCGCTCGCGGCGACGCGCGCCGCGACGAGATCCTTGATCACCTCGTGCTGAGCGTAGACGGTGATCGAATGACCGGTCAGTCCGGTGAGATCGATCCGCCGACGCTTGCCTTCGAACGCCAGCTCGAAGCCATGGTGCAGCGCGCCTTCCGCCTTCATGCGCTCGCCGACGCCGGCTTGGCTGAGAAGATCCATCGTGCCCTGTTCGAGCACGCCGGCACGGATCGTCGATTCGATTTGCTCACGCGTGCGCGTCTCAAGCACGACCGATTCGATACCGCGCAAATGAAGAAGATGTGAAAGAAGCAGGCCCGCGGGCCCGGCGCCGATGATGCCAACCTGGGTGCGCATGATGTGTCTCCTGAGTGCAAGTTTGATTTGCGCCCAGTTTGACAATCGGCCCTGCTATCGCGCAACGCGATATGCGAGATACCCTCTATCCATTTTTGCGATAAGGCATCTGTAGTTCAAGCATTGCTGAATTGCGCAAATACCGCGCGACGCCCTACTGACGGCGCTCGCGGCGCGGCCATTCGCCATGCGGTCCGAGCCCGCACCGAACGGGCACTCAAGGTAAACCCCGAGCGCGATTTCAGTCGCAGCGTTCAGGCAAGAAACAGCCGATACACCGGATTGTGCGTCTCTTCCCAATGCGGATAACCCAGCGTGGCGAGGAAGCGCTCGAACTCCGCGTTGTCCGTCTGCGGCACCTGAATGCCGACGAGAATCGAGCTATAGTCCGCGCCCTGATTACGATAATGGAAAAGGCTGATGTTCCAGTCAGGCGCCATCGACGAAAGAAACTTCATCAGCGCGCCCGGCCGTTCGGGAAACTCGAAGCGGAATAGCCGCTCGTCGTGTGCGAGCGGCGAGCGGCCGCCGACCATGTAACGGATATGCTGCTTCGAGAGTTCATCGAACGTCAGATCGACGGTGGCAAAATTGTGCGCCTCGAAGGCGCCTGCAATCTGCGCCGATTCGCTGCGGTTCCTGATCTGCACGCCCACGAAAATGTGCGCGGACTCGGCCTGCGCGATCCGGTAATTGAATTCGGTGACGCTGCGCGTGCCCACCAGTTCGCAAAAGCGCCTGAAGCTGCCGCGCTCTTCGGGAATCGTCACCGCGAACACCGCCTCGCGCGCCTCGCCCACTTCCGCGCGCTCGGCCACGAAACGCATGCGGTCGAAGTTCATGTTCGCGCCCGACGTAATCGCGATCAGCGTCTGGTTCTCGACCCCTTCGCGCTCCGCATACTGTTTGGCGCCCGCCACAGCGAGCGAGCCCGCCGGTTCGAGCACGCTGCGGGTGTCCTGAAAGACGTCCTTGATCGCGGCGCACAGCGCGTCAGTGTTCACGAGCAGCACGTCGTCGAGATATTCGCTGCACAGGCGGAAGGTTTCTTCGCCGACGAGCTTCACCGCGGTGCCGTCGGAGAACAGGCCGACCTCGTTTAGCGTGACGCGCTCGCCGGCTTTCAGCGATGCGGCCATCGCGCACGAGTCGTCGGTCTGCACGCCGATCACCTTGATCTCGGGACGCACCGATTTGACATACGCCGCGACACCCGCCGCGAGTCCGCCGCCGCCGATCGGCACGAAGATCGCGTGAATCGGGCCCTGATGCTGGCTCAGGATTTCCATGGCAACCGTGCCTTGCCCGGCGATCACATACGGATCGTCGAACGGATGCACGAAGGTCAGCCCGCGCTCTTCCTGCAGTTGCACCGCGTGGCCGTAGGCATCGCTATACGATTCGCCGAACTGCACGACTTCGACGGTCGGGCCGCCGTGCGCGCGCACCGCGTCGACCTTGACCTGCGGCGTGGTGACCGGCACGACGATGATCGCCTTCACGCCCATGCGCGCCGCAGACAGCGCGACGCCCTGCGCATGATTGCCGGCCGACGCGGTGATCACGCCGCGCGTGAGCGCCTCGGCGGGAATATGCGCCATCTTGTTGTACGCGCCGCGCACCTTGAACGAGAACACCGGCTGGTTGTCCTCGCGCTTCAGATAGACCGGATTGCGCAGCCGCGCCGACAGTTGCGGCGCACGTTCGAGTTCGGTCTCGCGCGCCACGTCGTAGACGCGTGCGGTGAGGGTTTTCTTCAGATAGTCGTGTCGAAGCGCGACGCTGTCAGCCGTTTCGGCGATCTGTTCGAGTTGGTGTGACGGCAAGGCAAGCTCCTGTGCGGCAAGCGCGTAGCATCGAGAGGCGACCAGGAGGCGGGAGCAGGCGGACATAAAAAAACCCGCCTCGTGGGGCGGGTTATGTGTGACTGCTATCAGACGCGCGCTAACCCACCATTCGATGAATGATGCTAATAATCAGCGCAATACGGATGTCGAGGCAGTTCATGTGGCCGATCATCGTTGACTTGTCGAGGTTTGTCAATGGCGGTGCCGTAAGCTGCGATCTACGATCTCTCAAGGACGTTGCGGTTTCAGATTCCGCCGCGGTTTTGCCCGTCGCTGTGGAACGCGTAATCCGCCTGCAAAAGCCATTGATCCGGAGCGCTCGCCGAGTATGCGCTCGCGCAGAAACGAATCCAGCTGAGCCATCATCGCTTCGCGCGCGCAGCGTGAAAAGAGCGCGTGATCGACCTTGCTGATCTTCTGCACCGAGAGATTCTTCAGCTTGCGCAACCGGTTTCCGTCAGGGCCAAAGTGGATGTCGAGTTCGTCGAGGCCGTCGTCGAGCATTCCGTATAGCAGCGCGGTTTGCACGCCTTTGCGCTCCAGATCGAGCACGAGTCTGCGGATGGCGCTGCCTGGCGTTCGCTCGCCGACGAGCGTCTCAAGCACCGCACCCACGCGTGCGGCGACGCGCGCCGACCATCTGCGCGCGAGCTCGGCGGTGATCGCGCGAGTATTGGCCTGGCCGCTCAGCAAGCGCAGCCATTTGCGCGGATTGCGCATCGCCCGCCGATACACCTCGCTCGGCGCGACGTACTGCGCACCCGGCCGCACGCGCGCGCCGCCCCACTTGAAAAACGGCAGATTGATGCACGCGCAACCGACCACGGCGGAATGCGCGAGCGCGGTATGCAGGCTCACATAAGCACCACTGCAGACGCCGGCCATGACGACCTTTGGGTAGCCAGCCGCTGTCAACCAGTCGACGCCAGCGCAGGCATCGTCGATCGAGTAGGTCGAATAGAGCGCGTCGAGCGTCAGCGTTGCGTCGCGGCGCAGGCTGTCGCCGAGACCGCTCAGATCCATGCGTAGCGATGCGATGCCCTGCGCCGCGAGCCGCCGAGCCATCAGCACGGTGAAGCGGCTGTCGCCGATCCGGTGCACACCACCCGTGTTGACGAAGAGAACAGCGGGCGCTGCGTCGAGCGCGCGTTGTGGTTCGCACAGCACACCGACGTAGCCGCCGAACACGACCGGCGTCTCGCGCCCGTGCGCAAAAGCGATACTCGCCGATGCCGCGGCGTCCAGTACTTCCACCTTCGGAAGCGGCGCTGACGCAGTGCCCGCGCCGAGCCATTGCAGCACGCTGTCGAACGCACGGCGAGGCGGCTCGCTGTAGCTCGGATCGGTCAGAAACTTACTGTATTCGCCGAAGAACTGCACGTCCGCTTGCGCGCCGAGCGCCATGTAACGAGCGGCGAGCCGCTTCAAGCGGGGGCTGCCGGCCAGATCCTGCAACAGCACACGGCGCGCGGGAAGCCCGGTGCCAGCCGCGCTGCCGCACGGAGCGCCACACTCCGCAGCCCGTTCGAGATCGACTTTTGCAAGCAGTTCGAGCGTGTCCGGATAGAGCCTGAAGCCGTGCGCGCCGACGGTGTGCGGCAACTCTTCGTCGAGATGCAATCCGAGCGCGGTCTGGGCGGCGAGCCACGTATGCTGCTGAAGCTCCAGTTCGCGTATGTATGCCTTGCCGGAAATCACGGGCATCAACAGTACGAGGTTGTCGACGCCGCCCAGTTCTTGCGCGGCGAATGCGGCGAGTGTGGCGCCTACGCGCAGACCGCACAGCGTGACGCGCTCCACGCCGGTTTCCGCACGCAGAAATTCAACCGCGGCCTTGATGCTGTCGATCCATGCACGCCAGCGCAGCGGGTCTTCCTCGTTGCCGCCCGAGTCGCCCGTGCCGGGATAGTCGAAACGCAACGCGACGGCACCGCGTGCGGTCAGCACGTCCGCGAGTTCGCGCCAGCCGCGATACACGGAAAGCGCCTCATAGCCGAACGGATTGCACAGCACCACGCCCATCTCGGGCTGCAAAGCGGCCGGCCCATGCAGCCATCCCGAACAGCCGTTGAACGCAACCGGTCTCATCGTGCTCGTGACCGTTGCGAGAGATTGCCGGAGTACAGCCTCAGCTTCGCGTTGCAATCGACTCCTCCGGCACGAGTTGCGCGATCACGCCGGCCAGCGCAGCGATGCTCGCGAACATGTCGTGGGTGATCAGCGAGCCCGGAATCTCGATCGCGAACGCTTCTTCGACGGCCAGCATCACTCGCACGGTGCCCAGCGACGACAAACCGGCAGCGTATAGATCGTCGTTATCGCCTAGCGTGTCGATTTCGACATCGAGGCAGGCGGTCTCCTCGAGAATGCGGCGCACATGATGTTTCATTCATTTCCCCGATTGCGTGAATTTCTCGCGCGGCACTCGAACGTCGCCGTCGCGGATGCTGTGTGTCCGTAAGGAGAACGCATCGCCGCTCGCGCAATGAGCCGCGAGCGCCCTTCTGTCGATCTTGCCGTTTGCGTTCAGCGGCATTGCGTCGAGCGCGATGACTCGCTGCGGCACCGCGTAGGCCGGCAGGCGCTGACGGCATGCATGCAGAATCTGCGAGACGTCGACCGGCGTGTGCGTCACGAACGCAAGCAAGCCGTGCGCGCGGCCTGCTTCATCGACGGGCCATGCGATCACCGCGCAAAGCGCGGCGCGGCTACTCGTCTGAACCACCTGCTCGACTTCCTCGATCTCGATGCGGTTGCCGCGAATCTTCACTTGCGTATCGAGACGCCCTTGAAAGACGATGCCCTCTTGCGGCACCTCGCGTGCGGCGTCGCCGCTTCTGTACCAGTGCGATGAGCGCAAGCCCGCATAACGCCCTGTAACGAACCGGCAATTGTTGGGTTCGTCCGCGCGCAGGTAGCCTGCCGCGACCTGTGGGCCGCCGATCAGCAATTCACCGCTCTCGCCTTGTGCGACCGGCTGCAAAGCTGCGTCGACGATCAGCAGTTCCATGCCGGGCAAGGCCCGGCCAAGCGGCATGACGGCGTGCGTTGCATCGGCGAGAAATCGCGGCGTGGCTTCGAAAGCGGTGCACGCGACGGTCGTTTCCGTCGGGCCGTAGAGGTTAAAAATGCGGCTCTGCGGCGCCGCCTGCTGCCATGCCTGCGCGAGTGACACGGGCAGCGGTTCGCCGCCGAAGCACGTCACGCGCAGACTCGCGAACTGGTTGGGCGTGAGCTTGCGCAACTGACGCATGAAGGCAGCCACCGAGGGCACGCTGTTCCAATGCGTGATCGCATGTTCGCGGATGAAAGCCGCGTTGTAGATCGGCTCGACCGTTTTCGGCACGTACAGGCAGGCGCCGTTCGCCCAGCACACGAACATGTCGTGCACCGAAGGATCGAAGGACAGTTCGCAAAATTGTGCATAACGTGCATCAGGTAGCCGGCCGAGCAATTGAAGTTGCGCGGCGACGTAGGCGCAGGCGTTCGCGTGCGAGATCGGCACGCCTTTCGGCGCTCCGGTGGAGCCCGACGTGAAGAGAACGTATGCGTGATCGTTCAGCGCGCGTTCAACCGCGCGGCACGGGTCAATGCACAATGAATCCGATAATCGAGGCAGATCCGCCACGCGGCGACCAGCCGGAGAGTCGTCCATGCCGCTGAAATCTTCCTCATCGTCGATGAAAAAGATTTGGGGGCACTCGTCTATCAGCATGAGCACTTCATCGAGTAAAGCCGTACAGCGGCGATCGACCAGCAGCACGGGCGCCGCCGACTGCTCGACGGCCGCCGCGATACGGGCGGCGGGCAGCGTCGGATTGAGCGGCACGTAGGCGAAGCCCGCCTTCATGACGCCGAGCAAACCCGCATAGGCGGCGACGCTGCGGTGTGCGAAAAGCAGACAACGGCGAACGCCGTCGGCGGGCATTGCCGATGTCAGTCCGGCCGCGATACGGCTCGCACGCGAAGCGAGTTCGCCATAGCAATACAGGTGTTCGTCGACCCAGAGCGCGGGCCGCTCGGGCTCGCTTGCGGCAGTGTCGAAGAAAAAGGAATCCAGCATTCACGGCCTCGCGTTGCACATGCACGGTCCCGCCGCGCACGGTCGGCAACCGGGCGAAAGCGGTTCTCCGTCATGTCGGACACACACTGCCGAGCGGACGCAGTGCGCGGTGGCGCACTGAGTTACCGCAGCAGAATGTCGTAACCAGGATGAACGAAAACGGCGCCTTGCAACGTCAGTTGCGCGAGCAAATACTCGTGCCGCCGGCCATTGAAGGATTTGGAATGATCATAGGATCCGGCCGCGCCGGTATATGTACGATAACGCTCTCACACCGCGATCGAGCGTGCGGGAGAACGCGCGTCGCGCTGACTGCGGACGCGGCGGCGGCGATGATTGGGTGCGCGTCGCATTCGAGCGCTGAGGAGAAAAACGCGCTGATGAACCGCGCGCGTTTTTGAAGAACCGGCAGCGATGGCTGCGGGAATACGTGAGGCCGACGCCCAGAATGGGACGCTCGAACGACGAGGCAGCGCAACGCTGATGAAACCTCGCTGCAACGTCGATGAAACACCCATGCAACAACGGCGCATGACGCGCCGTTTGAACAATCAGTCTTGCACGCCGCTCTGCTTCCTGAACGCGGCGAGAATGCGTCGTTCGAGCGCGTTGTAGTCGCCGCCGAAGTGGTGATCGCCCGACGTACGGATCACTTCGATGCCCGTCTTCGTCAGCGCGGGACACAGCGTGTCTTCTTCGTCTGCGCCGTATATGCACTGCACGATCGCGGGCGGCACGCGGGTCAACTCGGGGCGCACCTTCAACGCCTTATCGCTTGCGGGCATGCCGAGCCAGCCGCCTACGCGGATCTGGAAGTCGGCGTCCGGCGCGAAGCCGAGCAGCGAAATCAGCGACACCTTCGCGCGGAACGCGTCGGGCAAGCGGTTGTATGCGAAAGGCATTACGTCCGCGCCGAACGAATAGCCGATAAGCGCGATGTGCTGCGCGTGCCAGCGCGCGCCGTAGGTTTGCATCACACGTGCGAGGTCGCGGCTCGTCTGCGCGGGCGGCTTCTCGCTCCAGAAATAGCGCAGGCTGTCCCAGCCGATCACCGACACGCCGTCTTTCTGCAACGCCTGCGCGATGGTCTTGTCGAGATCGCGCCAGCCGCCGTCGCCGGATATCACGATCGCCATCAAGCCGTTGGGATGCGCCGCCGGCAACTCGATCAACGGCAGATCGGAGACGTCGTCGTCATGGGCCGATATGGTTTGCAGATGCGGCGCAATCAACGTGACGAGCCGCGCGCGATCGGCGTTGCCCGTCGACGCTTTTTCTACAAAGCCAGGAATCTTGTCGCGAATGATGGTTGCATCCGGCGGGCACGGCCGGAAACGCCGATCGAGCGTGGGCTCGGCATCCACTGAAACAGCACCTGCAATCGTGTTCGAAGGCGCCTGTTCGAGCACCTGCATGGCGAGCGTCGCGCCCTGCCCGGTGCCCGCGACGATCGGCGCGAAATAGTGGCTCGACTGCGATTGCCGTTCCAGTTGATGGCTCAACGCTTCGGCGTCGCCCACGAGCTGATTGCAGGTCTCTTTCTTCTGCGCCAGATCCGTCGCGAGGTTCGCTGCATACCGTGCCGTATCCACGCCAACGGTCAATGCGCCGGCCTTGGCGAGCGCCTCGGCGCTGTGCTGATCGGCCGCGCTCCAGCCGCTTGCCTGCGAGTAAAGCACCACGAAGCCACGCAACGGACCCACCGGCTGCGTGACGGTGACGTTGCCGTAGCGGCCGCCGGGAATGGTGGTCGACGCCGCTTTGGCGAGCGTGCTGCAACTGACGAGGCCTGCTACGACAGCAAGCCTGAAAAACGAATGCAAGGTCATGAACGCCGGCCTCCTGCCAGCAATGACAGGTCGGCGAGCGTGAAAACCACGCCTACCGAACCCGACGCCGCGAGATAGCGCGGCTCCCAATGCGGCTGGAACTTGCTCTTGAAAGCGCGCAGCCCGCGGAAGTTATAAAAGCGGCCGCCGAAGCGCCACACGATGCCCGCAACCCGATGCCAGCGCGACGCGAGCGGCGTCGGCTGCATACCCGAGAGCGGCGCGATGCCGAGACTCAGCGAGCGGAATCCGGCCTGTTTCAGATGCAACGCGAGCTGCGTGAACAGATATTCCATTGCGTACGGCGACGCACTTTCCACGTGACGCATGACGCCGACAGTCGCCTCGGTGTTCAGGTCGGTCGTCATGAACGTGACGAAGGCAACCGGCTCCCCGTTCTGGCGCACCAGCATGACCGACTGCGCGGCGAGGTATTCGTCGGTGAAGGCTGCCACCGAAAAGCTCTTCTCACGCGCGTCGCGGCTGTTGAGCCAGCCGTTGGAAATGCCGCGCAACGTTTCGAGCGACGCCGGCACATTCGCCTGATCGATCACTTCGACGGTGAAACCGTCGCGCTCGCCGCGCTTGAGCGCGTAGCGCAGATGCGCGCGGTGTGAACCCTTCAGATCGAAATCGTCGAGCACGACATGGGCTTCCTCGCCGAGCTTCATCAGCGAAAGGCCCGCGTCGAGGTACAACGGCAAAGCGTTGGCGCGCACCTGATAGAACGCCGCGCGTCCGCCATGCGCATGCGCGAGCGCGACGAACTTGCTGATGAGGCCCGCCCACTCTTCGCGCGGCCCGACCGGATCGTGCAGTGCGGCCCACGTGCGCCCATATTTGGCGTACATCAGGAAAGCTTCACGCGACTCCGAGAACAGAAAACTCTTGTCGCCCATCAGCGCGAGACCGGCGTCGCTGCGCTCCTGCGCACGCACGATGCGCGCCGCGTCGTGCAGATCTTCC
Organism: Paraburkholderia strydomiana; assembly: GCF_031456815.1. NCBI lineage: Bacteria > Pseudomonadati > Pseudomonadota > Betaproteobacteria > Burkholderiales > Burkholderiaceae > Paraburkholderia > Paraburkholderia strydomiana. The sequence goes on from NZ_JAVDVL010000010.1 coordinate 74,381, forward strand.
GGCGCCGGTTTCACGAAGTGGCCCGGCGCGGGGCGCAGCAACTGCCAGAACGAGAACGTCGCCGCAAACAGACTCGCGGCCAGCGTCGCGCGCAGCGCACGCGGCGCGCGTTCGTCGAAAGCGAATTGCCACCACAGGTCGCGCGTATAGGGAACGTCGCGAAAAGCGAACAGCATGACCCAAGTGGCGAGCATCAGCACCATCGCAACCGACACGAGCCAGCCGGCCGTGAAGCGCTCCGCAAACAGCGACGAATGACGATTGAAACGCCGGCGCGTTGCAAGCAGCAGCACGATCAGCGTGCACAGCACACCTGCTTCGACGAATGCGAGACCCTTGGTCAAGGACAGCGCGAGACTCACCACGGCGAGAGCCAGGGTCATCCACCAGGCGGCGTCGAGACGCCTTAGCAGACCGCGCGCGACGAACAGCAACAGCACGCCGAGCACACTGCACAGCATCTGCGAGCTTTCCAGAACCCACAGCGGCAGCACGTCGCGCAAAATATGAAGACGCTGCCAGAACGCGGGCGTTGCGCTGGAGATCACCAGCATGCCGCCGACCACGAACGTGACGAGGCTCAGGAAGAGCGGCGCAAGTCTCGACGCGCCCGCGGCGTGCCGCAACGGCAGGCGGCCTTTCAACGCGCGGCCTTCGAAACCGGCGAGCAGCGCAGCCGAAACGACCAGCGGCACGCCAAAATAGATCGCACGATAAGCGAGCAACGCAGCGACCATCTGCTGCGTGGCCACACTTCCGTTCAGCGTGAACACCATTGCCGCTTCGAATACGCCGACGCCGCCAGGTGTATGACCGATCATGCCGAGCAGCATGGCCGCGGCATAGACGGTGATGAACGTGACGAAGCTCACGTCGGCGTGCGGCAGCAGCGCCCACAGCGCGAGGCCGGCGGCGACTACATCGACCACCGCAAGCCCCACCTGTTCTAGCAGATCGCGGCGAGCGGGAATGTCGAACGACAGCCACTGCCAGCGTGTGCGGACCGAGCGCGTTTCGACGCGGCATGCGGCGCACAGCAGGCCGAGCGCAACCAGCAGCAACGCACCCACCCAGCGAACGGTGGCGGGCGACAGATGCAGCATCGGGGCAAGCCTGCCGCCTACGCACACCATGCCGAGCGCCGTCATCAGTACAAGTGCGAGCGCGAGCGAAACGCTCGTGAATACGGTCATGCGGCCGATCTGTGCGGGCGTGATATTCGCCACGCCGTACACGCGGGCGCGCACCGCGCCGCCAGTCAATGCGCCGAAGCCGGTGGCATTGCCGAGCGCGGAGCCCGCCGTGGCGCCGATCCACAGCGCTGCGCGAGGCACGGCCGCGCCCAGATAGCGCAGGCCGACTGCATCGCGACCGACCAGTGCCACATAACTAAGCGCCGTGGCGGCGAGCGCGGCGGTCCACTCGCCGGCCGTCAGCCGGCGCAGCTCGTGCATGACCGAGCGGTAATCGACGGCCTGCGACAGATGCTGGAGCACGACGAGCAGCAGCGCGCAGATTGCAAGCGCGAAAACGGGCGAGAGTAATCCCCTGATGCGAGAGGTCTTCGATGCACGAACGAACATCGCGCCTATGCGGCCGAAATTATTCTTATATCGATGGAACATGGTCAATGCGGGCCTTGCGTGGAGCTGTCGCGGCGACGGGCCGTCTGCCGCAAGGTCGCCGGTTCGGCGATTACAACTGGATAACGGCAGACAGGTTAAAAGGTTGACAGTGCAGGCCTTGGCGCCGGGGTTTAACCTGGGCCGATTGTGTGCAACGGGCGGGCTTCGCGGAGCGTTCTGGCGCCCGGTCGGCGGGTGTTGAATCCAGGGGGCTGAAGTTTAAACGCTTATTCGGCGCCGCGAACGAAGATCCGCAAATTGCCGGAACGGAACGCTGCTGTAGCGGCTTTGCGCGCGCACTAGCGTGGGTTAAACGTGCATATCCGCCGGGTGAATCTCAGTGGGAAAACTTCGTGGGCGCGAATAGCGCCGGTTAAGCTTTTCGCCACATCTGCCGTAATCGCAAGCATCAGCCTCACGAGATGCGACGTGTTAGCCGCAAGAACGAGGCACTTGACTGGAGAACGATGATGGCAGAACAGGATTGGATGATGGCGGGCTTGTATCTGGTCGGTCTGGTGTCGACCGCTCTCGTGATGAGCGCTTTGTCTGCGCGAGCAACGAAAGTGCGTCAAACGCTTGCCCGAGTACCGCGTCGCTCGGGTGAATGAGCGGACACAAACTACGAATTAGCAGACGCACAAAGCACAAGCGGCGCAAATGCGCCGCTTGTTTCTGCTTGTTTCCGCTTGCTTCTCTCTGATCGGCCTGCGAAGGCTATCGCTTTACCGAGCCGTATCGGCGGAAAGCGCCAGCACGGCGCAAGCAAGCTTGCACCCGGCCTTTCGAGGCGCGGGCACCAGCGCGCGAGCCTTACTGCGGGCGGCGATGCGCTTCAGCGATCACAGCGCAGTTTTGCAGATGCAGATTCAGCGCGTGCAGCGCGAGTGCGCGCAGCTTTGCGAGCCAGTTACCGTTGGTGGCGACGGTGTTGCGAGCGGATGCAGTGTTAGAGGCGGTGTTCATGGTCGGGCTCCTGTATAGGGTTTCTACCTAGGGAATAACCCGATTATAGTCTTCTTATTGCGCAGCGCAACAAAAAACAAACATGTTGCGCAAGAGTCACAGACGTGGACCTGTCTCGCACGAGCCGACCGGGGCAAAAAAAGGGCGCAATGGCAGCGGGCAGTATTAACAAACCGCACCGTACAGGTGCAATAATGACCCTTTTGCCCGCGACAGCCCACCGCGGCCTCCTCCATGACCGTCGCCGAGAAAGCCCTTATTGCGCCTCTGATCGTCGCGTGCGCGATGTTCATGGAAAGCGTCGACGCAAACGTGATCGTCACCGCCCTGCCCGCCATGGCGCGCGACTTCGGGCGCGACCCCGTCACGCTCAAAATCGCGGTGACCAGCTACGTGCTCGGCCTCGGCGTATTCATTCCGGTGTGCGGCTGGCTCGCCGACCGCTTCGGCGCACGCACGGTATTTCGCACCGCCATCGGCATCTTCGTCACGGGGTCGCTGTTGTGCGCGGCCTCCAACTCGCTTGCCACCTTTACCCTCGCGCGTTTCGTGCAAGGCGTCGGCGGCGCGATGATGGTGCCGGTCGGGCGAATCATCATTTTCCGGGTTGTGCACAAAACCGATTTCATCCGTGCGATGAATTATCTGAGCGTGCCCGCGATGCTCGGCCCCGCGGCCGGTCCGCTGCTCGGCGGATTTATCACGACCTATCTGCACTGGCGTCTGATTTTTTTCATCAACGTGCCGATCGGGATTCTCGGCATCTATCTGACGAACAAACACATTGCGAACACGCGCGAGCCGCACCCGGGTCCGCTCGACTGGATCGGCTTTTTTCTGTCGGCGGCGGGCGCGGTGCTTCTTCTGCTGGGATTGTCGCTGATTGGCGGCGAACTGATTTCGAATCTCGACGCGTTCGGCATGTGCGCGGTGGGCGCCGTCCTGCTTGCCGTGTATGTCGCGTATGCGCTGCGCGCACGGCTGCCGCTGCTCGACTTGCGCTTCTTCAAGGTGCCGACGTTTCAGGCAAGCGTGCTCGGCGGGTCGTTGTTCCGCATCGGCCTCGGTGCACTGCCGTTCTTGTTGCCGCTGATGCTGCAGGAAGGTCACGGCATGAGCGCGTTTCAATCGGGGCTGATCACCTGCGCGTCCGCATTCGGCGGAATGTTCATGCGCACGGTTGCGTCGCGCGTGCTGCATCGCTATGGCTTTCGTTCTGTGCTGGTGGTCAATGCCGCGCTATCAGGAGTCTCGATCGCGGCCTGCGGACTGTTTTTTCCTGGTACGCCAACGTGGATCATCTGGGTGGTCGTGCTGCTTGGCGGCTTCTTTCCCGCGCTGCAATTCACGAGTCTCAATTCACTGACCTATGCCGAAATCGCGAGCCGCGACGTCGGACGCGCAACGAGCCTGGGCAGCGTCGTGCAGCAGATGTCCCTCGGCCTCGGCGTGACGGTCGGCGGCATCGTGTTGCAGATTTCGCGTTTGCTGCACGGCCATGAAGCCATCATGTGGTCGGATTTCTGGCCCGCGTTTCTTGTAGTCGGACTGTGCTCTTTCGCGTCCATTCCCGTTACGCTGCGCCTGCCGCCGCGCGCCGGCGAGGAGATCTCACGCGGCGGCCGCGGCTGACACCGGAGCATCGGCCCGCCTGCTCACTGGTCCTTATGGATCACGCTGACGTCGCCATTGCGTTCGAGAATGGCGGCCGCCACTTTGTCCATCGACCGTGAGCCGGTTTTCTGGCGCACGCTTTCGCATACATCGTTCCGTGTCATCAGCGCGGCTTTCATTTCCCGTTCGTTGAACGCACCGTTGTGGTAGACCTCACGCTCGACGCCGCCGATGAGCCGCTCAATCGCGGAAGATCGCACGCACGCCCATGCAAGGACGCGGTGACACACGACGATCATCAACGACGCGAGAACCGTCGCGACGAACGGCGATGCGCCAACAATCGCACGGCCCAACGTCGCGCCGAGCAGAATCACCACGACCGAATCGAACGGCGAGCGTTTGCCGAACGAACGCCGGCCTGAAATCCTGATCAGCACAAGCGTGACGAGAAACACCACGAAGGCGCGCAAGCTCATCTGCAGCGGGTCGAGATCCCTGCCTTGCCCGAATAGCAGATAGATCGCGTCCATCATTGTTTGTCCTCCTTGTAGCGGTCTCGCGCCGCCTGTCTTTTTGAGGTGTTCTGTGAAACGGGTGACGACGCCGCATGAGAGGGTCGAGCGCACGTTGCCTGCTGCGTCAAACCCGTCGATCAGACAGTTGAATGCACGGGAGTAAAGCCAGGCGGCATCGGCAACTTCTCCGCGCATGTCTGCGTTCAGCAAACCGCATGCCGTTCGCAACGCCGCAGTTCGTGAGATGACGCTCGTATCGCGATGCGGTGCGACGCATTGCACCTCTGCCATGATGTTCACCAATCTTTTGCCTGAAGCTTTCGGACCGCTGTCAGTCGTCAGGTCCCGCAATTGCTTGGACCACTTACGATTGGATCAACAACACAAGGAGCTTCCATTGAAACGCGCATCTCTTGCCACGGCTCTCGTGGCGTCACTCGCTTTCATGCACACTGCAGCGCACGCCGAAGGCTGCACCAAGGGCGCGGTTGTCGGCGGCGTCGGTGGCCATGTTGCGGGCGGTCACGGCGTGGCCGGCGCAGCAGCAGGCTGTGCGATAGGCCATCATGAAGCCAAGAAAAAGGACAAGGCCGCGAGCGCCGCGGCTGCCGCAAGTCAGCCTGCGGGAAAATAGCGCGACGTGATGTAAAAAAGACCCGGTGCGATCCAGCGATCGCAACCGGGTCTTCTGCAAGCGCGTGCGAAGTTATCCCGCCGCGCTGACCTTCTCCGCAAGTTTTGCGTCGTAACTCGAATGGACATGCACGCGTTTCTTGTCCGGATACGCGTATGAATAGGCCTTTCTCAACGCGAGCGAAGCCTCGTGAAAGCCCGACAAAATGAGCTTCTGCTTGTTCGGATAATTGGCGATGTCGCCGACCGCAAAAATGCCTGGTCGCGAGCTTTCGTAGTTGGATGTATCCACGTCCACACGGCCGCCGTGAATGCTCAAGCCCCAGTGACCGATCGGACCGAGATCGGCGACCAGTCCGTACAGCACGACGAGCTGTTCGGTTGGCAGTTCGGTCTCACCCTCGATATGTCGCAATGTGATGGATTTGAGCGCATCGGCTTCCGCGTCGCTTGCAACAGTAAGCCCCGAAATCGCGCCGACGATAAAATCCATCTCCCCTGCTTCCACTGCGCGCCGCATCAACTCCACGCTGGAGTCGGCCGCGCTAAAGCCATTTCGCCGATGCACGAGCGTGACGCGTCGCGCGACCTTGCGCAACGCAAGCGCCCAGTCGAGCGCGGAATCACCGCCGCCTGCCACGACAACGGTCTTGTCGGCGAAATCGGCGAGACGCTGCACGCTGTAATGCACATAGCGCGATTCGAGCGGCGCGGCTTCCGCAAGCGGCAGCTTCTGCGGCACGAAGGCGCCGTTGCCGGCCGCGAGCAGAATTGCAGCGACGTCGAATACGAGGCCGCGATCGGTCCGCACGGTCCAACGGCCGTCGCTGCGTTGTTCGACCGATTCGACCCGCTGCTCAAGATGAATGGGAACATCGAACGGCTTGCATTGCGCGAGCAGCCGGTCCACCAGTTCACGCGCGGTGCAAGACGGTATCGCGGGAATATCGTAGATCGGCTTGTCCGGATACAGCTCGGTGCATTGGCCGCCAATCTTGTCGAGCGCATCGACTATCTGGCAGGACAGCCCGATCACCCCGGCTTCGAAAGCGGCAAAGAGGCCAACGGGGCCCGCTCCGACGATCAGCACATCGGAACGGATGGATTCAGAGGGCGGCTCCGATACCGGCTCGGAGGCAGTCTGTGAAACTGGCTGCGGATTTGACTGCAAAGCTGATTCTGAGCCCTTTAGTGATGGAGGCTCGGCGGCGGACGTCATTCAGTATCTCTTCGATGGGACCAGTGACCCACCATACCGAATCGCCGTAGGCGCGGCAACGATGCCATTACAGTGAGCAAGGACGCTCGTCGAGCCGCCCACCGGTTTTCACAACGCAAAAGTGGTTACCTGAAAATCGCCAAAAATGGCCATTTTGCAAAGCCAGTGCCGCGACTAGTATTCACTCACCGCATCATTGATGCGTTCCACTAAACGCCAAGGAGTGAATCATGCAACAACGTCTCGATTTCTACAAAGCCGGTCCCGCCGCTATCAAAGCCATGCTGGGTCTTGAAGAACGCATCGGAAAATCGTCGATAGAAAAGTCGCTCGCGGACCTGGTTCGCCTGCGCGCATCGCAGATCAACGGCTGTGCTTTCTGCGTCGATATGCACACTGCCGACGCCCGTAAAGCCGGCGAAACGGACCGGCGCCTCGCCACCGTCGTCACCTGGCGCGAAACGCCGTTCTTCACCGATCGCGAGCGCGCCGCGCTGGAATGGACGGAAGCCCTCACGCTCGTCTCGCACGACCATGTGCCCGACGCGGTTTGGGAAGCGGTGCGCCCGCATTTCGGCGACGAAGAACTGGTCGACCTGACGCTGCTTATTTCGGCGATCAACGCGTGGAATCGCTTCGCCATTTCGTTCCGCAAGATGCCTGCATGAGCACCGGTTGCGCGAATGCATTGCACCGCGCTTCGCGTTCTGAGCTGGCTCAGTGAAGCAGTGAATCAAGCAGTAAATCGCAACGCGAAGCGTGAGCAGGCAGCCGCGGCATCAATGGCATCAAGCGGTATGAAGCGGTTTGCAATGCGCTCGCTTCGCACCACATCAAGGCAATCAACGCAATTCAAGCGAGCGCGACCTTGAACGCCCCGGTCAGTTCGCTCAACTGCCGCGCCTGATCCGCGAGCGAGTTCGCAGTCGCCGCGCTTTCCTCAACGAGCGCCGCGTTCTGCTGGGTCACCTCGTCCATCTGCGTGACGGCGAGACTCACCTGCTTGATGCCTTCGCTCTGTTCCTTGGAAGCCGCCGCGATTTCTCCGACGATGCGCGCGACGCGCTGGATCGCGGCTTCTATTTCCCGCATGGTGCTGCCCGCGCGATCGACAAGCGCCGCACCGCTTTCGACGCGCGAATTCGACTCGGCGATCAGCGAGCCGATCTCCTTCGCGGCGGCCGCTGAACGTTGCGCGAGACTGCGCACTTCGCCGGCCACGACAGCGAAGCCGCGTCCTTCTTCGCCGGCACGCGCCGCTTCGACTGCCGCGTTCAATGCCAGAATGTTGGTCTGGAACGCAATGCCTTCAATGGCAGCGATGATGCCCGTCATCTTCGCGGCTCCGGCATGAATCGCGTGCATCGTCTCCACCATGCCTCCCACTGAATCGCGCCCCTGAACGGCCATTTCCGACGCACTGGTGGCCAGCTCGCTCGCATGGTGCGCATGCTCGGCATTAAGCTGCACGGTCGAGGTCAACTCTTCCATCGCCGCGGCGGTTTGTTCCAGCGACGCCGCCTGCTCCTCCGTGCGCTGCGACAGATCGAGATTGCCCGCCGCGATCTGCTGTGTCGACGACGCAATCGAATGCGATCCCGCGCGCACGCTTGTCACCGTCGCGCGAAGCTTGTCCTGCATCGACGCGAGTCCGCGCAGCAGTGTCGCCATTTCGTCGTTCGAACGGATCGCGACGCGCGTCGTCAGCTCGCCTGCGGCAATCGCATCGAACTGGCGAAGCGCGGCGTGCAGCGGGTCCATGATCGCGCGGCGCAACGTGCGCCAACTAAAAAATGCGACTGTGAGACCGATCAGCACGCTGCCGATGCTCGCACTCAACAATCCATGAAAGAGCGCGGCGGAGCGCTCGTTGGCGTCGGCGGCCTGCTGGTTCAGATAGGCCTCCAACGCGCCCTGACTCGCGTTCATCGCGGTGTACAACGCGATTAGCCGATTCGCGCGCGTCTCGTCCATCCAGCTCGCGTCGCCGGTGCGGATTGCGTCGATCAACTGGTCGATGCCGTCGCGCCGCACGGCGGTACGCTTTGCGTCGAGGTCGTCGGTAAGGCGTTGCAGTTCGGGCGTCTTCGGCAGATCGCGGAAACTGCGCCACCAGGTATCCGATTCGCCGAGCAACATGCGCGCGCGTTCGAGTTGCGCGTTCAGTTGCGGCGAGTGCGGATTGCTCATTGCCCAGTCGAGCCCGAAGCGCGCCCGCGACATGGCCGTGCCCGACTTGCCGAGCGCCACCACCGACGCGAAATGTACGTTGTACGCCTCGCGCTGTGCCTGGTTGCTTTCGGCCATGCCGAAAATGCCAAGCGCGCCAATGACAACAAGCAGCGCGCCGAGGAATGCAATCGTGATTGCGATGCGTAGATTGATGGTGAGCTTTCTGGTCATGACGGTGTGTCTCTTCCCCGGTGATCGTTATTTTCCTAAGCGGCATTTGTTCCTTCTATGAAACAACGTACCTTATATGGAAAATTATAACGATGCGGGTTCGCGTCAAAAAACAAAATCGACACGGGTGGCGTGGGCGCGACACTGCCCGGCTCACGCGCCCCGCTGCCGTCGGGAAATTCGCCGGACTTCCCGCGCCGTCGCGATGCCCATATCATTGAAGCGTTTGCTGACAAAACCTCAGACAAGGGCGCCGTGCGCCGACCATTCGCCATCACATGACCAGGGATTCGTCGCATACCGCGCTACTGTGGATCGTCGCCGCCGGCTTCTTCATGCAGTCGCTCGACACCACGATCGTCAATACGGCGCTGCCGTCGATCGCGCGCAGCCTGCACGTCGCGCCGCTTGCGATGCAGCCGATCGTGGTCGCCTACACGTTGACCATGGCGATGCTCACGCCCGCATCCGGCTGGCTCGCCGACCGCTTTGGCACGCGGCGCGTCTATTTCGCCGCGATCCTGATTTTCGTGATCGGCTCGGTCTGTTGCGCGAGCGCGCATACGCTCGGCCAACTCGTGATCGCGCGCGTGCTGCAAGGCGTGGGCGGCTCGATGCTGCTGCCTATCGGACGCCTTGCCGTGCTGCGCAGCGTCTCCGGCGAACAATACGTCTCCGCGCTCGCGTTCATTTCGGTCGCGGGACAACTGGGCCCGATCGCCGGGCCGACGCTCGGCGGCTGGCTCGTCGAGGCGATCACATGGCACTGGATCTTTCTGATCAACGTGCCGATCGGCGCCGCGGGTCTCTACGCGGTGCAGCGCTTTCTTCCATCGCACGGTGAGAGGCAGGCGCCGCCGTTCGATTTCATTGGCTGCGGGTTGCTGTCGCTGTGCATGATCGCCTTTTCGCTGGCCGTCGACGCCCCCGCGCCGACCCACCAGGCTGCGTGGTTGGCGGCATTGTTCGCGCTGGCGGCAGTGAGCGCGCTCGCTTATATCCCGCACGCAAGACGGCGGCGCAACCCGCTCTTCAAGCTCTCGCTCTTCGGCGAGCCGAACTTCAGCGTGGGTCTGATCGGCAATCTCGTATGCCGCATCGGCTCGAGCGCCGTGCCATTCCTCGTGCCACTGCTGTTGCAACTGGAACTGGGCTATACGCCGCTGCATTCCGGTCTGATGATGCTGCCCGCGGCCCTCGCGGGCACGATCGTGAAACGCTGGATCGCGTCGCTCGTGCGACGCTTTGGCTACGACCTGTTTCTGCTGGTCAATACGCTGGTCGTGGGTTCGTCCATTGTTGCCTTCGCCTTGATCACGCGCGGCACGCCGCTTTTCGTCGAGATAGTGATTCTGGCGGTGTTCGGTGCGGCCAATTCGATGCAGTTCGCCGCGATGAACAGCGTCACGCTCAAGGATCTCTCGCATGAAGACGCCGGCAGCGGCAACAGCCTGTTTTCAATGGTGCAGATGCTGGCGATCGGCCTCGGCGTATCCATTGGCGGCGGCCTCGTGAAACTCTTTTCCGCGCAATGGGGCTCGGCCGCGCTCGGCTTCCGCCTGAGCTTCGTGTGCGTCGGCGCGATCACGCTGATGTCGGCATGGGTGTTTCGTCACCTCGACACCGCGCCCCGCGTGCGTGCGCCGGCCAGCCAGGGTGTCGGGCGTTGAAGGAAGCGTCACTGTCTGCTCGCCGTGTTGCCTGGCGACTTCGTTGTTGCATGTTGATGCGATACGCATAAGCGGATTCCGCTTTGTTCTCGCTCGGGTTCCGGCACGGCGTTTCGCGTTAGCATGGACGCCGTTCACGAATAAGAAAGGACTTACAGATGCCATTTGACGAGCGCATGCTGAACGGCATGGGCGTGCTGACAGCGATCGTCGATTGCGGAAGTTTCGCGGCGGCAGGCGTGGCGCTCGACATGTCGCAGTCGGGTGTGAGCCGCTCCGTCGCGCGGCTCGAGGCGCGCCTGGGTATCCGGCTGTTCGACCGCACCACACGCTCGGTTACGCTCACCGACGAGGGCCGGCGCTTCTACGAACAGATCGTGCCGCTGCTAAGCGGTCTCGAAGAAGCGGCAGCCTCGGCCGCGCAAGGCGTGACAGCGGTGCGCGGCCGCCTGCGCGTCAACATGGACCCGTTCTTTTCGCGGCTGGTGCTTGGACCCAGACTGGGCGGTTTCGTCGACAAACACCCGGATCTGCAGCTCGAACTGATCACGCGCGACCAGTTGGGCGATATGGTCGGCGACGGTTTCGACGTCGCGATCCGCTTCGGCGAGCCGCCGGTGTCGTCGCTGATCGCACGCAAGGTGCTCGACACGCGCATTCTCACAGTGGCCGCGCCTTCGTATCTGAAAAAGCACGGACATCCATCCAACCCTGCGGAGCTCGAGAGCGGCGCGCATGCATGCATCAAGTTTCGCGATCCGCTTACCGGTTATCCGTTCACGTGGGAGTTTCATCGCGGCCGCAGGAAAATGGTCGTCACGCCTCAAGGGCGGCTGACGGTGAACGACGTCGGCACGCTGCACAGCGTATGCACCGCAGGCCAGGGGGTCGCGCAGATTCTCTCGCTCGGCGCCGAGTCGCTTGTGACGAGCGGAAAGCTCGTCGAACTCTTTCCCGAGTGGGGCGACGAGGTTTATCCGCTGTATGCGCTGTACCCGTCGCGGCACCATCCGCCGGCCAAGGTGCGGGCATTCCTCGACTTCATTATTTCGCTGACGGGCGCCGGACAGACCGACTGAACGCGCGCAGGCCCGGGCTTTGCTCCACATGGTGAGTCTTCACAAGGAGAAAGCCATGGCCGACACCAAGCAGCAAACCGGCGATAAGCCGGACGACATCGCCCATCCGCAGCCGGCAGTGCATAGCGACAACGAGAAAAGCAAGCTGCCGGAGCGCGGCGACGAAGGACGCGATCAGTCGCCAGCCGATCGCCCCGGCCAGAAGCCGGGCGAAGGCGAACCGTCAGTGGGTTGAAATTAAGCGTGGGTCTACAAGCGGCTTTGCTGCATTTGCGCGGCAAAGCTGCATAAATTTTTCCCTTCCACCGCCTTTCATACGCCAGACATTTTTTCCGTTTTTTTACCGAATATTTTTTCGGCGTGATGAACTATTTTTCTGCTTGCAGCGACGTATGCGACCAGGCAGACCGGCTGCCGCCCCTTCAACAGATAACAAAGGCGACGCCCATGTTCATTCCCTCGCCCTCTTTCCAGTCCGCCATCCAGTCCGCCAAAGTGTCGATCTGCCTGCCGACGTGCAACCGGCCGGAGCTGGTCGTCGAGTGCATCGACTCGTGTCTTGCGCAGACCTACGGCAATGTGGAAATCGTGATCGGCGACGACTCGACTGATGCGCGCACCGAACAACTCATCGCGTCGCGTTACAGGAACGAGCGGCGCATCCGCTATACGAGGAACGAGCCGCCGCTCGGTCAGGCGCGCAATGTCGCGAGCCTCTTCCAGCGTGCGCGCGGCGACAGGATTATGCTGATTCACGACGACGACCTGCTTGCCACCGACGGCGTCGAGAAACTGGTGTCGCTCTGGCACCTGCATCCACGGCTCGATGCCGCGTTCGGCGCGCAGTATGAGGCTGATCATTCCGGCGCGATCGACGTCGAGGCGAGCACGCGGCTCAATGCGGCGTTCCGCCGTACAAAGGACGCCGAAGGGTTGCAACCGCTGCCCGGCAGGACCGGCCTCATTCAGATGTTCCCGAACAACGGCTGGATGGCCGACGCGCGGCTCGTCAAACGCATCGGCTACAAGGAACAGTACGGCGTGTGCTGCGATTTCGTGTTCGGCACCGAACTTTGCCTCGCGGCGCGCGAGGTGTTTTATCTGCACGATTACGTGTCGGTGTATCGCAAAACCGCGACGTCCATTTCGCAGAGCACGCGCGGCACGTCGTCGGCGGCCACGCTCAGTGCTTACGCGTTCGTCAAGATGCTGAAGCTGCCGCCGCAACTGGAGCCGTCACGCAAGCTCGCGCTGCGGCGGCTCGCGCCCATCGTGGTGTCGGTACATGCGAGGAACCGTCAGGCCCGGCTCGGCTTCAAGATCGCGCTTGCTCATCTGTTTGCCTACCACTATGGCTTGAGCGCGCGGCTTTACTACCATTTGCTGATGCTGTCGCGAGCCGCGATGAGCGCGCGCGATCGGGCCGTGGCGATCGCCGCCTCTGCTGCGCCTGTCGCGCCTGTGGGTTCGGTCGCTCTTGTCAGTCCGGTCGCTCCTGTCGCGTCGGCGGCCTTGAACGGCGAAACCGGCGCGGTAGTGAGCGACTTCGTCGCCGAATTGGCCGCCGATACGACCGAGCCCGGCTGATCGTCCGCGGCTCGCCGGCATGCGCGGTCAGCGTTTTTTCTGCTAAGCATCCTCTGCTTAGCAAACACGTATTTGTTGCTTGGACTCGCGCACGCCGCTGATTACGATGAGCCGGACACGTCATCAGCTTCGAGGTGATTCGCCATGTCCGACAGTGCCTGTTTCAAGCCGCGCGTGATCGAGCCGGTTGCCGTCAATCAGCCGGAGGGTTTAGGACTTGCGGTGGAGTTGTGGCTCGCCCAACCCGTTGACGGAATTGCCGGGCGAGCCGTGCGGATCCATTTGCGCAGCGACGCGAAAATGGCGCAGGCCGAAGCGCTGCGCGATCTGCTGCACGTGCTCGGCACCGAAATCGTGGTGTCCTGAGCACGTGCGCGGCGCGCTTGTGGAAAGCGCGCACGTGGGTCGGGAGACTTACGGTTCGTGACGCAGGTAGCCTTCTTTCGACGGATCGCGCATGCGCAACGCGACGAGCCCGGCGATAGCGCAGAGCAAGGTGACATACCAGTAGAACATCGACTCGCTACCGACCGACTTGAGCCACAGCGCCACGTATTCGGCCGAGCCGCCGAAAATCGCATTGGCCACCGCATACGAGAGACCGACGCCGAGCGCGCGCACTTCCGGCGGGAACATCTCCGCCTTGATCAGGCCGCTGATCGACGTATAGAAGCTCACGATCGCGAGCGCCAGCACGACGAGCGCGAACGCCGCATAGGGGCTCGTCACGTCTTTGAGCGCGTGCAGAAGCGGCACGGTGCCGATGGTCGCGAACAGGCCGAAGCACAGCATCGAATTGCGGCGGCCAATGCGGTCCGACAACGCGCCGAAGGCCGGCTGGAGCACCATGTAGACGAAGAGCGCCGCGGTCATCACATTGCTTGCCGTCTTGGCGCTCATGCCCGCCGTGTTCACCAGATACTTCTGCATGTACGTGGTGAACGTATAGAAAATCAGCGAGCCGCCCGCAGTGAAACCGAGCACCGTCATAAACGCGACGCGGTGCTTCCACAGGCCGCGCAGCGTGCCCGCTTCCTTGCGCTGACGCGTCGCGGCGGTGGTGGTTTCATCGAGCGATTTACGCAGATACAACGCGATCAACGCGGCTACCGCGCCGATCACGAACGGCACTCGCCAGCCCCATGCCTTGAGCTCCGCGGTGGAGAGCGTTTGTTGCAGCACCACCAGCACGAGCAGCGCGCACAGCTGGCCGCCGATCAGCGTCACGTACTGGAACGACGCGAAGAAACCGCGCCGCCCCTTGAGTGCGACTTCACTCATGTAGGTCGCGCTGGTGCCGTATTCGCCGCCCACCGACAGTCCCTGGAACAGACGCGCGACCAGCAGCAGCGCAGGCGCGAGCGCGCCGATCTGCGCGTACGTGGGCAACACGGCGATCACGAGCGAGCCGCCGCACATCATGAACACCGACACCATCATCGCCATGCGGCGGCCATGTTTGTCGGCGAGACGGCCGAAAAACCAGCCGCCGATCGGGCGCATCAGGAAGCCCGCCGCGAACACGCCGGCCGTGTTGAGCAATTGTGTCGTAGTGTTGCCGCTCGGAAAGAATGCGGGGGCGAAATAAAGCGCGCAGAACGAATAGACGTAGAAGTCGAACCATTCGACGAGATTGCCCGATGACGCGCCGACAATCGCGAAGATGCGGCGCCGTGTGTCGTGGGCGGAGGCCACGCTGTGGTCTGTGAGGTCGGTCATGTTGTGTCTTCCTTGTCTCTTGAACGGAGGCGGCGGTCATGGCGCCGCCTTCAGCACGCAGTTTTCAGCGTGCGCGAATTTTACAGAATCGCAAGTGGAAGTTGGGGGTTTGTTGGCAAGCGCTACGGTGCGCACCGCTGGCCGACCGGTCCCGCGGTTTTAAGTCAGTTTTGCGATTTATCCCTCGTGATTGAATCGTGAGGTATAAATTTGACGCCGGTCTATTTATACCTTAATGTTTAATCACAGGGTATAAGGAGACGCCAACCATGGCCAGCTTCCACAACGACGCACTGCAAACGCTGTATTCGTCCGTCACTGAGCGCGCGAGCGCACAAGGCCACATTCCCCTGCACTCTCCGGGATCGGCCGCCCAGAAGACCGTCGACGGGAAAACGTACACCTACTGGCGCGTCTATCTGGCATCGGGAAAGCACAAGGAAACGTCGCTGGGCCGCGCCGGCGAGCCTGCTACCGACGCAGCGCTCGAGGCGAAACTACTCGAGAGCGCGGAGATGCGCGCGCTTGCCGCCGAGGTCCAGATACTGCGCAAGGCCAACTTTGCCGCCGCGGACAACTCTTCGGCGCTCACGCTGGCAACGCTCTTCAATGCGGGAATTTTCAGCCACGGCGGAGTGCTGGTCGGCTCCCACGCCTTCGGCGCGCTTCTGAACAGCCTCGGCGTCCGGCTGCCTGCGAACTACAGGACGGAAGACATCGACATTGGCAGCACCGGCAGCATTTCGGTGGCTATCCCCGAAGAGCGCAGCTTTCTCGACATCCTTCGTGATAGCGGTATTCCGTTTCTCGAGGTGCCGGAACTGGACTCGCGAAAGCCGTCCACGTCGTTCAAGGCGCGTGGACAGCCCCTCAAGGTGGACTTACTCGTGCCGGGTACCGAGGCGTACGAGACGAAGGCCTTGCCGCACTTGCGCGCCCACGCGACAGGGCTTCCCTACTTCAGGTATCTGGTATCGAACCCTACGCGCGGCTTTATCCTCGGCAAGGAGCATGTGGTACCGGTGATGCTGCCCGATCCCGCCAGATTCGCGCTTCACAAGCTTATCGTCAGCACGCTTCGCGATCCGTCGCGTGCGCTGAAGGCAGATAAGGACCGGCGGCAAGCCGCGGTATTGATCGACGCGCTCGCGGAAAAGTTTCCGGACTGGCTGACGACAGCCGCCGACGAACTGGAGGAGAACGCGCGCGCTCGGGTCGCCACGGCGGCCACTCAGGCGTTGAACCTCGCCCCGGGCTTGTCGGAGCGCGCGCGGGATTTTCTGGCTGATCTGGGCGCCCAGGCGTAAGCCATAACCCTTAACCAGATTCGAGCGCCGACCGTCACGACTCACCCGTCGGGAAAGCCAAGCTCGACTTTGGACTCCACAAAGAGACAGGCGCGCCGGCCACAACAGCGGCGGGCGCGCCCAAGAGACCCCTAAGCGCCCCTAACCGCCCCGTTACGCCCTCACGGCCGGCGGCACGTAGCGGCACTCGTAACGCTTCCTGACCGTGCCGTTTTCATCGACGCTTTCGAGATACACGTCGAACTGCCACAAACGCGCCATGTGCTTGAGCACTTCGTCGCTATCGGACGAAAGATGGCGGTTGTCACTCATGAAGTGCCGCAGCGTCAGACTGCGGTCGCCACGCGTATTCACCGACCACACCTGGATATTCGGCTCGCGATGATGCATGTCGTACTGCCGCGACAATGCCTGGCGCACATATTGATAACCGCTGTCGTCGTGAATCGCGGAGACTTCGAGCGCGTCGCGCATGTCGTCGTCGAGCACCGAGAACAGACGCATTTCCCGGATCAGATGCGGCGACAGGTACTGCGCGACAAAACTCTCGTCCTTGAAATTGCGCATCGCGTAGTGCATGGCGGGGAGCCACGGACTGCCGGCCAGTTCCGGGAACCACTTGCGGTCTTCGTCGGTAGGGTTTTCGCAGATGCGGCGAATATCGCTCATCATCGAAAAACCTAGCGCGTACGGATTGATACCGCTGTAGTAAGGCTTCGTGACGGGCGGCTGATAAACCACATTGCTGTGCGAATGGAGAAACTCCATCATGAAGCCGTCTTCCAGCTTGCCCTGGTTGTACATCGTGTTGAGCAGCGTGTAGTGCCAGAACGTGGCCCAGCCTTCGTTCATGACCTGCGTCTGCCGCTGCGGGTAAAAGTACTGTCCCACCTTCCGCACGATGCGGATCACCTCGCGCTCCCAAGGCTCCAGCAACGGCGCGTTTTTCTCCGCGAAATACAGCAGATTTTCCTGCGGCTCCGGCGGATAACGCTCCTCGATTTCCTCGGGCAACGGCGTATGGCGCGTGGGCAGCGTACGCCACAGTTCGTTGACCTGCGACTGCAGGTACGCCTCGCGCTCGCGCCGCGCGGCGAACTCCTTTTCGAGCGATAGCTTCTGCGGACGCTTATAGCGGTCGACGCCATAGTTCATCAGCGCATGACACGAATCGAGCAGTTCTTCGACACGGTCCAACCCGAAGCGCTCCTCGCACTCGGCAATGTAGTTCTTCGCGTAGACGAGGTAATCGATGATGGCATGCGCATCCGTCCACAGCCGGAACAGATAGTTGCCCTTGAAGAACGAATTATGCCCATACGCCGCATGCGCGATGACGAGCGCCTGCATCGTCATCGTGTTCTCTTCCATCAGATACGCGATGCAGGGGTTTGAATTGATGACGATCTCGTACGCGAGCCCCATCTGCCCGCGACGGTAGCTTTTTTCGGTAGAGAGAAAGTGCTTGCCGAACGACCAGTGCCGGTAATTCACCGGCATGCCGACGGACGCATAAGCGTCCATCATCTGTTCAGCGCTGATGAGTTCCAGCTGGATCGGATACACGTCGAGCTCATATTGCTCTGCAACACGGGCAATATGCGAGTCGTACTCTTCGATCAACTCGAAGGTCCAGTCGGACGGGCACGGCAGAGGCCGTCTATCGGCTACGTTCATACGGACTTCCCTTTGCCCCTCAGTGGGCGTTCCGGTGTGTCCCCGTGCTTCAGCGTTGTCGACTGCTCCAGCTGCGACGGGTCGGACCGCGTCCGCCGCTGCCTCGGCATGCCCCGACTGACGCTGCGGCACGCCTTTCCCACGCTCCGGCTGATAGCCGCGCGCTTCGTTGTGCAAGTGCTTGTCCGTCATGACGACGCCACCTGCTTTTCGAACAACTCGCGAAACACCGGATAGATGTCAGCCGCGGTTTCGACTTTCTTCATCGCCATATGCGGCTGGCTCAACGCCAGTTGCGCATACTCGAGCCACAGATTCTGCTCTTCGGGCGTCACCTGAATATACGCAAAATAGCGCACCTTCTCCAGGATGTCATCCGAGAGTATCTTGCGGCACTTCGGCGAGTCGTCGGTCCAGTTGTCGCCGTCCGACGCCTGCGCGCCGTAAATGTTCCATTCAGTCGGCGAATAGCGCTCGTCCATGACCTTCTGCATCAGTTCGAGCGCGCTCGACACGACCGTGCCGCCGCTTTCCGTCGAATGGAAGAAAGTGTCTTCGTCGACCTCTTCCGCACGCGTGTGGTGGCGGATGAACACCACCTCGATCTTTTCGTAGTTGCGCTTGAGGAACAGGTACAGCAGGATGAAAAAGCGCTTCGCCAAATCCTTGCGCTGCTCATCCATCGAACCCGACACATCCATCAGACAGAACATCACGGCCTGGCTGGACGGCGTCGGCTGCTTCACGCGGTTCACGTAGCGCAAATCGAACGGATCGATAAACGGAATGCGCCAGATGCGCCCGCGCAAGTGGTGGATTTCCTCTTCGAGCAGTTTGATGTCTTCGCGACGGTCGTCGGGGTCCGCTTTCATGACCTCGAGTTGCCGCTCCATCTCGTGCAACTGATTGACGAGCGGTGCGCCGAGTGCGATGCGGCGGCCCAGCGCGCTGCGCAACGAACGGACCACGTCGATGTTGTTCGGCGTGCCTTCGGCAGCCCAGCCGGCGCGAATGCTCTTCCACGTGGGCACGGCCATCAGGTGAGTTTTGACGAGCCGCGGCAATTCGAGGTCGTCGAAGAAATACTGCATGAACTCTTCGCGGCTCAGTTCGAACACGAAGTCATCCTGCCCTTCGCCTTCGTTACTGGCCTGGCCGCCACCGCCTCCGCCGCCACCACCTTGCGGACGCTGAATCTTGTCGCCGCGGATGTAGTCGGAGTTGCCCGGATGCACCATTTCGCGCCGGCCGCCCGGCCCGTGACGGAACGACGGCTCTGCGATGTCCTTGCGCGGAATCGTAATGCTCTGCGTGTTCTGTATGTCTTTGATGCTGCGGTCGCGCACCGCTTCCGAAACGGCGCGACGAATATAGTTCTTAACGCGACGCAAAAAACGCTCGCGATTTGCAATGCTTTTGTTCTTGCCTGCTAACCTGCGGTCGATGATTTGATGAAGCACGCCTCGTCTCCCTTGTCGACTCGTCGCGAGACGTACGCTGCATGGTCCAGTGCTATGTCCATGCAGCTTGCGCCTCGCAGGGTGCCCGCGCGGTCGGACCGCGCGGGCGGCACGCAATGCGGATCATGACGACTTGCGCACGCGCAGATACCAGTCACAGAGCAAGCGCACCTGCTTCGGCGTATAGCCCTTCGCCACCATCCGGTTGACGAAGTCTTCGTGCTTGCGTTGTTCTTCCGCCGAGCCTTTGGCGTTGAACGAGATGACAGGCAGCAACTCCTCCGTGTTCGAGAACATTTTCTTTTCGATCACCACGCGCAGCTTCTCGTAGCTGATCCATGCAGGATTCTTCCCTGCATTCGCAGCTCTCGCGCGCAACACGAAGTTCACGATCTCGTTGCGGAAATCCTTCGGGTTGCTGATGCCGGCGGGCTTCTCGATCTTCTCCAGTTCGGCGTTCAATGCCGCGCGGTCGAAGCTCTCGCCAGTATCGTGATCGCGGAACTCCTGATCCTGAATCCAGAAGTCGGCATACGTCACATAGCGATCGAAAATGTTCTGCCCATACTCGGAGTACGACTCCAGATAAGCGGTCTGAATCTCCTTACCGATAAATTCCGCGTAGCGCGAGGCAAGCACGTCTTTAATGAACGACAGATACTTCTGCTCGGTTTCCGGTGGGAATTGCTCGCGCTCGATCTGCTGTTCGAGCACGTACATGAGGTGCACCGGATTCGCCGCGACTTCGGTCGAATCGAAGTTGAACACGCGCGACAGAATCTTGAACGCGAAGCGGGTCGACACGCCGGTCATCCCTTCATCTACGCCCGCGAAGTCGCGGTACTCCTGGTACGACTTCGCCTTCGGATCGGTGTCCTTCAGATTCTCGCCGTCGTAGACCTGCATCTTCGAGAAGAGGCTCGAATTTTCAGGCTCCTGCAAGCGCGTGAGCACCGACATCTGCGCCATCATTTTCAACGTGCCGGGAGCGCATACCGCATTGGCGAGCGACGAATTGCGCAACAGCTTCTCGTAGATCTTGATCTCTTCCGAGTAGCGCAGGCAGTACGGCACCTTCACGACGAAGATCCGGTCGAGCAATGCTTCGTTGTTGCGGTTGTTGCGGAATGCCTTCCACTCCGACTCGTTCGAGTGCGCGAGAATCACGCCGTCGAAAGGGATCGCGCCGAAGCCTTCCGTGCCCTTGAAGTTGCCTTCCTGGGTTGCGGTGAGCAGCGGGTGCAAGACCTTGATCGGCGCCTTGAACATTTCGACGAATTCGAGCAGGCCCTGATTCGCGAGACACAAGCCGCCCGAGTAGCTGTATGCGTCAGCATCGTCTTGCGCATACTGTTCGAGCTTGCGGATGTCCACCTTACCGACGAGCGACGAGATGTCCTGATTGTTCTCGTCGCCAGGCTCTGTTTTGGCGATACCGATTTGCCGCAGGATGGACGGATAGCGCCGCACCACACGGAATTTACGGATGTCGCCGTTGTACTCGTGCAGGCGCTTGACCGCCCACGGGCTCAGAATGCTTTTCAGGTAGCGGCGTGGTATGCCGTATTGCTCTTCGAGGATCGGACCGTCCTCGTCGTAGTCGAACAAACCGAGTGGCGATTCGTTCACGGGCGAGCCCTTGATCGCGTAGAACGGCACGCGCTCCATGAGCTGCTTCAGGCGTTCCGCGATCGACGATTTACCGCCGCCGACCGGGCCTAACAGATACAGAATCTGCTTCTTCTCTTCGAGCCCCTGGGCCGAGTGCCGGAAGTAGGCGACCACCTGCTCGATCACCTCCTCCATTCCGTAGAACTCACGGAATGCGGGGTATACCTTGATGACCTTGTTCGCGAAGATACGCGACAGACGCGGATCGTTGCGAGTATCGATCTGTTCGGGTTCTCCGATTGCCGTCAACATGCGTTCGCCAGCCGTGGCGTACGCGGCGGGATTGTCTTTGCAGAGCGCGAGATACTCCTCGAGCGAGAGTTCGTCCTCTCGTGTTTTCTCGAAGCGGGTCGCGAAACTGCTGTAGATATCCATGCTACCTCCTCGCCGAAGTCTAGACCGATGTCGTGCGCGGCGCGCTATTCGGAAACGACATCGCTCGAATTCATCCTAAACCCTTTTAAATTTTTTTTCACGAACTACGTTGCGAAAATCGCGCCGCATTCGCCTCCCAACATTCATCACTTGGAAAGCTTGTTTCGACGACCTACAATCTTGCGCGTCGAACGATCGAACAGCTCGCTCACCAGGTGCATCCCAACACTTGCATTCACGCGATGGCTGCACACGCACACCGCGTACCTTGAAGCCAGCGCCTTGCAAAATTCGCGCTACGTCCCCGCTCTTTTTGCTATCGCACTTTCCTTCCTAACGCATGGACATGCGTTTGGTCTACATGTCTTCGCATCTGTTACATGTCTGTCGACCGCCGTTGCATGTGCGGCTCGCCGGCGTACTTCCATGCTGTTCGTCCATGTACGCGAGCTTTTGTTCCATCGCGATTCACATCCACTCAGAAATCGTTGTGCCGCTCTCCGTGCTTCGCTATCGAGCCACGCTTTCGCTGCTTCGCCGCTTTGACATAACCGCGTCGACGACATGGTTGCCTGCATCGCTCGCACTCACTCACACTCTTGCAGAATGTGCGCCACCGGTATCGCGCATGTATGTTTCTTACCGCTCGCGGCCGCGCAGTTCGCTCGCTGTTCGCTCTCTCTTCGCTCTCCCTTCGCTCTCCCTTCGCTCTCCGTTAACTGGATAACGGCGCGGCATTCAAACGGTTCAATAGGGTATACGGCTAAGCGGTAAGCGCAGACGCATCAAATGTAAAACGGCCGCCCATCGGCAGCCGTTAAACGTGGTGTTTGTAATGCGCCGTTACAAGAACGACATCGGATAGAAACCGGGCGCCGTGTCACATCACACAGTGTCACGGCTTCAGGTCAGTTCGATCTCGACCTCTCCGAGTCCGTCGATATGGCCGCGCACAATGCCGGGTTTGCCCACATTGTGCGCACCGACATAAGAGCCCGTGGTCAACGTCCACTCCGGCTCGATCGTGATGCCCATGGCGGCGCAATGGTTGACGAACCACACTAGCAGTTCGCGCGGGTCGCCCGCGGGATTTCCAGTGGCGTCCGGCACGAGCGAATTGCCGTCGAAGCTCAGCTCCAGTTCCGGCGAAACAAAATCGAAACCGCGCGCGAGTCCGGCGTACGGCACCGGGTGGCCGGTGATCAACGCTCCGTTATTCTGGGCATCGGCGAGTTGGGCAAGAGGCGCGATGTTGGGCCATTCCGCAAAGCGGCTATCGACGATCTCAATGGCCGGCAGCACTTCGCCGACCAGCGCGAGGACCTCGTCGCGCGCGTAGGCATGGCCGCGGGGCTCGATCGCCTCGGAGAAGCGGAACGCGATCTCGAGCTCGATCAGCACGCGAAAGAAGCCCGCGCGAGCCACTCGCGCGGGCGAAGGCAGCACGAGCGAAGCGGGGATCGGCGCGCCAGAGGCGGCCCCGCCGGGCACCTTCGCGCCGATCTTCCACGCACCGGTGGAGTCGCCGAGACCCTCGATGACCGCCTGCTGGATCGCGTAAGCGGTGGCGGCGTCCGGCGGCATCTGTTCGGGCACGAGCCCGTCGATCGGGCGATGCTGCCGCCGTGCTTCGACGAGGCGGTGCGCGAGGTCGTGTGGCGTCATGTCGGTCCTTTGTGGCTGGCGCATTTAACGGCTACTGCAGCGCGGTGGTTAGCGATGGTGAAGAGTAGTAAAGCGGCGACGAGACGTTGCTGGGCGGCACTTAGCCACGCGGCGGTTTGCGCGGCAGCGCCCCTCGGGCCCGGACAGCCGCAGCGTCGCCGACAGCCGACAGCCGACAGCCGCGATCCGGTCACGAATTACCGTAGCCGCGCCCGTCAATGTACCGGATCGTGAAGCCCGCCAGGGCTTCGGCCGCTCGACAAACGCGACTTAATGCACACGCCATAAAAAAACCGCGCTTACATAAGCAAGCGCGGTCTTATTTGCAGTCGGCTCAGTCGCCACGGCTTCCGCAGCCGACGCGTCGGGAACGATCATTGCAGCGCACGTTCCCGCGGCCCGAGCGGCGTACAGGCCACTACCTTAGACGTCCGGTCAGAACGTTTCCCAGTCCTGATCGCTGCCGGCGCTGGCGACGGCCGCAGCCTTGGCAGGCGCACGCGGCGCGGGAGCGGCTTTCGGTGCTGCAGGCGCGGGTGCCGGCGCGGCTGCTGGCGAAGGCGCGGGAGCAGCGCTTGCATGCTGAACCGGCGCCGCTGCGCTTGCGCGCGGGGCTGCACGAGGCGCCGACCGCGGCACAGCCGGGGCAACCCGTGCCGGCGTCGGCAGATGCCGCGACAGCGAGCCGCCCGGCATCTGCGCGCCACCGTCTTGCAGTTGAAACACGGCGACCGCGCCGCGCAGCTTGCCGGCCTGGTCTTCCAGAGAAGACGCCGCTGCGGCCGCTTCTTCGACGAGAGCGGCATTTTGCTGCGTCACTTCGTCCATCTGGGTGACGGCGCGCGCCACCTGGTCGATACCGCTGCTCTGCTCCTCAGATGCCGCGGCGATTTCGCCCATGATGTCGGTCACGCGCTGCACCGCGCCGATGATCTCGGTCATCGTGCGACCCGCTTCGTCGACGAGCGCCGAGCCCGACTGCACGCGGTCCACCGACGTATCGATCAACTCCTTGATTTCCTTGGCCGCCGCCGACGAGCGTTGCGCAAGGCTGCGCACTTCCCCTGCGACGACCGCGAAACCGCGCCCGTCTTCGCCGGCACGGGCGGCTTCCACGGCCGCATTCAGCGCGAGGATGTTGGTCTGGAACGCGATTCCTTCGATGATCGAAATGATGTCGGCGATCTTCGCGGAACTCTGGTTGATCTCGCCCATCGTGCCGACCACCTGGCCGACGACCGCACTGCCCTTGTTGGCGATTTCCGATGCATTGGCCGCGAGCGAGCTTGCCTGGCGGGCGTTCTCGGCGTTCTGCTTCACGGTGCCCGTCAATTGTTCCATGCTCGACGCCGTTTCTTGCAACGCGGACGCCTGCTCTTCCGTGCGCGACGACAGGTCAATGTTGCCGGCCGCGATCTCGCGCGTCGCGGTAGCAATCGACTCACTTCCGCCGCGCACTGCGCGCACCGTTTCGGTGAGACTGCGCTGCATCTTCCCGATACCTTCGAGCACCTGCCCCATTTCGTCACGCGACGTGATGACGACCTGACGGCGCAGATCGCCTGCGGCGATCGCGTCGAAATGACCCAGCGCCTCGGCGAGCGGGCGGGCGATTGCCCGGCTGAGCGCCACATACGACAGCAGCGCCGCGAGGACACCGGCGACGAGCGCGCCGAGACTGACCATGCGGAACATCTCGAAGCTCGACTGCGCGGACTCGAAACCCTGCCGGGCCTGATCGAACTGATATTTGCTGAGCGCCTCGTCGGCAGTCGCGAGTTCGTTGTAGGCCACCTGCATGCGTTTCGCGCCGTCGATCAACTTGCTCTGATCGCCAGCCGTAACGATGGCTGAGAACGCTTCGGCCTGTTGATGCAGTGCGTCGCGCTTGCCGACCACGACTTGCGTGAGGCGTTCTTCCTCCGGTTCGCGCGGCAGGTCCATGTACTTTTTCCACCACATGTCGGACGTGGCACGCATGCCCCGCGCGCGCTCCAGCGTCGCCGTGACTTCCGGCGTACCCATCATGAACGCTGCGCGGTCGAGCGCGAGACGCTCGCGCGCCGCGAACAACTCGGCGTTGCCGATGTTGACCGCGCTCGGCATCGAGTTCATGAAGGTATCCTTGTACGCGTCGTTAGAACGGCCCATGCCGAATAGACCGAACGCGCCGATGCCGACGAGCAGCGCCGCGAGAAAAGCCATCGTCAGGCCGATCCGCGCCTTGATCGAAATTCCTTTATTCAACATGCTTGTTCCTGTAGTAGACGGATGAGAGCGCGCGCTTAGACGCGTTGCTCTATTAGCCTCGTTTACGGCAAGCAAGCGGGATACTTGAAGCGCTGCTAGTATGAAGAAAGGCGGTTGCCGGAAGTTAGCAAGAAATGCAAGGAAGATCGCGCGGGGGCGTGTGTAGATGGGATGCGGTGCGGTGCAGCCTGGTGAGCGAGGCTGGGGTTTGATAGCCGTGGGTGCCGGCTGAAGCGGGGAATGGTGAAGTAGTGACTGGCTAGCTGCTAATCATTTAATCGGCCGACGGGCTCGGCACTCGGCTTTTGGCCCTCGCTGATTCGGCCGCTCGGCGGATTAGCAGATCAGCAGATCCGCGCGAGCAAGAAACCGGGGCGGCGTGATGCGTGCCAAACGCGGCTGCGCGCCATATTGAATAACCGCGGTACGCACCTCGAACATCGCAGCATGGCATGCAAGGATCGACGCCAGCAGCCCGGCGCCGCCCTCATCCCAACACTCAGCCTTCCACCTCGGCCCACGTGGGAATCGACGGCTGCGCGCCCGCCCGCGTGACCGACAGCGCCGCCGCGCGCTGCGCGAAGCGGATCGCCGCATCCACGCTCGCACCCTGCGCGAGTTGCGCGGCGAAACCGCCGATGAAGGTGTCGCCGGCCGCCGTAGTATCGACGGCTTTGACCTTCGGCGCGTCGTACAAGGCCGGCGCCGCGCCTTCGAGCGCCGCCTGCACACCGCGCGGGCCGAGCGTGACCAGCACGTTGCGCGCGCCGGCCGCGCGCAACACGGCAGCCGCAGTGGCCGCTTCTTCGGGCGAGCCGACGGGCAAGCCGGTCAACGTCGCCGCTTCCAGTTCGTTCGGTATCAGATAGTCGATGAGCGGCAGCCACTCGGCGGGAAGCGGACCCGTGGCCGGCGCCGGATTCAGAATGACCGTCTTGCCGAGCCGCCGCGCCGTGGCCAGCGCCGCTTGCACCGTGTCGAGTGGCGTTTCGAGCTGGCAGATCACCACGTCAGCGGCGGCCAGAACCGCTTCATGACGCGCAATAGTCTCAGGCGTCACTTCGCCATTGCTGCCGGCGACGATCACAATCGCGTTCTGACTCGCATCGTCGACGACGATCAGCGCGACGCCCGTCGCCTCACGGCCGGTCTCGACCGCCGCGCAGTCGATGCCTTCCGCTTCGAGCCCCGCACGCAACTGGGCGCCGTTCGCGTCCGCGCCGACACAGCCGAGCATCGACACCTGCGCGCCGAGTCTGGCCGCGGCCACCGCCTGGTTGCCGCCCTTGCCGCCCGCGACCTGCGCGAACGTGCGGCCGGCCAGCGTTTCGCCGGGATGCGGCAAACGCGGCGCGCGCGCGACGAGATCCATGTTCAGACTGCCGACTACTGCCACGCGTGCACGCGTTTCGTTACTTGACACTCGCTTCTCCCGAAATCCAGCTTTCTAACCTGCCGAAGTACATGGCGGCTCGACACACGTCCAAGCCGGCCACCCGCGCTCAAGCCGCGAGATCGCGTTTTCCCGCGCCAGCCCATGCCGACGTCGATTCACGCACGATGAGCCGCGGCGAGACCACACGTCGACGACCGGCTGGCCGCGCGCTCGCCGACGACTTGCCCGCGATCCGTTCGATCAGCGTCTGGGCAGCCATGTCGCCGAGCGCGCGCACCGATTGCCCGACGGTCGACAGCGCCGGATACGTGAAGCGTCCGAGTTCGATATCGTCGAAACCGATGATCGAACAGTCGCGCGGCACGCTGATATTGCGCTCCGCCGCGGCGCGCAACGCGCCGATGCCCATCATGTCGTTGCACGCAAAAATAGCTGACGGCTTGAGCGTGTCGAACAGCTGCGCGGCCGCGCGATGCCCGCCGGTGCCCGAAAAATCGCTTTCGACGATCGCATTGGGCGGAATCTCGATGCCGCGCTCGGTCATTGCGCGGATAAAGCCGTGCACCCGCATGGCGCTCACCGCCGTTTCGACCGGCCCGCTGATGCAGCCGATCTGCACATGTCCAAGTTCGAGCAGATGACGGGTAGCCAGATATGCACCCTTTTCATGATCGATCTGCACGAGATCGGCGTTCACGCCTTCAATGTTGCGGTCGACGATCACGAGCGGCTCGCGCGCGTCGGCGAGAGTCTGCGCGAGTACCGCGTCGTCGCCGGCAGACGCGACGATCAGTCCGTCGATCCGCTTTTCCTGAAGCACGCGCAAATAATTGCGCTGCTTCGCTGGGTCGTCGTCGGAATTGCAGAAGAACACGCAGTAGCCGTTGCGAGCGCAACCGTCCTCGATGCCGCGCGCGAGCTCCGCAAAATACGGGTTCGTACTGTTCGGCACGACGAGTCCGATGGTCGCGGTGGCGCGCGCCTTCAGCGAACGGGCCACCGCCGACGGCACATAGTGAAGCTGGCGAATGGCGTGCTCGACCTTCGCGCGCACGTCTGCCGACACGGGACGCGAGTTGTTCACCACGTGGGACACCGTGGTGAAGGACACGCCCGCCACGGCCGCTACATCCTTGATCGTCGCCATAACCTGTTGCTCTCCCGCCTGTTTTTCCCGCCGGTCATGCTTACTGCCGACCTGCAAGACACCCTTATCGAAGGCACGTCACACTCGTCAATTCTTACGCTTTACCGCAAACAGCCCTGCAACCGCCCGACACGCGCTAATCTTCCGGCGTCAGGCACGCTTGCGGCGGCTGCGGTATGTGTCCAGCACCACTGCCACCACGATCACCGCGCCTGTAATCATGCGTTTGGTCGGCTCGTTCGCGCCGATCTGCGCGAGCCCGGCCGCCAGCACCGAAATGATCAACACGCCAAAAAATGTACTGATAACCGAACCGCGCCCGCCCATCAGACTGGTTCCGCCAATCACGACCGCCGCGATCACCTGGAGTTCCACGCCGACACCCGCGTTCGGATCGGCCGCCTCCAGACGCGAAATCTGGAATAGCGACGCGAGGCCCGCCAGCGCGCCCATCAGGGCGAACACGATCACCTTGTAAGGCCGCGGATTGACGCCCGCGAGCCGCACGGCCTCTTCGTTGGTGCCGATGCCGACCAGATAGCGGCCAAATACCGTGCGCGTCAGCACGAGTTGCGCGATCACCATCACCGCCACCGCGATCAGGAACGCCGGCGAGATGCCGACCGCGATCGGGTTCGACAGGAAATCGAACGCGTCGCCGATGTACGCGGTGCGCGAATTCGTCATCTGATAGGCGAGGCCGCGCGCGGCTTCGAGCACGCCGAGCGACACGATGAACGACGGAATCCGCCAGCCGACCGTGACCGCGCCGGTAATCGTGCCGGTCAGCGCCGCGGCGGCGACGCCGAGCAGAGCCGACGGCAACGGGCCCCAGCCCCACTTCAGCGCCGCCACACTCACCACCGACGCGCCGAGTGCGAGCACGGAACCGACCGACAGATCGATGCCCGCAATGATCAGCACAAAGGTCATGCCCACCGACATCACGACCAGATCCGGAATCTGATTGGCGATCGTGCTGAACGTGTCGTACGTCAGAAAGTGCGAACTAAGCAGCGAGAACAACACGATCATGCCGAGCAATGCGCCGGCAAGACCGAGGTAATTCGAAAATCCCAGCCGCGTGCCGGCCGGCTTGCCGCTCGCGAGGGGCGCGGAGGGATCGGCCGGGACCGCGTTCACGTTCCCGCTTGCATTGGTGTCGCCGTTTGCAGCCGCTCCGCCCTGCTTTGCGCCCGACGTTTCGCGCAACGATTGATCGGTCATGACAAACTCCCTGCTTCATTGGTATCGAGTGTGTGCAACAGCGCTTCGCGGCTGCGGTAGCCGGCAAAAGCGGCCGCCAGCAACGCGTCCTGCGACCATGTATCGCGTTCGAACACACCTGTCAGGCTTCCTGCGGACATCACGCCGATCCGGTCGCAGATCAGCATCAGCTCACGCAGGTCGCTCGACACCACGACGAGCGCGCGTCCTTCACGAGCCAGCGCGCCCATCAAGCCATAAATATCGAACTTCGCGCCGACGTCGATGCCGCGCGTAGGTTCGTCGAATAACAGCACGCGGCAATCGTGCGCGAGCCAGCGGCCGATCACGACCTTCTGCTGGTTGCCGCCCGACAGCTCGCCGACAATCTGCTCCGGTCCGGAGCTGCGAATCCGCATTGCGTCGATCTGCTTTTTCGCCAGCGCGTTTTCGCGCTTTGCATCGACGATGCCGTGCCGCGCCACGCTGCCGATATTGCCGAGCGACACATTGGCCGCAATCGGCTGCGGCAACAGCAGGCCCTCGCCCTTGCGGTCCTCGGTGATGAGCGCGATCCCCGCGCGCACCGCGTCCGACGGCGAATCGATCCGCACCGGCGTGGGCGGCGCACCCGGCGTGGCGGCCAGCGCCACCGTGCCGCTGTCTTTCTGATCGGCACCGTAAATCAGCCGCATCAACTCCGTGCGGCCCGCGCCGATCAGACCGCTGACGCCAAAAATCTCGCCCGCGCGGACTTCGAACGACACGTCGCGCACGACCTTGCCGCGCGTGAGCCGATCCACTTTCAGCAGCGGCGCGCCGATATTGCGCACGCCGAGATCGATCTGCTCGCCCAGTTCGCGGCCGACCATCCACGTGACGATTTCGTCGCTCGTCAGATTGGCCATCGCGTCGACGTGCACGAGGCGCCCGTCGCGCAGCACCGCGATCTGCTCGGCGACTCGCGCCAGCTCCTCGAGCCGGTGCGAGATATAGACCAGCGCGACACCGCGTGCCTTGAGCCTGTCGATCTGCTCGAACAGCAGATCGACTTCGCGCGCGGTCAGCATCGCCGTTGGCTCGTCGAGGATCAGCACACGGCAATCGTCGATCAGATTGCGGGCGATCTCCACCATCTGCTGATGGCCGATGCCGAGTTCGCCGACGAGCGTATCCGGATGGATCGCGTCGAGCCCGACCTGCGCCATCGCGTGCCGCGCGTCTTCACGCAGCTTGCGCCGGTCGATCCAGCCGAAGCTGAACGCGCCCGCGCGCGGCAAGCGGTTCAAAAACAGGTTTTCCGCCACCGACAACGTGGGCAGCAGGTTCAACTCCTGCATCACCATCCGCACGCCGAGCGCTTCGGCTTCGGTCCGGCTGGCCGGCGCGTAAGGCTGGCCGGCGAGACGCATGGTGCCGGCGGTCGGCTCGACGAGACCGCCGATAATCTTGGACAGCGTGCTCTTGCCGGCGCCGTTCTCGCCGGTGAGCGCCAATACCTCGCCGGCGCGCAACGACAATGACACGTCGGCGAGCACGGGTTCGGCGTAAGTCTTGCCAATGCCGCTAACGGACAGAATGGCAGGCAAGGCGTCGTGGTCGGTTGAATCCATCGCGATCCTGTTTCACCGCGTCAGGCGTGCCTCGTACGATTGGCTCGACGAGGGCGCGTCCGGCGCCGTGTGGTCAATGCCGGCCCAGTGCGCGGAATGCGCAGGCGCTAAGGCTGCGCTCCCTCCGCCGCGCAGCCGCCGTCATGACGCTTACCTCTGAATTAACGGCGGCCCGGCAGGTTTCTTGAGCGGCTATTGAGCGTCTATTGAAAAGTAAGCGCGGAGTCGTTGTTTTTGGCGGCGCTGGTGGCGTGGTTTGGCCTGGTTTGGGCCTGGATGTAGCTTCGTGGTGGCGCGGCTGCGGTCTTTGCTTCGGCCTTGCTCTGCCATCGGCTTTGCTTACGCCTCGGCTTTCACCAAGACCTGGCACACCCGCAGCCGAATTCACTGTCGTCATTCGCAGCCACCACTACAGCCACTACCGGGCCCCGTTCACGGCGAGATTCCAGCCGCGTTCGCGTCGCCTCGTCAGCGCGACTCCGCGCGCCCTGCCAGTCGATCAGGGTCGAGGTCGGCAACGCTTACTTCGTCACCAGATCGCACGGCGTTCCCACCACGCCCGACAACTGCGATTGCTTCTTGTGCTCGCTCAGGGCTTTCAGCGCGGTATCGATACCGAACACAGCCTGCTTCGCGGCGTACTGGTCGGCGGTGGCGAGCACGCGGCCGTCTTTCAGCATCGGCTTGATCGCGTTGATGTTGTCGTAACCGACTACCATCACCTTGCCTTGCTTACCCGCCGCGCGCACCGCGGAGACCGCGCCGATCGCCATATTGTCGTTGCCCGCGAGCAGCGCCTTCAGGTTCGGGTACTCGTTGAGCATGGCCGACGCAACTGCATTGCCCTTGTCGATTTCCCATTCGCCCGACTGCACCGAGACGACCTTCGCGCCGACGGTCTGCATCGCGTCCTTGAAGCCAGCGGTGCGCTGCTGCGCATTGGTCGTGGTCGAGACGCCCTCGATGATGCCGACCTCGTCGCCCGCCTTCAGCTTCTTAGCGAGGTAGTCGCCGACCTTTTGCGCGCCCTTGCGGTTATCCGGTCCGACGAACGGCACGTTCAGGTCCTTCGACTTCAACACGTCCGGGTCCAGCCGGTTGTCGATATTCACGACGATGATGCCCGCGTCCACGGCCTTCTTGACGACCGGCACGAGCGCCTTCGAATCGGCCGGAGCCAGCACGATCGCGTCCACCTTCGAGACGATCATCTGTTCGACGATGCGAATCTGGTTCGCCGTATCGGTCTCGTCCTTGATGCCGTTCGTGATCAGGTCGAACTGCGACGAGTTGTGCTTCTGGTAGTCCTTCGCGCCGGTTTCCATGGTCAGGAAGAACTCGTTGGCGAGCGACTTCATCACCAGCGCGACTTTCGGCTTATGAGCGGGTGCGTTCTGAGCGTAGGCGGCCGAAAACGGCAAGGCGGTGCTAGCGGTGGCGAGGATGGCGGCCGCGACGATGCGGCGGCGAATGCGGTTGCTCATGCATATCTCCTGGGTTTGTCGGTTCAAGGTCGAACCGTATTTTTAGTTACGCGCAAACGTTTGCGGGACTCATTCTCAGCGCACTGCGACTGGATTGTCAACGAATCGTGGTGTTGCAGTGCACCGGCACGCACAAACTGCAGTGTGCTGCCAGCCATACGCAGTCGGCCCCTCGCCTCGCGCCGAAGCGTGAGCCGTGCGTCTGTACTGATGGTGTGTAGCAATAGGTCCTCGCTCGGTCCGCGCGTGACGGTTTTGCCGCCGGCTGCAACTTCGGCAGTCGGCGGGCCGCCTATGCTGGACTTTTATTGCGCCGCATGCAAGCGGGGACCGCACATTGGCGTGCGTCGGATCAGAGCCAGCCGGCCTTACGGAAACGCAAGTAAAGGATGACGTCGACGGTCAGCATGATCGCGAGGCACAGCGGATAGCCGTAGCGGAAATGCAGTTCGGGGATGTTCTGGAAGTTCATGCCGTAGATACCGGCGATCATGGTCGGCACGGCGAACAGCGCGGCGAACGAACCGAGCCGTTTAGTCACTTCGTTCTCCGCCAGCGAGATCATGCCGAGGTTCACCTGCACCGCGGTCACGACCATTTCCCGCCGTCCGTCGATGATGCGCACGATCCGGTCAAGGTGATCGTAAACATCGCGAAAGTAAGCTTGCATGCCTTCGCACACACTCGGAATGCGACCGCCCGTCAGCTTGCTGATCGCCTCCTGCAACGGCGCGATGTGATGCTGAAGAATCACGAGGCGCCGTTTCAACGAATACAGATCCTGGATGATCGCGCGCGAGCCCGCCGAGTCGTTACGCTCGAAGATGCGGTCTTCAATCGCTTCGATTTCGGTGTTCATCGCCTCGACGATCGGAAAATAGCGGTCGACAATGTCGTCGGCGAGCGCATACAGCACGAACGCCGCGCCCGCCTTGAGCAACTGCGGCTCGCGCTCGCAG
Organism: Paraburkholderia strydomiana; assembly: GCF_031456815.1. Taxonomy (NCBI): domain Bacteria; kingdom Pseudomonadati; phylum Pseudomonadota; class Betaproteobacteria; order Burkholderiales; family Burkholderiaceae; genus Paraburkholderia; species Paraburkholderia strydomiana. Next base: position 107,624 of record NZ_JAVDVL010000010.1, read on the forward strand.
CGCGCGCGCACATTCTGAAAGCCCGCGCGGGTGCCGCGTCGCACCGACAGCACGTAGTTAGCTCCGACGAATACGTCTACTTCACCGATCAGCAGTTCGCAATCCTCGTCCATCTCCAAGGTATGCATCACGGCGAACAGCGACTCGCCGTACTCTTCGATCTTCGGACGCTGATGACCGTTCTGCGCGTCTTCGATCGCGAGGTCGTGAAGGCCAAACTCGTGCTTCATCACCGCGAGTTCGCCGGGGCCCGGGTCTTTTAGCGCGACCCAGACGAAGCATTCGGGGCGGGCCACATAGTCGCTGATGCTATCGATGTCGATGTCTGCCAGCTTCCGGCCGTCCTGATAGGCGGCACAATTGATCAGCATTTTGATTACCCTGAAAGCGAACAGAACGGCCTTGCAACGCGTTGCGTATGCGCAGCCCGGTCTGCATGAATGAAGTGCGATAGCCGCCATGTTAAGGGCTGGCGGCGGCTCTCATGTATCGAATTGTTAAGCGCCGCAAATACCGTGCATGGGCGCGCGCATCCGACCTTGCGTGCCGCCGCGTTCTTCTTCATGATCGTTGCCAACAGCGAAATCAAGGAGACCGCAATGTGCTACATCACCCGCATTGCCGGCATGGATCCGGCGTTGGGCGTTGGCGTCGCCGATGCAATCTTGCTGCAAGCTAATAGCAAGTTTGCGCGCGAGTCGCAACGCACGGCAATCGAAGCGCAGGGTCAATTTTCGTGAGCCGTCTGATCTTTATTTGTGGTCACGCAGGCACGGGCAAGACGACGCTCGCAAGGAAACTGATCGGCCCACTGATGAAAGCGACGGGTTCGCCGTTCTGTCTGCTGGACAAGGACACGTTGTACGGCAGCTATAGCGCAGCCGCAATGCACATGCTGACCGGCAACGCGAACGATCGGGACAGCCCGCTTTTCCTCGAGCATCTGCGTGAGCCGGAGTATCGGGGTCTCGTCGAAACCGCGCGCGACAATCTGGAACTCGGCGTGAGCGCGCTGGTAGTCGCGCCGCTTTCGCGGGAAGTCCGCGAGCGGCGGCTTTTCGATCGCGCCTGGCTCGGTATCGGCGAAGACGTCACTGTGCGGGTCGTCTGGGTACAGGTGCCGGAGGAGACGGCGCATCAGCGGATCATGGCACGCGCCAATCCGAACGACGCGTACAAGCTCGCGCATTGGGACGAGTACCGGCAGCGGCGCTTCGTGCCGTCCGGCGACATGTGCAACGATCTGCTGATGTTCGACAACACCGCGCCGAGCGCTGCGGATCATGACGCCCTGCTCGTGCGCATTCTCGGCGAACCGCATGTGGCGTCGGCAACGGTGCCTCCGCTGCCTGTCTGATGGCCGTGCCGCGGCGCAACGTCAAGCAGGCGCAGCGTGGCGAAGCAAACGAAAAAACGCCCCGCATGCGGGGCGTTCGTTTCTGTCGACAGACGCAGCTCGTTAAACGGTCGCCGCGCTTTGCAGCGACTCCAACGCCTGTCCTTCATACAACTGGCCGAAGCGGTTGCCAAGGAAGTCGCGCAGCGAGACCTGCTCCTGACGCACGAAACCGCGCTGCGGCAGCTTCTTTTCGCGGAACAGATCCAGCACTGCGCACATTGCGCCCGCCGTGGTGATTTGAATCGCGCTCATCGGCACGCCGCAAATCGTCTTTGCGAAGATCTTGCGCGTGAACACTTCCTGCACAAGCTGACCGTCGCGCATGCCGCTCACCGTGATGAACACGAGCACCACGTCCTGTGCGGTCGACGGCACCGAGCGGCGCATGATCGTTTTCAGCGTGTCGCGGTCGCTCGAAAGACGCAGGTCCTCGAGCAGAAATTGCATCAGATTGCGGTGGCCCGGATAGCGTACCGACTTGTAATCGAGCGACTCGACGCGGCCCGACAGCGTCTCGCACAACGTGCCGAGACCGCCCGACGTGTTGAACGCTTCGTACTCGGTGCCGTCGAGCGAAAAATGTTCGAGACCTTCGAGCGGCTGCACCCACTGCGTGCGGCTGTCGCGGATCGCTTCGCACGGCTGGCAGTATTCGTTGATGAGGCCGTCCACGCTCCACGTGAGGTTGTACTTCAGCGCATTGGTCGGGAACTGCGGCAGCGCGCCGACGCGCATCTTGACGTCGCGAATTTCCGTGAAGCGGTTCGCGAGTTCGTGCGCGGCGATGCCGATGAAACCCGGCGCGAGACCGCACTGCGGCATGAACGCGTGATCGGCGTCGTCGGCGATTGCGCGGATTGCGTGAGTGGCGCGCACGTCTTCGGTCAGGTCGAAGTAATGGACGCCTGCGCCCTTCGCGGCAGCGGCCACGTTCACAGCGAGGTAATACGGCAGCGCGTTGATGAGCGCGTCGAAGCCATGAACCGCGGCACGCAGCGCGGCTGCATCGGCGGAATCCACGCGGCGGGTCGAAATTCCCTGCGCGGCTAGTTTGTCGAGCGCATGCTGATCGCGGTCGAACGCGACGACGTCATAGTCGCCGGTTTCGCGCAGCATATGGGCGATGGTGTGACCGATCAGACCTGCACCAACGATGGCAACTTTCATATTCTTCTCCATTGTCGATCAGAGTTAGTGCTATAGCGCTTACTCTGATCCCATGCACAGCTGTCGACCCGAGCCAGCGCTTCCGCGCCTGTCCGGCCTTTTCTGTGCGCTGTCTCCAGTTTCAGAATGCACCGCCCATAAAGGCGCGGCGCGCGGCGGGCTGAACCCTTGAGCGACAGTTTAGGGAGAAGCAAAAACAGTTCATACACGCAAAATGCTGCGCAATGACTACCAATTTCGACGTTTTGACGAACCACGCCGACGAAACGTCGAAAACGCATCAAAACGGCGTAAAAACACGGAGCACTTCACACCATCCCGCGGTCGATCTTGCGCGCGAGAATGATCGAGGTCGTAGTCCGCTCCACGCCTTCCAGCCCGCCGATCTGATCGAGCAGATCGTTCAGACGATCCGGCGAATCCGCGCGCAGCCAGGCCACGTAATCGAACTCACCGCTCACCGCGCATAACAGTTGCACCTCGGGCATCTTGCCGAGGCGCTTCTGCACGGCCGGCCCATGCTTCGGCGCAATGATGATGCCCACGTACGCGTAGATGCTCGAATCGAGCACGTCCTGGCCGAGCCGCACGCTGTAGCCCGCAATCACGTTGCTGCGCTCGAGCCGCGCAATTCTCGCGATCACGGTGGTGCGCGCCACGTCGAGCTGGCGAGCGAGATTGGCGACGCTCTCGCGCGCGTTCGCCTGAAGCAGCGCTACCAGGTTGCGGTCGAGATCGTCGAGTTGGTCGAGGCGCGGAGGTCTCATCGAGGGAGAAGAAAGTGGTCGCAGTGCTGCGGATTATCGCGCGTCTTCAGTGTCTGGCGGCAAGCATCACGCGCCGAAACGCTCGATCACGAAGTCGATGAAACTGGTGAGCTTCGGCGTGGCCCGCCGGTCGCGCGGATAGACGAGATGCACCGGCGCGCCTTCAGGCAGATGCTCTTCCAGCACCGACACCAGTTCTCCGCTCGCAATCTCGCGTGCGAGCAGCGCCTCCGGTTGCAACACGAGACCGAAGCCGCGCAACGCGGCCACCTTCAGCGCCTGACCGTTGTTCGCGCGAAAGCGCCCTGCGCGCAGCGAGTTTTCGGCGGCGCTTTCACCGCCCAGGCGCCACGCGCCCTCGCGGCCCCAATGGAGAAAACCGAGGCATTCGTGATGCGCGAGATCGGCCGGTGTACGTGGAATGCCCGCTCGCGCGAGATACGCCGGCGACGCACAGGCGCGCATGCGATAGGGTTTTAGCGGCCGTGCAACGAAGCTCGAATCCTGCAGCTGGCCGATGCGCACGGCGGCGTCGAAGCCCTCTTCCACCAGGTCGGTCATGCGGTTCGACAGGTCGAGTTCGAGCGTGACCTCGGGCCACTCGCTCAGATAGTCGGTCATCGCGGGAGAAAATATCTCGACGCCATAGGTGAGCGGCACTGTCACCTTGAGCACGCCGCGCGGAGCGGCGGCCATGGACTCCGCGAGCGACTCGGCGTCCTTCACGTCGGCGAGAATGCGCCTGCATTGCTCGTAGTATTGGCGCCCGATTTCCGTGAGGCTTTGACGGCGCGTCGTACGCGTGAGCAAGCGCGTGCCGAGCCGGGCTTCGAGCGAGCGGATGTGTTTGCCGACCATCGCCGACGAAATCTCGAAGCGCTCTGCCGCTGCCGTCAGGCTGCCCGCCTCGACCACGGCCACGAAAATCTCCATGCTGACGAATTTATCCACCCGCTATTTCCTGTTCGTTTCGGTTGTAAGCGTTTGTCGCATAAGAGCCGCATTGTAGGGATAACGTGTTACTAATAGCGCCCACGGCCAGGTTGAGCGATCCGCACGTAGTGCTGTCGCGCGCAATGTGGCGCATTGCCGGGACCGCTCGCCACACGCCTTGTCCCACTTCCAATTCGAACAGACATCAGGAGTTTCGATGAAAAAAGCACTGGTCATGCTGGCCTCCGCAGTCGCGATGAGCGGCGCATTCGCACAAGCTTCCGCACCGGTTGCGGCGTCTTCGGGCACGGCGGCTTCCGCAGCCGTCGCGAAAGGCGGTCATGAGCGCAATGTCGAAGACCGCATCGCCTACCTGCATTCGCAACTGAAGATCACGCCGGAGCAGGAAACGCAGTGGAAGGCGTTCGCCGACGTCATGCGCGGCAACGGCGAGACGATGGGCGAGCTGTTCAAGCAGCGTCGCGCCGCCACGAGCGTGTCAGCTCTCGACGACATGAAGCAGTACGCGACCATCGCACAGGCGCACGCAGACGGCATGAAAAAGCTGGTGGACGCATTCGATCCGCTTTACAACAGCTTCTCGCCCGAACAGAAGAAGCTCGCCGATGTAACGTTCCGTCAACATGGCGCAGACGGCCGGCCGCGTCATCATGGCAAGGGTAAGAGCGACAAGTCGGCACCGGCTGCGGCGAGCGACGCCACGGTCAAGCCGTAACTAAGCGGCCACGCAACTCATCTGGCACACGCGCCTGGCGCAACTTCGGCACAGGGCGCGTTGCGGTTCTTGCCGCACCGTGCCCGACGTGCCAAAAAAGGCCGGCAACTGGATGCGTCTGGCATGATGCAGGTCCGCGATAGCCGACGCGAAGTCGCGACGTCGCCGTCAACAACCCTCTGCCTGCATCATGAACGATCTGAAAAACCTCGACCTGCGCGATGATCCCGCCGCCCGGCGTGTCGTCAAAGACGAAACGGTGAATGTCGAATTCGCCGCCACGCACGGCGAACTGATGAGCCTGGAAGGCCCCAATCGCTACCTGCCCGGCGACGCCTTGATCACCGGATCGACCGGGGACCGCTGGGTCGTTTCGCGCGAGCGCTTCGACGCCAAATACGTTCCGGCCGACGCAGCGCATACGCATACGCATGGTGAGGCCGGCGCGTATCGCAATCGCCCCGCTGTTGTGCTCGCGAAACAGATGAACGATGCGTTCTCGCTAGCCCGTTCGGCGACCGGCGGCGACGTGCTGCGTGGCGCGGCCGGCGACTGGATCATGCAGTACGCGCCGGGCGATTACGGCGTCGTGCAGGCCGCGCGCTTCGCGAAGGTCTACCGTTTCGCAGACTGAAACCGTCACGCGAACTCGTCACCGAGATCCACCGTGACTTCGCGCGGCACCGCTTCGCCGTTCGCATACTGCTCCTCTAGCGAGCCGATGCTCGCCTCCACATACGCGCGCAACACCGCGAAGCTGCGGCCCCGCAAGCGCGCGGGCAACGCGCGATAACGCGCGAGCGCCGCCGGCGCGATTTCCACCGTCATCACGATGCGCCGTGCGGCCGCGCCGAAGCGCATCGCCACCCAGTGAATCGCAAGCGTCGGCGTGCCGTCTTCGGCCGGCCGCTGGATAAACTGTGTCTGCTCTGGAAAGAGATCGCTGATAACGCGCGCCAGTTCCTCGAACTCGGGATTCGCGCAGTCGTATTGGTAAGCTTCCATGGATGTGCCGAAAGAGAGTGATCAGCCGTAGCAGGCGGCCGATTGTAAAGCAGCGACCGCGAGCGCCGGCTGTGAGCACAGGCTATGAAGCACGGCAGCGCTAGCGAGGCAGTTCCGTCATGCGCTCAGCGCCTGGCCGTCTGAACGTCCGGAATAGCAACCCTGCTACGACGAGCGCTCCCAATGCATAGACGGCGTCGACCGCGGCGAGCGGCACGAGTTGCGCCTGGAACAGCGCGGCGGGCACGTCCACGAGCGCATGCAACACGATCGCGAGCGGCAGGATCCCGCGCCAGCCGGCCCGCAGGCCGCGCCACATCAGCACCGACAAGCCGATCTGAAAAATCAGCGCAGCCACGCGTTCGAGCGCAAAAATACCGGCTGTTTGCGGCGTCAGGCTGGCGAGTATCAGATGGATGCGCATCAACGATTCGGTCGGCAGGTTGCTCAGATAACCGTCGAGCTCGCCGCGATTTTCCAGCACCGCAAACAGAATCCATTGAATCTGCACCAGCACGCCGACGAGCCACGCTTCCGCGCCGCCATGACCGAGGCCGTAAGTGAGCGCGGTGCCGTCATCGGTGCGCGTGGCCTGCGGCGTTGAAGCCACCGTGGACGCACTGGCCGCCGCACTAGCCGCCGCACTCGCCGCCGCACGTTTCATCAGCAGGCGCATGCCGATGAAGCGCCCCACTTCCTCGCAGATGCCTGCCGCGAGCGCACCGTAGACGACGAACGCGAGCGGATTCGACAGGAACGTGGCCGTCGCCTCGTTCCGATGCAGCATGTAGTCGTTCAACGCGCGCTCGATCACCATGGCGAACAACGCGAACACGGCGATGCCGGCGATCGCGTCGCGCGGCTTGAGCGCGAGCGGCCGGCGCAGGCGGCGGTAAAGGACAAAGGGCAAAGCGGCGACCAGCAGCGTCGCGAGGACGAGGCTCGACAGGGTAAGCGGTGCAACAACCATGAGTTTCCTTGCGATGACAGGCGCGCAACCGCTGCGCGCCGCAGCCCGAATCATCGCAGATCGGCGGAAAGTCGGCCTGGAAGCTCGCGCGGATGTCGGCTCAGGCGTGGGCCTTCACGTCAGCCCGACGTGGACGCGCGGACGATCAGTTCGCCCGGCAACAGGCAGTCGCGCGCGCCGGTCTCGACGCCTTCGATGCGCTCATGCAGAAACTCGACCGCCCGGTAGCCAATGTCGTAAGTCGGCTGGCGGATGGTGGTGACGCCCGTCAATTCCGCCCAGTCCGGGTCGTCGATGGAAAGCAACGCGACGCGTGCCTGCCAGCCCGCGCCGTAACGCGCCTTCAGATGCAACGCAAGCCGCAACGCGACGGGCGCATTCGCCGCGAATACTGCGACGCGCTCAGCGTTGCCGACGACGCCCGGGTGCTCGCTCGACGCGTCGATTGCGCGGTCCAGCGCCGCGAGGCTTTGCTCGGCCTGCTGTGCGTCCGCGAGATCGAGCACGAGCGTATGGCCGCGCGCGGCGTGCGGGCCCGTCGTGTCATGAGCGGCCATGGCTTCGCGGAACGCCGCCTCGCGCAGCCGCCGCGAGCTGACCTGCTCGAACGGTTGCACGACGAACCAGATGTCGCGAAACCCACCGTCGAGCAGATGACGTGTGCCGAGTTCCGCCGCCGCCCGATTGTCGAGCCCGACGATATCGGCGACGAGTCCTTCGACGGAGCGGTCCACCAGCACCGCCGGAATTCCGCCGCCGCCCACGGGGCGCAGCGTTTCCTCGCGCACGCCGAGCGCATTCACGATCACGCCTTCGACGCGGTACGTGGTAAGCAACTGCAGATAGCGCCGCTCCATTTCCACTTCGTTGGCCGCATGGCAGATGAGCGGCATCAGGCCGAGCGCGTGGCACGCGGCTTCGACGCCTTGCAGCACCTCGACGGTATAGGGATTGGTGAGGTCGGCGAGCAGCATGCCGATCAGCCGGTTGCGGCCACGCTTCAGCCCGCGCGCCATCTGGTTGGGCTGATAGTCGAGCCGTTCGATAGCGGCCTCGATACGCGCGCGCAACTCCGGCGACAGCACACTCATCTCGCCGTTCAGATAACGCGAAATGCTGGTTTTGCCGGTACCCGCTTCGCGCGCGACATCGGTGATCGTTGCGCGGCGCGGTGCGGCCTGGCGAGTCGGCGCAGTGCTCATCGGAGCCACGCAGTCCAGCGAGGGACGCCCGCGCCGGCAGGCGAACGCTTGTTCACGGCGCTCTTCACTGTTGCAGCACTTCGCGATTGACGATGTTGGTCGTGAGCGTGCCGTTCAGCGCGGCAACGAGATTTTCTGCAGCGTTGCGCGCCATCGCATGCCGCGTCTCATGCGTCGCCGAACCGATATGCGGCAACGCCACCACGTTCGCCAGCTTGAGGAGCGGCGAATCGGCCGGCAGCGGCTCCGTCTCGAACACATCGAGACCCGCGCCGTGAATCGTGCCGTTTTGCAGCGCCTCGATCAGCGCCTTTTCGTCGACGGTCGCACCGCGCGACGCATTGATAAGAATCGCGCTCTTCTTCATCGAGCTGAGTTCCTTCGCGCCGATCATGTGCCGCGTTTGCGGCGTGAGCGGCACCTGCAGACAGACGAAGTCGGCGTTGGCGAGCAGGTCCGGCAACTCGACGCGCCGCGCGCCATAAGCCTCTTCCGCCTGGCGGTTCGCACAGCGGTTCGTGTAGAGCACCTTCATGTTGAAGCCAAGCGCCGCGCGCCGCGCGACCGCGCCGCCAATGCGTCCGAGCCCGACGATGCCGAGCGTCTTGCCCTGCACGTCCACGCCGAATTGCGCGGGCCCGATGCTCTGCTGCCACTGCCCTGCCTTCACCCATGCGGCGAGTTCGACCACGCGGCGCGCTGACGCGAGAATCAGCGAAAAGACCGTGTCGGCGGTCGATTCCGTCAACACGTCCGGCGTATGCGCGAGCACGATGCCGCGCCGCGTGAGATCGGCGACATCGAACTGATCGAAGCCGACGGAGATCGTCGACAGCGCCTTTAACCGCGTCGCGCCTTCCAGCATCGCCGGCGTGATTTTCACGCTCGCGCCGATGCCGCCGTCCGCGTCGCGCAAAGCGGCGACGAACGCGTCATGCTGGGCGGGATCCACCTGCACGACTTCCACGTGCTGTTGCAGGTACGCGAGCACATCTTCAGGCAGTGACTTCCAGGCGACGATCTTCTTCATCGGCTTATTTTCCTTGCAACGGTGTGGCGAGCTTGTGCGGCGTTTCAACGGTCTGCTGTTGCGGCTTGACGATCAGCGTAAGGATCACCGCGGCGATCAGCGCCACGCTCATGAATGCATACGATGCCGCGGGCGACCCTGTCGCGCCGTTCAGATAGCCGACCACATACGAGCCGACGAACGAACCGAGCGCGCCCATGCTGTTGATCAACGCCATCGCACCGCCCGCGACGTTCTTCGGCAGCAGCTCCGGCACGATCGCGAAGAACGGACCGTATGGCGCGTACATCGCAGCGCCTGCAATCACGAGCGACGCATACGAAAGCCAGAAATGCGTGGAGCCAAGCGCATACGACGCCGCGAACGCGATCGCGCCGATCAGCAGGAACGGCCAGACGAACACTTTACGGCGGTTGAGTTTATCCGATGCCCACGACGCCGCAAGCATCGCGATGGTCGCGGCGAGATACGGCAGCGCCGACAGCCAGCCGGTTTCGACCATGCCGAGCGAGGAGCCATTCTTCAGGATCGACGGCAGCCACAGCACGAAACCATAGACGCCGATGCTCCAGCAGAAATACTGCGCGCACAGCTTGATTACAGCCGACGAGCGGAACGCTTCGCTGTAATTGCGCACCGGCTTGATCGCGGCCTGCTCGGCGCGCAGCGTTTGCGCAAGGTCGTCTTTCTGCTGCTGCGTGAGCCAGGACACCTGCTGCGGCTTGTCCTGCACGATGAACCACCAGCACACCGCCCACAGGATCGCGGGAATGCCTTCGGCGATGAACATATTGCGCCAGCCGAACGAATGCACCAGATAGCCGGATACCACCGACATCCACAGCACCGTAACCGGATTTCCGAGAATCAGAAACGTGTTGGCGCGCGAGCGCTCGCTCTTCGTGAACCAGTTGCTGATGAAGATCAGCATGGCCGGCATCACCGCGGCTTCGACCACGCCGAGCACGAAGCGGATCACCATGAGCGACGGAATATTGCTGACCATGCCGGTCAGCGCCGCGCAACCGCCCCACAGCACGAGGCTCCAGAACACGAGCTTCTTGACGCTGCGGCGCTCGGCGTAGATCGCGCCTGGAATCTGAAAGAAGAAATAGCCGAGGAAGAACAGCGCGCCGATCAGCGAAGAAAGTCCCTTGCTGATGCCGAGGTCCTGGTTGATGCCGGCCGCTGCCGCGAAACCGTAGTTTGCGCGATCGAGGTAAGCGAGGCTGTAGGTGATGAATACGATCGGCATGATCGTCCACCAACGGCGAATGGCGAGAGATGAAGTCATGGGTGTCTCCTTAACGGCTTCCCGAAACAATGATGAGCTGAGCTTGTGCGGCGCTTGCCAAGCGCTCTTGCTGTTATCGATGCTGCCCGGCTTGCGGCTCCGTTCAGAACCGATATGCTGCCGGGCTGCGTAGTGCTTTTTTGCAGTGGGCCTGCCAATGCACGTGCCTCAAGCTGCGCGTGTAAGGCTCGCGTTCGACAGATCGGCACGTTCGAGCGCATCGAGTTCGGCGCGGCCCGGCAGCCCTTCTGAATCTCCTATCACCTGGATCGCCAGCGCGCCGATGCGGTTGCCGCGCGCGACGGCCTGCGGCAACGTCCTGCCTTCGAGCAGCGCGCTGATCACGCCGACCGCGAAGCCGTCGCCCGCGCCGACCGTATCGACGACCTTCGCGACCGGCTGGCCGGCAATCACGCCGGCGTCATCGGCGGTGCGAAAGTACGCGCCCTCGGCGCCGAGCTTGACGATCACGCCGCGCGCGCCCTGCTCCAGATAAAACTTCGCGATGTCGTCGGGCTTCGCATAGCCGGTCAGAATCTCACCCTCGCCGATGCCGGGCAGCACCCAGTCGGCGAGCGCGGCGAGCGCGTTCAGACCTTCCACCATCGCAGCGCGCGACGGCCACAGCGTCGGGCGCAAATTCGGATCGAACGAGATCGTTTTGCCGGCCGCGCGCGTTTCACGTGCCAGATGAAATGCGAGTTCACGCGAACTCGCCGAGATCGCGGGCGCAACGCCCGTCAGATGGAGATGACGCGCGGGCAATACGTAGTCGGCCACGTAGTCGGCGACCGAAAGATGGCTCGCCGCCGAGCCTCGTCGGAAGTATTCGACGGCGGGATCGCTGCCGTCATCGTTCTTCGACTTCAACTGGAAACCGGTCGGGTAGCGCTCGTCGGTGCTCACGCAGCGCTGGTCGATGCCTTCTTTCGTCAGCGTGTCGCGCACATACTGGCCGAATGAATCGTTGCCCACGCGGCTCATCCAGCCGACCTTGAAACCGAGCCGTGCAAGACCGATCGCGACATTCAGGTCGGCGCCCGCAATGCGCTTCGTGAAATGGCCGACGCTCGCGAGCGGGCCGGTCTCGGTCGCCACGAACATGGCCATTGCTTCGCCGTAGGTGATGATGTCCAGTGCTGCGCTTGTGTTGCTCATGCTTCGCTCCTGCGTGTACGTCGGGCTAGTCGCCGCTGCCGGTTTCTTTCCGCGCTCGTTGCTGCTTCTCTCAGGTTCTACTCGCCGCTCACGCGGCAGCCAGCCACGCGACGCGGCGCGCCGCGTCTTCGTCGATACAGGCGGCGTCGAATGGAAACTCGATTCCGCGCGGTACGTCGCGCGGCAGTCGGTGCAGCACCTCGGCAAAGCGGGCGTCGCCGGCGGCGGGCGCCGCCGCGAACCGCCGTGCACCCTCGCCCGCCGCGACCTTGCAGTGCACGTACTCGACGTAAGGCGCCAGCGCCGCGGCTGCGTTCAGGGACGACACGCCGCACCACGCCCAGTTGCCGACGTCGAAAGTCATGCCGAGGACATCTGCGCGGCCTTCACGCTGCAGTGCCTCGAACAAGCCCATGAATTGCGACAACGAGCCGCCCTGCGCCAGTTGCCCGTTTTCGACGACGAGCCGCACGTCCGCGCCTTGCAACTGCGCGGCGATTGCATCGCCGTGCGCCTCGTGAGTAAAGCCGCCGAGTTGCAGTTTCACGAGGCGCGCGCCGAGCGCGAGCGCTTCGTCCAGCGCGAGGCGCAACGCGGCGCCGTCGAGCCGGCCGCCTTCCACGTACAGCGACGCCGGCGTCGAATACACGGACCACAAACCCAATTCCGCGATCTGCTTGCCCAATTCCCGAAGGCGCGACGGCGAGGCGTCGGCCTCGTAACCGAACAACTCCCGGCGCACCTCAAAACCGGCCGCGCCGGCGCGCTTGCTCGCCTCCGCCCACTTGCGATGACCCGCCGTGCGCACTGCGTCGACGCCAAAGGCGCTCGCGACAATCGTTATGTCCACTGCATCTGTCATCTGCGGGTACCGTCATTTGCCCTGCTTTTGGGTCTTGGAACCGGTTCCAAAAGCAGGTTTCAAAAAAGCGCCGAAGCGCTTGCGATGCCCGAATATTGCGCCGAGGCTCGCGCTGCGCACCATAGTGGAAATCCCCAGGCGGCGGTGAGAGCGTGCCCACCCGGTTCGATGACTCAAGCGCCATCGGCGAGACAAAGCGCAAGAAACTGCTGGACCACGCGCGACGGCGCGCTCGCGTGCGGCACGACAATAGACAGCCGCCGCGTCAACGGCTCGGGGCTGAGCGAAAACACGCGCAATGCGCCGTCTTCGTGCCGCATCGACATCGCCGAGACGAAGCCGATGCCCATACCGGCCCGCACTGCTTCCTTCACGCCTTCAACACCCGCTATTTCCAGCGCCACTCGCATCGGCACGCCCGCGCGGGCGAACGCGCGCTCGACAATCTGGCGCACGCCCGACCCCGCCTCGCGCACGATCAGCGGCTCCGCACCGAGCGCCGAGAGATCGACGCCGGCTCCCTGCGCCGACGCTGCAAGCGGATGCGCGCGCGGCATGATCGCGACGATCTCGTCTTCGCGCCACGCGTGGACTGCGGTGTCCGGCGGCAGATCCGCGCCGACCGGACCTTCGATCAGCGCGATATCCACCGATCCCAGCGCGCCGACGATGTCGGTCGTATTGCCGTCGGCTGTATGCAGCGCCACGTCCGGATATCGCCGGTGAAAATCAGCGATCAGGTACGGCAGCAGGTAGCTCGCAGGCGTCGTAGTCGCGCCGATCCGCAGCGTGCCCTGCTCAAGACCTCGCAACGCGTCTCTGTATGCATGAGCCTGCCGCCACGTGTCGCGTAGCCGCGCGGCATAGCTCGCCAGTTGCTCGCCGGCCGGGGTCAGGCGCACGCCGCGCCCTTCGCGCTGATAGAGCGGCTCGCCGAACTCGTCCTGAAGCTGGCGCAGCTGCCCGGACACCGCGGGCTGCGACAGATGCAAAGCTACCGCCGCGCGGCTGATGTTCAGGTGCTCGGCGACTGCGGCAAACGTTATAAGCTGATCGAGGGTCATGGTACGAAAATATCGGATTCGCTGATACTTGTCATTCTAAATGACGATTTTTCATATCCATATATCTAAATTAGGATTAGACCTATCCGATCCAGTCAGTCCCAGAGGCTGCAACCATGACCACCGCTCGACTCACCGCCGCTACCTCCGAACAGTCGTCAACCCGCGGGCAACTCAACGGCATCCTGTTCGTCGCGCTGTTCGCCGCAGCCGTCACGCGCATTGCCGAAATCCCGGCCGTTGCGGGGCTGGGCCTGAGCCCGCTGATCGTCGGCATCGTCGCGGGAGCAATCTACGGCAACGCGCTGCGCGACGGCATGCCGGCAAGCTGGGCCGCCGGCGTCAATTTCTCGGCGCGCAAGCTGCTGCGTATTGCGGTCGCTTTCTTCGGACTGCGAGTGAGTCTTCAGGAGATCGCCCAGGTCGGCCTGCCCGGTCTTGCGGAATCGGTATTGATCGTCGTCAGCACGCTGCTGATCGGCACCTGGGCCGGCATGAAAATCATGAAGCTGGACCGCGACACGGCGCTCCTTACGGCGGCCGGCAGTGCGATTTGCGGCGCGGCGGCCGTGCTCGCGTTCGAGTCCACGCTGCAGTCCAAGCCGCACAAGAGCGCGATGGCCGTCGGCAGCGTGGTTCTGTTCGGAACGCTTTCCATGTTCCTTTACCCGGTTCTGTTCAAGGCTGGCTGGCTGCACCTCGACACGGTCGGCGCGGGCCTCTTCTTCGGCGGCACGATCCACGAAGTCGCGCAGGTGGTCGGCGCGGCGAGCAACGTGAGCCCGGAAGCCACGCATATCGCCACCATCGTCAAAATGACTCGCGTGATGCTGCTCGTGCCGGTGTTGCTTCTAGTGGGCCTGTGGGTGAACCGCGCGGCGCGCCGCGACGCGTCAGCCGCAGGTACGCAACAAGGCGCTGCCGTTCATCAGGGCAAGCTTGCGATTCCCTGGTTCGCACTCGGCTTCCTGGCTTTCGTCGTGATCAACTCGCTGCATGTGCTGCCACAAGCCGCCACCACAACGCTGAATACGCTGGATACTTTCGCGCTGACCATGGCCATGACCGCGCTCGGCATCGAAACGCGGCTCTCGCAGATTCGTCAAGCGGGCCCTCGCGCGCTGACCACCGGCTTGATTCTTTATGTATGGCTGATTGCGGGCGGACTCGGAATCACATGGACTGTCCAGCATTTCCTCGGCTGAGCCCCTCGTTTCAGAAGCCAACCCCGCCGCGCGCGGGGTTTTGTGCGTTATGCGCGAGCGCCCGGCGCGCTCGCGCGGCATACTGGCTGCCCGAGCGGCGCACGAGCCGTGCGCGCTGCGTTGAACGAGCGTTCATGCAACCGGAATGAGGACCAATCGATGAGCCTGGAACTTTACTACTGGGACGGCCTGCAAGGCCGTGGCGAATTTGTGCGGCTGGCGCTGGAAGAAGCCGGCGCCGACTATGTCGAAGTAGCGCGCGGCGACGCGTCCGAAGGTCTCGGCACCGGCGCGATGATGGCAGTGATGAAGAGCAAGGACGAACCATACCCGCCGTTTGCGCCGCCGTTCCTGAAAGACGGCGACCTGGTGATCTCGCAGACCGCGAACATCCTGTTCTATCTGGGCCCGCGCCTGAACCTGGCGCCCTCGGTGGAGAGCCTGCGTTACGTGGCAAACGGCTTGCAATTGACGATCGCCGACGTGGTCACGGAAGCGCACGACACGCATCATCCGCTCGCAAGCAACCTCTATTACGAAGATCAGAAAGACGCGGCGAAGGTGCGTGCGCACGACTTTATCGACAACCGGATTCCGAAGTTCATGAAGTATTTCGAGCGCGTGCTGAAGCAGAATCCCGCCGGCGATACATACATGGTGGGCGACTCGCTGACCTACGTTGATCTGTCCATGTTCCAGTTGATCGACGGGCTACTGTATGCGTTCCCGCGCGCGTTGAAGCGCTTCGGCGAGCACTACCCGCGGCTCGCCGCATTGCACGCGGCCGTGAAGGAGCGGCCGAACATCGCCGCCTATCTGCAATCGGAGCGCCGGCTCGCGCATAACGAGGCGTGCATCTTCAGGCACTATCCCGAACTCGACAAGGCGGCGGCTTGACCCGCGTCGCGATTCCCCGCTCATGCCCGGCACCGCGCCCGCTTCGTCCAGCGGGCGCGCTGCCGTTGTCGTGCGCGCTTTTCTAACTTTTCATCACGCCCCGTACCGTCGACGTGCTCTCATTCCTGCTGAAGCTGCGCACCCGCGCCCATGACCTTTTCCGTCTCTCCGACGCCCATACGATGCTCGTCTGGTCCGTGGTCGTCGGCGTCGCGGGCGCCTTTGCGACGATCGCATTCCGTCAGGGCATCGAGTTGCTGCAACTGCTGGTGGCCGGCAAGTCCGGCAGCTTCGTGGAAATGGCGCGCAGCCTGCCGTGGACGGTGCGGATCTGGCTGCCGGCGGCGGGCGGGCTCGTCGCCGGTTTCCTGCTGCTGATCGCGCAGCGTCACGCGGACAAATGCAATCACATCGACTACATGGAGGCGGTGGCGATCGGCGACGGCGTGGTGCCCGTGAAGCTGAGCCTGTGGCGCAGCCTCTCGTCGCTGTTCACGATTTCGAGCGGCGGATCGATCGGCCGCGAAGGTCCGATGGTCCAGCTTGCCGCGCTTGCCGCCTCGCTGATCGGACGCTGGGTCCACTTCGATCCGCCGCGGCTGCGCCTGCTGGTCGCGTGCGGCGCGGCGGCGGGCATTACATCGGCGTATAACGCGCCGATCGCGGGCGCGTTCTTCGTGACTGAAATCGTGCTCGGCTCGATCGCAATGGAGAGCTTCGGGCCGGTCGTGGTCGCCGCCGTCGTCGCCAATATCACGATGCGCGAGTTCGCTGGTTACAAGCCGCCGTACGAAATGCCGGTGTTTCCGCCGGTGGCGGGCATCGAAGTGCTGCTGTTCGTCGCGCTCGGACTGCTGTGCGGCGCGGCGGCGCCGCAGTTTTTGCGACTGCTCGACGGCTCGAAGAAATTGTTTCGCAAGCTGCCGTTGCCGCTGCCCGCGCGGCTCGCGCTTGGCGGGCTCGTCGTCGGCATTCTGTCGGTCTGGACGCCGGAGGTCTGGGGCAATGGCTACAGCGTCGTCAACTCGGTGCTGCACTCGCCGTGGACGTGGACCGCGCTCGTCGTCGTGCTGGTGTTCAAGCTGGTGGCAACGGCGGCCACCGCGGGCTCCGGAGCCGTAGGCGGTGTGTTCACGCCGACGCTTTTCGTCGGCGCCGTGGTCGGCTCGCTGTTCGGCCTCGCCATGCATGCGCTGTGGCCGCATGGCACCTCGGCGCCGTTCGCGTATGCAATGGTCGGCATGGGCGCATTCCTCGCGGGCGCCACACAGGCGCCGCTGATGGCGATCCTGATGATCTTCGAGATGACGCTCAGCTACCAGGTCGTGCTGCCGCTGATGCTGTCGTGCGTGGTTGCGTATTTCGTGTCGCGCGCGATCGGCAAGACCTCGATGTATGAAATCACGCTGCGCCGCAATCAGGAAGAAATGGAGCGCACTCGCCTGCGTGCCACGCAGATGCGCGAGCTGATCCGTCCCGCGCAAACCGTCGTGCCGCCCAACGCGACCGTGCACGACATGACGCGGGTATTTCTCGAATATCCGGTGAAGTATCTGTATGTGGCAAACGAATCGGGCGCATTTCTCGGCGTGGTCGCATTGAAGGACATCACCTCCGACCTGCTCGACAAGCGCGACACCTCGACACGAACGGCCGCCGACTATCTTCAGCCGCATTTCGACGTGCTCACGCCCGACATGCCGCTCGGCGTCGCGCTGCAGCACTTCATGGCTTTCCAGGGCGAGAGGCTGCCGGTTGTGGAAAGCGCCGCGCATCCGCGCCTCGCGGGTGTGGTCTATAAGACGTCGCTGCTCGACGCGTATTTCCGCATGAATCCGACGCGCTGACGCCAGTCGGCGCGGGACCAGGCGCGGGCGCGGGCCGGCGCCATGCAAAGCACGACAAATTCTCTACAATGGGAAGACGCTGCGGTCACGCGCCGCAGTGCGGTTACGCGAAGACGGGCGCGCCGGGACGCCCGCCATTCGATCGGAGCGAAGATGAGCGAACCGTCCCTCGACGCTGTACGCCGCGACCAGGCGGGCTGGATTTTCCTGCACATCGAAGGCGAGCCGTACGATCGCGGCGAACAGCACGGCCAGTTGCTTTCCGCGGAAATTCACAACGCTATCCGAACCGCCCGCTACCTCGCGAAGTGGGACACAGGGGAAGATTTCGACACGTTCGTCGAAGCCGCCGTCTCCCAGTTCGCCAACAAGCTCGACACCGAATTCGCCGATGAAATCCAGGGCATCGCCGACGGCGCAAAGCTGCCGTTCGCCGAAGTGCTCGCCTGGAACGGCTACATGGATCTACTCCAAAGCTGGTGGCCCGCGCACGCGGCCGAGCAGAAACCAAGCCTCGGGCTCAAACCGTGGCGCGGCCGGCGCGGACATCATTGCAGCGCGTTCATCGCAACGGGCAATGCGACCCGCGACGGCCGCATCGTGATGGCGCACAATTCCTGGGACCGCTATGCCGCCGGCGACGCATTCAATGTCGTGTTCGACATCGTGCCAGACCAGGGCAACCGGATTCTGATGCAGGGCGTGCCAGGCTGTATTTCGAGCCTCACCGATTTCTGGGTGACGGAAGCCGGATTGATGGTGACCGAAACCACCATATCGAACTTCGTGGGCTACAACGCGGCGGGTGCGCCCGAGTTCTACCGCTCGCGGCGGGCGTCGCAGTACGCGAACAGCATCGGCGAATGGTGCGAGATGTTCTCGATTGCGAACAACGGCGGCTACGCGAACAGCTGGCTGCTGGGCGACACGAAGACCGGCGAAATCGCGCGCTACGAACTGGGGCTGCACTATTCGGGCTTCGAAAGCACGAAGAACGGCTTTTACAGCGGCTACAACACGGCGACCGATCTGAAGATCCGCAATCAGGAATGCATCGGCGAAGGCGAAGACTATACGGACGTGCGCAAAAACGGCGCGCGACGTTTGCGCTTCATGCAGCTGGAGGAGATGCACCGCGGCAAGATCGACGCGGAACTCGCCAAGGCGATGATCGCCGACCATCACGACGTCTATCTGGATCGCAGCGACAACCCCTGCTCGCGCACGATCTGCGGGCATCTCGAACTGGATGACGCGCGCTTTGGCGGCTCGGATCACGGGCCTTTCAACCCTTGGGGCGCGAACGACGGCAAAGTGGTCGACAGCGAGATGGCGCGCGAAATGGCGTTCGCCGCGCGCTGGGGTCATCCGTGCGGGCGGCCGTTCGACGCCCAGGCGTTCATGAAACGGCATCCGCAGTGGAACTGGCTGAACGGCTATATGCGGGACCGGCCGTCATGGCCGTGGACCCGGTTTGAGATTTTGCGCTAGCGGAACGCTAGTTGCGGCTCGGGTTGGCGCTTGGGGCGAATCCGCAATCGGGCTGCCATTCCCGCGCCATTATCGGCGATCTACAATGAGTGGTCGCGAAGCGCGCGTTGCAGGATTTGCGCGTCGGGCATGACGAAAGCGCGCGGCCGGCGAGCCCGGGCCATGCGCGGCTTGCGCCATTCTTTGGTGCGTGGACGGCACAGCACTTGCTCAACCGTTAGCGCCGCATGAGCTTAGGAGGTCGGGCATGAAAACCTCGACACTGTTGACCATGGTGACGCTGTCCGCTTCGTGCTTTGCCGCGCCGGTTCATACGGCGCCGGACGGCATGCCCGCGAACGCCCTTGCCGAAACTGCCAACGCCGCACCCGTCGCCCCGCCGGCGCCGGAGGTGGCGGTCACGGACGAGAATCGTCCACAGGAATGGCAGCATATCGTGTTGCCCAAGTCGCGACATCCCGAACGAGGCTTCGCAGCGCACAGCGAGCGACTGCAGACCTGAGCGCGGCGTTTGAGCTGTGCGCTTGTCTGGCTGGTCGTGAGAACCGCGAAAAAGCGTGGCTGGGCGCGGCTAAGCGGGACTGGGCGGAACCAGGCGCGCTAAGGTTCAACTAGCGTCCCGCTCGACCAGCTTTGACAGCCTCCGAGCGTCCAGAAGAGCGGGAGCGAACTCGATACGACGCGAGAATTCCGGGCCCTCGAGTGGCAAGCAGAGGCAGTCACCCGCCAATCCGGCGACAATACGCAACAACAGACGCCGATCGAACGCGAACCAAACCGGCATCCGACCGCCACCAATCCCTCCCAACCGTACCAACAGGAGCTTGCATGACGACATCGTCCATCCCCGGGGAATCCATCGACTTGCAGATCTCCGACGTGCTCAGCGACGTCCACTTCCCGGCGAACAAGGACGCTCTGGTCGATGCCGCCCGCGAAGCCGGCGCGAGCAACGAGGTTCTGTCGATGCTCGACGGCCTGCCTGAACAGGATTACGCCGACGTCGCGTCGGTCACGAAACTGATCGGCGGCAATTACGGGCCGGGTCTGAGCGCGTGAGCGAACTCGCAAAGGCGCCTCGGCGCCTCGCCGCACCGCTGGAACGGCGCGGCGCGGACTGGATTTATCGCTCGCCGCAATCCGGCGGCACGGGCGGCCCGCCCGGCGGCTCCGTCCGTGGCGACATACACGGCGCAGGCGGCATCGAAAGGATCGAGGCGTTCTTCCACGGCGCCGGCTACGCGATGCACCGGCACGATACCTACGCGATCGGCCGCACGCTGGCCGGCGTGCAAAGCTTCCGCTATCGCGGCAGCCTGCGCCACAGTTTGCCCGGCGGCACCATGGTGCTGCATCCGGACGAACCGCACGACGGCCAGGCCGGCACCGGCGAAGGTTTCCGTTACCGCATGGTTTATGTCGACCCGGCTCTCTTCCAGCAGGCGCTCGGCGGCAAGCCCCTACCCTTCGTGCATGGCGGCTTGTCGAACGACCCGCGTCTTTTCGCGGCCACGGAGAATCTGCTGCGCAGCATGGATCGCGCGATGGACCCGCTGGAACAGGACGACGGGCTCTACGAACTGGCCACGGCGCTCGACGCGGCAGCGGGCACCCGGCCCGTGCGCCGCCCGGTGAATTACGCCGCTGCCCGCCGTGCCCGCGAGTATCTGCTGGCGTCGCTCGAACACACGGTGACGCTCGACGAACTCGCGGCGGCCGCAGGACGCGACCGATGGAGCCTGTCGCACGATTTCCGCGCGCTGTTCGGCACGAGCCCGCACCGTTACCTCACGATGCGGCGTCTCGATCTCGTGCGTCAACTCGCGCTGGCCGGCATGCCGCTCGCCGACGCCTCCGCCGCGACCGGCTTCTCAGACCAGAGTCACATGACGCGGCACTTCAAACGCACATGGGGCGTGGCGCCCGCACAGTGGCTCAACATGCTCGGGGCTACATCGCCAGTCACGCGCTAGGGGCGAAAATGCCGCGCGTCGCGCGCGGCGCTCGCCCACGAACGTTCAAGACTCGCCGGCACTTCGCGCAGTACGCTCGTTCCAGAGACGTCAATCATCTTTGGAGAAGGAGCACAGCATGTCGGATAGTCAGCCAACCCAGCAAACCTACCGCGCGATCAATTTCGCTGACAAGCTCGCGCTGTTCAGCGATCAATGGCAAGCGCGGGTCGTCGCGGAAATGAACGACTACCAGTTCAAGGTCGTGCGCATCGAGGGCGATTTCGTGTGGCACCAGCACGCGGACACGGACGAAACATTCATCGTGCTGGACGGCCAGTTGCGCATCGACATGCGCGACGGCTTTGTGATGCTGTCCGCGGGCGAAATGTTCGTCGTGCCGAAAGGAACCGAGCACAAGCCGTTTGCCGAACGCGAGGTCAAGCTGCTGCTCATCGAGCCGCGCGGCGTCAAAAATACCGGCGACGAAACCAACGAACGAACGGCCGCCAACGACCTGTGGATCTGAGCGCGACTAGCCCTTATGCAGGTAACGGTGCCGACAGCGGCGCGTTTGCAGGCGGGCGCGGCCACGGCTGACAGACCGCGCCGGCAGTTGGGCGCACGTGCTTCGCGCGTCGAGAATCGCGCGCGGGCGCCGTCGCGTCCGACTGGAAATGCTCGACGAGGTGATCGACGAAAGTGCGCACCTTCGCGGGCAGGTGCAGTCGGCTTGGATAGGCGATCGTGATCTCGATCTCCGGCAGACGGTAGTCGCCGAGCAGTTCGACGAGCCGTCCAAACGCGAGGTCGCGCGCGATCAGATAGCTCGGCAGAATAGCCACGCCCATGCCGAGCAGCGCGAATTGCCGCAGCATTTCGCTATTGTTCGCGGCAATCGCGGTCGCGGGCCTCACGCGGACGAGCCCTTCCGGCCCGCTGAACACACGCTCCTCGCCGCCCTGCTCGGGTGGCCGGCTCAGGCACGGATGATCCAGCAGATCTTCCGGCCGCGTCGGCGTGCCATGCTGCGTCAGGTAGGCAGGCGTCGCGCAGACGGTCAGCTGACACGTAGTCAGCCGACGCGTGACGATACTCGCGCTGCGCGCCGGGCGCCCGGCCAGAATACCCACGTCGAAACCCTCTTCGACCAGATCGGCGTGACGGTCGGCGAGCGTCACGTCGGGCAGCACCTCGGGATAGCGCGCGGTGTACGACTGGACCGCCGGCGCGAGGCTCTGCAACCCGAAGACGACCGGCGCCACGATGCGCAGCGTGCCGACCGGTTCGTGATGACGCGCGACCACCATCTGCTCGACGCCGTCGAGGTCGTCGAGAATGTGGCGCACGCGCTCCAGATAAGTCGTGCCCGATTCGGTCAACGAAAGACGACGAGTGGTGCGATTCAGCAGGCGGGTGCCGAGACGCGCCTCCAGATCCGCCACATGGCGGGTGACAACGGCGGTAGAAAGATCCAGCGCGCCCGCCGCGCGGACGAAACTGCCGAGGTCCGCCACCTTGACGAACACGCGCATCGACTGCAATTGATTCATGGGACGACTCCTGCCTCGAGATGCCGGGCCGGCGCAGCGCTGCCGCCTGTATCACCCCGCGCGGCAGGGCTCGCGCGGATTTGCCCAACGAATCGATTGTATCGACCCGACCTGTCCCAACCCTGACCTGTACATGACAATCACGTCAGCTTTATCGATGCGCACGCCCCATTGTTTCAAGCATTATTGCGGTTTTTGACTAGGTATAAACCCTTAGCCGCTGGTAAGATGGCGACCGGAAGAAATTCATCGCTATACCGTTCGCAAACTGCCATGCCACATCGTTTCCAACTTTTCGAAAAAATCGCGTTTTCTCTGGTCTGCTGGTCCGCCGCGGCCTGCTCGGCTTTCATCGCTTATGAGCGCTGCCCGGATATCCAGGTCGTCCTGCATGCAGGCGAGGAAGTTTTGCGCACCAGCGGGGAGTATTCGTTCGTCTGCGCGAGCCCGGTTGCGGATAGCTGCACGCAACTCGCGACTAACTGATTGAGCCATCGTCGCGTGCAAGGCGGCCGCACGGGCCGCCTCGCGGCGTTATGCGCTGCGGCCAAACACCACGCGCGAAAAGAATCCCGCCAGCACCGCTTCTGCCATTTCACTCGGCACATTCTGCGGATCGACGGTATAGAAGAACTGCACACCGTCGCACAAGCCCATCAGGCCCATGGCCAGCATCTCCGGCGGCAATAGCAGCGGCGTGCCGACCCGCGCCGAAAATTCGCGGACGTAGGCGGCCAATTGTTCGAGCTTCTCGTGCAGGAACGCGTTGAAACGCAGCCTGAAGCGCCCGTCTCGCGCAGCCAGAAGCTTCGCCTCCACCCACAGCAAAAAGCATTTGTTCTCACGATGCAGGTTGCTGTAATAGCGCATCACGCGCTCTTCCATCACTTCCCGTGTGGCCGCGTTTTCGAAAATGGCCCGCAAACCCGCCTGCATGGTTTCGTGGTCGCGCCGCAGTAGCTCGAGAAACAACTCGTTCTTGCTGCGGAAATTCGAATAAAACGCGCCGCGCGTATAGCCTGCCGCCCCGGCAATGTCTTCGACACTCGCCGCGACAAAGCCCTTCTTCATAAAAATTGCTTGCGCAGCGTCGAGCAGACGCTGACGTGTCTGGTCTTTGCTTTGCTCGCGTGTCAATCGTTGCCGTTTCATGGGCAAGAGTCTAGCACCTAAAAGAATTCCAATTCGCCTCCACATTCAAATACAGGTGTGTATTAGAATGCGAATCATCATTGGAAGTCAGACACGTATGCCAGTTGCATGAACCGGCATGCGCTCTTCGCTGGCGAGCCGCTGCGGCTTGCCGTGTTCGTTCGCTGTCTCCTGTTGGGGTAATTGTGAAGCGTCCCGGTTTTCCCGCATCGTCGGCGATGCGCGAGCAGCCCCATCGTCTCGCGCGGCCAAGGCCTATGCGCCGCGCCGCGTTCGCGCTCGCGCTCGCTCTTGCAGGCGTCGTCGCGTTGAACGCATGTTCGAAGAAAGAAGCAGGCGCGCCCGAGCCGCGTCCGGTGGTTGCCGTCGCGGTTCATGCGGACGGCAATACGGCGCCCGTCACGTCGCTGCCCGGTGAAGTGCAGGCGCGCTATTCGACGCCGCTGTCGTTTCGGGTCGGCGGCAAGATCGTCGAGCGGCGCGTGCGTCTTGGCGACGTGGTCAGGAACGGCCAGATCGTCGCGCGGCTCGACCCGGCGGATGCACAGAAGAACGCAGCCAGCGCGCAGGCCCAACTCGCCGCCGCCGAGCACAGCTATAAATACGCGAAGCAGCAACTGGACCGCGATCAGGCGCAGGCAAAAGAGAATCTGATCGCACCCGCGCAACTCGAGCAGACCACGAATGCGTATGCATCGGCTGCCGCGCAGCGCGATCAGGCGGCGCAGCAGGCGGCCTTAGCGAAAGACCAGTTGCAATACACCACCCTCGTCGCCGATCACGCCGGCGTCATTACCGCGGAGCAGGCC
The DNA here is from genome assembly GCF_031456815.1 of Paraburkholderia strydomiana. Taxonomy (NCBI): domain Bacteria; kingdom Pseudomonadati; phylum Pseudomonadota; class Betaproteobacteria; order Burkholderiales; family Burkholderiaceae; genus Paraburkholderia; species Paraburkholderia strydomiana. The sequence continues at coordinate 132,117 of NZ_JAVDVL010000010.1, forward strand.
GACACGGGCCAAAATGTGTCGGCAGGCCAGGCGGTGTATAACCTCGCGTGGAGCGGCGAAGTCGACGTAGTCTGCGACGTGCCGGAAAGCGCGCTGGCCGGACTTGCGGTCGGGCAGACGGCAAACGTCACGCTCGGCGCGCTGCCGGGGCGCAAGTTCACGGCGCGTGTGCGCGAACTCTCGCCCGCCGCCGATCCGCAGAGCCGCACCTATCGCGCGAAACTCACACTCGACAATCCGGGCCCCGACGTACGCCTCGGCATGACCGCGGACATCGCGTTGTCCGCGCCGGCGCCGTCATCGGCGAGCGGCGCGCAAGGCCAGCACGGCTTTATCGTGTTGCCGGCCACTGCGCTCTTCCATGACGGCACGCAGCCCGCCGTGTGGGTCGTGCGTGCCGCGGACAGCATGCTCGAACTGCGCCGCGTCACCGTCGTGCGCTATAACGAACGCACAATCGTCATCAGCCAGGGCCTCAAAGACGGCGAACATGTCGTGCTGCAAGGCGTGCACACCGTGAGCGCCGGCGAGAAAGTCCGCGCAATCGCACCGCTGCATCCCGAGGACTTCGCTTCATGAGCACGACGCATGAAGAGGGACGCTTCAACCTGTCCGCGTGGGCGCTGCGTCATCAGGCGCTGGTCGTCTTCCTGATCGCGCTTGCTACCGCATTCGGCATCCTTGCCTACACGCGGCTTGCGCAATCCGAAGATCCACCGTTCACGTTCCGCGTCATGGTGATCCGCACGTTCTGGCCCGGCGCGACCGCGCGGCAGGTGCAGGAACAGGTCACGGACCGCATCGGCCGCAAGTTGCAGGAGACGCCCGCAATCGACTTCGTGCGCAGTTACTCGCGCCCCGGCGAGTCGCTGATGTTCTTCACGATGAAAGACTCGGCGCCGGTGAAGGACGTGCCCGAAACCTGGTATCAGGTGCGCAAGAAAGTCGGCGATATTGCGGCGACCTTGCCGCAAGGCATCCAGGGGCCGTTTTTCAACGACGAGTTCGGCGACGTCTACACCAACATCTACACGCTCGAAGGCGACGGCTTTTCTCCCGCGCAACTGCATGATTACGCGGACCAGTTGCGCACTGTTCTGCTGCGCGTGCCCGGCGTTGCCAAGGTCGATTATTTCGGCGATCCGGATCAGCACATCTACATCGAAATAACGAACACGCAGTTGACGCGTCTCGGCATTTCGCCCCAGCAACTCGGCCAGGCGATCAACTCGCAGAACGCGGTGTCGCAAGCGGGCACGCTCACTACTACCGACGACCGCGTGTTCGTGCGCCCGAGCGGCCAGTTCAAGGACGTGGCCGCGCTCGCCGACACGCTGATTCGCATCAACGGCCGCTCGTTCCGTCTTGGCGACATCGCGACGATCAAGCGCGGCTACGACGATCCGGTCGTCACCCAGATGCGTGCGGGCGGCAAGGCGGTGCTCGGCATCGGCGTGACGATGCAGCCGGGCGGCGACGTGATTCGTCTCGGCAAGGCGCTCGACGCGGAAATGGTCCGCCTGCGCAAAGCCTTGCCCGTTGGCCTGCAACTGACCGAAGTGTCGAGCATGCCGCACGCGGTCGCGCATTCCGTCGACGACTTTCTGGAAGCCGTGGCCGAAGCCGTGGCCATCGTGCTCGTGGTGAGTCTCGTGTCGCTCGGCGTGCGCACCGGCATGGTGGTGGTGATCTCGATTCCGGTCGTGCTCGCCGTCACCGCGCTGTGCATGTACCTGTTCGACATCGGGCTGCACAAGGTGTCGCTCGGCACGCTCGTGCTTGCGCTCGGCCTGCTGGTCGACGATGCGATCATCGCTGTGGAGATGATGGCGGTGAAACTGGAACAAGGCTGGAGCCGCACGCGTGCCGCGGCGTTTGCCTACACCAGTACCGCGTTTCCGATGCTGACCGGTACGCTCGTCACCGTGTCCGGTTTCCTGCCGATTGCATTGGCCAAGTCGAGCACGGGCGAGTACACGCGCTCGATTTTCGAAGTCTCCGCCATCGCGCTGATTGCGTCGTGGCTCGCAGCCGTCGTGTTGATTCCGCTGCTCGGCTATCACCTGCTGCCTGAGCGCAAGCGCGCGGCGCACGAAGCCGACGACCACGAGCACGACATTTACGACACGCGTTTCTACTCACGTCTGCGTGGCTGGATCGGCTGGTGTATCGAACGGCGTTTTATCGTGCTAGCCATCACCGTCGTGTTGTTCGTGCTCGCGATGGCGGGTTTCACGCTCGTGCCGCAACAGTTCTTCCCGAGCTCCGATCGGCCCGAATTGCTGGTAGACGTGAGGCTGCCCGAGGGCGCTTCGTTCAATGCCACGTTGCGCGAGGCGCAGCGGCTCGAAAAAGTGCTGGTGGGACGGCCCGAAATCGATCACACGGTGGATTTCGTCGGCACCGGTGCGCCGCGTTTTTACCTGCCGCTCGACCAGCAGTTGACCCAGCCCAACTTCGCGCAGTTCGTGATTACGGCGAAATCCGTGAAGGACCGCGAGAAACTCGCGCAATGGCTCGAACCCGAGTTGCGCAACAACTTCCCTGCGATTCGCACGCGCCTGTCGCGCCTCGAAAACGGGCCGCCCGTCGGTTATCCGGTGCAGTTCCGCGTGAGTGGCGACGACATCGCGACGGTCCGCTCGATCGCGGAACGCGTTGCCGCGACGCTGCGCAGCGACCACGGCACGCGCAACGTGCAGTTCGATTGGGACGAGCCCGCCGAACGCTCGGTGCGCTTTGAAGTCGACCAGAAGAAGGCCCGGGAACTCGGCGTGAGCTCCGACGACATCTCGAGCTTCCTTGCGATGACACTGTCCGGCTACACCGTCACCCAATACCGCGAGCGCGACAAGCTGATCAGCGTCGATCTGCGTGCGCCGAAGGCCGAGCGCGTGGACCCGGCGAAGCTGCTTACGCTCGCCATGCCGACGCCGAACGGCGCGGTGCCGCTCGGTACGCTCGGGCATCTGCGCAACGATCTGGAGTATGGCGTGATCTGGGAACGCGACCGGCAGCCCACTATCACTGTGCAGTCAGATGTGGCGCCAGGCGCGCAAGGCATCGACGTCACGCATGCTGTCGACAAGGCGCTGGGTCCGATCCGGGCGAACTTGCCCGTTGGTTACCGCATCCAGATAGGCGGCTCGGTCGAGGAAAGCGGCAAGGGCCAGACCTCGATCAATGCGCAGATGCCGATCATGATCATTGCCGTGCTGACGCTGCTGATGATCCAGTTGCAGAGCTTCGCGCGCGTGCTGATGGTGGTGCTCACCGCGCCGCTCGGCCTGATCGGCGTCGTCTTCACGCTGCTGCTGTTCGGCCAGCCGTTCGGCTTCGTCGCAATGCTCGGTGTGATCGCGATGTTCGGCATCATCATGCGTAACTCGGTCATTCTGGTCGACCAGATCGAGCAGGACATTGCTTCGGGGCACAAGCGTTTCGATGCGATCGTCGGCGCCACGGTGCGGCGTTTCCGCCCGATCACGTTGACCGCGGCGGCCGCCGTCCTCGCGCTGATTCCGCTGTTGCGCTCCAACTTCTTTGGTCCGATGGCGACCGCGCTGATGGGCGGCATCACGAGCGCGACCGTCCTCACCTTGTTCTATCTGCCGGCTCTTTACGCCATGTCGTTCAGAGTACGCAACGACGAGCGCGAGCCGCAAACGCCGTCCGCGTCCGGCGCGGCGCATACGGGGAATTGAGCATGATCCACTTCGCACGTTCCTGCGTCGTTCGATGCTTCGGCGGTTTGAAGGCGGCACACCTGCCGTCGAGCGTTGCGTTCGCGGGCTCCGCGTTTGTCTTGGCGGCCTGTTCGTTCGGGCCTAACGGCGAGCCGCCGGCGATGCCGCAGCCAGTCCACTACGGCAGCGAAGCGCAACCGGCGCAGACGGTCGCGGCGCAAGGCGTCGCGCAGCAGTTCGTGGTCGGCGCGAAGCCGGTACCCGAATGGTGGAAGCTGTATCGATCGGACGCGCTGGATGCGCTCGTCGACGAAGGGCTGCGCAACAGCCCGACTCTCGCGGCGACCGAGCAGAGTCTCGCCGCCGCGCGCGAACAGCTGCGCGGCCAGATTGGCAGCTCGATGCTGCCCACCATCGACGCAGGCGGCCAGGCGACGCGCAATCGCGCGCTCGCGATTCCGGAAATTGGTCCAAACACGTTCCTGTACAACATCTTCGTAGGCCAATTGCAGGCGCATTACACGATCGACCTGTTCGGCGCTTCGCGCCTCGCCGACGCTGCGCTGGCCGCACGCGTGAACGTGCAGGCGTATCAGCTGGACGCGGCCCGTCGCGCGCTCGCGGCGAACATCGTGAGCGCCGCGATTACGAGCGCCGCGTTGCGCGCGCAGATCGACACTACCGAACGGCTCGTGACGCTTGCCGACGATCAGGCACGCGACACACAACGACGCTATGCGCTCGGGGCCGTGTCGCACGCCGATCAGTTGAGCGCGCAACAGAGTGCGGCGAGCTTGTCCGCGAGCCTGCCGGGGCTGCGGCAGCAATGGCAGACCACCCATCATGCGTTGGCCGTGCTGCTTGGCCGTACCCCGGACGCCGCGCCAGCCGATGTCGAACTCGCGGGCTTGCATCTGCCCGAGCAGGTGCCGGTGGTTGTGCCGAGCGAACTGTTACAGGCTCGGCCCGACATTCAGGCTGCCGACGCCGCGCTAAAAGCTGCGGCCGCCGATGTGGGCGTAGCAACCGCGCAGATGTACCCGAGCCTGTCGCTAAGCGCATCGATGGGACAAGGCGGCTTCAGCTGGCCCGTCGCGCTCTCCGGTGCGGGCGCCATCTGGAGCATCGGCGCCTCGTTATCGCAGCCGTTATTTCACGGCGGCGCGCTGGTCGCACAGCGCCGCGCGGCGATGAACACCTATGAAGCCACGGTGTCGCAATACAAGCAGACGGTGCTTGCCGCGTTCCAGAATGTCGCCGACACGCTGGCCGCGCTCGAACACGACGCGCAGGCGCTGGACGCCGCGAATACAGCGACGCGTTCCGCTCAGGGAATTTTCGATGAAACCTCCGGCCGCTATCGGCTCGGCGCCGTACCTGTATCGTCAACACGCACGAGCGAGCAGCAATTTCGCAACGCGCAACTCGACGAGATTCGCTATACGAGCGCGCGTCTGACGGACACGGCGGCGCTGTTTCAGGCGATGGGCAATCCGCCCGTCGAGGCGGCGGGATCGAGAGCAAGTCCAGGCGCAACTGCGCGCGCGTCCGGGGCCGAACCAGGCAATCCGAATTGACGCCCCGCACTTATCCCCAGTTGATGTTGAATAGGCTGTTGAAAACTTTCTGACAAGCGGGCTAACTCGTTGAGCCGGCTGGTGTTATGGGTGGCGGCGTGGAATGAAGCATGGGTCGACAGGATGGGAAGCGTCCGTCGGATCAGACGTTGGTAGCCCTATGGTTTTTCGCCCAATGCCTTGCCGAACCAATCTATCCACAGACTTTGTTCACAGCTTTGTGGATAACCATAGGACACAACAGCCAAGTGCTTGAACGCACAAGCGTTTGCCCTTGTGACGCGTTTGCCGCCACTGCCCGCGCAACGACAGCACGCACATACGCGCGCACGCTGCATCAATAAACGCCCGCCTCCCCTTCCGGACGATTCTTAAAGCGCTTGTGCACCCAATAATATTGATCAGGAATCCGTCGCACCTGCGTCTCGAGAAACTCGGTGATCCGTCGTGCGTCCACCGTTACGTCGTTCGACGGAAAACCGGCTAGCGGCTCGAAGATACTCAGCTTGTAGCCGCGATAGCCCGGCAGCACCTCCGTCACGAACGGCACGACCCGGGCGTTCGCCGCGCGCGCCATCCGCGAGACCGATGTGAGCGTGCAGGCCTGGACGCCAAAGAACGGCACGAACACCGAATCGCGCAAACCGAAGTCCATGTCTGCCGCGAGCATTACCGGCGTGCCGTCGCGCAAGGCACGCAACGCGCGCCGCACACTGTCGCTGCGCGGAATCATCTCGGTGCCGAAACGCCCGCGCTGGCGCCTCGCCATCGCGTCGAGCAACAGGTTCGACATCGGCGTGTAAAGCGACGCCACTGGATGCCGCGTCGAATACATCATGCACCCGGCCTCGATGCCGACAAAGTGGAAGCCGACGAAGATCGTCGGTTGAGACCGAACCTCCGCGAGATCGATTGCGCTTTCCACTTCGACGAGACGTGCCAGCGCCTGCGCATTGCCGAACCATTGCGGCCCACGCTCGACATAACTGCGGATCACGTGGCAGAAATGCGCACGCGCAAGACGTTCGCGCGCCGCGTCGCTCATGTCGGGGAAACACAATTTCAGGTTGGTATGCACCACCCGCCGGCGGGTGCTCGGAATCCGGTATAGCAGAGCGCCGACGCCGTTGCCGAACCGCGCGACGAGCCCATACGGCAATATTGCGAAGGCGCGCAGCAGCCCCGTCATCAGACAGATGAGAATTCGACTTTTCAATGCGGAACCCGGTGGATGCTGGAAGGCAAACACGCCGGCAGCTGCGGCTCTTGTGCCGCCAGCGCTCAACGTGGCATGTGCGCGCATCCGGCCGGGTCCGGGCGCGCTTGAGGGATGGTGACGCCTTGCTCGCCGCAAGACGCAGCCATGCTCGAGATACAAACAGCTAACGAATCCAGCCTGCTAATGGACCCCGATCGAGCATCGCAGGCGTGATTAAAACACAGCGTGCGTCTCGCAAACAGAATCGGCAGGCTAGCTACCGGCCGAGCGCCGCCGGAAAGCGTGAAGCCCGCACGTGTCACCGCTGCGGGCACCACGTTGCGCGCGCGGCCGATCGGCCAGCACGCGCATTGTTCATCAAGGCTTGTTCGATTCGAACAGATCCATGATCTGCTTTTTCTCATTGGATGACACGCTTGGCGGCGGCACTGCCGGCGGCGTCAAGCCCGCGGGCCCCACGCCTCCGACCGCGTCGTTCACACCCGCCGTCGGATTCGCCGAGTCGAGACCGATGCTGGCGACAAAACCGTTGCCCGGCGTCATGTCCGAGTAGAACAGTTCGCCGTCGACGGAAGTCACCCCTTGGGGCTGCGCCGGCTCGCTCTGCGGCACGCCGCGTAACGCGCGCTGCATGTACTCGACCCAGATCGGCAGCGCGAGCTGTGCGCCGAATTCGCGGCTGCCGAGCGTCTTCGGCTGGTCGTAACCCATCCACGCGACCGCGACGAGCGATTGCTGATAGCCGGCGAACCAGCCGTCCTTCGCGTCGTTGGTCGTTCCGGTCTTGCCCTGCAGGTCCGACCGATGCAGCACGTTGGTGCCGGCGCCCGTGCCCGCGGTCGCGACCGAATGCAGCAGACTGTTCATGATGTACGCGTTACGCGGCTCAAGCGTGCGCGGCGCGTCGCGACCTGCGGTAAGCGGCTGCGCTTTCGACAGCGGCTCGCCGCGTGCGTCCGTCACTTCGTTGATCAGATACGGGTTGATGCGATAACCGCCGTTCGCAAAGACCGAATACGCCCCCGCCGACTGCAACGGCGTCACGAGCCCCGCGCCGAGTGCCATCGGCAGGTAGGGCGGAGTCTTGTCGGCGTCGAAACCGAAGCGTTGCGTAACGAAGTCTTGCGCGTACTTCGTGCCGATATACGACAGAATCCGGATCGAAACCAGGTTCTTCGACTTCTGCAACGCGAGACGCATCGGCATCGGCCCGTCGGGCTGGTCGTCGTCCTTCGGCTCCCACGCATCACCGCCCGGCGTGCTCGACGGGAAGTACAGCGGTGCGTCGTTGATGATCGTGGCCGGTCCGAGTCCCTTGTCGAGCGCCGCTGAATAAATGAAGGGCTTGAAGCTCGAACCGGGCTGACGCCAGGCTTGCGTGATGTGATTGAACTTGTTCTTGTTGAAGTCGAACCCGCCGACGAGCGCGCGAATCGCACCGTCCTGCGGCGTGAGCGACACGAGCGCGCCCTCCACCTGCGGGAGCTGCGTGATCTGCCAGTTGCCCTTGGCGTCGTTCATCACGCGCACAATCGATCCCGGCCTGATCTTCGTTGCCGCCGCGCCGCGTGCGCTCAACGCACTGGCGGCAAAGCGCAAGCCATCACCGGCGATAGTCACCTGCGTGCCGTCCACCAGTTGCGCCTTCACCTGCTTCGGGCTCGCGTCCGTGACGACCGCGGCGATGATCTCGCCGTTATCGGGATGATCGTTGAGTGCGTCGTCGATCGTCTGATCGCGGTCGTCGCCAGGCGCGGGCAATTGCACGAAGCCTTCCGGCCCGCGATAACCGTGGCGCCGCTCGTAATCCATCACACCCTTGCGCACCGCGCGATACGCGGCGTCCTGGTCGGCGGAATCGATGGTGGTCGTGACATTCAGGCCGCGCGTATAAGTTTCGTCCTTGTACTGCGCGTACATCATCTGGCGAACCATTTCGGCAATGTACTCGGCGTGCACGCTGTATTCGTTGCCGGGGTTCCGCGTGTGAATCTCTTCCTTCACCGCCTGGGCGTACTGCTCCTGGCTGATGTAGCGCAACTCCAGCATGCGCCTGAGAATGTATTCCTGACGGATTTTTGCGCGCTTCGGATTCACGACCGGGTTATACGCGGACGGCGCTTTCGGCAGACCCGCGAGCATCGCGGCCTGCGCAAGCGTGATGTCTTTCAGATCCTTGCCGAAGTACACGCGCGCTGCCGCGGCAAAGCCGTAAGCGCGCTCGCCCAGATAGATCTGGTTCATGTACAGCTCGAGAATCTGGTCCTTCGTCAATGCGCGCTCGATCTTGTAGGCGAGCAGCATTTCGTAGATCTTGCGCGTATAGGTTTTCTCGCTCGACAGAAAGAAGTTGCGCGCGACCTGCATCGTGATCGTGCTCGCGCCCTGCGACGCGCCGCCGTGCGCGAGGTCGGCAAAGCCGGCGCGCAGAATGCCGAGGAAGTCGACCCCGCCGTGCTCGTAAAAGCGATAGTCTTCAATTGCGAGCACTGCTTTCTTCATCTGGTCGGGAATGTCCTGGAAGCGCACGAGACTGCGCCGCTCCTCGCCGAATTCGCCGATCAGCACATGGTCCGCCGTATAAACACGCAGCGGCACTTTCGGACGATAGTCGGTCAGCGCGTCGAGCGAAGGCAGTTGCGGCCCCATCACGACAAGTGCGTAGCCGACGATCAGCGCGCCCACCACGGCGACGATCGCGACGAGGCTCGCGAACCAGATCGCAACCGTCGCGCCGATCGAGCGGCCGCCCTCTTCGGCGTCGCGCGAAGCGGCGTTGCGTCCCTGCGTGCGGTGGTAGGAGTCCCGGTCTTGACCGGCCGGAGATTGCGAGGAATGCGGTCGTTTGATGATTGGCATGACTGGAATAGTGGGCGCGTAACTCAACGCCTTGTTCTCGCGCGTCAGGCGCGCATGAATCGTGAGCGGCGTAGTCTGGGCGCAGACCGCCGTGCGACTCTGTGCCCCGGCGAGTCGCCACGGCGCACCCGGGACATTGTCCGGCGCAACGTAACAGCGCATTTTAAAGAAATCAAGCGGCGCTCAACGGAGTTTTTTTGTAAGAATTCCCTTCGCTTCCAGTCCCGGCGGCAGACCGTGGGTAGATTCGGCAGGCTTGCGAGGCGCTTGCGCACGTTCGCAAAGTTATCCCCAGTTTTTGTTGAAAGGCCTGTGGACAAGACCACAAAAAGCGCGACAACTCGTTGATGTCACGGCATTTTCATGAAGCGCCCGTTTGCGATCGGCGCAACTCGTCATATGATGGACTCCGCGCATGCCGATGTGCGCCGATGCGCGCCGTCAGGCGCCATGCCAACAAGTATGCGAGCCGATCATGACAAAGCCCAGCGAACGCATCGTCGTATTCGTCACGCCCGCGCAGAAACGCGCGATCGCCGCCACTGCGGACGAACTCCGCATCAGCGTCAGCGAGCTCATGCGGCGCGCAGTGCTGAGTTTCAGCGCGACCAGCGAGCAGGTGAAAGCAGCGAGTATCGTCGATCGGCTCAATGTGCCCCGCGCGCCTGATGCGCTCGACGCGGCGCTGCAGCGTGTCGCGCACGACGCGAAGGTTGCGCGCGACGCGCTGCCGGCCGCGTTGCAAACGCGCGTGAGCCTCCGGACCGGTTCGGATGCCAATGGTGCGGGCATTCCGGGCGATTCGACAGCGTCGGCCGCTGCAACTCCGGCTGAAAATGTGCCACCCGTGCCTGCACCTGCCCCGCTGCTGCCTGCTGACGTGCTGGCGGCGCTTACCGCCGAAGTCGACGAAGACGCCGTGGCAACCGCCGAGGCTGTCGCGAGAATGGCGGCGGCACGCGCTGCCGCGATCGAGGAACTGCTGCCCGCCGCCGTGACGGTGCAGACTCACGTGAAAAGCGTGCTGAAGCGCCCTCGTCTCGACCCCATGCGCGATGAAGACGATCCGCACAGCGACCTCGGCCCCGAAGGCGGCCGCTTCGCGTAACCATAGCGATAGCGGGCAGCAATGGAACGCGCAACGTCGATGCAAGTGGCTTGCACCGGCTTGCAAGCGATCGACTGCGCACATTGTCACTCGCTTGCTTGCTAGCAACGGGTGCGCCGTTCACGTTGGCGACACTCGCCGCGAGCACACTGACCAGCTCGCTCATCGCGCCCTTTAAGCCCATTTTAAGAGAGCCCGTGGTGTAATATCCGCGAGCTACTGAGGGACAGGTCGGTGCGCTCATCGCCGAAAACCTTTCGCTTTGTCATGCGATATGTGCACAGGCGAAACCGACAATTTGCTGTTGCGCTATTGCAATCGGCGAGCAAGCCCCGACCTCCGGTCCGAACGCTGCGCAGCTTCTCGCGCGGCGGCGTAAAGTAGTAGTGACAAGCAGTTGAGTGCGCAGGAATATTCAGCGCCGACACCATTCTCTGGAGGTTTTCATGTCGCTTTTTGACAGCATTTCGCGCACGCTAAAAGGTCTCCTCAACGACGCGGCGGACTCGGTGCAAGACCCGTCGCGCGATTCGCGCCAGATCGTACGCGAGCTCGACGAGAGCATCGGCCGCGCCGAGAATTCGCTGATCGAGATCCAGGCGCAAGTGGCCACACAGCAAAGCAAGCGCGATGTTGCCGCCGACAAGGCGAAGAAGTACGAAGACGGCGCAAAGCGCGCGCTGCAATCCGGCGACGAAGCGCTGGCTCGCGAAGCGCTCGGCGCGCAAGCCACGGCCGAAGCAGAACGCGATGCGCTGACCAAGGAACTCTCTACGCTGGAGCCGTCGGTCGCGCAGCTCAAGAGCCAGATCGAGGACATGCGCAGCCGTCGCAACGATCTGAATGCGCGCTCGAACATTCTGCAAGCCAAGCAACAGATCGCCGAAGCGAAAGACGTCGCGGCAACGGCGTTGGGTGGCATCGGCGGGAAAAACCTGTCCGAGGATTTTCAGAAGCTCGAAGACAAGGTCGCGTTGTCGAATGCCCGTTCGGACGCACGTCTGAATTCCGCCGATGTCAAAAGCGGCAAGGCGCTCGACGACAAGCTGGCAGACCTGAACCGCGGCCCGTCGGTGGAAGACCGGCTGGAAGCACTGAAAAAGCAGATCAACTCGCCGGCTCAGTAATTGCGTCGCAGTGTGCGGTATGGCGGCCCCGGTTGGCCGGCCCCCGGTTAGCCGGCCCCCGCAATCGACTGAAGGAGACGGGCGCGTGGCGCCCGGTCTGCAAATGAAAAAAGTTATTGCAAGTGCGTTCGTCTCGCTGATGCTCGTATCCACGGCAGCGTTTGCCGTGCCCACGGTTCAGCAGATCGAATCGGCAATGTCGCAAGGCAACTGGCAGCAGGCCGATGCCGGCCTGTCCGAAGTGCTGAAGGCGCATCCCAACAACGCACATGCGCACTACCTGTACAGCCAGGTGCTCGACCGTGAAGGTCGTTATGGCGACGCGCTCGCGCAAGTCCAGCAGGCCAAGACGCTCGATCCGCAGATCCGTTTCACCGACCCGACGCGCTTCGCGCAAGTCGAGGCACGCATTCGCCGCGACGCCGAACGCACTGCGAGCACGAGCGGCAACGGCGGTGAAAGCGGGATTGGCTCGTTGACGAACCGCACGACCAATCCGTTCGGCCAGCAGAACGCGCCGGCCGTGCAGCAAGCGCCTGAGCGCCATGGTCCTGGCATCGGCATGTGGGTCGGCATTCTGATTCTCGTTGGCGTGATTGCACTGGTGCTGCGTTGGACCTTGCGCCGCGCGCGCTCGCAGGACGATACGCGCGCGGACGACGACCGTCGCGTGCAACTCAAGCGTGCGACCGAGTTGCTCAACTCAGTGCGCTCGCTCAAGCTCGACGTGAAGCTCTCCACGGCGCCGGGCCACGAAGCATTGGAGAAAGAAGTCGAAGCAACGGAGGACCAGTTGCGAACGCTCGTTGAAGCGCTATCGAACAGCAAGAACCCGGTGCCGCCGTATCAACTCGACGAGTTGGAGCAGCGCATCGGCAGCTTGCGTGCCCGAGCCGATGGCCGGCCCGATCCGAATGCAAGCGCCGCGGCTGACAGCGCGCAATCGCCGTATGCACGCGAAGCCGAGCGCTTTGGCAATCCGCAGCAAGGGCCGTATCCGTCGCAGCCGCCCTATCAACAGCAAGGTCCCTATCAACAGCAGCAACCGCCGGTTATCGTGCAGCAAGGCGGCGGTTTCGGCGGCGGCATGGGTGGGCTGCTCACCGGCGTTCTGCTTGGAGAAGCGCTGAACTCCGGACGTGAACGCGTGGTTGAGCGTGACGTGATCGTCGACGATGAAACGCGCCGGCGCGGCAACGATGTCGACAACGGCGGCGGCCTCGACTTCGGCCAGGGCTCGAACGACTGGAACGATAACAGCGGCGGCGGCATCGACATGGGCAGCAGCGACGATTCCGGCGGCTGGAGCGACAACACGTAGCCCTCGCCCGCCGCGTCGCTCAAAGCGCGGTGCACCGTGGTGCACCTGACAATACGATGCAAAACAGGCTCCCTTCATGGAGCCTGTTTTTTTGCACACTCGGCGAATCACGCACGCTTCGATACGGCCGCCTGCACTTCCTCGTGCCGCGCGAGTGACATCGCGCCCGCAAATAGCCGCACGACAAAGCGCTCGGCATAACTCACGAGCGCATCCCGACGGGCGACGTTGGCGTCGACGTTGTCGCTGTCTTCTTCGTTCACGTCCGCATCTGCGCCGATGAACTCCGCTGACAGATGAAATAACTGCAGCACGATCTGCGTGCACACCTCGTCGACGACATCGCGCGGCAGTGCCGGCATCAGTTGCAACTGCACGACGTCGTCCGCCATTTCCGCCGACACCGCATGAAGCGTCGCGCGCACGGCTTCGCGCAACGCAGGCGACGTGCCGTGATACTCAGCTAAAGCGCTCAGAAACGCCTCGCGGTTTTCCAACGCGAACGCGAAGAACGCCACGCATGCGCGCCGTGGCACGCTGTGCGGTTCGTCGTGCGCGGCGAGCCAGCGCTCCCGGCGCAGCATCGGCCGCAACCGCCGGCTTACCGAATCGACGGCTTCGCGCGCGAGGTCGTCGAGCGTATCGAAATGACGATAGAACGTGTTCGGGTTCAGCCCCGCCTCTCGCGCGAGTTCGCGCAGACCGAGGCTCGCGAAGCCGCGCCCGCCCGCGGTCAACCGCAGCGCGGCTTCAATCAGCTTGCGTTTGCCGGCCGGCAATTCCTGAGTGGCCGCAGTGTCGCCGGCATTCGGCACGGCTTCGAATACGGATGTCATGGCCTTGGTGATGGGTTTTGAATCACCGCGCAGCACGCGCGTTTAATAGACGTACTCTAAACGATCTTGACGCGAGGTGCACAGTTGTCTACCCTGCGCGTAACGTTCGAGCGGCCGCCTGTTCGCGGCCACGCCGCGTCTCCTGAATGTCGACATGGCCCGAACTTCCTTGCCGGAGATTGCTGTGACGCCCGCTTCATCCGCCGCATTCGCACAAGCCGCCGCGCCGCGCATTGCAATCGTGGGAAGCGGCTTCGCCGGCATCGGCATGGCCGTGCGTCTGCTAAAAATGGGCATTACGTCGTTCACGCTCTACGAGGCCGCCGCCGACATCGGCGGCACCTGGCGCGACAACACCTATCCGGGCGCCGGGTGCGATGTGCCCTCGCATCTGTATTCGTTTTCTTTCGAACCGAACTCGGCGTGGTCGCGCGAGTTCAGCGGCCAGGCGGAAATTCTCGCCTACCTCAAGCACTGCGCGCGCAAGTACGGCGTGGATCGTTACGTGCGTTGCAATGCACGCGTCGTGGCCGCGCGGTTCGATGAAGCGCGTCACGTGTGGCACATCGAACTGGATGTCGACGGCATGCGCGAGAACGTCGAGGCGGATGTGCTGATCGGAGCAAGCGGTGGACTGTCCCGCCCTTCCATGCCGCAAATTGCGGGGCTCGAGAGTTTCAAAGGCAAGCTGTTTCATTCCGCGCGCTGGGACCACACGTATCCGCTCGAAGGAAAACGCGTCGCGGTTATCGGCACCGGCGCGAGCGCGATCCAGTTCGTGCCGGAAATCCAGCCGCGCGTCGCGCAACTCGATCTGTTCCAGCGCACTGCGCCATGGATCATGCCCAAGCCCAACAAGCGCATTAGCGAACGCGCGCGCTGGCTCTTCGAGCATGTGCCGTTCACGCAGCGAGTTGTACGCAGTGCGATCTACTGGAAGCTCGAATCGCAGGCCATTGCTTTCGTGAGGCATCCGCAACTGATGAAGCGCCCGATGAAGCTGTGTCTCAGCTATCTCGCACGGCGCGTGAAAGACCCGGAACTGCGCGCGAAGCTCACGCCGAACTACCGCCTCGGCTGCAAGCGGGTTCTGCTGTCGAGCAACTACTATCGTGCGCTCGTCGAACCCAACGTGAACGTGATTACAGCGGACATTCGTGAAGTGGTCGCGGACGGCATCATGACACAAGACGGCGCACACCACGCGGCCGATGCGATCATTTGTGGCACCGGCTTTCAGTTCAACGGCTTCGGCGCGCCGTTCGAGGTGACGGGCATCGGTGGCGCGGATCTCCGTGCGCTATGGCTGCGCGACGGTCCAGAAGCGTATCTCGGCACGAGCATCGCCGACTTTCCCAACTTCTTCATGATCGCTGGTCCGAACACCTTTCTCGGCCACAACTCGATGATCTACATGATCGAGTCGCAAGTGCAGTACATCGGCGATTGCCTGCGCGTGCTTCGTGAGCGCAACGTACGCGCGATGGACCTGCGCCCCGACGTGCAACGCGAATACAACGCGCGCCTGCAGAAGAATATGCAGCGCTCCGTGTGGTCGAGCGGCTGCCATAGCTGGTATCAGACAGGAAGCGGCAAGGTGACCGCGCTGTGGCCGGGCTTCACGTTCAGCTTTCGCAAACGGACGCGGCGCGTGCGGCCGCGGGATTATCGCTTCTTGCCTTGATTCGGTAGCGGCTGGGGTTGGTTCGATGTCCGTTTGCAGTTTCGATTCGAACAAAAAGGGAGACGCACAACATGGCAAGTAGAGAACCTCGGTCTTCGGTCTCGTCATCTACGAGACCATCGAACTCTGCCGCGCTGCCGCCGCGCTCGCTCGCCGCTCGCCTCGGCATTACGAGTGTGCCGCGCGACGAATTGCGGCGGCGCTACACGCAAAGCGGCTCCAGGTTCGTCCGGATCATGGGCGCGGATGTCCATTACGTCGACGAAGGCAGTGGCGACACCATCGTGATGATTCATGGTTTCGCGTCTTCGCTGCACACCTGGAACCGTGTCGCCGATGAGCTCAAGCACACCCACCGCGTGATTCGTCTCGACCTGCCGCCGTTTGGCGTGACGGGACCGCTGCGCTCCAGTACAGGCATCATTGAAACGATGAACCTGCCGACCTACCGGCGTTTCATCGACACGTTCCTGCAGGCGCTCGGCGTCTCACGTGCGATATTCATCGGCAATTCGCTTGGCGGGCTTATTGCGTGGGACTACGCGGTGCGTCATCGCGACGCGGTTGAGCGCCTGGTATTGATCGACTCGGCCGGCTTCCCGATGAAGCTGCCCATCTACATCGATCTTTTCAATCACGCGCTGGTCCGCGCGAGTTCGCCGCGATGGCTGCCGGAAATCATCATCAGAAGCGCCGTGCGCGACGTGTATGGCGATGCGCGCAAACTCGACGCCGTCACGCTGCGGCGCTACGTCGACTTTTTTCACGGCGAAGGCACGCGCGCCGCAATCGGCAAGATGGTGCCGACGCTCGATTTCGAAGAACTCGATACAAAAGTGCTGACTACGCTCGTGGTTCCCACGCTCGTCTTGTGGGGCGCGAAGGACCGCTGGATTCCCACTGCGCACGCCGCCGAATTCGCCCGGCGCATTCCGGGCGCGAAGTCGGTTATGTATCCGGGTCTTGGACACATTCCAATGGAAGAAGCGCCCGAGCGCGTGCTTGCCGATTTGCGGGCTTTTCTTGGCGGGAATGCGAGCAACAGTGAAGAGTTGCTGCTCCGGGAAGAAGGCTCGCGACGGGCGTCGGTGTAGGGGGCAGCGGGACGGCGCGCTGGGGGGAAACGGGATGGGTTGGAATCGGCCTGATTGCGAGGTCACGGTCTTACTGACGAATTCGGTCATGTGCCTGTGACGCGGAGCCCGATAAACTGGACTCGGCGGGTTTGTGACGCGAATTGGTTGGGTTTGCCGGAGTGTGAGCTCGGGCTGCGCCGGTTGGTGAACGGCTGAGTGCGGCCAGGAACGGACGATTGAGGCAGTCGTCCAGCTTCAATGGCCACGGTCTCATGCACCCCCGTTCAATGACCGGTTTGCGGCGAGCGAATTGCGGTCGGCACTGCCTCACTCCTGCCAGAAAGTGTCATTCGCGTCTCGTGCGACTCTGAGATTCAGACGACGGCCTGTCAAATAAAACGGCCATTCGATCTCGAAGTGACTGAGCCGGCGTCCATGAACTAGACGGCATAGCGAATGATGCTTTGATCTTGAACACTTGCGACCAACTCGTCCGCGCGCGATAACAGCCGAAGAAGTAACGGGTTTGTATTTGCATCGCTGTATCCCAAGACGAGATCAATCGTCGGAGGGACGCCTGCAAGCGCTCTTGCAACAACGTTTGGCGCCAGCATATTCTGAGCATATAGCGGGATAAGCGTCATGCCCCCAGTTGACGTAACGAGCGACATGGCGGAAGGGAGGTTCTCGCCCTCGTATCCCGCCTTGAGCGTTATGCCGACACTCGATGCGTACTGCTGAATGACGGATTCCAGCACGGGAGAAGTCCTGGAAGAACTGACGTAGATCTGGCTGGCGAGATCCTCCGGCCGCATTCTCTTGCGCGAAGTCAGCCGGTGGTCTGCCGGCAGTACGGCGATTAGCGGCTCCTTTGCCAAAACTTTGAATGAGAGGCCAACGGTCTGTCTCTCGGGACGAAGGAAAGCGACGTCCAGTTTTCCTCGCATCAGCCCAAGGGCGAGTTCGGGAGAAGACTGGCTGCACAGTGTGATCTCGGCATCCGGTGCCTCTTCGCGGAGGATGCGCAGCGCGTGCGGTAACCATACGACTTCCTGTCCCGCAAGGAAGCCCATGGCCAACCTGGGTTTTCCAGGCTGTTCCGCACGCCGTGCGCCGTCGATCGCAGCTTCGACTTGAAGCAGCGCGAGACGCGCGTGATCAAGGAAAATCTTCCCGGCAGCGGTAAGCGCCACGCCGCGTGCCTGGCGCTCCAGCAATTTCACACCCACTTCAAATTCAAGGTCGCGAATCTGCCGGCTCAGTGACGGTTGCGACGTGTGTAGCCGTCGTTGCGCAGCTGTCAACAGACTTCCTTCCTCCGCAACCGCGATGAAATATCGCAGATGGCGAAGTTCCATGGGCTCTCCTGTATGCCTTGGAGGCATAGCTCAAATCATAGAAAGTCTTTGTCATCACGGCAAGCGGTGCCTATATTGCAACGGCAGCAATATCGACGAGCCAAACGCCCAGGAAGTTCTCACTGACGCGGCCACCGCATTCCGAGTGCTCAATCATAGGCCGATCCTTTTACTCGACGCATCTAGCGCGAGAAGCAAGGGCGCGGCGCCGAAGGACACGTAGAGATCCATCGCAGCGTCGCAGAGCGCGCTCCCGTCCCTCATTTGCGGATGCGCATGAAATAAAACTTCGCAAGAAGCCGCCGGCAGCTTTCTGCCTCGCGGAGCACTAACCCTTGAATCAATCTCTTATAGGAGGTAGCAGCGATGCCTACGATCACCACTCCGGACGGCGTAAAGATCTTCTACAAGGACTGGGGGTCCGGTCAGCCGATCATCTTCAGCCATGGCTGGCCCCTGTCTGCCGACGACTGGGACGCCCAGATGATGTTTTTCCTTCAACACGGCTACCGAGTAATCGCCCATGACCGGCGCGGGCACGGTCGGTCCGAGCAAGTCGGCACCGGCAACGACATGGACCACTGGGTCGCCGACCTCGCTGCGCTGACCGAACATCTCGACGTTCGCGACGCGATCCACATCGGGCA
This sequence comes from Paraburkholderia strydomiana, assembly GCF_031456815.1. Lineage (NCBI taxonomy): Bacteria > Pseudomonadati > Pseudomonadota > Betaproteobacteria > Burkholderiales > Burkholderiaceae > Paraburkholderia > Paraburkholderia strydomiana. The sequence goes on from NZ_JAVDVL010000010.1 coordinate 150,615, forward strand.
TTCCACTGGCGGCGGCGAGGTGGCCCGTTACGTCGCCCGCCACCAGGAGCGGGTCGCCAAGGCCGTGCTGGTAGCGTCGTTGACGCCGAACATGGTGAAATCCGACGCTAACCCTGCAGGTCAGCCGCGGGAGTGGTTCGACGCGGTCAAGTCTGGCGTGCTTGGCAACCGGTCGGAGTTTTATCGGGCAGTCCCGGAGGGTCCGTTCTATGGATTCAACCGTCCGGGCGCCAAGCCGTCTGAGGCGGTGATTGCGAACTGGTGGCGGCAGGGGATGGGCGGCAGCGCCCAGGCCCACTACGAGACCGTATCCTCATGGCTGGAGGACTACACCGAAGATCTGAGGAAGATCACTGTGCCGGTACTTGTCATGCATGGCGAAGACGACCAGATCGTCCCGTTCGCCAGTTCGGTGCCTCGCGCGGTCGACGTGCTCGCCAACGGTGCGCTGAAGACGTACCCGGGCTTTCCGCACGGAATGCTGACCACCCACGCGGACGTCCTCAACCCCGACCTTCTGGAGTTCATCAAATCCTGACGGGACGCCAGCCCGAACCGGAACCGGGCAATTCGTGAGGCGCGCTCCGCGGTGCGCCACTCGACCTGGACGTCCGCTTACGGTTGGAGCAGGCACTGCCGACTGGCCGCTTCCAGGAAGCGAAATACCAGTGACCGCAGCCCGGCGATCATTGCAGTCTGCATCGCCGCGAGCACTTCGCCTGCTTCCGAGCCGATCATCGTGAAGCCGAGGATACGATCGTCATCCGCACCGACAAGCACTTTCATAAAGCCCTGCGTTTCGTCAGTCGCTTCGGTGCGCAGGACGTTGCTCATCGGTAGCGTTGCAATGCGCACGGCAAGCCCCAAGCGCATTGCCTCCGTTTCGTTTAGGCCGACGCGCGCTAGAGCCGGATCCGTGAACAGCGTGTATGGAACCAGCCGGTCACCCGTGCTGCGATATGCGCCCGCCATGTTGTCGCGCACGATCCGGAAATCGTCGACGGAGACATGCGTAAACTGCGGGCTTCCTGCCACCTCACCGATCGCCCAAACATCGACCGCCGATGTCTGAAGGCGATCGTTCACGCCAATATAGCCGCGCTCGTCGAATTGCACGCCCGCCAGTTCCAGGCCGATACCGGCTGTATTCGGCACGCGTCCCCGCCGCAACCAGAATGTCGCTGCCCTCCACGACCTGCTCGCCGGAAGGCGTCCGCACGACGACGCGCACCTGCATTCCAGAATGGCCTTCGACGCGGATCGTCTGCGCATCGAGTATCACGTCGATGTCTTCCGCCCGAAGGATGCGCAGCATCTCTTCGCCAATGTCCGCGTCCTCTCGGGCCATCAGGCGCGCGCCGCGCTCGACGACCGTCACGCGACTCCCGAACCGCCGATACGCCTGCGCCATCTCCACGCCGATGTAACCGCCGCCCAACACTATCAGATGCGGCGGCACGCGATCGAGCTCCAGCGCGCCGATGTGCGTCAGCGGGTCGGCCGCCTGCAGGCCGGGCACGTCCGGAATCGCGGCGTGCGTGCCGACGTTCACCACGACCTGATTACCGCCGAGCGTACGGGTGCCACCATCGTTGAGCCGCACTTCGATGGTCTTAGGCCCGACGAACCGACCGACGCCCATGATGAGTTCCGCGCCGCTCGACGCATACGCCTGCACGTGAAACGCGACCTCCCGCTCCACCATGCCTGCTAACGGATGAACGGATGGATCAATCGACGGTCGGAAAGTCGACGTCGGTATCGTTGATTCGATTGGCCTGCCGCGCGAATCATCGTTCACTTCGCTCGCTACATCGCGAGTTCCAATCCGGCTTTGGGCGCGATGTCGCGGTAAGCCCCAAAGGTCGGGCATCCGTCCGGCCTTTGGCTTCTTCCCTTCAGACCGATTTGACCTCGCCGCCGTCCATGCGCAGCGTGCTGCCGGTCATCCATTTGGCCGCGGGCGAGACAAGGAACGCCATCAACTCCGCGATTTCTTCCGGCGTGCCGTAACGCGCGATGCCGGCTTCTTCGGGGAAACGCGCCGTCGCTTCTTCCACGGTCATGTCGTGCAGGGGCGCCCAGTGCTCGAGATATGAGCGCCGGCGGCCGGTCATCACCGGGCCGGGAAGGACGCTATTGACTTGCACGCCATCCGCGATGCCGCGATCGGAAAACGCCTTCGCCAGCGCGACGATCGCCGCGTTGATCGTGCCGACGGCCGCATACGGCGCCTTCGGAAACAGCGCGGAGTTCCCCGACATCAGCACGACCGATCCGGACGACTGCTTGAGCGACCGCCATGCCGCGACCGTCAGCCTGCGTGCGCCGTGAAGCTTTAGCGCGAGGCCGGCGTCCCATTGTTCGTCGGTCATGTCGAACAGATCGATCTGGGGCACCGCGCCCGCGATATTGAGCAGCGCGTCAATGCGGCCGAACGCGGCGAGCGCTTCGTCGACGACGTGTTGCGCGGCTTCGGGCCGTGCGAGGTCGATGTCGATTGCGATCGTCTTTGCGCCGGCCTTCTGAACCGCGTCGGCGGTCTCTTCGAGATTGGCGCGATTACGTGCGACGAGCACGATCGAATGAAAATCGCGTGCGAGGCGGATCGCCGTCGAGCGCCCGATCCCCTGACTCGCGCCCGTGACGATGGCGGCTTTAGTGGACATGTGGTTTCTCCCGGCTCAATGAACGACGACCATCTTGCCGTTCGCTTCGTTGGCTTCCATCACGCGATGGGCTTCGTGAATCTCGTCGAACGAGAACACGCGCGAGGGCTTCGCATTGAAACGGCCCGCCGCGATATCCGCTGCAATGGACTGCAGCGGCACATCCGAAAGCGGAAAGCCCGGCGTGCCGAACACGAAGCTCCCGAAGAAGGTCAGATACACGCCGCTCGACATCTGCAGGAGCGGGTTGAAATCCGGGATCGGCGCCAGTCCGCCGAGCCAGCCCGCAAGGCACGCGCGCCCGCCGCGTCGGAGCATCGCGAGCGAATCGAGAATCGTGCTGTTGCCGACGAGGTCGAGCACGGCATCGATATGCTTCGCTCCCGCGATCCGCTTGCTGAGGTCCGGCCCTTCGAGTTCGACGCGCGACACGCCCATTCCTTCGAGCTTCGCGAAGCGCTCGCGGCTGCGTGTCGTGGCGATCACTTTCGCACCCGCGTTGACGGCGAGATTCACCGCCGCTTGCCCCAACGACGACGTTGCGCCGCGAATCACCACGGTTTGTCCTTCCTTGATTTCAAGGTTGCGGAACAGGGTCGTCCACGCCGTCGCATAGCTTTCGGGAATCGCCGCGAGTTCGGCCCATGGCAGGTCGGATTCGATCAGCGCGACATTCGACGCCGGCGCGCGCGTGAACTCCGCATAGCTCCCGTTGATGGTGCGCCCGAGCCCGCCCATCAGCGCGGCCACTTTCGCGCCGACGGGAAACTCGCCGCCCGGGCACGACTTCACGATGCCCACGCATTCGATGCCGCTCACCTTCGCCGCTTCGGCCCATTCGCCGCGCCGCATGTGCATCTCGGCGTGATTGATGCCGAATGCCTTGATCTCGATGACGACATGCCTTTCCAGCGGTTCCGGCTCCGGAATCTCCGCATAGACGAGGCTGTCGAGACCGCCGAATTTTTCGAGGACCATTGCACGCATGATGTTCTCCTTTGGTAGATGAACGCGGTGATGTGACTGCGCTTTAGTCAGCGAGGAATTTGTTGATGGCTGCCGCGATCTGCGCCGCGTGCGTTTCGAGCGCGAAGTGGCCCGTGTCGAAGAAGCGCACATCCGCATGCGGAATGTCGCGCTTGAATGCTTCCGCGCCCGGCGGCATGAAGAACGGATCGTTCTTGCCCCACACGGCGAGGAATTTCGGTTGATGCTCACGGAAGTACGCCTGGAACGCAGGATAGAGCGCGACATTGCTGCGGTAATCGCCGAACAGATCGAGCTGCACTTCGTGCGCGCCGGGACGGCTCATGTAGTAGTCGTCGAGCGAGTAGCCGTCAGGCGAAACAGCAGACTCGTCATGCACGCCCTGCGTGTATTGCCACTTCGTCGTTTCCTTCGTGAGGAACGGGCGCAGTGCATCGCGATTGGCCTGCGTCTGCTCCTGCCAGTAGGCGCGGATCGGATTCCAGCCGTCGCTCAGTCCTTCCTCATACGCGTTGCCGTTCTGCGAAACGATGGCCGTGATGCGCTCCGGATGCTTCAGCGCAAGGCGGAAACCCGTCGGCGCGCCGTAATCGAAGACATAGACGGCGTACCGATCGAAGCCAATCATCTCCGTAAAGCGGTCGATGACGCCGGCGATGTTCTCGAAGGTGTACGTGAAGCTGTCGCGGCCCGGCATGTCGGAGAGACCGAAGCCCGGAAGGTCCGGCGCGACGATATGAAAGCGGTCGGCCAGTAGTGGAATCAGGTCGCGAAACATGTGGCTGGAACTCGGAAAGCCGTGTAGCAAGAGCAGCTTCGGCGCGTCTGCAGGACCGGCTTCGCGATAGAACACATTCAAGCCGTCGACGTCGATATGGCGATGAGCGATGGTGGACATGGTCGTTTCTCCGGGGGTGAAGTGGTTCGTCTAGTAACCTCTAAAACAGAGTTGATAAGGTTACAAAGCGAAGAGGTAACTTGTCAAGATGTGTTTTGGCGGTTACGATGAAGTCATCGTAGAAACACGGCTGGCTAAAAAAATGGAATACCGCTCACTCCCCGCGATCTTCGTGGCCGATGCGCCCGGCCTCGATTTCCTCAACTCGATCGCGACGCCGGTCGACGAACCCGTCGACTGGATCGCGGACGGCGAAGGCCTTCTGTCATGGCTCGAACAGGCGCAACTGGTGCCTGCCGAGGTGCTCGCGCACATGCGTTCGCAAACCGCGCCCGCCGAGTTGGTCGAGATCGCGGCCAAGGCGCGCGGCCTGCGCGAATGGTTCAGATCGTTCGTGCAGAAGAGAAAGGGGCGGCCGCTCGCGGCGAAGGATCTGAGCGAACTCGAAGCGTTGAATGGCGTGCTGCAGCGCGACGAACAGCACGGCGCGATTGTCGCGGACGGGAGCGCGCCGAGCGGGCTTGCATTCACGATGCAACGCCGCTACTCGACGCCCGAGTCGCTGCTGATGCCGATCGTCGAGACGCTGGCGAAGCTCGTGTGCGAACAGGACTTCACGTACGTCAAGGCTTGCGAGGGCCCGAAGTGCACGTTGCTGTTCGCCGATCACACGCGCGGACATGCACGCCGCTGGTGCAGCATGGCCATCTGCGGGAATCGCGCGAAGGTGGCCGCGCATCGCGCGCGGCTCAGGGAAGGAAAGGGCGGTTGAGCCCTACGGTTCGATCCGGATGTTCAATGGAAGGAGAGAGCATGGATTACGTCAGGGCGATTGCGTTCGATCTCTACGGCACGCTGTTCGACGTGCATTCGGTCATCGATCAGTGCGAGCAGCGGTATCCGGCACGCGGGCGCGAGATCAGCACGATCTGGCGGCAAAAGCAGCTCGAATACACGTGGCTGCGCAGCCTGATGAATCGCTACGTCACTTTCGAGCAGGCGACGGAAGATGCATTGCGGTATACGGCGCGGCATCTGAAGTTCGATCTGGACGATGAGACGAAGGCGGCACTTTGCGATGCGTATTTGAAGCTGCGGCCCTTTCCCGAGGTGCCGGAGACGCTCTCGCGGCTCAGGGAGCGCGGCCTCGGGCTCGCGATTCTCTCGAACGGCTCGCCGCATTCCATCGGCTCGGTGGTCGGCCATGCGGGATTGCGCAATCGATTCGATCATCTGCTGAGCGTCGATCCTGTGCGCATCTACAAACCGCACGATCGCGCCTACGAACTTCCTGAATCGGCATTCGGTCTTTCGCGCGCGTCGATTCTCTTCGTCTCGTCGAATGCGTGGGACGCAACCGGCGCGCGCCATTTCGGCTTTCCGACTGCGTGGGTCAATCGCAGCGGCAATACGTTCGAGGAAATGGGGCAAAGGCCGGACTGGGAACTGTCCGGCCTCGATGCGTTGCTCGATCTCTTTGACAAGGCGTAATCAGGCTCGGTTGCGCGCTGCTTGCGTCATCACCGCGGCGAAGTTCGCTATCTAGCATTCGCTTACAAGTCCTTCTTGTCCGTGACATCCGGATAGCAGGCGCCACGAAGTGACGCTCGGTCGGTGATGCGTTCGGCCACTGAGCGCATCGATGGCCGCGGGACACGGCGGCATCCCACCTCATGTCACACGTTGCTGGCAGCGTATCGGCTTTCGAAGACAGAACTAGCTCACCGACGATGAGGAAAGCAGCTGACGAGATAACCACGCTAGCGTGGTGGGGTAATAAGGACCGGAAACATCCGTTTCACGCGTGCGCCCCAACTTGCGCAGCCAGCAAAACTTACTTTTTGGCAGTTGGCAGAGGTGCTCCTAGATCTGCATTGACGCGCGTGGCATTTGCCGCGTTGATTGCGTTCCAGCTGTAGACGGGGGCGACGTTGTTGTTTGTGCTGAGGTTCCCGTTCGGCTTAGTGGCGTTCGACGTAGTGCCGTTCGATGTACATCGCGAGCGCCGTAGCGGCTGCGCGCGACGTACATGCCGCGCGCAGCCGCAACGGCGGGAATTGGCCGCGTAGCCGACGTTCGAACGTCCATCCGAGAGCGCCAGCGAGTGGCTGCAAGTGGCCGTTTGTGTGAAGTCGCGAACGTCCGCTTATGAGCACTCCGGTTCTCAAAGACTCCTTGCAGCCGACTGACCGGTTCGGAGAAGGTCAACTGACCGAAATGGGTCGGTTTGAGTCGGTCGGACACCGCACGACCCACATCCGCGATCACGTCACTGCCCTGCTGGTCATGTACCAGCAACTTGGCGTCTTCTAATAGCAGATAAATCGCCCCGCCGTCGATTCGCCGAACGGACAATCCCGGCAGTCACCAATCCAGTCTTTCCACTCTCACGAACTCCGCTCCCCCCGCACACCCCTACCCCCCACCCCCAAGAAAGCGCAACAAGCTCCAAAGAAACTTGCAGAGCATGACGAGCAGCTCCCACAAATGATAAAGCTGTTGCCAGCCCGAAACGCGCGCTAAGGAGTCGTACATCGTTACCGTCGAAAAAAGGGATGGTCGCGGCCGCACACCTGATTGCGGCTGTCGCGACGCCAAACCGCACATGATAGCGACTGCGGGATACCCCGTATCAAGTCCACCGAAAGCCAGCCGTAAACGCGTTGAGAAGACGCTGTGCGCCATCTGCCAGCGCCGTTAGCGTCAAAGGAGACATCCATGTCGCGTTTCAGCTTTCGCCGGCCGGCCCGCTCCGAGGCGGTGGTCGGCGATATTGCCTCGCAGGCGGGAAAACTCGGTATCGAAATTTGCGATGTGTCCGGCCACGTCGATGAAGTCGCCGCGCGCGTGCAGCATCAGGCTCAAGTCTGCAAGGCGTTGCGCGAGTCCGCAGCGCAGACGCTCGCGGGCAATCATCGGATCGCGACCGCTGCGCGAGGCATGCGCGAAGTCTCGGCGCATGCGGCAACCGGCGTGCAGGAATCGCAGGAGACGCTGGAGGCATCGCTCGCCGACATTCACGGCCTGGTGGAAGGCGTGACCGTGATCGAAAGCCAGATCGGCGCGCTGCGCAGCGCGCTTGCACACGTGAGCCGCGTCTCGGAGGAAATCTCCTTGATCGCGCGGCAGACGCATCTGCTCGCGCTGAACGCCGCGATCGAAGCGGCGCGCGCTGGCGAGTCCGGCCGCAGTTTCGCCGTCGTGGCGGCCGAGGTGAAAAATCTGTCGGCAAAGACCGCGCAGGCAACCGGTCAGATCGAGACGACGCTCGCGCAACTCACGCAGCAGACCGAGCAGTTGATCAACGAAGGCTCGGTGAACACCGAGCGAGCGCACCGGGTGCGTGAGGGCACGCGCAAGATCGGCGACGTCGTGCATGCGACGGGCGACGCCATCGCGCATCTGAACAACGAGGCGGAGCAGATCGCGGCATTGACCGGCGAGATCGAAACGCAGTGCGACGGACTCGAGGCGCAAGTACTCGAAATGGCGACCGGTGTCGAAGATTCGAGCGAGAACTTCGCGCAGGCGAAGAATCGTCTCGGCAACTTGCTGGGCGTGTCGGAGACGTTGATCGAGTTGACAGCGGCGGCGGGCGTCGAAACCGCTGACACACGCTTTATTGAAGCCGTGCAGGAGGCTGCCGCCAAGGTAAGCAAGGTATTCGAGGCGGCTGTCGCGCGCGGCGAGATTTCTCTCGACGATCTTTTCGATCAACACTACGTGCCCGTGCCGGGCACTAATCCGCAACAGTTCATGACGCGTTTCACTGCGTTCACCGACCGCGTTTTGCCGGCGATTCAGGAGCCGTTACTCGATCTCGATCCACGCGTGGCGTTCTCTGCGGCAATCGACGTGCGCGGTTACCTGCCGACACACAATCTGAAGTTCTCCTTGCCGCAACGCGACGATGTCGTCTGGAACATGGCCAATTGCCGCAACCGGCGCATTTTCAATGACCGGACGGGAATTGCTGCCGGATCGCATACGAAGAAGTTTCTGCTTCAGACTTATCGGCGCGATATGGGAGGCGGAGAGTTCGTTTTAATGAAAGATGCGTCGGCGCCGGTTTTCGTCCGTGGACGGCATTGGGGCGGAGTCAGGATCGGGTATAGGGTCTAGGTGGTGGTTTGGGTTTTTAGCCTTGTCAGTCGGTGAACGCGGACCATGACCCGCAGACAACTAACTCTGCGGGGCGGGCGCAGACGCTCATGGGGACGACCGCAACCGGGCTCAGCACTGACTCAAAACTGCGCAGTCATTTGGAATCCGGCCGTCACGCGCTCGGTCGAGGAAGCCCACGGCCAGGGACCGCGCAGGCGCACCCGGACGATTGACCGAACACCGTTCGGTCAATCGTCGGACTTGGGCCTGCTAGTCTTCTGACGGCCTTTCTATCGGATGCTGCGTCAAATTCAGGTGCTGTCTAACTTCCGGCCGACCTGCTGCAATCACATTAAGCATTGCAACTCCCAGTTGCCGTGCCAGTTCATCGTCAAACCGGAATTCCTCATCATCGAGGAAAAACGGCACCGCCATCTTTCTCTCAATGAGCGGAGCCACTAGAACCGAGTCCACGGCTTGCATCGTCAATTGCCGCGGTTCGTCGGTATAGGTCAGCACAACGGTGTACGGTGGGTGATTAATCATTAATATGCCCTGCCTTGCTGGTATCGCTCAAAAGCGTTCTCCCCACAGGTCTGACGAGAGTGGGGGCCTGCACTGTCGATGTTGAAAAAGTTTGCGGATAGTTCTTTAGAATCTGCCGCATTGGCGAGAAAGGCTGCGTATGGTTCCAGCACCGACGAAAGCACAATCGAAAATCATAAAACCCTAGGCAACCTGCACCCTCCTCCTCTCCGCCCGCTGCATAAAATAATTAACCGCCACGACCCCAACGGACACCACCGCAATAAACAGCGTCGCCAACGCATTCATCTCCGGATTCAAGCCGAGCCGGACGCGCGAGAAAACCACCAGCGGCAAAGTCGTCGACCCAGGCCCCGACAGGAACGCGGACAAAACCAGATCGTCGATCGACAACGTGAACGACAACAACCACCCCGACACCAGCGCCTGCGAAATCAACGGCAACGTGATCGAGAAAAACACGCGAAGCGGCGTCGCCCCGAGATCGAGCGCCGCTTCCTCCAGCGAAGGATGCAACTCCTTCACGCGCGACTGCACGATGATCGCCACGTACGAAATGCACAGCATCACGTGTCCGATCCAGATCGTGAATATGCCGCGCCCGGCCGGCCATCCGAGCCACTTCGCCATTTCGATAAACAGCAACAGCAACGAAATACCCTGAATCACCTCAGGAATCACCAGCGGCGCATTGATCATGCCGGTATAAAGCGTGAAGCCGCGAAACCGCCCCATGCGCGCGAGCACGAAGCCCGCCCATGTGCCGATAATCACCGACGCAAACGCCGTCAGCACCGCCACCCTCAACGAGAGCCACGCCGCAGCGATCAACTCGTCGTCCTGCAATAACGCCGCGTACCAGCGCGTCGAAAAGCGCGTCCATACGGTGACCAGTTGCGATTCGTTGAACGAATAGACGATCAGACTGACAATGGGCACATACAGAAACAGAAAGCCCAACGCCAACGCGGTGAACTGCAAAATCCGGTTCGGCTTCATTAGCGTCGTTCCTCCATTGCCTTCGCCTGCGCATACTGGAAAAACGCCATCGGCACCAACAGCAGCAGCACCATTGCACACGTCACAGCGGAAGCCATCGGCCAGTCCGCATTGTCAAAGAACTCATTCCACATCACGCGGCCGATCATCAGCGTATTCGCGCCGCCTAACAACTCGGGAATGACGTACTCGCCCACCGCCGGAATAAACACGAGAAGGCAACCGGCGATAATGCCATTCTTCGAGAGCGGCAACGTAATTTGCCAGAACGCTTTCCAGGGCTTCGCGCCGAGGTCGTATGCGGCCTCCAGCAAAGTCATGTCCATTTTCACCAGGTGCGCATACAGAGGCATCACGAGAAACGGCAGATACGAATACACCATGCCGATATAGACGGCGGTATTGGTGTGATACAGCTCGATCGGCGAATGAATCAGACCGATCGACATCAGGAAATTATTCAGCAAGCCGTTGTTCTTCAGAATGCCGATCCACGCATAAACGCGAATCAGGAACGACGTCCAGAACGGCAGCATCACGGCCATCATCAGCAGATTGCGACGCGCCGGATCCGAACGCGCGATGTAATAGGCCATCGGATAGCCGATAAGCAGACACAGCAGCGTCGAGATCGCAGCAACCACCACCGAATTCACATACGTCGCAAAGTACAGGCTGTCCGTGACGAGAAACGCGTAATGCGACAGGTCGAGCTTGAGGTTGATTGCGCCGTCCACGAAACTCGTCAGTTCGGTGTACGGCGGAATGCCGAGCTGCAGATCGGCAAAGCTGATCTTGACGACCAGTAGAAACGGCACGAGAAAAAACAGCAGCAGCCAGACGAACGGACCGGCCACGACCGCGGTGCGGCCAGTCAGGTTGAAGCGCCGCACCGGCCAGTTGACCAACGAATTGAACTGGCGCTTCATGACGTGAGCACCACACCGGCCGAAGCGCTCCAGCGCACGTACACCTCGTCGCCCCAGGTCGGCGGATCGATCTCGGTGAGCGCGAGGCTCGTCACATTGGCGATCACCGTTTTGCCGCTGTCGAGCTTAACGTGGTACAGCGAATAGCCGCCCATGTAAGCGATATTGGTGACGACGCCCTTGCCCCAGTTGTATGCGCCCTCAGGCGGCTTACGCGTCAGCGCAATGCGCTCCGGCCGCACGGAAATCGTCACCGGCATGCCGAGCGGACCGGTAATGCCGTGATTGACATACAGGCGGCAAGTGAGATCGGGCGTTTCGATAAAGACGTGATCGGGCTCGTCTTCGACCGTATGTCCTTCGAACAGATTCGTCGAGCCGATGAACTCCGCCGAAAAGCGGCTATTCGGATACTCGTACACCTCGTGCGGCGTGCCGAGCTGCACGATCTCGCCTTCGCTCATCACGGCGAGGCGCCCCGCCATCGTCATGGCTTCTTCCTGATCGTGCGTCACCATGATGCAGGTCACACCGACCGAGTCGAGAATGTTGACAAGTTCAATCTGCGTGCGTTGACGGATCTGTTTGTCGAGCGCGGACATCGGCTCGTCGAGCAGCAACAGCTTGGGCCGCTTCACGAGAGAGCGCGCCAGCGCGACACGTTGCTGCTGTCCGCCCGAAAGCTGATGCGGCTTGCGGTTTGCGAAGCGGCCCATCTGCACGAGTTCGAGCGCAGTCTGCACGCGGTCCTTCAATTCCGCCTTGGGCACGCCTTCCTGCTTCAGACCGAACGCGACGTTCGATTCGACCGTCATATGCGGAAAAAGCGCATACGACTGAAACATCATGTTGACCGGCCGGCGATACGGCGGCAGTTGCGCAAGGTCCTCGCCGTCGATCAGGATCTTGCCGGAGGTCACGGTCTCGAGTCCGGCCAGCATACGCAGCAACGTGGACTTGCCACAGCCGGAACTGCCGAGCAGCGCGAACAATTCGCCCTTCTTCACCGACAGGTTGACCTGCTTGACCGCCACGGTCTCGCCGAATTTTTTCACGACGTCGACGATCTGCACGAAGTTCTCGGCTGCGTCGTTCATCGCGGCGTTGCCGCCAGCGGACGGCGCGGCCTCCCGGTCCAGCGCGCCCGACTGCTCACTACTCATCACAATGCTTTACTCCGGCGTTTGACGAACAAAGCCCCCGGTGGACACCGAGGGCTTCTTGATGATGCTTACCCATTCACCCGGCCGGGTTAGCGGCCGGACTTGAACTCGGTCCAGAGCCGCGTCTGCAGCCGCTGGACTTCAGGCGGCAGCGGCTTGAGCAGGAACAACGTCTTGATGACGTCGGGCGGCGGGTAGACAGCCGGATCGTTCGCGACGTCCTTGTCCACGTACTTGCGCGCTTCGAGATTCGCGCTCGGATAGTAGACGGCGTTGGTGATCGCGGCGTGGACCTGCGGCGTTTCGATGTAGTTGATCCACTCCAGCGCGGCTTCCTTGTGCTTCGCGTCTTTCGGAATCGCCATCACGTCGAACCACACGGGCGCGCCGCCCTTCGGAATGTAGTACTCGATCTTGTACGCTTTCTTCGCTTCGATCGCGCGATGCTTGGCGATCACGACGTCGCCGGACCAGCCGTATGCGAAGCACACGTCACCGCCGACCAGGTCGTTGATATAACCCGACGAGTTGAACTGCGTGATGTACGGACGGATCTTCTTGAGCATGGCGAGCGCGGCGCGGTAGTCGGCCGGGTTCGTGCTCATCGGATCCTTGCCGATGTAGTGCAGCGCGGCGGCGAACATCTGATCCGGCGCGTCGAGCACGGACACGCCGCACGCCTTCAGCTTCGAGATGTTTTCCGGCTTGAACAGAATGTCCCAGTTATCCAGCGGCACGTTCTTGCCGAGGATCTGCTGCGCCTTCGTGACGTTGTAGCCAAGTCCGGTCGTGCCATAAGCCCAAGGCACCGTGAACTTGTTGTCCGGATCCGCGCCCGCGACGAGCGACATCAGCGAAGGGTCGAGGTACTTCAGGTTCGGCAGTTTCGATTTGTCGAGCGGCGAGAAGATGCCCGCTGCGATCTGTTTGCCCGCGTAATTGCTCGTCGGCACGACGATGTCGTAACCGGAATTGCCGGTCAGAAGCTTGGCTTGCAGCGTGTCGTCGCTGTCGTAGTTGTCGTATTTGACCTGGACGCCGGTCTGCTTGGTGAAGTTCGGAATGGTGTCCTTGGCGATGTAATCGGACCAGTTATACACGTTGAGCTGCGTATCCTTCGCTGCCGCCGTCAGCCACGGCGCCGCGCACAAGACCAGCGCAGCCACTTGCCCCACTACCCGTCTTTTCATCCCGTTCTCCGATCCTGACCGGTCCGAACCGGCCGTCCTCACGCATGCCGCGGCGCGGTGCGAACGCAGCGCCCCACGGCTCCCCTGAAAAACCCGAAAACTACCACCAATTATTGCGCGGTCCAAAAAAAACGCCGCATTGTCGCGCAAACGGTACAGCGTATGCCGCGCCGCCGGAAAATGGGCGCAATTTTAGCGGGTTATGAGCGCGTGTCTACCCGAAAAAAACCCCGGCGCGCGGCACGCTGCGAAGTTGCCGCCGGAGTAAGGCTGCGGGCCGGCCAGCGCGGGCGCTTGGCGCCGCCTGGCCGGACGCCGCAATGCCGCTGGCTTTACGCCGACATCGCCCGACGGCGCAATGCCGTGCGACGGAGCACAATGGCTGACAGGCGCAGATCGCGACGGCTGACTCCCGGTAGCGTGCGTGCGGGCGCCCGCGAGACCCGGCAGCGCGCGGCAAGCCTCTCTGCGAGGCTCGCCGCGTGGCAGGCTCGGGGCTCACACAAGCCCCGCGGGCACGGGCCTTGCGGAAACAGGCAGTCTTTGACCTCAGGCATCCATGAACACCAATCCGTTCGCGCTGCGCCCTAACCGCCGTCGACGTCTACCCGAAAAAGGACCCGCGCACTGGTTCTCGTTCGTCGGCGCCGGGGCGCTGATCGCGGTCGGCTATATCGATCCCGGCAACTGGGCCACGGCGCTCGGCGCGGGCGCCGGCTATGGCTATCAGTTGCTGGGCATGGTCGTGCTCGCGAGCATGATGGCAATGCTGCTGCAATGGCTGTCGTCGCGCCTGGGCGTCGTAACCGGGCGCGACCTCGCGCAGGTTTGCCGCGAACATTCGGGGCGGCGCCGCACGATCTTTCTGTGGCTGACGAGCGAGGTCGCGATCATCGCCTGCGACGTCGCCGAGGTCGTCGGCAGCGCCGTCGCGCTGCAATTGCTACTGGGAGTGTCGCTGACTGTCGGTGTGCTGATGTCGGCTGTCTGCACATTCGCGCTGCTCGCGCTTCAGCAGAAAGGCGGCCGCAAGCTGGAAGCGGTGATCGCGGCGCTGATCGGTTTCGTCGGCTTGTGCTTCGTGATCGAACTGGCGCTCGCGCGGCCCGACTGGCATGCGGCGCTGGCGGGCACGGCGCCGAGCCTCGAGCTATTGCGCAACGCGGGGATGGTGTGGCTCGCGGCGGGCATCGTCGGCGCGACGGTGATGCCGCACAACCTCTATTTGCACTCGTCGCTCGTCAAGCATCACGCGCCCGACAGCAGCGACGCGCAGATCAAGGCCGCGTTGCATGTCGTCAATATCGACACCATCGGCTCGCTCCTCTTTGCCTTCGTGATCAATGCGGCGCTGCTGATCGTCGCGGCGGCCGTCTTTCATGCGAGCGGCCATCGCGACGTCACCGATCTGGCGGACGCTCACCGCCTGATTGCGCCGCTGCTGGGCACGCACTGGGCCGGGATTCTGTTCGCTTCGGCGCTGCTGGCATGCGGCCTGAGCGCGACCGTGACCGGCACGCTGGCGGGCCAGGCGGTCATGGAGGGCTTCCTGCAACTGCGCCTGCCGCGCTGGAAACGCGCGCTGCTCACGCGCGCGCTGGCGATCGGACCGGCGCTGGTGGCCGTGACGATGTACGGCCAGGAGGGCTCCAACCAGTTGCTGGTCGCAAGCCAGGTCGTGCTGAGCCTGCAATTGCCGCTGGCGGTCGTACCGTTGATCCGTTACGCATCGGATGCACGTCTGATGCGCGGCTGGCGAGTGCACGGCGTAGCGCTGGTGCTGGCGTGGATGTCGGCCACCTTCATCATCATGCTCAACGGAGCACTGCTGTGGCAGGTCGCGTTCGGCAATTGAGGGCGCCTCGGCGTTAGACCCGCTTGTGATGCAAATTCGCCGACGGTTGCAGTCAAGTTGTAAATAATCTTTTAGTATTTCAACCTGTGCGGCGCCGCCGATTGCCGAGCCGCCGCACCGTGCTGCTGTGAATCACGGTGGCTGCCTGCGGTTCTCGTAGCCGCCCGGCAGCCATTCTTTTGCCACCTCCTCGCCTCTCGCATCGACGCGGCGGCGAAAGCAGGCGCCGCGCTTGATCTCATTCGAGACGCGCCGCGCCGTTTCGCTCGCAGCCTCGCTCCTGGACGACAGCCCATGCACCTTGTTGCTTCATTCGACCGTTTTGCTCGCCGCATCTTCGTGACGATTCGCCGCGCTCATCTCTTTCCACGCCGCAACAGACTCACACTGGCTTTCGCCGTCTTCGCATTGTCAGGCGCGTTGCCGGGCGAGGCTGCCGCCACAGTCGCGATGCTGCAGCCCGCGCGCATCGCGGCGGCCCGTGAGCCGTTGCAGCTTACGCTGCTCTATTCCGCCGACGACGGCCACCCATTAACCGTCACCGTGCCGCAAACCTTGCGCGTGAATCTGACCGGCGGCGAACAAGCGCCGCAGCCGCTCGAACTCGCGCGGGAAGCGGGCGTGCCCGACACGCTGCGCCTGCGGCCGGGGCAGTTTCGTAAAGTGCGTTTTTCAGCGCCGTGGCCGGAATCGGCGCGCGGCGAGATGCGTATCGATCCGGTCGGCTTCGATGCATCGCCGGCGCTCGTCGTGATAAATCGCGGTCCGCAGCAGGAGGCGATTGCGCAGGCCGAGCGCAGCGAGAGCGAGGCCAGCACGCCTGCGCAAGCCGCGGCGACGGCGGCGGCGCTCGACGGCCCCACGGGCGACGCCATCTCGCCGCCCGGCGACTCTCTGTCGACCACCGGACGCGGCGTGTTCGCGCACGTCTCCTACTACGAGCCGATGTACTTCGCCGTCGGCCACAACGGCGACACCAACGCGCGGCTGCAACTGAGCTTCAAGTATCGATTGCGCATTCCCGACGACCTGCGCTCGAAGGCGTTCATCGACAACCTGTACTTCGCGTACACGCAGACGTCGATATGGGATCTGTCCGCCGAATCCCGGCCGTTCCGCGACACCACCTACTCGCCGCAACTGTTCTACTACGTGCCGGACACGGGCTGGCGCAGTCCGCTCTTTACGCGGATGGGCTTCGCCGCAGGCGTCGCGCATGAATCGAACGGCAAGGGTGGAGCCGATTCGCGCAGCATCAACATGCCGTTCATCCGCCCGACGTGGGAATTCGGCGATCTGACGGCCAACCATCTGACGGTGTCGCCGAAAATCTACTATTACTTCGGCAAGGAAAGTAACCCCGACATCGCGGACTATCGGGGCTATGTCGATCTGCTCGTCAAGTACGGCAGCCCGGACGGCTGGCAGCTTGCGACCACGCTGCGCAAAGGCACCAAGCACTGGTACGGCAGCGTGGATACGCAGTTCACCTATCCGCTCGCAAAGCTGCTGGGCAGCGCGTGGGGCGGCTACTTATGGATCGGCTACTTCAACGGCTACGGCGAAGACCTGCTCGACTACAACAACCGTCAGCACTGGATGGCGCGCATCGGTTACAGCATTGCGCGGTGACACTGTGGAGGAGGCAGCGGCGCGTGTGGGCCGCTGTGCTTGTCGATACGCTAGCCGACGTGCAACTGACTGCACTTTTCGATACGCTGCACGGCTCGGCGGGCCTCATGCTTCGTATCGGTTAACATAGCGGAACTCCGCTTCCCTGCTGCAAGGTTTCCGATGGCTTCCAATCTCCACGCTCTTCCCGACAGCCCGTGCATCGGCGTGTGTTCCACGCTGTTCGACGACATCTGCAAAGGCTGCGGCCGCACCGCTGGCGAAGTGTCGAACTGGGTTTTTCTCAGCGACGAAGAAAAGCGGGCCGTGTGGGTACGCATCGAGCAGGAAGGCACAGCCATGCGCTTTCAGAACGACAAGCTTTGAAACTTCGCCGGAATAGTCATGCAGAATGTTCCGGCAAAGCTCGCTTGATGCCGGCACGATGCGACTAGAAGCGCCCAGAAGCGACTAGAAGCGCATACCCACACCTAGCCCCACCACCACCGGATCGATGCTCACGCGGCCAAGCGGCTGACCGTTGAGCGACGCGTCCGTGTGCATCCAGATTTTCTTGATGTCCGCGTTCACGAAGAACGACTTCGTCACCTGGACGTCGACGCCCGCCTGCAACGCCGGACCGAAACTGTGATTGCTGATCGACACCGGCTGCGCGCCGACGTGCAGACCGTTGTTGTAGAACAGCGTGTAGTTCAGACCCGCGCCGACATACGGACGCACGCGCCCCGCGTGATTGAAGTGATATTGCAGCAGCAATGTCGGCGGCAATACGTTTACGCCGCCCAGACCGCCGACGCTCGACGTGAGCTGATGACGCGACGTGCCGAGAATCAATTCGACGCCGAGATAGTCGCGGATCATGTAGGTCAGATCCAGTTCAGGCACGGTTGCGTTGTTGACGCCGACGTTCAGCGCGGACAGCGTGCCGGTCGTGTCCACGTTCGGCACGATGCTGATCGCGCGTAGACGCACGAGCACATCGCCGGCGTGAATGCCGCTCAGTGTGTCGTCGCCGGCAGCATGTGCCTGGGGCGCTACCGCGGCCGCGAATAGCAGGCTCGATGCAACGGCGGCGGTCCTGATCCTGTTGAGCGAGAGTTTCATCTACTTCCCCGATTGTTGGTCATGTGCGGGGATTGTCGAAGCTCTAGCCGCGCGGCAAGTTGACTCCCGTCAACCGGGCGAGAAAGCGCAGCGCCCTGCGACAGCCGGTCGCGTCACGCCGGTCAGCAGCAGTTCGAGCAGATCGTGCACGCTGCGAATCGCCGGGCCAAACGGCAGCGCTTCTTTACCGCGGAAAAAGAGACCATTCGCTACGTCGCCGCGCAAGGCCGCCGCGAGCCGCGTGTCGATGCAGAAATGGCCGAACTTCTCCACGCCGTCGCGCCAGCCACACACGCTCAGACACTCGAGCGCCGTCGGGCACGCGTGTTTGAGCGCGCCGACCTTGTCGCGAATCCTGCTTTCATGCCGCAAATAGCGCGTGAGCCATGGCGTTTTCACCGCGCGGGCGGGCAAGCCGGTCACGCTGACGAATTCGACGATATCTTCCGGCGCCGCGTCAGCGAGCACGCGCTTGAAATTCGGATGCGCGTCGCCTTCCTCGGTCACGGCGAACGGCGTGCCGAGTTGCACACCGTTCGCCCCCGCGTTGAGCAGCGCGCGCACGGCCTCATGGCTATTGATGCCGCCCGCGAGGATCAAAGGCACCTGCTTGCGATCGAGCCCGAGAGAGACGAATACGGCGTCGAGCTCCTGCAGAATCCGCACGAAGTCAAAGCGCTGATCGTTCATATCGGCGATGTTCGCGACGCCCAGATGACCGCCCGCGTGGGCCGGATGTTCTATTACGACAGCGTCGGGCAAGCGGCCTTTTTTCATCCACCTTTTGAGCACGAGCGCAACGCCGCGGCTGTCCGACAGGATCGGAATCAGCGCGATATCGTAGCCTTGGGTCATCTCCGGCAGGTCGAGCGGCAGACCCGCGCCCATCACGATTGCATCGGCGCCGCTTTCGCAAGCCACGCGGACGTAATCGGCCTGCGCGCTGACCGCCTTCATCACGTTGACGGCGATCATGCCGCGGCCTTTGCTGAGCGCCTTCGCCGCGTGGATTTCGCGTGCGAGCGCCGTGAGGTTGGCCTGTTCCAGCGTGGCGTGATCGGCCGACCGGCTGCAACGCTCGACGAGGTCCGGATGGTGATGGCGCAGATCGATGCTGGCAATGGTGCCGAGCGCGCCCTCGCGTGCGACGCTGCCTGCGAGCCGGTGCGCTGAGATACCGACGCCCATGCCGCCCTGCACGATCGGCAGTAGCGAGCGGCCGCGGATAACTAGCGGTGAAAAGGAGTGAGACTGGAGCATGACTGATCCGACGGACGATTAGCGAATCGCCGATCATCGTCCGTCGGGCGCAGCCGGGGTTGCGTCAGGTCAAGCAACGCGCGAATGACGTTCGCGCGCGCGCCGGCTGTTTGACGCCGGTCATCCGGATCAAACTTTGAACTGCATCGATTTGAGCTCGAGGTATTCCTCGAGCCCGTAGACGCCGTTTTCGCGTCCAAAGCCCGATTGCTTGAAGCCGCCGAACGGCGCGGCCATATTCCATGCGCCGCCGTTGATGTCGATCTGGCCTGTACGGATGCGGCGCGCAACACCTTGGGCGCGCTCGTCGCTGCCCGCCCACACCGCGCCGCCCAGTCCATACGGCGAATCGTTGGCAATCCGAATCGCCTCTTCTTCGTCCTTGTAAGTCAGAATAGACAAGACCGGGCCGAAGATCTCCTCTTGCGCGATCGTCGCTTTGGGATGCACCCGGCCGAACACAGTAGGCTTGACGAAGAAGCCTTTCGACACGCCGTCGGGCAGCCCCGCGCCGCCGGTCACCAGTTCGGCGCCCTCCTCGACTCCTTTGGCGATGTATTGCTGCACGCGCGCCTGCTGCGCCGCCGATGCCAGTGGCCCGAGGCGCGTTTTCTCGTCGCGCGGATCGCCGGCTGCATATGTCTCGACCACCTGTTTCGCGAGCGCTCGCGCTTCGTCGTAGCGAGCCTCGGGGACCAGCATGCGTGTGTGCGCGGAGCACGTTTGCCCCGAGTTCAGAAAGCACGCGCCGACGGTGCCTTTCACCGCGGCGGCGAAATCGGCGTCGTCGAGAATCACCGAGGCCGACTTGCCGCCCAGTTCGAGCGCGACGCGCTTGATCGTCGCCGACGCCAGTTCCGCCACACGCTTGCCCGCGCGCGTGGAACCGGTGAACGACACCATATCGACCGATGGATGACTCGCGAGAATCTCGCCGACGACGGGTCCGTAACCGCTGACCAGATTGAACACGCCGGCAGGCAGCCCGGCTTCGTGAATCGCCTCGGCGAGCACAAAGGCATTCAAAGGCGCGATTTCCGAAGGCTTGAGCACGACGGTGCAACCGGCGGCGAGCGCCGCCGCCACCTTCAGCGTGATCTGATTGAGCGGGTAATTCCAAGGCGTGATGGCGGCGACCACGCCGACCGGTTCGCGCACGACAAGCGAATTGCCGACGCGCGTCTCGAATTCGAATTCGCCGGCGAGTTTCGCATACGCGTTCCAGTTGTACACGGGGCTGCCCACCTGAATGGCACGCGAGAGCTTCAGCGGCATGCCTACTTCGCCCGCGATCAGCGCAGCCAGTTCATCGGTGCGCGCTTTCAGGTTTTCGGCAATGCGCCGTAAATACTCGCCGCGCTGCGCAGCGGGCGTCGCGGCCCAGCCGTCGAAGGCCACGCGGGCGGCGGCAATCGCGCTTTCGGCATCGGCTTCGACGCCCTCGGGAATGCGCCCCATGACTTCCTCGGTGCCCGAATCCACCACGTCGATCGTGCCGGTGCCACAGGGCGCAATCCATTTTCCGTCGATATAGAGTTTGTCGTAGGTCTTCATGATGGTCGGCCTCTGTCTGCGGACATTGATGGTCCTATTGTAATCAGCGTCGCGACGAACGCGCCGGCGCCTTGGTCTGGAAGCCGGGTAGCCAATAGCGCCGCGCTCGCTTACTATCCGGCTTCAAAAGAAAGCGCCCGCTCCGTGGCGTTAGACGTCGAGACCAACATGAACCCCACACGACATCCGAAACTTTCGCTGATCGCCGCGCTGATGGCTATCGCCGTGACAGCAGGCACCGCGCGCGCGGCGGAATCCGCGCCGGACGCGGCATCTGAAGCCGAACTGGACCTCACGAAAGAGGCCGCGCATCCAGTGGCCGATCTTCCCGCAGGCCTTGGCAACTTCTGCTTCTTTGCACGGTTGCCGCCGGCGAGTCAGAAGTACAAGGTCATCAAGAACGTAAAGATCGGCAAAGGCACCTACGGCGGCGTCGCGGACATCCTTCCGAAAATGGCGGAGTATGCGCAACTGCGCGGAGCCGATGCGATCGTCGAGTACAGCGGTTCGCAGCGCTTCGGCTTCTGGCCGTGGCGGATGGTACGCCCCGTAGTGCGCGGCGTCGCCGTGCAATGGACGGAACCGAGGCAGGCGGATTGCGAATCGATTGGCGGCACGAAGCTAAGCACGATCCTGTCATCGGGCCAGCCGCCGGCCAAATGAAAAACGGCGGTCCGACATGCACAGGCATGCCGGACCGCCGTTCTTGGAAGCCATGTTTCCGACGGGGCAAACCCGACGGTCAATGGCTTCGCCAACCCTGCTTGTCAGACGCTTACTGCACGCCTTGGCTCGCCAGGAAGTCTTCATAATTCCCGCCGAAGTCGTTCAGCGTGCCGTCGGTCTTCACTTCGATGATCCGGTTGGCCAGGCCGCTCACGAACTCGCGGTCGTGCGACACGAAAATCAATGTGCCTTCGAACTTGTCGAGCGCGATTTGCAGCGACTCGATCGATTCCATGTCCATGTGGTTGGTCGGCTCGTCCATGAGCAGCACGTTATGGCGGCCCAGCATCAGCTTGCCCCAGATCATGCGGCCCTTCTCGCCGCCCGACAGCACCTTGACCGACTTGCGGATGTCGTCGGCATTGAACAGAAGACGGCCCAGCGTGCCGCGCACCATCTGCTCGTCGTCGCCTTCCTTGCGATAGGAGTCGATCCAGTCCATCAAGGTGACGTCGTTCGGAAACTCTTCGTACGTGTCCTGCGGCATGTAGCCGACGTTCGCGTTCTCGGCCCACTTCACCGTGCCGTGATCGAGTTGCAGATTGCCGAGCAGCGAGCGCAACAGCGTGGTCTTGCCTGCGCCGTTCTCGCCGATGATTGCGATCCGCTCACCAGGCTGCACGCTGATGCTGAAATTGTTGAAGATGGTGCGCTCGTACTTCTTCGAGATGCTGTCCGCGACCACCGCGATGTTGTGCAGCTTCTTTTCGAACTCGAAGCGAATAAACGGATTCTGCCGCGACGACGGCTTGAATTCCTCGATCTTGATCTTGTCGATCATCTTCAGACGGCTGGTTGCCTGGCGCGCCTTCGACTTGTTCGCGGAGAAGCGACGCACGAAGTCCTGCAGGTCGGCGACACGCTCCTTCGCCTTCGCATTCGCGTTCTGCTGACGCTCGCGCGCCTGCGTGCTGGCCAGCATGTAGTCGTCGTAATTGCCCGGATAGACCTTCAGCGTGCCGAAGTCCATGTCGGCCATGTGCGTACAGACCTGGTTCAGGAAGTGTCGATCGTGCGAGATGATGATCATCGTCGAGTTGTACTGGTTGAGCACGTCTTCCAGCCAGCGGATCGAGTTGATGTCCAGGTTGTTGGTCGGCTCGTCGAGCAGCAGCACGTCCGGCTTCGAGAACAGCGCCTGCGCGAGCAGCACGCGCAGCTTCCAGCCAGGCGCGACGTTGCTCATGGGGCCGTTGTGGTCCTCAATCGCGATACCGATGCCGAGCAGCAGTTCGCCCGCGCGCGCCTCGGCGGTGTAGCCGTCGTATTCGGCGAACTTCGCTTCGAGTTCGGCCGCGTGCATGTAGTCGTCGTCGGTCGCGTCGGGGTTCGCGTAGATCGCGTCGCGCTCGGTCATGGCGGCCCACATTTCTGCGTGGCCCATCATCACGACGTCGAGCACGCGCACATCTTCATACGCGAACTGGTCCTGGCGCAATTTACCGAGGCGCACGTTCGGCTCGAGCATCACGTTGCCCGAGCTCGGCTCCAGATCGCCACCCAGGATTTTCATGAAGGTGGACTTGCCGCAGCCGTTTGCACCGATCAGGCCATAGCGGTTCCCTCCCCCGAATTTGACCGAGATGTTCTCGAACAGGGGCTTTGGCCCGAATTGCATGGTGATGTTGGCAGTAGACAGCACGGCGCGTCCCTTTGAATGTGATATCGGCGAAAAACCCAATATTTTAGCAGGTTATCGCGAAACCAGCCCACGCGCGATGCGTGGCCGGCCGGTGACGGCGCGCGGCGTCTGCAAAATGTCGATGAACGCCGAAACCCGGCTCGCGTCGGCCTGTCCGCGCGCCGTTCAACACGATCAGAAGGCGCCAGGCACGCGGCAAATAGCGGCATCGGCCCTTCCGGCCTCGTTGAGCGGGCACGCGCCGTGCAACATCGGATCGTCACGCGACTGACGTTTTACCCGTGCGCGTTACCTATACTTTCTGAACGCCAACGAAGATCAAAGGAGAGACCTCATGTCAGACCACGTCTACAAGCAGATCGAACTGACCGGCTCATCGCCGAAATCGATTGACGACGCCATCAGCACCGCCATTGCGAAGGCGTCGAAAACGCTGCGCAATCTGCACTGGTTCGAAGTGACGGAAACCCGGGGCCAGATCGAAAACGACAAAGTCGCCTTCTGGCAGGTGACGATCAAAGTGGGCTTGCGCATCGACGATTGATGCGGCTAGCGCCGGCGACGTAGAGCCGCCGGACAGCGCCCGACTGAAACCGGAAGAGCCGCGTCCGTAGCGGACGCGGCTCCGGCAGTCTTTTCATGCGGCGGGGGCCCGCCGCAATGTAGCGGTTATTTCGGCAACGAACCGTCCACGCCTTCCACGTACCAGTTCAGACGTTGCAATTCCGGATCGGTCAGCGTCTTGCCGGCCGGCACCTTCACCGTGCCGGACTGGTCCTTGATCGGACCGGCGAACACATCCCACTTGCCGCCCGCCAGTTCGTCGCGCTTCGCGGCGACCTTCTTCTGCGCGTCAGCCGGAATCGCCGACGTGTTCAGGTCTTCCAGATCGACGGCCTTCTGCGGAATGCCCCACCACACCGGGTCGTTCTTCCATTTGCCGTCGAGCACCTGCTGGATCGCCGCGTTGTAGTACACGCCCCAGTGCGCGACCACCGAACCCAGATGCGCGCTCGGGCCGAACTTTTTCATGTCCGAATCCCAGCCGAACGCGTGCACATGTTTCTCGGATGCGGTCGCGAGCGTCGCGCTCGAATCCGTGTTTTGCAACAGCACGTCCGCGCCCTGGCCGATCAGCGTTTCGGCGGCCTGCTTCTCCTTGCCCGGATCGAACCAGCTATTGATCCAGATGACCTTCGTATGCACTTTCGGATTCACCGAGCGCGCGCCGAGGGTGTACGCATTGATGTTGCGAACCACTTCCGGAATCGGCACCGAAGCGACGAAGCCGAGCGTGTTCGTCTTCGTCACGTAGCCGGCGGCCACGCCGGCGAGGTATGCGCCCTGGTACATGCGCACGTCGTAAGTCCCGAAATTCGGCGCCTTCTTGTACCCGGTTGCGTGCAGGAAAACGGTGTCCGGAAAGTCCTTCGCGACTTTGAGTTCGAAGTCCTGATAGCCGAAGCTCGAACCGATGATGATCTTGTTGCCCTTGTTCGCCAGATCGCGGAATACGCGCTCCGAGTCGGCCGATTCCGGCACGTTCTCGATACGCGTGATCTTCACCTTGTTGCCGAACTTCGCTTCGGCTTCCTTCGAACCCTGATCGTGCGCGAACGTCCAGCCGGCATCGCCCGGATTGCCCAGATAGACGAACGCCACGCCCGGCGCGTCCGCGGCTTGCGCGGCCTGCGGCAGCGACGCAACCAGCCCGAGCGACGCCGCGCCCCAGGCAAAAGCGGTCAGCAGATTTCTTCTCTTCATGTTTTCTCCTGTCGTGTTTATCGATTGATTTGAGATTTGGGGGACCACTTGCCGACGGTGCCGACGATCCTCAGCCTGCCGAGAAAAACGGCTTGCCAAGCGATGCCGGCGCGTTCAGGCGGATCGTGTTCGGGTTGCGCGAGATCAGCACCAGCACGACGACCGTCGCGACGTACGGCAGCATCGCGAGGAATTGCGTCGGCACCGGCACGCCGATCGCCTGCGCGTAGAACTGCAGGCCGGTCACGGCGCCGAACAGCAGCGCGCCGATCAGCAGGCGCCCCGGGCGCCACGTCGCGAACACGACAAGCGCGAGCGCGATCCAGCCTCGGCCCGATGTGAGTTGCTCCTGCCAGAGGTGCAGATTGACGATCGAATAATAGCCGCCGGCCAGTCCCGCCATGCCGCCGCCGAATGCGACCGCGCCATAGCGCACGCCTACCACCGGGAAGCCTACCGAATGCGCGACCTGCGGCGACTCGCCGACCGAGCGCAACACGAGCCCCGCGCGCGTGCGATACAGAAACCAGCCGATTACCGCGAACATCAAAAACGCGAGGTAATCGAGCGGCGTAAGACTGAAAAGCGCGGGACCGAGCACCGGAATCTTCGAGAGACCCGGAATAGTCCACGTGTCGATGGTCGCGCGTACCGCCGCCGACGTGTACGGCTTGCCGACATACGCGGACAGGCCGATGCCGAAGATGGTCAGAGACAGACCCGTGGCGACCTGGTTGGCGAGCATGGTCAGCGTGAGAAACGCGAACAGCAGCGACATGGCGAGGCCCGCGCCGATCGCGGCGAGCACGCCGAGCCAGGGGCTGCCGGTGATCGCGGTAACCGCGTAGCCGGTCACGGCGCCCATCAGCATCATGCCCTCCACGCCGAGATTGAGAACGCCCGACTTTTCGGTGACGAGTTCGCCCGCGCCCGCGAACATCAGCGGAATCGCGGCGGTGACGGCGCTCGAAGTGAGCGCGCTGGCTTGTTGAATATCCATGGATTGCGGCAGCGAAGCGTTAGACGGGTCAGTGGGCTTGCGCGGCAACGGAGCGCCGGCGTACGCGGTAATTTACGAACAGATCGGCGCCGAGCAGGCAGAACAGCAGCAGTCCCTGGAACACGCCTGAGAGCGCCTGCGGCAACTGCATCGAAGTCTGCACTGCTTCGCCGCCGAGATACAGCAACGCCATCAGCAGGCTTGCGAGCACGATGCCGACAGGATGCAGCCGTCCGACGAACACGACGATGATTGCCGTGAAGCCGTAACCCGGCGACCACGTCGCCTGCAACTGGCCGAT
The DNA here is from genome assembly GCF_031456815.1 of Paraburkholderia strydomiana. Classification (NCBI taxonomy): domain Bacteria; kingdom Pseudomonadati; phylum Pseudomonadota; class Betaproteobacteria; order Burkholderiales; family Burkholderiaceae; genus Paraburkholderia; species Paraburkholderia strydomiana. Next base: position 176,938 of record NZ_JAVDVL010000010.1, read on the forward strand.
AGGCCCGGCGATCTCGCCCATGCCCGCGAGGCCCGCGAGTCCGCCGCTGATCAGAAGCGACATCCAGATAGTTTTCTTATCGGAGAAGCCTGCATAACGGGCGGCAAGCGGCGCAAGACCGCCGACGTTCATCCGGTAGCCGGCAAAGCTTTTGCGCATGAAGAGCCAGACGAGCGGGATCGCAATCAGCGTGACGAATACCGACGCATTCAGACGCGTGCCGCGCAGCCATTTCCAGTGCCAGTCGCCGTAAAAGGTCGGATAGAGTGCGTCGCCGCTGAACATTTCCGACAGCGGAAAATTCATGCCCTGCGGATCGCGCCATGGGCCGCTCACCAGATAGATCAGCAGTTGCGTGGCCACGTAGGTGAGCATGAGGCTCACGAGAATCTCGTTGGTGTTGAAACGGCTTTTCAGCAGCGCGGGGATCGCTGCCCACAGCATGCCGCCGATTACGCCGGCGATCATCATCAGTGGCAAAATCCACCAGCCGGTCGCCTGATCGAAATAGATCGCGACGCCGCTCGCGGCAATGCCGCCGAGCAGCATCTGCCCTTCCGCGCCGATGTTCCATACATTCGCGCGATATCCGATCGCAAGCCCGAGACCGATCAGGCACAACGGAGATGCCTTGAGCAGAAGCTCCGACCAGCCGTTCACGCTCGACAGCGGTTCAATGAAGAACGCGTGCATCGCTTGCAGCGGATCGCGGCCGACGAGGCCGAAAATCACGAAGCCAATGGCGAGTGTGAGCAATGCCGCGATCAGCGGCACGGCGAGTTGCATGGTGCGCGAGGGCGTCGTGCGCGCTTCGAGTCGATACGGAAGAATCATGGGTAGCGTGTGTTTTTTCGGGTTCTGATAACGGACGCGGAGACAGATGCCGAGAGATGCCGCGGCTCAAACATGCGCCGGCTGTTCCGCCGAAGGCGCCGTGCCCTCGCGGCCACCGAAAAGGCCCGCCATCCAGCGGCCGATTTCCTCGGCGTTGGTTGCGCCTGTGGCGCGTACCGGCGAGAGCCTGCCGCCCGCGAGCACCGCAATGCGATCGCAGATGTCGAACAGTTCTTCGAGTTCCTCGGAAATCACGAGGATCGCCACGCCGCTTGCCGACAGATCGAGCAACTGCTGGCGAATGAAGGCCGCCGCGCCCACGTCGACGCCCCATGTGGGTTGCGCGACCACCAGCACCTTCGGCGCCTGCAGTATCTCGCGGCCCATGATGTACTTCTGCAGATTGCCACCCGACAGGCTTTGCGCGAGCGCCTCGGAGCCGCCGCATCGCACATCGAAGGCTTCAATGCAGCGCCGGGCAAATGCTCGCATCGCGCCCGAGTTGATCCAGCCCGAGTTGACCATCTTCTGACGATGCGCGGTGAGCAGCGCGTTTTCGGACAGCGTCATTGCGGGCACCGCACCCCGGCCCAGGCGCTCTTCCGGCACGAAGCCGAAGCCGAGCGCACGCCGGCCGCCTGCGCCGAGCCGCCCCGCTGGCTTGCCGCAAATGGTGACGGCGTCCGCTCGCAGGCCGCGCTTCTCTCCTGAGAGCGCCGACAGCAATTCCGCCTGACCGTTGCCCGAGACGCCCGCAATGCCGAAGATCTCGCCCGCGTGAACGGCGAACGACACGTTCTCGAGCGACGTGCCGAACGGGTCGTCGCTCGTCACCGACAACGCCTTGACATCGAGCAGCACCGCGCCCGGATTGTGCTCGCGACGCGTGTAGTCGGGCAGCGAATGGCCGACCATCAACTGCGCGAGCGACGCATGGGTTTCCTCTTTCGGCTTCACGTGGCCGGTGACACGGCCGCCGCGCATCACCGTCGCCGTGTCGCACAGTTCCTGGATTTCATCGAGCTTGTGGCTGATGTAGAGAATGCTGCAGCCTTCGGCCGCGAGCCGCCGCAGCGTCGCGAAGAGTTTGCGCACCGCTTGCGGCGTGAGCACGGACGTAGGTTCGTCCATGATCAGCAAACGCGGGTTCTGCAGCAGGCAACGCACGATTTCGACGCGCTGCCGCTCGCCCACCGTCAGGCTATGCACATGACGCTGCGGGTCGATGTCGAGGCCGTAGTCGGCGGAGACTTCGCGAATGCGTTTGGACAGCGCTTTGAGATCGAAGGGTTCGTCGAGTGCAAGCGCGATGTTTTCGCCGACCGTGAGCGTTTCGAACAGCGAAAAGTGCTGAAACACCATGCCGATGCCGAGCTTGCGCGCGGCCGCGGGGCTCGCGATGTCGACCGCTTCGCCTTCCCATTGAATCTCTCCGGCATCGGGCCGCACCGCGCCGTAGATCACCTTCATCAGCGTGCTCTTGCCCGCGCCGTTTTCGCCGAGCACGGCGTGGATCTCGCCCGGCGCGACGATCAGCGTGACGTCGTCGTTGGCCCGCACGGCGGGATATTGTTTGGTGATGCCCTTGAGCATCAACCGGGGCGCCGCCTGTTCCGGCCTCGTTGCCGGCTGCGCGGCGGCGCCGTCGCTATAAAAAGAGTCGCTCATGTGATTCCGTAGTGCGTCGGTGACTGCGGTTGCTGCGCGGTCGTCCACCTTGCCGGCGGTCGATCCGTCACCACAACCGGATGACAATACCTAATTCGACCCGCTCAGTCGAGCGGCCAAAATTCCCGCAAACCCGCGCCACAGCAAGCTCTGCGGGTATGTCTCTCTTGACGCCGTTTTTCGTTCATATTAAAACGCATATACCCACGCCCCCACTCGATCAGCCAGAACATATATTTCGGAGAAGTCATGAGTCAGCAACGCGAGGCGATCGATACTTACCTTCTGCGCGTCTTGCACACCTTGTTGATGGAACGCAGCGTCACGCGCGCGGCCGTCAAACTGAACCAGTCGCAACCCGCTATCAGCGCCGCGCTGCGCCGGTTGCGCGACATTACCGGCGACCCGCTGCTCGTGCGCGGCAAATCCGGCATGGTGCCCACCGAATACGGCCTGCGCCTCCTCGAACCGGTGCAAAACGCGCTCCGCGAGATCGAACGCATCAAGTTCCAGCAACACAATTTCGACCCGGCCACTTCCATTCGCTGCTACCGCATCGGCTGCCCGGACTACCTGAACGTGCTGTTCGTGCCGACGGTGGTCGAGCGGTTTCGCCAGGCGGCGCCGAACGCGACGCTCGAGTTTCACTCGCTCGGCCCCGCGTTCGACTACGAACTCGCGCTCGAAGACGGCAAGCTCGACATCGTCGTGGGCAACTGGCCCGAGCCGCCTGAGCAACTGCATCTGTCGAACCTGTTCGTCGATCAGATCGTCTGCCTGATGAGCAACGCGCATCCGTTCGCCAAACGCGGCGGGCTCACGCTCGACCAATACCTGAACGCCCCGCATCTCGCGCCGACTCCGTACTCGGTGGGTCAGCGCGGCGCGATCGACGTGCACCTCGCGCGCGAGCGGCTCAAACGCCACGTGGTCGTCACGCTGCCGTACTTCAATCTCGCGCCGTACGTGCTGATCAAGTCCGACCTGATCTTTACGACGACGCGCCTCTTCGCCGATTACTACGCCAAGTTCCTGCCGCTGACCGTGGTGCCCGCCCCGCTCGACTTTCCGCCGATGCAGTACTACCAGCTGTGGCACGAGCGCGTGCATTACTCAGATGAAGTGCGCTGGCTGCGCAGCCTCGTCGCCGAAGCGACCAGGACACTGATCGACAAACCTTGAGACGTTAGACGTTAGACGTTTGACGTTTGCCCACTGGCGGCGCTTGCGTGTGTGATTGTGCGCAGGCGCCGCGACGCTTCATGTCATGCCGCCGCTTCGTAAAGCGTCTTTGCCAGCCGGTTATGCCGCTCGATCACCGGACCGAGTTCGAGCGTCGCCAATTGCCCGTCCCTCACGACGACGTTGCCTCCAATCACGCTATGGCTTACCTGCGACGGCGCGCAGAACACCAGCGCCGCGACCGGGTCGTGCAACGCGCCGGCAAAGAGCGGCTGACGCAGGTCGAACGACACGAAGTCCGCCGCCATGCCAGGTGCAAGCGCGCCGATGTCGTCGCGGTTGAGCACCTTCGCGCCGCCGAGCGTGGCGATCTCCAGCGCTTCGCGGGCCGTCATCGCGTCCGGACCAAAGCCGACTCGCTGCAATAGCAGCGCCTGGCGCACTTCGGCGACCATCTGCGCGCCGTCGTTCGACGCCGAGCCGTCCACACCCAAACCCACCGGCACACCCGCAAGCCGCATCCGCTTGACGGGCGCGATACCCGACGCGAGCCGCATATTCGAGCACGGACAATGCGCGACACCCGTGCCGGTACGCGCAAACAGTTCGATGCCCGCGTCGTCGAGTTGCACGCAGTGCGCATGCCACACGTCGCGTCCGACCCAGCCGAGGTCTTCCGCATACTGTGCGGGCGTCATGCCGAACTTCTCCTGGCTATACGCGACGTCGTTCGTGTTCTCGGCGAGGTGCGTATGCAGAGACACGCCGTATTGCCGCGCCATCGCCGCCGACTCGCGCATCAGATCGCGGCTCACTGAAAACGGCGAGCATGGCGCGACAACCACGCGCAGCATCGCGTAACGCCCCTCGTCGTGATACGTCTCGATGAGGCGCTTCGTGTCCTTCAATATGTCCGCTTCACGCTCGACCACCGAATCGGGCGGCAAGCCGCCGTCTTTCTGACCCACGCTCATGCTGCCGCGCGCCGCATGAAAACGCATGCCGATGCGCCGCGCCGCGGCGATGCTGTCGTCGAGCCGGCTGCCGTTCGGATAGATATACAGATGGTCGCTCGACGTCGTGCAACCGGACAGCAACAACTCGGCCATTGCCGTCAATGTGGAGACTTCGATCATCTCCGGTGTGAGATTCGCCCACACTTTGTAGAGGCTCGTGAGCCAGCCGAACAACTCGGCGTTCTGCGCGGCCGGAATCGCGCGCGTCAGACTCTGATACATGTGGTGATGCGTGTTCACGAGACCGGGAATCACCAGATGCCCGCGCATGTCCAGCACCTCGTCGGCGGTTTCCGGCAAATCCGCTGTCGGACCTACCGCGACGATGCGGTTGTCCTCGATATAGAGACCGCCATCGCGCAGTTCGCGCCGTGCGCCGTCCATCGTGACGAGCACGTCTGCGTGCTTGACCAGCATTGTTCTGTTCGGCTTGCCCGCTTGTTGTGCTGCGTGTTCCATCGTCATCCGTTTCTCCGCCTGATTGCTTCCGTGCAAAGTCGTCCGAACGCGATGTGACGGCGCGTAAGCCGCGCCGCCGCGTCCCGTCGAACGCCGTTGGCCCGGTTACCCAGCGTATTGCGCCGTCTTCGGGACGTGTGCCGCGCTCAAAGCCCATCGGGCCTGCCGTTGCTGCGGCGCACAGGCGTAACCTTCGGCCGTCAAAATAACGCTGACAACACGCGCCGTTGCGATAACCATCTTCAGGCTGCCGATATAGTGGGGCATTTTTGACGCCGGTACGATCGAACGGAAGTGCCATGCGCTGCAACGGCTGCGCGAGATTGCTCGCTGCGCCTTTCGGCAGACTGTCCGTCATGCGCCAGCTATTATCTTTCTTATCGCGCCCGCGCTGGACGGAACAACTTTCTACAATGGCTGCAACGGCGCTCGCTTCAATTCGCCGACGGGTATGTAGCCACTGACGTGGAGCCTCGATCCGCCGCAAACGTATCTGGATCGGGCTGCCGCCGAAACCTCGCAAACACACAAGGAAAATTGCGAATGGGAAAGCTCACTACCCATGTGCTCGACACCGCGAACGGTCGTCCCGGCGCCGGCATCAAGGTCGAACTCTTCGCGCTCACGGGCGACACGCGCCGTGCGCTGAAAACCACCATCACCAACGACGACGGCCGCTGCGACGAACCGTTGCTGCAAGGCGACGCGCTCGTTGCAGGCGAGTACGAACTGGTGTTCGCCGCCGGCGACTACTTCGCTTCGATCGGTACCAAGGTACCTGAGCCGCGTTTCGTGGATCGCGTCGTGTTGCGCTTCGGCGTCGCCGACGCCGCTGCGCACTATCACGTGCCGTTGCTCGTGTCGCCGTGGTCTTACAGCACGTATCGCGGCAGCTGACAGGTATCGCCGAACGGCGCCGCTCAATAACCCCTAACAACAACGACGTCGTGCGAACTGAGCGCACCGCGTCTTTCACCCCGCAGTCCGCGTGGTGACGCTCTGCCCGCCCTCGTCTATCGGCCGGGCGCAAAAAGGCGTCGAACGTCGCCGCGTGTACAACGAATCAGAAGTGGAGGAGTTTCATGGAAGGCTTTATCACCGACTGGTTGAATCTTGCGATTCGCTGGTTCCACGTCGTCGCCGCAATTGCATGGATCGGCGAGTCGTTCTATTTCGTCGCACTCGACAACAGCCTGAAGCCGCCGCACGACCCGAACCAGCGCAAGCGCGGCGTGTTCGGCGAACTGTGGCACGTACACGGCGGCGGCTTCTACAACATGCAGAAGTACACTGTCGCGCCGCCTGAAATGCCCGACGACCTGCACTGGTCGAAGTGGCCGTCTTACACCACGTGGCTGTCGGGCTTCGGTCTCTTCACCGTGCTGTATCTGTTTTCTCCGTCCACGTATCTGATCGACAAGAACGTGCTCGATATGGGACCGGTGGTTGCCGTCGCGTCGGCACTCGGCTTTCTGGCTGCCGGCTGGATCGTGTACGACTCGTTGTGCCGCATTCTCGGCAACAAGGACAAAGTACTCGGCATCTGCGTCGGCGTGTACGTGCTGATCGCGGCCTGGCTCGCGTGTCACATCTTCGCGGGACGCGCGGCGTATCTGATCATGGGCGCGATGCTCGCGACGATCATGTCGGCCAACGTGTTCTTCGTGATCATCCCCGGCCAGCGCAAGATGGTCGACGCGATGCTCAAGGGCGACACGCCGAACCCGATCTACGGCAAGCGCGGCAAACAGCGCTCGGTGCACAACACGTATTTCACGTTGCCGGTGGTGTTCGCGATGCTGTCGAACCACTACGCGATGACCTACACGCATCCGTACAACTGGGCGGTGCTCGTTGTCATCATGCTGGCCGGCGCGCTGATCCGTCAGTTCTTCGTCATGCGTCATCGCGGCCAGGTGCTGTGGTATCTGCCGCTCGCCGGCATTGCACTGATGTTCGGCGCGCTCTTCTGGACCATGCCGAAGCCGATGGTGCCGCAAGCCCAGGCGGCCAACGCGCCGACGCTGAAAGTGGCCGACATTGCGCCTGTGCTGCAACAGCGCTGCGTGGCATGTCACTCCGCGCATCCGACGATGATGGGCAGCGCCCCCGCCGGCGTGCTGCTCGATACCCCGGATGAAATCTCGCAGAACGCACAGCGGATCTATCAACAGGCAGTGACGCTGAAGGCGATGCCGCTTGGTAACGTAACCCACATGACCGACGACGAACGGATGAAGATCGCTGCCTGGTTCCAGGGTGGCGCGGCGAAATAGTCGAACTCTGGCCTTTGCTGGGCCGGGTGTAGTCGAGCGTCACGAAGCGGGCTTTTCGCGGAAGCGGGAAGCCCGCTTTTTATTGGCGGGTTCTTATCTCTTTGCTGGTTGCCGTTCGCCGGGATCAAGTGCGCATGGATAGCGGGCTCGCCTGCCCCGCTGAGGTGTGCGTCGGTTAGTGCGGCAGGAGAGCGTCATACTTTTCGGCCTTGCACTCGTCCCGCGCGCGCAGGCGGGACGTACATGCAGGGACGCACTTCGCCAGGATACGCATGCACGCACGCTGGCATTGCAAACAAAAAGCCCACGACATTGCTGCCGTGGGCTTTCTGAACATCGGCGGGTCCTCACGCCGAAGCATGAACCTTAAACCGTCACCGCGCTCAACGCGTCTTCGGTCAGCCAGAGCGACTCCGTCAGATCCTGCTCGTTCAGATTCAGGCCCTCCCCGCCACGATCCACGACAATGAAGTCGCTCACGTCGCCCAACGCAATCAGCGGATGGTGCCACACGCCCTTCGCGTAGTTGACGCCTTGCCAGCCGCTCGTGACGAAGGCGCGGATTTTCGATTCGTCGAGCTCGCCGGCCGGCGCGACCACCACCAGATACGGCTTGTCGTTCAGCGGCACGAACGCCTGGCTGCCGAGCGGATGGCGTTCGAGCATCTTCACCTCGAACGGCAGCACGCGCGGCTGTCCACGAAACAGGTTCACGAGCGCGCGGCCGTTCTCGTCGGTCACGTCCACGTTGGCCAGATCGTGATAACGGATCGTCGTGCCGAGGTTGATCGGAATCTGCTTCGCGCCTTCGAGTTCGATCACATCGCCGAAGGCGGCGAACGATTCTTTCGTCAGCGGTTCGATTGCAAGCGTCTTCATGATGCGAGCGTGCCCCACAGGCGCAAACGCGACACGCCGCCGTCCGGAATGATGTTGAAGCGCACGTGTGTGACCGGCCCGAGCGCGGCGATCTCGCTTTCGAAATAATGCTGCTTGTCCATCTGCAGCTTCTGCTCGCCGAGCAGCACAGGCCAGAACATCGCTTGCGTGATCAGCGAACTGTCGGTGCCGCCGGTCACATATGCGGCCTGAATTGAGCAGCGGTCAGGATAATTGCCCTTGAAGTGTGCGGTGTCGACTTCGATCTTCGAAATGACGCCCGGTTGTGCAAGCGCGACGATCGCCCAATCGTTGCCGGGTTCGCGGCGGCGCCGCGTTTCCCAGCCGTCGCCCATGTTGACACCGCGGCCCGGCATCAGAATGGTCGATGCAGCGCCGAAGTGCTGATTATTCGCCGCGACCAGGTACGCACCGTTTTCCATCGCGGCGAGGTCGAACTGTTCCGTGCGGCTCGCGCCGGCCCAGTCGACTTGCGGCTGACCGTACACGCGCAGACGCGCGATGCCGCCGTCCGGGTAGATGTTCACGCGCAAGTGCGTATAGGCGTTTGCGTCGCTCACGTCGAGGTAGTGGTGGCTGTTGCCTTGCAAGGTAGTGGACGGAACGATCTCGGTCCATTGCGTCGACTGGTTGGGCACGCCGTCCACCACGCGCGCCGCTTCCACCGACGCCGCCGGCGGAAAGTTACCCGTGAAATGGCTCGTGTCGAGGTCGAGCCCCTTGATCACGCCGGGGCGCGCCAGCTTGACGATGCACCAGTCGTAGCCGCTCACGCGTTTGCGGCGCGTTTCCCAGCCGTCCATCCACTTGCCGTGTTCGTCGTATTTGCCCGGAATGAAGACGGCCGGCTCCGGGTTCAGCATGCGCTCCTTCGGGGCGAAGAAGTCGTCGCTGGCCTCGAGCGCCTGCGCGCCCAGGCGCGGGTCCGCCAGGTTCACGTAGCGGCGCGTGAATTCGGGTGCGTTGGGGTCGAGAATCGGGAGTGCCATCTGTGTCTTCCTTGATGTTTGTTAGTGCCAGAAATTTTCCGGCGAAGCCGCAGCGCAAAGCTGCAACGTAATGCCGAACCTTGAAGCGCGGCGGCGATCGTCAGTTCATTGCGCGTTCATTGCGCGTTCATCACGCGCCAATCAGGTCTTCCAGCCGGAAACGCGCGATACGGTAGATCTGATCGAGGCTCGCGCGTAGCTCGTCGGCGCGGCTATTGTTCACGCGCGCCTCGAAGTTCGCGATGATGCCGTGACGGTCGTAACCGCGCACCGCGAGAATGAACGGAAAGCCAAACTTCTCGCGATACGCGGCATTCAGCGCGAGCAGCTTGTCGAACTCTTCCTGCGTGCACTGCGAGAGACCGGCGCCGCTCTGCTCACGCGTCGATTCCGCCGTGAGTTCGCCGCGGACCGCGGCCTTGCCCGCCAGCTCCGGGTGCGCGTTGATCAGCGCGAGCTGCTTCTCTTCACCCGCCGTCTCGACGATCTTCGACATCTTGCGATGCAGTTCGTCGATGCTCGCAAACGGCCGCTCATGCGCCGCAATTTCCGCGACCCAGGGCGAGTGCTCGAAGATACCCGACAGAGCCGCGACGAACGCGTCGGTCGAAACGGTGTTGAGTTGGTCCAGTGTGTATTGCATCGCCTTCATGCCGCAGCCCCGCGGTTATGTTGCTGATAGGGATGATGTTCGCGCCAGTGCCGCGCGATATCGACGCGCCGGGTCACCCACACGCGATCGTGCTGCTCGATATGATCGAGAAAGCGCTGCAGCGCGCGAAAACGCCCGGGGCGTCCGAGCAGCCGGCAGTGCATGCCGATGGACAGCATCTTCGGCGCTTCGTCGCCTTCTTCGTAAAGCACGTCGAACGCGTCGCGCAGATACGTGAAGAAATGGTCTGCCGTGTTGAAGCCCTGCGGGCTCGCGAAGCGCATGTCGTTCGTGTCGAGCGTGTACGGCACGATCAGTTGAGGCACAGTCGTGCCGCCTGTCACTTCAACGTCCATCCAGAACGGCAGGTCGTCGCCGTAGTAGTCGGAGTCGTACAGAAAGCCGCCATATTCGGCGACCAGCCGATGCGTGTTGGGACTGTCGCGGCCCGTGTACCAGCCAAGCGGCCGCTCACCCGTGACACGTTCGATGGCTTGCATGCCGAGCCGCATATGCTCGGCTTCCTTTTCCGGCGATACGTCCTGATAGTGAATCCAGCGATAGCCGTGACACGCGATCTCATGACCGAGTTCGACGAATGCGCGCGCGAGTTCGGGATGCCGTTCAATCGCCATGCCGACGCCGAACACCGTAAGCGGCAACCCGCGCTTTTCGAATTCGCGAAGAATGCGCCATACGCCTGCACGCGAGCCATATTCGTAGATCGACTCCATGCTCATGTGACGCGCCGGATACGCCGCTGCGCCGACAATCTCCGACAGGAACTGCTCCGAGCCAGGATCGCCGTGCAGCACGCAGTTCTCACCGCCCTCCTCGTAATTGAGGACGAATTGCACTGCGACGCGCGCTCGCCCTGGCCAGTTCGCTTGCACCGGGTGGCGGCCGTAGCCGATCAGATCGCGTGGATAGTTGGGGTCGAGTGCCATGGTTTGACGAATGCGTGGTGACGATACGTTGTGCTGGCAAGGTGCGTTGTGAAAGCTGCCGGAGGCCGTGCTTCGAGTTACAGCGGCAAAAGCCGGGGCAGCGTCGGAAAGCACGTCGGGCAGCCCGCGCCGAGTTGGACCAGTGTAGCGAAAACGCCCGGGTGCGCCCATACACCCGGGCAGATAGTGCGTGTCAGACTGAATGTATGTGCGGCTCGGATTCGCTGGTGTTTACCCGCAGCGAATCTGCATTGACGACACGCGGCGGCGCAGGATTCGGATCCGACGCGCCAGGACTGAACGATTCGAGCGCGCCGTCATAGCGCTTGGGCAAGGGGCGTGCGTAGTCGCCGCGCTTGGCCGTCGAAAGACGTAGCGAGATCAGCGCCTCGGTCCATTTGACGGCTGCCGTCACGCCTTCGATCACCGGCGCGCCGAGCGCGTCCTCGATCTCCGCGCACAGCTCGGCCATGCCCGCGCAACCGAGCACGATTGCGTCGGAACCGTCCTCGGCAAGCGCACGCCGGCACTCGTCAAGGATGATGCGGCGCGCCGCCGAGCCGGGCTTGTCGAGGTCGAGCACCGCGACGTCGGTCGCCCGCACGTTGCGGCAGAAACGCCGCATGCCGTAGCGCTCGGCCAGATGCCACGCCATCCCGCAGGTGCGCGCGAGCGTCGTCACCACCGAGAAACCGGGTGCCAGCACGCTCGCCGCGTGCATGGCCGCCTCCGCGATGCCGATCACCGGTCCGCGTGCGAGCTCGCGTGCGGCGTACAGTCCCGGATCGCCGAAACAGGCGATTACATAGCCGTCGCAGTGCTCGCGCTCACCCGCCATCACTTCAGCGAGCAGACCGGGCGTGGCAAGGGCTTCATCGTAATAGCCTTCGATGGACGGCGGCCCCATCGTCGGACTGACCGCAATCACTTCGGTGCCCGGCGCGGCCACTTCGCGCGCGCAGCGGCCCATTGCGTCGGTCATGCGTTGGGTCGTGTTCGGGTTGATCAGTTTGATGCGCATCTTGTCTCCTTTTCGACTGCGATGACCGCGGCGCTGTCAGCGTCGGCCACCACCTGTCACTGCTGTCACAGCATGGCCCGCGTCTCGATGCTCAGCGAGCGAGCACGCGATAGAACAGTGCCCCGAGGCCCGCGCCAATGAACCATGAGAAATTCGCCATACCGTCGAGCGACGGCACCATCACACACAGCACCGCGATGACCGCAGCCGGCAGCAGTGCAGCAACCGCGCGGTAGTTCACGCCGTTGCGATACCAGTAAGTTCCCGTCGGCGCCACGGTGTACAGATCGTCGAGGACGATTTTCTGGCGCTTCACCAGGTAGTAATCGACGATCAGGATTCCGTACAAAGGTCCGATGAAGCTGCCGAGCACGTCGAGCGTGTAGTGAATCACTGCCGGGTTGTTGAACAGATTCCACGGCGTGATGAAGATCGAAGCGACTGCCGCGAGCATGCCGCCCGCACGCCAGCTGATGAGCTTCGGCGCCACGTTCGAGAAGTCGAAAGCCGGCGACACGAAATTCGCGACGATATTGATGCCGATGGTCGCAATCGTGAACGTCAGCGCGCCGAGAATCACTGCCGTCGGATAGTCGATGCGCCCCACCGTCTCCACCGGGTCCGTAATCAGTTGACCGAACACCGGCAGCGTCGCCGCAGTCGTGATCACCGTCACGAGCGAAAACGCCAGGAAGTTGACCGGCAGCCCCCAGAAATTGCCGCGCTGTACGCTGCGAAAGCTCTTGCCATAGCGCGAAAAGTCGCCGAAATTCAGCATCGGCCCGGAGAAGTACGAGACGACCAGCGAGGTCGCCGTGATCATCACCGGCAATACCTGCATGCCGTGATACTTGACGCCGCCCAGGTTGATGCCGATGTTGCGCCAGCCGGCCCGATACACCATGTAGCCGGCCAGAATGAACATCACGACATAAACGGCCGGACCCGCGAAGTCGATGAACTTCTTGATCGTCTCCATGCCGTGCCAGAAGACCAGTGCCTGCAGCACCCACAGCAACATGAAGCCGCACCAGCCGAGCGTAGACAGGCCCATGAAGCCGTGCCGATGAACGTCCGCATAGGGCAGCAATTGCGGGACAAACTTCAGCACGACGATCACCAGCGCGCTCGAGGCCAGGTACGTCTGAATGCCGTACCACGCGACCGCGATCAGACCGCGAATCACCGCGGGAACATTGGCGCCGAGCACACCGAAAGTCGCACGGCACGCAACCGGATACGGCACGCCGTTGGCCTGGCTCGGCTTCGCGATCATGTTGCACAACAGGTTGACGATCCCAATGCCCACCAGCAGCGCAATCAGCACTTGCCAGCTCGTCAACCCGAGGGCGAAGAGACTGCCGGCGAACACGTAACCGCCGACGCTGTGAACGTCCGACATCCAGAACGCAAAGATGTTGTAGGCGCCCCAGGTCTGGTGACGAAGCGGCGCCAGGTCCTTGTTGTATAACCGCTCGCTATAACCGGCCGGCATGGACACATCGCCGGTTGCGTCACCGTCTGCATAAGGGGGGATTGCGGGACTGCCGGGCGCTGCGCTGAACTGAGCCATGATTCCTCCTTGTGATGGAACCGTCGATTGCGAATCGAAGGGCATTGCATTGGCCATGCCAGTTGCGGCTCTGGCGTCTCGCTCGCGCTTCGCGTCGTTCTGGACGAACGAGGCTCGAGCCGCCGCCATGGCCACGCCGCGGTTGTCTCCGTACTGAAGTACTTGTGGTTATCGCATTGCCGCCCTTCCGCGGATGTCCGGCAATGCGTTACTGCATTCGGGGCCCGTCGCGCAGGCGACGGACGTGCGCGCGCAAGCCGGCAGCGCCCGCGCAGGGCCGCCTCGCAACGCTCGATCAATCCGTTCAGTTCAGTGCGGCGCGCACCAGCAACGGGCGCACGCTGGCCGCTTGCCTCAGCTTGGCGCGGACCTGGCTTTGAGTGATGCTTTCGATGATGCTTTCGGTGATGCTTTAGATGACTCTTTAGTTGACTCTTCAGGCGAGTCTTTAGATGACGCCTTGCCGGCGCCGTTAAGCGCGCCGAATACCTCGTGCAGATCGGCTGCGCCACGCGCGGGCCGCTCCAGCATCTTCAACTCGACGCTTTGCAAATGGCGCGACATGAGCGCCGCCGCCTCTTTTGCATCGCCGGCGTCGAGCGCGGCGAGAATCGCTTCATGGTCTTCGAACGAACACGGGCTTCGCCCCAATGACTCGTACAACGCTGAAATCAGCGTGGAGCGCGCCACGAGTCCGTTCAGGCAGTCGCACAGCACCGTGTTGCCGGTCAGCTGAGCGAGTTCCGTGTGAAACTCGCCGGACAGACGAATCCACGACGAAAAGTCGCGTGTTTCGAACGCCTTGCGTTCGCGGCCGATCATGCTGCCGATGCTCTTCAACCGCCGCATGCCATGTCCGCCGCAGATCTTTTCGACGACTGCCAACTCGATGATGCGGCGCATCTCGAACACCTCGTGCACCTCCTGAAGCGACGGGCTTGCCACAAACGCACCACGGTTCGGTTCGAGATCCACCAGATGATCGGTCGCGAGTTGCGCTAGCGCTTGCCGGATCGGCCCACGCTTCACACCGAACACTTCGCATAACTGCGCTTCGGTCAGCTTCGCGCCCGGCGCCAGCCGATGCTCGAGAATCGCGGCGCGAATGCGCTCGGCAATTGCTTCGGGCTTCGAACTATTTGCGTTGACTGATTCGGTGTCGGACATGATATGTGTCTCGGTATGAAGGTCATAATAGGATGGACATAAAGATTGTCAACAATTTTTGTTGGCATCATCGACAATCTTTGCGGCGGGGCTTGCGGCGACGACAGGCTGCCCGGCTGAAAGCCTTGCAGCGACTGGGGCAACTGGATTCGATATGACGATTGACGTCGCTGGCGCGGCGCATTTTGTCGACAAAATAGTCGAGCGCGGTGGTTTTCGGCCTTCACTGAAAAGCCGCAGTTGCCGACTTGGGCTACGCAAAGGACCGGCGAAAAGGCGGCCTCGCCTGCACCGCTTTGTTAGCGGTCGTTCAACGCAGACAGGGATAATCTGTCAGGGTCAGCTTGAAGCCGTTCGCATCTGCAACCAGGTGCGCGTCGGCACCCACAGGCAGCGTAAGCATGTCCGGCACGTGGCCGAACTGCAAGCCGGTGACGATCGGAATGCCGATCACCGACCGCATCTGATCGATCATGGCTTGCAGGTCATAGCCGTTGTCGTAGTCGTACGACTTGCCGCCCGAAAAATCGCCGAGCACGAGCGCCTGCTGCTCGCCGAGAATACCTGACAGGTGCAGTTGATAAAGCATCCGCTCAATGCGAAACGGCTGCTCGTTGACGTCCTCGACAAACAGCACCCCGCCCTGCACCGACGGAATATAAGGCGTGCCGACGAGCGACGTGAGCACCGCCAGATTGCCGCCCCAGAAGGTGCCCGATACGTCCACCGCGTGCGCTTGCGGCACGTTTTTCGCAATGGTTAGCGTCGGCTTTGTCAGCGCGGACCAGAAGTGCTGCATGGTGAAGTCGCTGACATGTTCGGCACCGAAGTCGCTCATGAGCATCGGGCCGCTGAACGTTTTCAAGCCGGCGCGCGCGAGCAGAGCAAGCTGAATAGCCGTGAAGTCGCTGTGGCCCACCAGCGCGACCGGCTCGCCGCTCAGACGACGTTGCAACCCATCGTAATCGAGGCCGTGCAGAATCCGCGCCGCGCCGTAACCGCCGCGCACGGCAAGGACGATGTCCGGCAACGCGCGGGAAGCATCCGCGAGCCGGTTCAAATCCGCCGCGCGCTCGCCGTCGGTGCCGCCAAAGCGTTGATAACGACGCCGCGTCGCGTCTACTCCTTCCACGCGATGCCCTTGTGCGCGCAGGCGCTGCAACGCGCGGTTGAGCACCTCCGCCTCTTGCGGATAGCCGGAAGGCGCAATCAGGTTGAAGGTACGGTGGACGCTCATCGATAGGCTCTGGTCTAAGTGTTCCGCGCGGTTTGGAGAGCGTTGCGATTCAGGGTGTGCCGGACGGGTCTATTTCCGGGACGACGGCTGCACGTGCCGCCGCGCGTGCTTCGCGGCTCGCACGCCGCCGCTCGGCAAAGAACGACTTCAGCGCAGCGCCGCATTCGCTTTCGAGCACGCCGCCGGTCACCTGAGTGTGATGATTCAACTGCGGGTTCGCGAATGCGTCGACGACGCTGCCGCATGCACCCGTTTTCGGATCGCGGGCACCGAACACCACGCGGGCAATGCGGGCGTGCATGATGGCACCTGCGCACATCAGGCAAGGTTCGAGGGTCACATACAGTTCGCAGCCCGGCAAGCGATAGTTCTGCGCGATCTTTGCCGCGGCACGCAACGCGACCATTTCCGCGTGCGCCGAAGGATCGTGCGCGCCAATCGGATGGTTGAAACCTTTCGCGATCACTTCGTCGCCAAGCACGAGCACTGCGCCGACGGGCACTTCACCAGCCGCCCGCGCTTCTTCGGCGGCAGCTTGCGCCAAGGCCATGAACCGGCGGTCGCGGTCAGAGACGGCGGGGTTGGCGGGCGGGTCGGCGGGTGGGTTGGCAGCGGCTGCGAGCGGCTCGGGGGGATCGGACGAGGCGATGGGCGCCGCGGCAGCGACGCCCGGCTCGCCATTTGCGAAGTCACCGGCGATGGTGACAACACCACCGACAGTAACAGGCGGCATTTCCGGCTCCTTTCCTGCCTCGATCCAGTCCAAGTTCGAGCCCAATTTCAAGCCCAAGGCCCCGCGGCCAACGACGGGCTCGCTCACTGTGTCCCCGAGCCGGCGACATTCGCGGGAGAGCCTTCCACCGCGGACATATCGCTGTTGGAAGCCCGCTCGGACAAGCGCTCCGCAATCCGGCGGCAATATTCGCGCGGCAGCACCAACGGGCCTCCACGTAACGACTCCAGCGCCATATGGAGTGCCAGCATGCGAGCCTGAAGACGGCAGCGCGTAGCCTGATCGCTCACGGCATTCAGTTCGGCCTGCAAGTCACGCAACGCGCGCAACTGCTCCATTGCGGGGGGCACAAACCCCGCGTTTTTCAAAATCCGGTTGGCGACGCGCACTTCTTCCGGGACCAGAGCATCGTCGTCCAGGGTGAGCGGCGCGCCTGCGCCCGGCAAATCGTCGAATTCGCCACGTGCGGCGGCGGCGGCAATACGCTGTTCGACTAACGCATCAAGCAATCTCATCTGCAATCCACTACGTTGCGGCCCAAGCATTCTATCAGGGAGCGCACGAGGGTTCCTTCCGCCGGATTCACCCGACCCGCCGGCTTTTCGGATTTTGCGTATTGGAGTCCTGGATGGATGCAAGCTAGGCTTCGACACTTTTTGCGAGTCGCGCTCGCGGCGTGCTTTGGCCGCCTGCTCGGTTCGCTTCGTTTGGCTACCTCGCTCACCTACTTCGCTTCTCTGTTTCCTGCTTTTTTTGCCACCGATCATGCAATTGCAAATGACACACTCACGCGTTGACAACGCAGCACGAATCACTGCCACAAGCACTGCCCCGCAGCCCGCAGTCCGGGCGTGCGCGGGCTGCGCTTCAGCGCTCGCGAGCCGCGCCCGCGTTGACAGGCGCTCATTCAAGACAACCCTACGCGGTGTATGTGTAGCCGCAGCGATGTCCGCCTTGCGTTCCGGCTGCGCAGTATTCTGCGCCGGAGCCGGCGGAAGCGGCGGTGGTTTCGGCGGCGTTTGCGCTACTGGTATGCGCTTCTAGACGCACGCCAGATCCCCACAAAATCTAAAGCCACAGATCACGCGTCGCTGCCCACCCTCCTTTCATGTTCCTCTTCACGACCAACTAATCGTCGCGCCAATGCCACTAGGGCGCGGCCCCTTCAAGCGACCAGCGCGCAAGCACAATATGCCGGGTACGCCCCAATAAGCTGTGTATCAACGCGAAACCACGCACATTCCAGCAAACCGGCTCAACCGGACGCGCGGCGGCCCAAGGCAAGCCGTAAGCCAACGTGACATGCGGCGTATAAGTCACTGCCGCGGAACCGGCGCGGCTTTCAATGCCCTTGACGTGCAGCGCTTCGGTCAATGCATCATGAAGCCGATGCAGACCCACCACGCCCTCACTCCCCGTCAACACTAACGGGCCCGGCCGCGGTTTCGACGCGAAACTCTCCGCCGTATTGAATTCGACGCTGAACGGCGCCATGCGAACCGCGGCAGCCGCTTGCATTGCGGCCTCCACATGTGCCGGCGGCAGACCGCCCGCGAAATTGCCGAGATGACGCAGCGTGACGTGCAAACGACCGGCGGCAAGCGGCTTACTGCGGGCGCGCGCTTCCCCGCAAAGCTCTTGCGCTAGCTTTGAAATGCTGGCCGCGGTATTCGCATCCGGGAAGACAGCGAAAAAGAGGCCGTCGGTTGGCGTTGGCGGCGCCTCGAGCCCGGGCAACCACAGTTGTTCAGGCATCTTGCTCCTGCGTGCTGAAATCCGGCATCTACACGAATCCCCCTTCACATGAACGAACTGGCGGACGCCAGCGGAAAACCAGCAACGAACAAGCAACCAGGCAGCAACCGCACCGCAAGCCAGCAAGCATCCAACCCCGCCGCCGACCCTGCCAAAAAACGCTTGCGCTTACGAGCTGCCCACGTACAATACTGTACATCCATACAGTATCGGCGGCAACGTGGAATTGCAGAAAAAGCTCGAAGTATTGGCCGACGCGGCCAAATACGACGCATCGTGCGCCAGTAGTGGCGCGCCTAAGCGCGCGTCGCGCGGCACGGAAGGTTTGGGCGCCAGCACCGGCGCCGGTATCTGCCATAGCTTCACGCCAGACGGGCGCTGCGTATCGCTGCTGAAAATCCTGCTCACCAATTTCTGTCTGTATGACTGTCAGTACTGCGTCAACCGGCGCTCGAGCAATGTGCCGCGGGCGCGCTTCACGCCTGAGGAGGTCGTGGACCTCACGCTCGACTTTTATCGGCGCAACTACATTGACGGACTGTTTCTAAGTTCAGGCATCATCCGGTCGTCGAATTACACCATGGAGCAACTGGTGCGGGTAGCGCAGTCGCTGCGCGAAGATCACCAGTTCCGCGGCTACCTTCACCTGAAAACCATCCCCGACGCCGACCCCGAACTCATCGCCAAAGCCGGCCGCTATGCCGACCGTCTGAGCGTGAACATCGAACTGCCGACCGAAGGCAGCCTCGCACGCCTTGCACCGGAGAAAGACGTGCGCACGATCAAGCTCGCCATGGGGTCGATCCGGCTCGCGCAGGAAGAGGCGCTGGGCGACGCAAAAGCGCCCCGGTTCACGCCGGCCGGCCAAAGCACGCAAATGATCGTCGGCGCGGATCAGACGAACGACAGCACCATCCTGCAGACCGCGGAAACGCTATACGGATCGTACAAGCTGAAGCGCGTGTATTACTCGGCATTCAGCCCGATCCCTGACAGTCCTTCGGCAGTCCCCGGCGAGGCGCCGCCGCTGCTGCGCGAACATCGTCTGTATCAGGCAGATTTTCTGCTGCGCGGCTACGGTTTCAACGTCGCGGAACTGTTCGAACAGCCAGGCAACCTGCCGCTCGACATGGATCCGAAACTTGCATGGGCGCTCGGGCATCGCGACCAGTTCCCGGTCGACCTGAACCGCGCGCCGCTTCGCATGATCGCGCGGGTGCCGGGCATCGGCATGCGCAATGCCAAGCGGCTGGTCGAGTTGCGACGCTCACGGCGGGTGCGCTATGAAGATCTGGTGCGCCTGCGGTGTCCGCTGGAAAAGATCAAGCCGTTCGTCGTTACACAAGACTATCGCGCGGCCATGCACGACGCGTCGTCGGCTCATCTGCGGCGAATCCTGACGCCGCCAATGCAAACGCAAATGCAGTTGTGGTGACGTATCGTGCTTCATTGCATCGAGATCGAAAACCATTTTGCCGCCTGGCGTACAGCCACTCTCGTTGCGCTGGCTCAAGGGCTTGCGCCGGAGTCGATCGAATGGCGCATTAAAGAAGGCGCCGGTGGTCATGGTTCGCTGTCTGGTCAAACGGCGCTCGATTACGGTGACACGTCCGGCAACGCGGCGCTCGGGTCGGACGCCCCGGCCGTTCACGTCTCGAAAGAACTGTCGGCGCTGTTGCATGATGCGGCGCTGTATCGCGAGCCGGACCGGTGGGCATTCCTCTACAAGGTGCTGTGGCGCTGGCAATGCGGTGATCGCGCGGTGGCGTCGCCAGCCGACGTCGACGGCGCCCGGCTCTACCGGATGGCTAAAGCGGTGCGCCGTGCGAAGCACGACATGATCGCGTACGTGCGCTTTCGCAAGCAGAAGCCGGACGCCCAAACCCCAGAGTACGTAGCCTGGTACGAACCGGAGCACGACGTTCTCGCATGGGCCGCGGAACATTTCGCGCAACGCATGGGGCGCTCGTCGTGGATTATCGCGACGCCTCACGGCGCCGCGTTCTGGAACGGCGAGCAACTACATATCGAAGCGCGCCCTGCTCTGCGCCACGAGCATCGCTGCGACAGTGAAGACGAAGCCGAGGCGTTGTGGCTCGCGTACTACCGCAGCACATTCAATCCTGCGCGTCTGAACGAAGCCGCGCTCGAACAGCACATGCCGGTGCGGTTCTGGAAAGGGCTGCCTGAAGGCCATCTGATTCCCGCCATGATCAGTGAAGCAAAGAGCGGCGCGCGGCGCGTTGCGCAAGCGAGCGGGGTCGCGGCGCTCGGCGGCAAGTCCATTCCTGTCGAAGCCGAATTCGCTCAGCCCGCCCGCGATCAGCCATCGTCGCTGGATGCCTGCCGGCGTTGCGACCTGTGGCGCAATGCGACGCAAGCCGTGGGCAGTTCGGGGCCTCGTGACGCGCGCATCATGCTGATCGGTGAGCAGCCCGGCGATCAGGAGGATCTGAGCGGCGAGCCTTTCATCGGGCCGGCGGGACAGTTGCTAGACCTCGCGATCGTCCGCGCCGACCTGTCGCGTGAGCAGCTTTATTTGACGAACGCGGTCAAGCACTTTAAATGGGAACCTCGCGGCAAGCGCAGGCTGCACAAAACCGCCGCGCAGCGCGAGGTCGAAGCATGCTCGTATTGGCTGGAGCAGGAGTTGCAAACCGTTCGGCCATCGGTCGTCGTCGCGCTGGGCGCAACGGCGCTCAACGCGTTGCTGCGCGAAAAGGCAAGCTTGCGCGACTATATGGGTAAGCCGTTCGAACTCGAAGGCGGTTGGGGAATCGCGACATATCATCCTTCGTTCGCGTTGCGTCAGCAGGACGACGCCGCGCGCGACAAAGTGCTGAGCGCCATCAGCGAAGCACTCGTCGAAGCGCGGAAACTGGCGGCATCGGTGCAAGCGGAACAGCGCAGCGTGCCTTAACTGCTAGACTGCGCCGCACGTTCCGTCATGCGGTTAAGGGGAATCAATGACCGGGGGCAATGACCGGAACGTCAGTGACCGGAAAGCTAAAAGTCAGCAAGCCGATCCTGAGTGGCCAATCGTCATCGCCCAGACACCCTTGAGACCCTCGCTAGCCAAAAGATACTTGCGACCGCTCGAAGCCCGCGCTCCAGCACGAGGCAAAACGAACAGGACCATTTGATGAAAGACGACGTCGCCCGCGTTCCGCTCTCCACTGCGTTCTGGTATTGGCTGCGACTCGGCTTCATGAGCTTTGGCGGTCCGGCCGGGCAGATAGCGCTGATGCACCAGGAACTCGTCGAGAGAAAGCGCTGGATTTCGGAAAAGCGCTTCCTGCATGCGTTGAACTACTGCATGGTGCTTCCCGGGCCCGAGGCGCAGCAACTTGCGACCTACATCGGCTGGCTCATGCATCGCACGTGGGGTGGCGTGATCGCGGGCGGGCTTTTCGTGCTGCCGTCGCTATTTATTCTTATGGGCCTGTCGTGGGTCTATCTGGTGTTCGGCAGCGTCCCGGCCGTGGCGGGCGTGCTGTACGGAATCAAGCCGGCTGTGACTGCGATCGTCGTGTTCGCAGCGTATCGCATTGGCTCACGCGCGCTTAAGAACGCCTGGCTGTGGTCTATCGCCGCTGCGGCGTTTATCGCCATCTTCGCCGTGAAGGTGCCGTTCCCGTTGATTGTTCTCGTGGCTGGCGTGATCGGTTACGTCGGCGGGAAATATGCGCCCGGCACTTTCGTGATTGGCGGCAAGCACGGCGCCGCTGCGCAGCTTCACGGCCCGGCGCTGATCGACGACGACACGCCGACGCCTCGTCACGCGCTCTTTACCTGGAAGCGCTTTTTCATCGTCCTGGCAAGCTTTGTCCTCATATGGCTGGTGACGATCGGTACGCTAACCGTCCTTTTCGGATGGAACGGCGCACTCACGCAAATGGCCTGGTTCTTCACGAAGGCAGCGCTGCTTACGTTCGGTGGCGCGTACGCGGTTTTGCCTTATGTCTACCAGGGCGCGGTCGAGCATCAGCATTGGCTCACCGGGCTTCAAATGATCGACGGTCTTGCGCTCGGTGAGACGACGCCCGGCCCGCTGATCATGGTCGTCGCTTTCGTCGGCTTTGTCGGCGGATGGACGCGAGCGATATTCGGTCCGGACGCGCTACTTCTGTCCGCTGTCGTCGCGTCGACGATCGTGACGTTCTTCACGTTTCTGCCTTCGTTCATGTTCATCCTGCTGGGCGGCCCGTTCATCGAGACCACGCACGGCAATCTGAAATTCACCGCGCCGCTCACTGCGATCACGGCCGCGGTCGTCGGCGTAATCGTGAATCTTGCCGTCTTCTTTGCGCTGCACGTTTTATGGCCGCATGGCCTGCATGGGAGCTTCGACTGGTTGTCGCTCGTCATCGGGCTGGCGGCTGCGATCGCGCTCTTCCGCTTCAAGGTCGGCGTGATACCAGTAGTGCTGGTGTGCGGCGTGGCAGGGCTCGCGATCCGGTTGCTGGTGTGACGCTCAGCAAGTCGTCGGCCTTACCGTGACGCTCGTGGGGGACCGTGGTCAGGTATTTGCTATTAGCAATTCCTCGGTATTGTCCGGCGGACGCAAGCCATCGCTTCTGTTGGCGAAGTAGCGTTGCGTAAGGTCGGCCGCAGAGACGTGGCGCGCCTGCGCGAAGCCGGCGTCGTGGGCAAGGGCCAGCATCTCGGCCGGCGTGAAGAAACTGAGAAAGGGTGTGCCGCTTTCGCGCGCGCCCTTCTCCGCCATTTTCAGTCCAGGACGCACTTCTGGATCCGCCATGTCTAGCGGCAGCAAAAACGTCGTGGCGAGCGTCGATCCGCGGGCGAAAGCCGCGATCTGGCGCAGCGTGGCCGCATTTGCATCGCGCGTGAGATACATGCTCACGCCCGTCGAGACCACGATTGCGGGCTTCCTGTCGTCGAATCCGTGCGCCATTAGCCGATCCTGCCATGCTTCGCCAGCCTCGAAATCGACCGGCACGAAGCGCAGCCATGGCGGGATGCCGAAACCAAGCTCGCCGAGCCGCTGACGCTTCCACTCCTGCGGCCCCGGCTGATCGATCTCGAATACTGTGAGGCGCGAAGCAATCTCCGGCCTGCGCTGCGCAAAACTGTCGAGCCCCGCCCCAAGAATCACATACTGGCCGATCCCGCGCGCCGCCTCTTCGACCACCAGGTCTTCGATAAAACGTGCGCGTGCCACGATCGACGCACGAAACGGACGCGTGAACTGCGGGTCCATGTCGCCGCGCTGGCGCCAGTCGTCGCCGGGAGCTAGCAGTTCGAGGCCGATCGAGTCGTCGAAAACATGCGGCGCTGCATCGACTTCCTTGTGGAGCGCCCGCCAGAGTGCAACACGTGCCGCGGTGCTGTCGGGTGCCAGATTTCGCTGATCGTTCATGAGCGCCGGTCCTTGCCGTTCGTGCTGTTTTCAAGCAATGAGGGAAGCGTCGCTGCCTTCGCAAGCACGGAGCAAACGCAAACCAGGCGACGAAAAGAATATCACCGAGCAGACAGACACCGTCAACACCATGCGCGCGGAACACCCACGGATCAGACCGAGCCCGACCACCTGTCCTATGCGATCATCGTATGAACCAGACCAACAACGGAGATCGCCATGAACAGCAAATGGTTTTCGAACTTCGCCAGCTATCTGTCGACAATGACCGGCCGTCCCGGCACTTTCGTCGTGGCTGCGTCGCTCGTGATCGTGTGGGCAATCACGGGGCCGTTCTTTCATTACAGCGACACATGGCAGCTCGTGATCAACACGTCGACCACGATCGTCACGTTCCTGATGGTTTTCCTGATCCAAAACACCCAGAACCGCGACACGGCCGCCATGCAGATCAAGCTCGACGAACTGATCCGCGCAATCGAAGGCGCCCATAACGCACTGCTCGATCTGGAAGAACTGGAGGAGAAAGACCTGACGCGCTTTCGCAAGCAGTATGAAAACCTCGCCAAGGAAGCGCGAACCGCACTGCGCGAAGGCGGCAGCGATACCGATTCACCGTTCGTCGCCAATCGCGAAGTGGGCGACGAAAAACGGCGTGATACAGACAACAACGATGCCGCCCATAACAAGCCCGCAAAACGTGAGCGCAAAGACTAGCTCGGGCCGGTTATCGCTTACAGAGTTTGCAATGATTGGACGCTGGAGTCAGCCGGCAATCGAGGGTGCCATGGCGCGTTGCCGGCCGCCTGGGCAAGTCCGCCAATTCCCTTTAAGATGGAACGGAACGCTCGACGCACTATCCTCGCATCAGCAAGATCCTCGAACCGTTTCCTCAACGCATACGGCCCGCGCATACCGGGAACACGTTGCGGAACACCATACGGGAACACCATGACCATCGATCAAGCCGTTGTCTCGTCGTTCACGCCTGCCGGCAAAGTGCGGGCATCGATCAATCTGGGCAACCCCATTCTCGCTAACCAGGACCCGAAGACCGGCGAGCCGTTCGGCGTATCGGTCGACCTCGCGCGGGCGTTCGCACAAAAGCTCGGCGTCGAACTCGAACTGGTGGTGTTCGACGCAGCGGGCAAATCGGTGCAGGCCGTGAGCGAGGAGCGTGCCGACTTCGGCTTCTTCGCTGTCGATCCGTTGCGTGGCGAGACGATTGCATTTACCGCGCCGTACGTGCTGATCGAAGGCTTTTATCTGGTGCGCGACGACTCCCCCGTCCGAACGAACGAGGACGTCGATCAGCCGCATAACCGCGTCGCGGTCGGCAAAGGCAGCGCCTATGACCTCTTCCTCACACGCGAACTGAAGGCCGCGCAGATCGTTCGTGCACCTACCTCGCCGACGGTCGTGCAGACGTTCCTCGAACAGGGTCTCGAAGTCGCGGCCGGCGTGAAGCAGCAACTCGAAGCCAATGCGCGCAATACATCCGGCCTGCGGCTTCTCGATGAGCGCTTCATGGTCATTCAACAGGCAATGGGCACGCCGAAAAGCCGCGGTGAAGCGGCGGCTTCCGCGCTGCGCAGCTTCGTCGAGGAAATGAAGGCGTCGGGGTTCGTGGCCGAATCGCTCGCGCGCCATCGGATTGCGGGCGCATCGGTCGCGCCCGCGGCCTGATCGCGCATGCTCAGCTATACGGGCGGCCTGGTCCTTTTCGCAGCGTTGCTTCACGCAAGCTGGAACGCGTTGCTGCACGGCAATCGCGACCGCTTCCTTTCCATGACGTGGATGAGCATCGCCATCGCGGCGATCTCCACACTCATCATTCCATTCACGCCGTTGCCGGCGGCCGCGGCATGGCCGTATATCGTCGCGTCGGGCCTTGTGCATATCGGCTATAACGCAAGCCTTGTGCGGGCCTACCGCCGTGGCGATCTGGCGCAAGCGTATCCGATTGCCCGCGGCTCGTCACCGCTTCTGGTTACGCTCGGCGCAGCGCTCTTCGCGCACGAGGCGATCGGCCCGTTGCATGCTATCGGGATCGTGATGATATCCGGCGGCATCATTGCAATCGCGCTCGAAGCGGGAAGCGTGTCGCGCGCCGGCGTGCTGGCCGCGCTCACCACCGGCGCGACGATCGCGCTTTACACCGTGATCGACGGCATCGGCGTGCGCCTGTCGGGCGGCGAAGCGCTTGCCTACACCGCATGGATGTTCCTGTTCTACTGGCTGATGCCCGTGCTGTTCGTCGCGATGCGCGGTGTGTCCGCGCTATGGACCCCGATACGCTCGACGCCAATGGCGGTCGGCTCCTCGCTGATGGGCGGCGTTGTATCGGTCGCGGCATACGGCATCGTCATATGGGCGATGCAGTCGGGCGCGATGGGAACGGTGTCGGCGTTGCGCGAGACCAGCGTGGTGTTCGCGGTGCTGATCGGGCGGATGTTTCTCGGCGAAGCGGTGAGCGGCAAGCGCTGGCTCGCCTGCGTGGTCGTGGCGGCCGGTGCGATTTGCCTCGGACTGTGAGCCGGCCCTCGCTGATCGGGCGAGCGGCAATGCGCTTGCGTGGGTGATTCGCCGGGCTGTTTCCCCAAAGTTACCTGCGCTGCTTGCTGGAAGGCCGTACCCGTTGGTGACACACCCAATGCGGTCGGCCTTCCATACCTGAATGCGCTTTACATCGGCGGCGCGACGCCATCCTTCTCGACAACCACACGTTGAGCGACATATGTACCCTGCGACGCCGCCGTTGCCACGATGAACACCTTCTTGCCCGGCGTCAGGTCGGTGCGCGCGGCCGTCGTAAAGGTCACGATAGGTACGTTCGGCGGCACCGTCACCTCGTTATTGCCGCCCTTGTACGACAGCTTCAGGTTCCGGCCGCTCGTGCCCTGAACGACCGTGTCGACGTTCGCATTGGTCATCGTGCTGTTCGGACCGAGGTCCCAGTCATAGTGGCCTTCGCCCGTGCCGCGCGCGGCTTCCGGGAATACCACCACCTCGGTTGCCGTCAGCTTGCCGTCGGTGCCGGTCGTGGCGGCCGTGCCGACGAACGAGCCCGGCTTGATGTCGGAAAGCTGCATCGCCTTGACTGCCGACACGGTGACGGCCGGTTTCAGTTCGATCGAGACCGTGTCGCCGCTGCGGCGATGCACCTTGAGGACGTCGCCGTCGAGCGCGACGATATCGCCACGGATGCGCGACGGTTTGGCGGCGGGCGTCTGCGCAAGCGCGGCACCGGCAAAAGACAGCGCCGCAAGCGTGACGCCGAGTTTCAGGCGAATAGACATGAATACTCCATGAGAAACGGTTGAGAGGACTGCAAAGCCGTGAACGGGCCAATGAACATCAGGAACCGCCGAACCAGTTGTAGCCCTGGTTCTCCCAGTAACCACCGGGATAATCGTTCGTCACGCTGATCGCGACGATATGCTTCGGATTCTTGTAGCCCAGCTTGGTCGGCATGCGCAGCTTCATCGGGAAGCCGTATTTCGGCGGCAGCGGGCCACCGTCGTAGCCAAGCGTGAGTTGCGTTTGCGGATGAAGCGCCGTCGGCATGTCGATGCTCGTCCAGTAGTTGTCCGCGCAATGCAGCGACACATACTTTGCCGTGATGTCGGCGCCCGCCTGCTTCAGGAACGAGGCAAAGCGCACGCCGTCCCAACGGCCGATCGCACTCCACCCTTCGATGCAGATATGGCGCGTAATCTGGCTTTCCTGCGGCAACGCGTGCAGTTCGTCGAGCGTCCACACGCGCTTGCCGTTCGCGAGTCCGCTCACCTCCAGCCGGTAGCGGGCGGCGTCGACCTCGGGCACGTCGTCGATATCGTAGAACGCGTTGAACGGGAACGGCCGCGTGATCATCGACTCCGGATACGTCGGCGCAAGCGTGTTCGGACTGAAGAGCAATGCCTGCACGTCGTCGTTGAAGGACGACATCTTGCGCAGCATCGTATTTACGGATTTGTCGTTGGACAGATCGCAGCCCGACAGCAGCGCAATGCCGCCGAGCGTGAGAATGCGCTGGCCCAGCAGGCGGCGTGCGGGATTCTTGAGTTCGCCGCGCGCATCCTTGATGATGGTCTCTGCATGAGACTGCGCAAACGCGCTGAGTTTTGTGGACTTGTTGCGAAGGGTCATGGTTAGCGTCCCCGAATCATCACGAGCAGCGAGCGCGGCACGAGCGCGACCATCGCAATGTGCACGACGAAGAATGCGACCAGCACACTCATCGCGACGAAATGCACGACTCGTGCGTTGTCGTATCCGCCCATCAGCGTGCGCAGCAGCGGAAACTGCACGGACTTCCAGATCGCGAGCCCCGACAGAATGACGAGCGCAATATCGACGATCACCACGAGGTAGGCGAACTTCTGCACCGCGTTGTAGCGTGAAAGGTCTTCGTGCTCCAGCTTGCCGCGCAGCGCCGCCGTGAGATCTTTTGCGATCGACCCGATGCTCACCGGCAGCAGTTTGCGACGCAGGCGCCCCGATACGATGTTGAGCCCGACATAGACAAGAAAATTGACGACCAGCAGCCACATGACTGCGAAGTGCCATTGCAAGGCGCCGCCGAGCCAGCCGCCCAAGGTGATCGCGGAAGGAAACTGTAAGCCCGCAAAGATGGGCGATGCGTCATAGATTTGCCAGCCGCTCATCACCATCAGCACGACGGCTAACGCGTTGACCCAGTGTGCGATGCGGACCCAGGCGGGTTGAATCGTGGTGTAACTCAAAGCGGCCTCGTGGTTGGTAGCTGGAAGAAACGTGCGGGGTTACCGACGTAAACATCGCCGGCGGGCAGGTATTCCATCGCATGAGAAATTTATTTTTGCGGCGAACGGCTGCCCCGCTCGCCCAAGGCAAGCTCACTGCTTGCGCAGCTACGTCATGGTGAGCGCGCCGTCGGGTTCCTCCGCCACGAAGTCGATGCTGTCGCCCACATTCACCTGAGACAGCATCGCAGGGTCTTTGACCTTGAACACCATGGTCATCGGTCCCATGCCGAGATTCTCGAGAGGCCCATGCCGGATGGTCAGCTTGCCGGCTGCCGCATCCACTTTCCGAACTTCGCCATGCGACATGCGGTTCTTCGCGCCGCTGTGCTCGTGGGCGCCGCCCGTTCTGCTCCTGTCGTTCATATCAGGCCGGCGCCACTCAATTCCCTTCCCGACCGACGATGCGCACGAACACACGGACAAAAACTATTGGTTTTCTCTAGAGTTGATGGATCGTCGGCCAATGCGGGCTGACGAAGCCGCGCTGACTCGCAGCGCGGGTCAACCTAAGGAAAATCAAAGGAAAACCAAATGGGAACGTCTCTTTACAACGAAATATCGACCATTGACGACCGGCGCAGCGCCATCAGCCTGCCCTCGTCCGGTGCGCCATTGGCGCTCAAACACACGATCCACCCGGAGCAGATTCGCGACAATCTGCCCACGGGCCAAGGCGGTGTCGGGTTTCTCTTTCACGCTACAGACTGGGATACGCTTTCCTTCTCTTTCCACAACGTAAAAACAAGAAACGAGTCGTTCGAAGAAGAGCTTTGGCGCACCAAGCCGTTCATTGCATCGCCAATCTATTCGGGCTCGCAGATGATCGGCGCGAACATCGCGTGTCCGGTGCCGCTCGAACTCTGGCTGGGCAGCCCTCGCGGCATCAAGCGGTTTCGCGAGACGCAGTTCTTCCCGGCGCTCGAACTGGCACGGCAGGCCGGCTTGAACATGGTCGCGATGGGAGCCTCGACGCCCTACGCGTGCAACTATGGCGCGCTGCCAAGGCAAACAAAACCGCCGCATATCACGACCGGTCACGCAGCCACCGCGGCAATGCTCAAAGATTGGGCAATGCATTGCTGCAATGAGCTCGATCTGGAATTCGGCAACACGAAGCTCGCACTCTTCGGCGCGGCCGGACGGCTCGGCACGACGGTCGCCAAGTACCTGCTGTACAAGGAAGCGCCGAAGGAACTCGTGCTGATCGACTTGCCGGACAAGGTCAACCTGCTCGCGGACCAGGCACGCGAGCTGATGGCGGCGGACCTGCTCGGACGCACCAAGGTGTCGGTCCATACGTTCAGCCCCGACACCGCCTTACCGCAGTTCGACGGCGCGATCCTCGCGAGCAGCACCAGCGTGCCGTATCTCACCGCCTCGGACCTCAAGCGGGCGCGCTTCTGGATCGACGACTCGCACCCACGCGCGGCGAGCGTGGAAGCGGAACTCGCGTCTCGCGGACATACGCTATATATTGAATGTTTCGCGCGCGGGCCGGCAGGCCTCGATTCCAGATTCCCGTTCAGGCTGCCGAGCACGCGCGACTGCTATACCTGTTTCGCCGAGGGCTATGCCGCCTGGCAGGAAGGCATCGCTTCCGACTTCATCATCGGCAGCCCGCCAGTGTGGTCGGTCTCCTACACTCACAGCCTGTTGAAAAAGTACGGATTTACGGTCGGACCTTTTCACGGAAAGGACGGCTCGGCGATCAACCTCGATCTCGGTGTGACAGCAACTATGAATTGACGGGCTCGTAAATGTCACTGGAGGCCAGATGCTAATACCGCGCGAAAGCATGCAGGACGTGCTGGAAAGAAGCCGGTTTGCAATTCGATGGGGAGGCGCACTCGGCCTCGTGTGCCACCCCGTCTATTACCTGGTCTGGACTTACATCCTGCCGCAGCCGTACGACAATCTGCCATTGCGTCTGAGCGCGGCGCTCATCTGTGTGCCATTGATCTTTCAGGCGCGCTGGCCGAAGCGGTTCAATCAGTACCTGCTGATCTACTGGCACCTGTG
Organism: Paraburkholderia strydomiana; assembly: GCF_031456815.1. NCBI lineage: Bacteria > Pseudomonadati > Pseudomonadota > Betaproteobacteria > Burkholderiales > Burkholderiaceae > Paraburkholderia > Paraburkholderia strydomiana. The sequence continues at coordinate 207,533 of NZ_JAVDVL010000010.1, forward strand.
TCTGATCTACGTGCTGCCGTTCGTCTGCACGTTCCTCGCGATCAGGAATTCTTTCTCCACCATGTGGATGATGACCGAGGTCATGATGATCTTCATCATGGCGCTGTGCATCGACAATCCATTTCTGCTCATGGGCTGTATCGGCATCGGCATGCTGTCCGGCGGGCTGGCTGCGGTCGCCAGTTCACCGGCTCCAATCGTGCTGAGCACGGCGAATCAATCTGACCTCGCGGTGCTTCCGGTGGTCGTCCTGTGCAGCATGGCCTTCAGTCATGCGATCAGCAAAGGGCGCATCTTCGTCGAGAAGAACCGCGCATTGCAGGCACTGGCCGGATCCATTGCGCATGAAATGCGCAACCCGCTCAGCCAGTTGAAACACGTTCTGGACCGCGTGGAAGAAACGCTGCCCGCCCTTACCGAACATGGCCGCGCACCCGCGCCGTCGGGTGCGGGCGCAGCGCTGCTTTACCGGCATCTCGCGCACGGGCAGTTGTCGATCGAGCGCGGCCTGCGCGTGATTGCAATGACGCTGGACGAAGTGAGTGCCAAACAGATCCGCTCCGACTCCCTCACGTACCTGAGCGCGGGCGCGACCACGCGCAAGGCGCTCGACGAGTACGGCTTCGCCGACAGGAAGGAACGCGGCAAGGTCCGCCTTGCGGTGCTGGAAGATTTCACGTTCAAGGTCGATGAAACCGTCTACCTGTTCACCCTCTTCAACCTGATCAAGAACGCGCTGCATCACATCGCACCGCTTCCATCCGCCACGCTGACGCTGACGGTGGACCGGCACTGCGTCAGCGTTCGCGATACCGGCAGCGGCATCGCCCCTGAGATCCTGCCGCATCTGTTCGAGCCGTTCCGTACCGCCGGCAACTCGGCGGGCACGGGTCTCGGGCTCGCTTACTGTCAGCGTGCCATGCGCGCGTTTGGCGGCAGCATTGCGTGCAGGTCGGAGCTCGGCAAGTTCACGCAGTTCACGCTGCAATTTCCGCCCGTCACCGAGAGCGAGGTAGCGGCGCACGAGCGATCAATCGTCGAGCGCGCCACGGGCGTGCTCAACGGCAAACGCATCCTTCTCGCCGACGACGACGCCGCTCTGCGCGCCCGCACACGGCGCACGTTGGCAAAAGTGGGCGCCGAGGTGAGCGAAGCCGAAAACGGCGCGGCTGCTCTGGCGATGCTGCGCGAAGCGTCGGCATACGACCTCGTGCTGATGGACGTCAACATGCCGGTGCTCGACGGCTATTCGGCCACCGAGCAACTGCGCGCGGACCGCGATCATCCGAACTGGAATGTGCTGGTTGCCGCCTACACGTCCGAGCCCGGCAACATCGCGCGCGTGCTGGCACGCCGGGCCGGCATGGACGACATGATCAGTAAGTCCTCCAGCGCGATGGAGCTGTTCACGTCGCTGCAGGCGCTTTTCGAGAACGGCAACCGGCGTCATCTGAACCAGCGGTTCGACGACTTTTCCGGCAAGTCGATTCTCGTTGCCGACGACGACAATTACAGCCGGCTCGTTGCCAAGGCCTATCTGGAGCGCTTCGGCGCGAGCGTCGTGGAGGCCGAACATGGTCAGGCCGTGCTGGACCGGCTGGACGAAGAGGTCGTCATCGACGCAATCGTGGTGGACATGAACATGCCGGGAATGGGCGGCCTCGAAACGGCTGCGGCGATTCGCGCCCGCACCGACGGCTACGCGAGCGTGCCGATCATCGCGTTGACGAGCCAGTCGGATATGGGTTCGGTACAGGCGTGCATCAGCGTGGGCATGAACGAGGTCATGATCAAGCCCGTGCAGGTCGGTGCGCTCTATGCGTGCCTGACGAGGCAGTTCGCGCAGCAGCGCACCGGTAGTGGCATAGGCACCGGCAGTGGCGGCAGTGCGCCGGCGGAGGCGCGGCGCTCGCCTGTGTCGGCAAAGGTGCCATCATCGTCCAGCCCGGCAGGCCCGGCGGCGTTGCCTGCGCAAGCTGCGTCGGCAGGCACGGGCGGTCTCGCGGTAGTGCGCGAGAACGATCTGCTCGACGCCACTCATCTTGAAGAATTGGCGGCACTCGGCCTGATCGACGAATCGTTCGCAAACGGCATTGAGCAGATCCGCGCGCTGACTTCGCAGCTTCGCGTGAACGCCGCGGACCGCGACATCGACGCCGCGCATGGCGCGTTGCACGTGCTGCTCGGCGCGAGCGGCAACGTCGGAGCGAAGGCGTTGCACCAGTTCACGCGGCACATCTATCCACGCATGCTCGAAGGCGAATGGCCCGCGGAATCGGACTGGCTCGAGCGGATCGATGCGTTGAGCGAGCGTTCGGCTGACGCGCTGTATCGCTATCTGGCGTCTGCAAACGCCGCGCGAGACCAGCCCGAAGAACCGGGCGACACTGCACGTAAGAGCATGAGTACGAGCACAAGCACGACCACACCGACGACCACCCCCGCGAACGGACTCGCCGTGCGCGAGAACTAGCGCTTCCTGCTCAGGCGGCGTGACTGTCCGACGCCGCTTCGCTCACGCCGTCTTGCACCCGGCCTCTGATGCCGGGAAAACGCATTGTCACGGTAGTGCCCTCACCGACGGTGGATTCGATCCGCAACCCGCCGCCAAACGACTGCATGATGCGGTTGCAAAAGATCATGCCCATGCCGTGGCCGCCACGACCCGCGTGCGTCGTGACAGGATCGAGCAGCAAGCGCGCCTTGATCTCCGGCGCGATACCCGGGCCATTGTCGTGCAGGCGGATTTCGGGCTCGGGCCCGTTCATCACTTCGATCCGCAACGAAGGCGCCGGGCAACCGTCGAGCGCACGCAACGCATTCGACAGCAGTGAAGAGAGTACGAGCGCCACGCAATTCGGCATAGCGTGAACGACAAAATCGCCTCGCATTTCCAGGCCGATCCATTCGCGCTGCGAACCGGCGAACGGATAGGAGTCGAGTAGCGTGGCGACGAGGCGCGTCGCCCTGACCTCGCGCGCGGCGCTGCCGGTCGCCGGTTGCGGGCCGCCGCTTTTGTGCACCGTCGCCCAGAACGACGAGATCAGCGTCAGGCAATACTGCGCGTTGTTCAGCATCGAGGTAGCCGCAGTGCCAATTTCCTGTTGACGCTGCGGGTCGTATTCCTGGGCCACATCGTTTTCGACCGAGCGGGCAAAGAGCGATATCGCCGCCAGCGGCGTGTTGAGTTCGTGAGCGAGGAACGCAAGCGTCTCGTCCATTGCAAGCAGCCTTTGCTGGCGCGTCTCGCGCTCGACGTAGCGCGCCACCGCCTGCTTCAGCACCTCGCGCACCGACTCCATGCGAAGCGGTTTTTCGATGATGCGAAACAGGTCGCCGGTATTGAACGTTTGCAGCAGCATGTCCTTGTCGGCATAGGCGGTGACGAGGATGCGCACGGTCTGCGGATACGCCTGTGCAACCTCGCGCAGCAGATGACCGCCATCGCGCCCCGGCATGCGAAAGTCGGTAACGAGCACGGCGACTTCCGAACCGAATTCCTGCAACAGCGCCATGGCTTCGTCGGCGCCCTGCGCGAGATGCACGCGGTAATCGTCACGCACGGCGCGCGCAAAGTGGGTGCGCGACATCTCGTCGTCGTCGACGAACAGGATGGAAAACGGCGCTTGTATTGTGTCACTCATCGTGTTTCGGGCGGTTCCATTGGCGGACGTCGACAGTCGGGGTTCGCTCGCATTCTACCGTCGCACAAGGCCGGACCGAAACCCGAAAGCCATCGGCCAGGCGTAAAACGACTAAGTCAATTCGACCGGCATAAAGGCACTCGGCAATAAATCCCATTACAGATTACCCACGCTCCCGCAGACATTCACAATACAATAATTACACTCAACCGACGATTAGCTTCGACCCTGCATTCAGCACGATAATTGCTCCCAGGATTAACACCGACAAAGCTGCGCTCTTTCCTGCAGCCGCTTAACGGTGAGCGTACACTCGCGCTCGAAGCCCATGCCATAGGGCGTACCGGGCACCTCGACATCGACCGCGGGTTATTGGAGACCAGGAGAACATCAATGAACTGGACACGGGAACAGAGAAACGTCACGATTGCCGCCTATCTCGGCTGGACACTCGACGCATTCGATTTCTTTCTAATGGTGTTTGTATTGAAAGATATCGCGGCGGAATTCAATACGAAAATCCCCGAAGTCGCATTCGGCATAATGCTGACGCTGATGATGCGCCCGGTCGGCGCGCTGATTTTCGGCTGGCTCGCGGACCGCTACGGCCGCCGGCCCACGTTGATGGTCAACATCGCGTGCTTCTCTCTACTCGAACTGCTGTCGGGCTTTTCACCGAACCTGGCCACGCTGCTCGTGTTGCGCGCGCTATTCGGCATCGCGATGGGCGGCGAATGGGGCGTGGGCGGCGCATTGACCATGGAAACCGTGCCGCCGAAATCGCGCGGCATCGTTTCCGGCCTGCTGCAAGCCGGCTATCCGAGCGGCTATCTGCTCGCCTCGGTCGTGTTCGGTGTGTTCTATCAGTACATCGGCTGGCGCGGCATGTTCTTTGTCGGTGTGCTGCCAGCGCTGCTCGTGCTGTACATCCGTGCGCACGTACCGGAATCGCCGGCCTTCAAGACGCTCGAGAAGCAGGCGCGTCCTGGCCTTGTCGCAACGCTGAAGCAGAACGTGAAGCTGTCGCTATACGCAATCGTTCTGATGACCGCGTTCAACTTCTTCTCCCACGGATCACAGGATTTGTATCCGACGTTCCTGCGCGTCCAGCATCAGTTCGACGCACATACGGTGTCGTGGATCACGATCACGCTGAACGTCGGCGCGATCTGCGGCGGGCTCTTTTTCGGCATGTTGTCGGAGAAGATCGGGCGCAAGCGCGCGATCTTCATCGCCGCGCTGATCGCATTTCCGGTGCTGCCGCTGTGGGCTTTTTCGAGCACGCCGGTGCTGCTCGCGCTCGGCGCGTTCCTGATGCAAATCTCGGTGCAAGGCGCATGGGGCGTCATTCCGGTTCATCTGAACGAGATCTCGCCCGACGAAATCCGCGCGACCTTCCCCGGTCTCGTGTATCAGTTGGGCAATCTGATCGCTTCGGTCAACGGTCCGCTGCAGGCGAGCGCCGCCGAAGCGCACGGCAACAACTATGCGCTCGTCATGGCGGTCGTGATCGGCATCGTCGCCGCCGTTATTTGCGCGCTGATTCCGTTTAGCCGGGAGCGCCGGGGCATCGACATGACGCAGTCGGCGAGACATGTCGGCGCCCATCCTGCGCAAGGAAGTGCGGTTGGACGACAGGTTTAAGCACTAGAAGCCGACCACAGTTCTTCTTTCACATGAAGCCGTTCCGATTCTTCGGAACGGCTCTTTTATTCCCGTCATCCAAACGCATAGCGAACGCATGACAGGCGCCACGCGTGAAGTCTTCTAGAGGAGTTAATCGACATCCGACCCTTGCCCAACTCGCCCTTCCTTCTTATCCTGAAAAAAACGGCTGTTTCAAATGCCTATTTGAATCGCCTGTTCGCAGAGCGGGCGCCGAGAACTGGGAGACGCAAATGGCAGGTCGCACAACAGGCCGGCACGCCGGCGATACGAAGTCACGCATCCTGGATGCGGCTGAGGCGCTCTTCATCGATTGCGGTTACGAGGCCATGTCGCTGCGCCAGATCACTTCGCGCGCCGAGGTCAATCTTGCAGCGGTCAACTATCACTTCGGCAGCAAGGAGTCGTTGATTCACGCGATGCTGTCGCGCCGTCTCGACCGTCTCAACCAGGAGCGTGTGAAGCTGCTCGAACGCTTCGACCGGATGCTCGGCGAACGTCTGACCTGTGAGCATGTGCTCGGCGCGATGTTCATTCCAGCGCTGCGGCTCTCGCGCGATCCGCGCGTCGGCGGCAAAGCTTTTCTGCGTTTGCTCGGCCGCGCCTATACGGACCCCTCTGCTTTCATTCGCGACTTTCTGAGCGCCCACTATGCGTCGGTGGCCGTGCGCTTTTTCGACGCGTTCCAACGCGCGCTGCCGCATCTGCCGCGCGAGGAACTGGGCTGGCGGCTGCACTTCGCCATCGGCGCGCTGTCGGGCGTGCTCGCGGGCGCCGACACGGACAGCCTCATTGCCGAGTTCTCGCAAGGCAAGTCGATGAACGATCTGCAACTGATCGCACGGCTTGCCTCGCTAATGGTCGCCGCGCTGAAAGCGCCGCTGCCCGACGCATCGCAACTGGCGATGTTCGCCGCCGTGCTGGGCGATGCCGACGATACAGGCGCGGACAGCGCGCTGGACGGCAGCACGCACAGCGCAGGCGATGCGCCGAGTGAAGCACACAGCGGCGGCACGATCGAAGCCTGCTCGTTCCAGCAGGCGTTGCACGGCGCGTCGCAAACGTAGCGCAAAGACGCCGGGCCGCTCGCACAACAACGACAACAACGTGAACCGTCCACGCAACGTGGATGCGTTTGCACGCATCATGAGAACAGGGAGGAAACGTCATGCTGTGGTTCATCCTGCTGCTGGTTGCCGGCGCTCTTGCGCTTGTCTACGTAGAGGCGCGCGCATTATCGTGGCTTGCCTTCATGATCGTCTGGGTTGCGGCGGTACGAGTGAGCGGAGCGGCGGGCGTTGCTGCAACCACGCTTTGGGCCATCGTGCTGGTCCTCCCTGCCCTCGTGTTCGCCGTCAAGCCGCTGCGCCGCGCATGGCTCACGAAGCCGGTGCTCGACGTGTTTCGCAAGATCCTGCCGGAGATGTCGCCGACCGAGCGCGACGCGATCGAAGCCGGTACGGTCTGGTGGGACGCCGAACTCTTCTCCGGACGGCCTCATTGGGACAAACTGCTCGGCTATGGCCCCGCGACATTGACGGCGGAAGAGCAGGCGTTCCTCGATAACGAATGCGAGCAGTTGTGCGATCTCGCGAACGACTGGGAAACCACCATGGTGTGGCAGGACCTGTCGCCGCAAGCATGGCAGTTCGTCAAGGAGCGCGGCTTTCTCGGCATGATCATTCCGAAGCGCTACGGCGGCAAACAGTTCTCCGCATACGCGCATTCGCAGGTCATCATGAAGCTGGCCACGCGCTGCTCCGCCGCGGCCGTTTCGGTGATGGTGCCGAACTCGCTCGGCCCCGCCGAACTGTTGATGCACTATGGCACCGAAGAGCAGAAGAACCACTATCTGCCGCGTCTCGCGCGTGGCGAGGAAATCCCATGCTTTGCGCTGACGAGCCCGTACGCCGGTTCGGACGCCGCCGCGATTCCGGATGTCGGCATCGTTTGCAAGGGCATGTTCGACGGACGCGAGACGCTCGGCTTTCGCGTCACATGGGATAAGCGCTATATCACGCTCGGGCCGATCGCGACCGTGCTCGGCCTTGCGTTCCGGGCGCTCGATCCCGAGCATCTTCTCGGCTCGACCGACGAACCCGGCATTACCTGCGCATTGATTCCGACCGATCATCCGGGCGTGAACATCGGTCGTCGTCATTGGCCGCTGAACGCCGTGTTCCAGAACGGCCCGAACTCCGGCAAGGACGTCTTCATTCCGCTCGACTGGGTGATCGGCGGACGCGCTCAGGTCGGCAACGGTTGGCGCATGCTGATGGAATGCCTCGCGGCGGGCCGCGCGATCTCGCTGCCGTCGTCGAATGTCGGCATGGCGAAGCTCGCCGTGCGCGGCACGGGAGCGTACGCCGCGGTTCGTCGCCAGTTCCGCACGGCGGTGGGCAAATTCGAGGGCGTGCAGGAAGCGCTCGGACGCATGGGCGGCAATCTCTATGTGATGGATGCCGCGCGCCGCCTGTCCGCACATGCGGTCGATCTCGGCGAAAAGCCTTCGGTGATTTCGGCAATCGCCAAGTATCACATCACCGAACGTGCCCGCATGGTGATCAACGACGCGATGGACGTCGCCGCCGGCAAGGGAATCTGCATGGGGCCGTCTAACTTTCTGGCGCGCGCGTATCAGCAGGTGCCGATTGCGATCACCGTGGAAGGCGCGAACATACTCACGCGCTGCCTGATCATTTTCGGCCAGGGCGCGATTCGCTGCCATCCGTATGTGCTGAAGGAGATGAGCGCGACGCGCGAGGCGGACCGCGCCAAAGCGCTGCGCGATTTCGACGACGCGTTCTTCGGCCACGTCGCCTTCACGCTTTCGAACGTGGTACGCAGCTTCGTCTACGGCATCACGGGCGGCGCATTCATTGCGAAGCCCCGCGCCGCGCATGCGCCGCTTCATGCGTATTACCGCGCGGCCACGCGGCTTGCCACCGTTTTCGCGCTGCTCGCGGATGTCTCCATGTTCGTGCTCGGCGGCGACCTGAAGCGCCGCGAACGCATTTCGGCGCGCCTGGGCGACGTGCTCTCGCAGCTTTATCTGATCTCCGCAACGCTCAAGCGTTTCGAGGACGAAGGCCGCCAGGAAGACGATCTGCCGCTCGTGCGCTGGGGCGTCGAAGATTCGCTCTATCGCGCGCAACAGGCGCTCGACGGCGTGCTCGCGAACTACCCGAACCGCTTCGCCGCCGGCCTCGTGCGTGCGCTGGCGTTCCCGTTGGGGCTGCCGCATCGCGAACCGTCCGACCGCCTCGGCAGCGAGATTGCCGAATTGATGCAGACGCCTGGCGCCGCGCGCAACCGGCTGGTGTCGGACTCCTACGTGCCGCACCCGGACGTCGACGCGCTCGGCTACGGCGAACTCGTGTTCGAGCTGAATCCGCGCTTTACGCAAATCGAGCAGAAGCTGCGCGAAGCGGTGAAGGCGCGGCGCCTCGAGCCAATGCCGCAGAGCGTCGTGCAACTCGCCGCGTGGGCCGACGCCGCGCTGCAACAAGGCCTGATCGACGCCGACGAGCGGCGTGTACTCGGCGACTACGCGCGCTATGCCGCACAGGTCGTTAAAGTGGACGATTTCCCCGCCGATTTCGACATCCTCGCCAAACTGCAACAACGCAAGGAGACGCTCGAAAAGGTGATGGAAGCCGCGCTGTGATTCCAATGGACGCCTGTGCGAACGCATGAAAAAACCTCGCTGCGCGACACGCCGATGCGCCAAACTCAGTGCACACTGACAGACGTGCGGGCGTGTCCAGCGGAGCAACGAACAATATGAACGACTCTTACCTGAACTTCGTCAATTCGCCGTTCGGCGCGCGCGTTGCGCGTTCTCTGGGTCTTCCGAAGCCCGAGGTGCTGCGCCGCTATCGCGCCGACGAGCCCGAGTTCGGCGGCTTGGTCGCGATTGGCGCCGGGCGCGAGCCGCATCTGCTCGATTCGCTTGCGGACCTGGTGGCGAGCATCGGCGTGACGAGCGTCGCGCATGAAAGCGCCGGATTGTGGATGCCCCTCGCACATCGTCACGGTCTGCTGACGGGGCGCTTCGAACCCGCGGAGTCGGGCTCGGCCGCGCGCGTCGGCGCATTGATCTTCGACGCGAGCGGTATCGACGACAGCACTCAGATGGAACCGCTGCACGCGTTCTTTCACGACACGCTGCGCTCGCTTGGGAAATGCGGGCGTATCGTCGTGTTGGGACGGCCGCCCGAAGCATGCGCGAGTCCGCGTCAATGGACTGCGCAGCGTGCGCTGGAAGGACTCGCGCGTTCGCTTGGCAAGGAAGCGCGGCGCGGCATCACGGCGAATCTGGTCTATGTCGGCGAAGGCGCCGAGCATGAAATGGAAGCCACGCTGCGCTTCTTTCTGTCACCGCGTTCGGCGTATGTGTCGGGCCAGGTGGTGCGGATCGCCGCAGACGGTCTGCATGGCGTCGTGAATCGCGTTGCCGTAACCCATGAGGGCGGTAACGCCGCATCGCCGTTCGACTGGAACCTGCCGCTCGCGAACCGGCGCGCGGTCGTGACCGGCGCCGCGCGCGGCATCGGCGCGTCGATTGCAAGCGTGCTCGCGGCGCAGGGCGCGCACGTGATCGGCATCGACATTCCGTCCGCGCGCGACGCGCTCGAAGCCACCATGCGCCAGTTGAACGGCACCGCTCTCGCCTTCGACATTGCCGCGCCTGAAGCGCCCGCGCAGATCGCCGCCGCGCTCGACGATCACGGCGTGGATATCGTCGTGCACAACGCCGGCATCACGAAAGACAAAACCATCGCGAAGATGACAGGCGGCGCGTGGCAAAGCGTGATCGACATCAATCTGTGCGCGCAGGAGCGCATCGACGACGCGCTGCTCGCGGCAGGCATTTTGCGCGACGGCGGGCGGATCGTCGGCGTGTCGTCGATCAGCGGGATCGCGGGCAATCCCGGCCAGACTAATTACGCGACGTCGAAAGCCGGCGTGATTGGCCGCGTGCAAAGCATGGCGCCGCTGCTGCGCCCGCGCGGCATCACGATCAACGCAGTCGCGCCGGGTTTCATCGAAACGCAGATGACCGCGAAGATGCCGCTGACCCTTCGCGAGGCAGGCCGCCGGATGAATTCGCTCGGCCAGGGCGGCCTGCCGGTCGACGTCGCCCAGACCATCGCGTGGCTCGCGCATCCAGGATCGGCCGGCATCAGCGGCCAGGTCGTGCGCGTGTGCGGACAAAGCCTGATCGGAGCATAAGCATGGATGAACCCGGGGATCCGTTTGGCGGGAATCATGCATCGCAGCTCGCGCCGCACAACGCGGTGCGACCCAGAACTGTCGTCGTCGAAACCTTGCCGACGCCGGCGAAGCTCTATGCGCGAGCTTTGTCGGGCATCGTCAAACGCGCACGCCCGACGCAGTTGCCCGCATTGCGCCTCGTGCGCCCCGCTGTCGCGCTCGACCCCGGGCCCGCGTGGCGTTATGCACGCGTGTGTGGATTCATCCCGGAACATGGCGTGCCTCTCACGTATCCGCATCTGCTCGCGTTCCCCTTGCATCTGCTGATGCTGACCGACCCGGCGTTCCCGTGGCCCGCGGTCGGCCTGCTGCATCTGGCCAATCATGTGCGTCTGCGCCGGCCGCTCGCGTACAAGGACCTGCTGCGCGTGGAGGTCGAATTCGGCGCGCTGCTGCGCCACGACAAGGGCCAGGCGTTTTTGCTGCATACCCGCATTTACCGGCGCGGCGAAGCGGTGTGGGACGGCGACAGCGTTTATCTGAAGCGCGGCGTGCCCGCGAGCGGCGCGCAACTCGAACCGCTTCAGGTCGATTCGGCAGCGCTGCAACGCATCGCGCGCTGGCAGCTTGCCTCGCAACTCGGCCGCGATTACGCGAGCGTGTCGGGCGACTACAACCCGATCCATCTGAGCGCGCTCTCTGCAAAAGCATTCGGTTTCCCGCGCGCGATCGCACACGGCATGTGGACGCTCGCGCGCGCGGCATCGTCCTTGCAGCCGCCCAAGCCGCTGGCCGAAGCGACGCTCAGTGCCGAATTCAAGCTGCCGATGCTGCTACCCGGCGAAGCGTCGTTGTGGAGCGCGTCGTCTTCGTTGATCGAACGCGATATCGAGGTGCGCGACATCGCCGGAGAAAAGCCGCATTTGCGCGGCCGCATGCAATGGAGATTGCAATGAAGCGCGCGCCGTCTGCCCGATAACGGCGCACTCGTTCCACCGACCATGAAACATACGCAACCAGAAGGAGCCAGGCATGTCCCACCCGCTGCCACCCGTGCGCCGCGTCGCGATAATCGGCGGTAACCGGATTCCGTTCGCACGCTCGAACACCGCGTATGCGAGCGCGTCGAATCAGGACATGCTGACCTTCACGCTGCAAGGACTGATCGACCGCTATGGCCTGCACGGCGAACGTCTCGGCGAAGTTGCGGCGGGCGCCGTCATCAAGCATTCGCGCGACTTCAATCTGACGCGCGAATCTGTGCTGTCCACCACACTGGCGAAGGAAACGCCCGCGTACGATGTTCAACAGGCCTGCGGTACGGGGCTCGAAGCCGCCATACTCGTCGCCAACAAGATTGCGTTGGGTCAGATCGAAGTGGGTATCGCGGGCGGCGTCGATACGACATCGGATGCGCCCATCGGCGTCAACGAAAAGATGCGCAAGATTCTGCTCGAAGCGAATCGCGGCAGGAGTACGGGCGAGCGAGTGGGCGCGCTCGCGAAGCTGCGGCCCGCCATGTTTTTCAAGCCGCTCCTGCCGCGCAACGGCGAACCGCGCACCGGCCTTTCGATGGGCGAGCACTGCGAACTGATGGCCAAGCGCTGGAACATCTCGCGCGAAGCGCAGGACGTGCTGGCTTACGAGAGTCACCGCAAGCTGGCCGAAGCTTACGCGCGCGGTTTCGTCAACGATCTGATGACGCCGTATCGCGGCCTCGCGCGCGACAACAATCTGCGCTCGGACCTCACCCTCGACAAGCTCGCCGCGCTCTCGCCCGCCTTCGATCGCGACGCGGGCACGCTGACCGCGGGCAATTCGACACCGCTCACCGACGGCGCCTCGGCCGTACTGCTTGCAAGCGAGGAATGGGCCGCGCGCCACGGGTTGCCGGTGCTCGCCTATCTGAGCTGGTCGGAAACCGCAGCAGTCGACTTCTTCGACAAGAAAGAAGGCCTTTTGATGGCGCCCGCCTACGCGGTGCCGCGCATGCTCGCGCGAGCCGGACTCACGTTGCAGGACTTCGATTTCTACGAGATCCACGAAGCGTTCGCGGCGCAGGTGCTGTGCACGCTCGCGGCGTGGCAGGATGACGAATACTGCCGCACGCAGCTTGGCCTCGACGGGCCGCTCGGTTCGATCGACAGCGCGAAGCTCAACGTGAACGGCGGCTCCCTCGCAACCGGGCATCCGTTCGCGGCGACGGGCGGGCGCATCGTTGCGGGTCTGGCGAAAATGCTCGCTCAACTCGACAAGCCGGCGGGAACGGCGCGAGGACTGATTTCGATCTGCGCGGCGGGCGGCCAGGGCGTGGTGGCGATAATCGAGCGCTGAGATTCATGGTGGCCGTAGCAAATGCAGCAACATGCTGGACCGCTTCAACCAGCACACAAACCATTGAAGCCAAGGCTTCAGGAGACGACCGATGACCCAGCCCACTCAAGCCTCGCTCTCGCCCGCCGCTGCGAATCAGGCAACCGGGCCCGCTCACGCAGATGCGGCGGCAACGCCTCATGCAATGCAAGACGCAACGGGGCACACTAACCACGCCCCCAACACCGACGGCATCTGGTACGCGTCGTATCCCGCCGACGTGCCGCATGAGATCGACGTCGGCAAATACGAATCTGTCGTGCATTTCTTCGACGAATGCATTGCGCAATTCCGTGAGCGCGTTGCGTACGTCAGCGTCGGCGCGAGCATGACCTATGGCGAACTCGGCCGCAAGGCGACCGCCTTCGCCGCGTATCTGCAAAGCATCGGCGTGAAGCCGGGCGAGCGCGTCGCGATCATGCTGCCCAATACGTTTCAATACCCGGTGTCGCTGTTCGGCGTACTGAAAGCCGGCGCGGTGGTGGTCAACGTCAATCCGCTTTACACCGTGCGCGAACTCGCGCATCAGTTGAAGGACAGCGGCGCGCAGACCATCATCGTTTTCGAGAACTTTGCGAAGACGGTGCAAGACGCGTTGCCGGGCACCAAAGTGCAGAACGTGATCGTGACAGGACTCGGCGACCTTCTCGCCGACGGCCTGAATCTGAAGGGACGTGTGCTCAATTTCATGCTGCGCCACGTGAAGAAGATGGTGCCCGCGTACAGTCTGCCGAACGCCGTTCCGTTGCTGAAGGCGCTTGCCAATGGTTATACGCGGCCGCTCACGCCTGTTCGGCCGACGCATCACGATATCGCGTTTCTTCAGTACACCGGCGGAACGACCGGCGTCGCGAAGGGCGCGATGCTCACGCACCGGAACATCATCGCCAATCTGCTGCAGGCAAAGGCGTGGGCCGAAGGTCAATTGAGCGGCGAAGTGGAAACGGTGCTTACACCGCTACCGCTCTATCACATCTATTCGCTGACGGTGAACGCGCTGATTTTCATGGGTCTCGGCGGACGCAACATTCTGATCGCGAATCCGCGCGACATGAAGCGCGTAATGATGATCATCCGTCACGAGAAATTCACCGGCATGACCGCGGTTAACACGCTCTACAACGCGTTTCTCGAGAACGAGGAATTCTGCAAGCGCGATTTCTCCGACCTGAAACTGGCAATGGCGGGCGGCATGGCAACGCAGCGCTCGGTAGCCGAGCGCTTCAAGGCCGTCACGGGCAAGCCAATTATCGAAGGCTACGGCTTGACCGAATGCTCGCCCATCGTGTCGATGAACCCCGTCGACATCTCGAACCTGCGCGACTTCGAAGGCTCGATCGGCCTGCCCGCGCCCTCCACGCAAGTCCGCTTCCGCAAAGACGACGGCAGCTGGGCCAACATCGGCGAAGCGGGCGAATTGTGCGTGAAGGGGCCGCAGGTCATGAAAGGCTACTGGAACCGGCCGGAAGAAACGGCGAAGGTGATCGACGACGAAGGTTGGCTTGCGACCGGCGACATCGGCGTGATGGATTCGCGCGGCTTCATCCGGCTGATCGACCGCAAGAAAGACATGATTCTGGTCTCGGGCTTCAACGTCTATCCGAACGAGATCGAAGATGTCATCGCGGCGCACCCGGACGTGCGCGAGGTGGCTGCAATCGGTGTGCCCGATGACGCCCAGGGCGAACGCGTGAAAGTGTTCATCGTGAAGCGCAATCCGTCGCTGACCGCCGAGCAGGTGATCGCACATTGCCGCAAGAATCTGACGGGCTACAAGGTGCCGAAAGTGGTCGAGTTTCGCGACGAGCTGCCGCAAACCAACGTCGGCAAGATTCTGCGCCGTGCACTGCGCGACGAGGAACTCGCGAAGCAAAAGACTGCCTGAGAGGCAAGGCGCTTGCATGATGTCTTGCGCCACCCTTTCGGAGAGTTCGATGACGCACCGCCTGTTCGCACGTCAGCGCATTGCCCGTTTCGTGCGGCCCGACGCTCACGTTATCGCCGGCGGCACCACGCCGGCGCTCGCAGCGTCTCACAGCGCATCGCACCGGTCCGGTTTCCGCAGGCTGCTGCTGGGCGCGTTGATGGCCGGCGCAGCGAGCACCGCGACAGTGCCCGCGTTCGCGCAAAACGACGACAAGCCGCCGCCGCTCGAAGCCGCGAGCGCTGTCAAGGCGCCATCCACGCCTGCGTCGCAGGTCGGCAAGCTGACGCTCGATCAGCAGGTCAAATGGCTGCGCGCCGCGCAACAAAGCGGCGCACTCGAAGCGCTCGGCGACGCGCAGCTTGTCGCGCTCTTCAAGTCGCTCGATCCGCTCGCGCTGCCGCGCTATATCAAGGAAGGGCCGAACGGCTACGCGTCGTATGAAATGACGATGTCGCGTTCGGAACGCATTCGCGGCCAGTGGCCCGACAAGCCGGACCATATGCTCGTGCGGGTCGCGCACGACCCGCTTCGCATCTACGCGAAGTGGCTGCCCGACGGTGCGCACGCCGGCCAGGAAATCCTCTACGACGAGACCAAACGCGCGGACGAAATGTACGGACATCTGGGCGGCATCATGAACGTGATGCCGTTATGGACGTCGTTGAACGGCGCCCTCGCCCGCTCGCAATCGAATCACGACGTGCGCGATCTCGGGACCGAATACATTGCAGAGCAATACCTGGCCGAGGGCAAAAAATTTATCGAAGCCGGCTTGCCTCGCTCGACGCAGATCGAAGTGAAGACGATCGACGGTGTGCGTGTAGTCGCGTTCACGTTCGAGACGCCCACCGGCCAGCCGCAGTTCTACGCAAAGCGGGAAACGCTCGGGCTCGATTTGCGGCATCCGTATTTCCGCACTGTCGAGTCTTATGACAACGACGGCCGCATCTTCGAGAAGATCGTGTTCGAAACGATCACGCCGAAAACTTTCGACGATTCCACTTTCGATCCTAAGAACAAGGCTTATAAGTTCTAGCGCGGCGCAAAGACAAAGCTGACGTGCGCGAACGGCGTGCCTTGCTCGCCGCTCCGTTCGTGGCCGTGCGCGATGCGATGCGTTGCATGCGTGGCGAGTTCTTTGAGCACGAAATAGTCTGATGCGCGCGTTACGCCGATTAGCCACGGCGTCGGCTGCTCGCTAGTGGACGCCCGAAGCATCGGTGCAAGCGCCGTATGCCATAACACGCCGATGTCGTCGCCGGTTTCGAATACCGGCAACTTCATCGCCGCCGCGTAGCGGGCAAACTCAGCGCTGAACGTGAGCGTGGAATCGGCGATCGCCAACGTGTCGCGACGCGCGGCGGCGTGCGCGAGCCATGGCCACGCAGAACCTGCCGTGGTGGAAAGCCATGCGCTCGTCATCATGAAGGTGCGCCGGTCCATGTGCTGGTCCGCCTCCTGGTTTGGTCAGCGAGCGCAATGCTCGCCGGACAGTTGCGCCATGCCCGACCGACGTCGTCTGACGCTATGTATAGCCGCGCCGATCGCGCCACGCCGCAGGCCAGATGCCCTGCTTGCCCGGCGCGAGAACGCCGTTCGGGTCGAGCGCGTCCTTGATCGTTTCCGACAGTCGCAGCAATGCGCCGTCGTTGAAGTTGTACTGAGCGGCCGCGAAATCCATATACGCGAGGTGCGTGCGATATTGGCCGTAGCCGGCCGCGCGCGCATCGCTCATCAACGAGCGCAACAAGGCGCCCGCCTGCTCGACCTGGTTCGTATCGTCGCGATCGAAAATCGCCGCAAAGATGTGATGCAGATGACGCACGCCCGCTGTAAAGCCGCCGTAGTAGTCGAAACCGTACTCGGCCGCGCGGGCCTTCACCATCGAGTATTGGCGCAGCGCGTCGCGTCCGGTTGCCGGACACACCGGCGCAAAGTCCACATGCGCGCCCGCGCCGCCGCGCCAGTCGAGCATGCGAAACGCGCTCATTGCGGGAATGCCGGCGAGATTACGGTCACCGCCGGCGGTGGGCTGCGCGTCGCCCGCATAACGCTTCGCCAGGAACCGCGCGTGAGGCACACGCGCGAACGCGCGCTGCACGATTGCGTAGTGTGCATCGACCACCTCGGGCGTGCCGTACAGCGCAAAATGCAGATTCCAGCGGCCGACATCGAGCTTGTCGAGCATCGCGGCAATCGCGCTTTCGGGCATTGCGCCGGGCCCGTCGTACCATTGCGCGCGCGCCGACAATCCTGCCGCGCGCCGCAAGCCGCCCTCGATCACCGCGTGATTGCGGATAGTTTCATCGAGCCGCAACGGCCGCAATATGTCGACGATGGGCTCCAGATCCGCTTCATCGCGGAACTGGATTTCGCCGAGCAGATACGCGGGCGGCGCGGGCATCAGCCAGACGCCGAGCTTCGTCACGATGCCGTAGTTCGACTGCATGAACATAGCGTCGAACGAAGGTCCGTAACCGGGCTGGTAAAGCTGCCATGCGGTGCTGGTGTCGATTGCGCCCATGCCCGTTCGCAACATGTCGCCGTTTGCCAGCACCACCTCCATTCCGCATTGCGTCGCCGCATGATCGCCGTACGGCGTGTAGCCGAAGCCGCGTTCGAGCGTGTTGCCCACCACGCTGCCCCAGCCGGCAGCCGGCGGATCGACCCATAGCCTGTAGCCCTTATCGCGCAGGTGCGCATGAAGATCGAAGTAGCTCACGCCCGGCTCGACGAGCGCATAGGCGAGTGTCTCGTTCACTTCGACGATGCGGTTCATCCGCTGCAGATCGAGCACGACCGAACCGGTAAGACGCGGCGCCGCGCCGCCGTATGCAAAATTGCGCCCGGTGGAGACGGTCCACAACGGAATGCGATATTGATTCGCCACGCGCAGCACCGCGCGGATTTCATCGACAGATGCGGGCAAGAGCGCGGCGCTCGCCGCGAACGCTTCGCGCTCTCCCGGCGCGAAGGGATCGAGATAGGCGGAGAGTCCGGCCGCCGAATCCACGACATGCGGCTCGCCGACAATCGAGCGCCAGGCGGCGAGCGCCCGGTCGAACTGCGCGGCGGAAACTCCCGGCGGCAAGTGGCGGATCAAGGGTTCTCCTTCAGCGGGGAAGGCTTGCGTGGTGTTCGCCCAGCAACAGCCGCTCTATTGTCACGCTACTGCCACGCTTCGGGCTTGCCACCGAGCGCACTGCAGACGTCGACGGCAATCGAGCGTAGCTTGCCTTCCGCGATCGGCCCTGACAACGCATAACCCATGCCGTCGCTGATCCAGTAGAACGTGCGCCGGTTGCCGTCGCGTAGCAGGCGGAACGCGGTCTCGTCGCGCGCAGTGCCGGTCACATACAGCGTGAGCCGCGCGCCGGCGCGGTTCTCGTACATGAATTGCGCGGCCGGCCCCGCTTCGCCGGGCAACAGACGGCCGCCTACGAGCGAATAGCCGTATTCCTGCAGCGACGGCACGGAAAGCGACCGGTTCAGACGCTTGGAAAGCCAGCTGATCAAATGCTCTTCTTCGCTCGCCGCGACTTCCACCGGATGACGCCGCTCAGGCGTATAAACCGCATACGCTACGTCGGCGCGTTCGGCGAAGCTCGGCGCCTGCGCACCGAGACCGTTCCACGCGCCGCCGGTCAGGCGCGGCGCGAGCGGCCCCAACGCCAGCGTGAGCCCGGCGCCCGCCGCGAGCCAGCACGCGGCGATCCCCGCACGCCGCCACCACGGCGTGCGCGGACGCAGGACGATGACGGTGGGCTCATCGGCGTCGTCGGTTCTGCGCGCCGTCTCGGCAGCCTGGCCGCCCGGCGCGCGACGCGCGTCGTCCTGCGGCGCGCCGCACAACACCTGCAGTGCTGCTTTTTGCGCCCGCCATGCGGCGACGCGCGCAGCGGCTTGCGGATGCGCGGCGAGCAGCGTTGCGATGCGTTCGCGTTCCGCATCCGACATTTCACCGTCGACAAACGCCGATAGCGCTTGCAGGTCTACCCCGTCGGGCAAGCTGGAATCGTGGTCGTCATTCATCGCGGGTTTCTCACTACTTTCAGCGGCGGCTTACGCGCCGGCTCCTGAGCGGGTCCTTCCAGCAACCCGCGCAGATGTTCGCGTGCGCGCGACAGTCGCGACATCACCGTGCCGACCGGCACGCCGAGCGCCTTCGACGTCTCCTGATAACTGAGCTCTTCGACGCAGACGAGCAACAGCACCTCGCGCTGCTCGATCGGCAGACAATACAGCGCACGCTGCAAATCGCGCAGCACGAGACCGTCGACCTCGCGTTGCGGCGCTTCGAGGTTGCGCCAGGGCGCGCTTTCTTCATCGACGGCAATCTCGCGGCGGCCGCGCAACTGATCGATATAAAGATGCCGCAGAATGGTGAGCAGCCACGCACGCAGATTGCTGTTCGGCCGGAACGCCGCCCAGCGCGCAAGCGCGCGCTCCGCCGTGTCCTGAACCAGGTCGTCGGCCCATGCGCGGTCCCCCGTCAGCGCGCGCGCGTAGCGGCGCAGCTGCGGGAGCCACGAGATCACTTCTGCTTCAAAGCTCACGCGGCGTGTGGCTCTCAGTAGCCGCCGCCGCTACTATTGCCGCCGCTGGAGCTGGACGCGCTATTGTCGGCGGTGGAGGAGCAGGCGCTGGTCGCGAGCGACGCCACTGCGAGTGCGAATATCATCGCGACGATGCTGAGAGTTGCTTTCATACGAGTCTCCTTTGTCGACCGGAGTTAGCGCTTCAGCGCTTAGTCCGGTCCCATGCAAAGCGGTCGACCGGAGTTAGCGCTTTAGCGCTTAGTCCGGTCCCATGCAAAGCGGTCGACCGGACTTGGCGCTTCAGCGCTTAGTCCGGTCCCATGCAAAGCGGTCGACCGGAGTTAGCGCTTCAGCGCTTAGTCCGGTCCCATGTGAAGCTAACGACCGAAGTTAGCGCTTCAGCGTTTACTTCAGCCCCATGCAAAACTGTCTCGACCAGCGTTAGCGCTTCGGTTCCTGCTTCTCAGTGCTTAACCCTGTCCTTGACTAAACGCGTTGGGCCCGGAATTTATTCCACCGACGCGCTCGCAATGCCGGCATTTTCCGCCATCGACGGGAGCAAACGCGGGCCGTGGCCGAAGAAGCCGGCCAATGGTCGGCGGATTTCGTAACTCAACGTTACAGCCAATAGTTATCAGGTGCTTATGTGAGCGCAAGCCGTTATAGTGGACGCAGTTCGCCCGTCGACGCGTTCTGCCCCCACACAGGGTAGAATCGCGGCGAACAACCGTCTTTCTAACCTGAATTGTCCATGGCTTCCGCAGAATCGCATCCGCAAAACGACTTCATGAACGCTGCGCGCAAAGAACGAAAGCGCGTTGAGATTTACCTTGTCAATGGCATCCGCCTGACAGGGTGCATCGAGTCGTTCGATCAGTATCTGGTGATGCTGCGCACGCCCGTCGGCTTGCAAGGCATCTACAAGCGCGCCATCTCGACGATCCAGCTCGATACCGGAACCCGTCCGGCTCCGCGCGCGGGCCGTCCGTCGCATGGCGAGCACACCACGCGCGGCCCGCACGGCTCGCGGGAGCCGCGCGAGCATCGGGAACCGCGTGAACCGCGCGAATCGTATGGTGCGCCGTCATCCGACCGCCCTGCGCCAGAGCGCGGCAGCGCGTCAGACGCGCCCGTAGTGGTGACACGCCGCCGACGCCTGTTCGGCACAGGCGGCGACGGCGGCAACCACGGCAATCATGGCGGCGGCGGTCACGCGTAAGCGTCGACCGGCCCGCGGAGCGGCGACGGTCACTTCGCGAGAGGACCGAGCCGCTGCAGAATTTTTTCTACCCTCGCCACCTGCTGGTCCGTCAGCTCGAACTTGCTTTTGACCGCCAACACGCGACGCCGCCAGTAGCCGGCGTCCAACATCCGTTGCGCCGGCTGCTTTGTTGCCCAATCCAGATGTTCCAGCTCTGCCTCCACCACGTGTGAAGCGTTGAAACGCTTGGCGCGCACGGGTTTCTTGTCCATGGTGTTTGCTGCCTTGTCGTTCGCCGATCGTGTTTGCGCTCCTCCCGAGCTGAGCATTGCAGGTTTGGCGCAGGCGGTCTGATGGGCCGGTCCACGCGACCGGTCATTGTTCTATTTTTCCGCGCTGCATTCCTGCGACACTCGGAAAACGAGCGGGCAGGCTCACGTTTGAAGTTTTTATTTGTTCAGATTGGCGCGCACCCGCCGCATGTCGATCCTCGCGTGCTCTGGCAAGTGCGCACGCGCGTCCTATACCGTTCGGCCGATGTCGCCGACGCTCCCTTTGCGTTATGCTCAACCGTCGACTTCGTTCATTGGGAGCCTGTCATGACGAGCAAGAAGCACACTGCGTTGCCCGCTGCCGGAAAGCAGGCGGAACCGTCGATAGACTCGACGGATAGTCGCCTCGACGAGGCGTTGGAAGAGAGCTTTCCCGCGAGCGACCCGATCGCCGTCCACGAGCACGAGCCGCGTCGCGCATCGGAAAACGAGCAGCCGGTGACAGAAAAAAAGCGGCGCTAGCGCGCGCGGCAAGAAGGAAGGCGCATGCTACGAAGACCAGCGCAGTCCGCGCGAATGGGATTGCCGGCGCGTCGCAACGCGTCGTTTCGGCGGGCCGGGCTGCGGTAAAGCACCGCTACGCCCGGCCTTGAGATGGGCCGTTCGACCCAGTCCCGGTTAGTGCGCGGGCAAGCCGCTTTCGAGTTGGCGCTGCAGGTCGCGCACCTGGCGCTGGGCGACGCGCAGCTGCTCTTGCGCGGCAGTCTTCTGCTGAGCCAGTGCCAGTGCTTCCGCGCGCGTTTGCTGCTGCTGGTTCGCAACGATCGTCTGCTGCTGGCGGGCTACGTCAAGATCCGCTTGCAGACGGTTGGCGCGGCCCTGTGACAACGCGATCATGCGTTCGGTGAACGCCTTCTGCGCTTCGAGTTGCGTGCGGCGAATCTCTACGTTCGACAATTGCACAGTCTGGCGCACGAAATCGCGATAGATCATTTCGGCGCGCGCCGCGTCTTGCGTCTTGATCACGCGCCAGAAGTTCTTCTGCTGGAAAAGCGCCACGTAGTACGTCATTTCCTTGCCGTGGAATAGCAAGCTCGTTCCATAGCTGGCGTTGTACGTGGTGCGCAACTCGCTGAGTTCCGAGCCCTTGATCAACTGCTGCAGTTCCGCGACGTTCCCCGCGGCGGATTGCTTGACCTCGTCCGGCGTAAGCGCGGATGTTTGCACTTGCGTCTGCACTTGGGCCTGCGCTGGGAGCAAAGCGGACGCCTGCGTGGTTGTGGTGGCCGGTTCGGCAACCAACCCGGGCGTTGCGCTGTTATCGGCCTCCGGCTGAGCCTGTGCGCACGCGACTTGTGCTACCCCCAACGCCATGATCGCGGCGACGGCGATCAGTCGTAGTTTCGACTTTTGGTCCATGTCATTCCTGCTTCGATAGTTTTAATTTTAGTTCCTGATCATCTCATTATTACTCACTTTCGCGAACTTCGGGCTGTTCGTCGAAAATTTGTACCGACCGGGTGTCCTGAGTTAGGCCTTCCAGCGGAGGGTGGTCTTGTCAATTGGCGAAGATGCCGCCTCGTCTGGTTCTAGGGACGGCAGACGATAGGAGGTTGCAATCGCTGCGTCAGGAGCGGAGGTCGCCGCGCGGGGCATGCGCTTTCAACGTGTCGCAGGGTTCGGCGCAGATGCAGTCGAGCGTTTGATCCAGTCAGCGCCCTACTGTTGGAACTGACGGGCGTCTCGGGTGTGGTGACGGTCGACTCAGTCAGCTCCAGCGACTCCAGAACTCTTGAACACGTTGACGAGCCGGTTCATGACATCGCCATGCAGTTTCGGAACCCGTAATTGATAAGGATCCCGCATTAACGCGATTAACGGGCGAGGCATCGGGCCACTCGGGCTAAGTCCAATGTCGCAGAGCTGCCCTGCGTTCACACAGGCTTCGCGTGACTGCGCACAATGTCACGCCGTGCGCTTTGTTCGATACGACGCACGTTCGTCTGCATGCGGGATCTTACGCGCCGTTGAGACCTTAATCCGATCATTTCAGCCCTCGGACCGACGACACGAAGTACTACAGCATGCGACCTGTAGGTGCTACAAGCGTCCGGCAAAACACTCGTCGAAAGCACGTCGTTCAGGCCGCATATCGAAGCCATGCTCTGGTATCAGTTCAATACAGCCGCAAAGTGCCGCAGTCTGATTAGAGGTTCCACTATCAAACGACAGCCGCACTTTGACGCACACTTAACGTGTTCTGCGCTGACGACATGAAGCGGCCATACGAAGCCGCGAGCCGGGCTCGCGCCGCTGGCGTCAGGAGAACCCGAAGCATCACGCGAGATTCGCGAGTCCAAGGTCTCGTGATACGGCTTCACGCGATGCCAAAAACGCTGCGCGACCACGATCGCGCCGTCTTTTAACAAGGAGGAAGACAATGATGCAGTTCACTCAACGCGCTCGCGCGGTCGCGCTTCGCACAGCGAAACATGCAGCGTTTGCCGGTGTGCTTCTCGCCAGCGCTGTCACCGCGATGGCGCAAACGGACACTCCGGTAGGCACCTGGCAGACTATCGACGATCACACCGGCCAGCCAAAGGCACTCGTGCAGATTTCCCAGGACGGCAGTGGCACGCTAAGCGGCAAGGTAATCAAGGGTCTCGGTCCGAACGACCAGCCAGATCGCCGCTGTACTGCATGTACCGACGCGCGCAAGGACCAGCCAATTCTCGGCATGACCATCATTAGCGACATGAAAAAGGACGGTGAAGCCTGGGATCACGGGCAGATCCTCGACCCCGAAAACGGCAAGCTATACAAGTGCAAAATGCATCTGGAAGAAGGCGGCAACAAGCTCGTTGTGCGCGGATACATCGGCGTGTCGTTGCTTGGCCGATCGCAAACGTGGGTTCGTCAGCAATAGTGAATGAGCGCGGCCCGCGCTGATCAATCCAAAAGACAAAGACAAACGGCCGACGATATTATCGTGCGGCCGTTTTTACGTGATCTCGCGTAATTGAAGTCGTCATGCAGCGTGTTTGAAGGGCGACGCGAAAGCAAACGGGGAAGACAGCAAGGGCTTGGCCGGTGCCGGCTTTTGCAACGTGGGCGACGTATGCGCCGTGGGCGCTGCCGGCACCGGCGCCTTTTCTACTGCGACCACGCTTTTCTGTTCCGCGCTCAGGTGCGTGCGCATGCGCGCCTCCATCATTGCGCAAAGTTCTTCACTCGCTGTGCCGAACAACTGCTCCATGACGCGCTTTAATACGCCTGATTCGTACCAGGCCTTGAAGCGGCGATGACAGGTTTGATAAGACGGGTATTTGCGCGGCATGGCAGACCAGGTAGCGCCGCTATACATTACCCACAACACGCCGTTCAGAACAGAACGTGTATTGGCAAGCGGGCGTCCGCGTAGTTCAGAGCGCGGGCGCAGTTCGGGCAGCAACGGCGCAATGCGTTGCCACTCTTCGTCGTTCATATCGCGGTAGGGGTTCATGGTTTCTCCTTTGTCAGATACTCGACAAAGATAGCCAGTCGCCCAAACACGGAACATCAGAGCAATCCGAATCCTGAAAATACGCCTTTCGACCTAGTCCGCTAGGCCGAAGCGGCGTGAGCTATCGCAAAAGGAGCGCCCGCGGGTATCCCGAAACAGCCCGGGCCCTGCTCAGGTCAGCGACGTATCGACGATCCGGCGCGGTGCATCAAGATACTCTTTGCTCTGCATTTCGACGATCCGGGAGACCGTGCGAGTGAATTCGTTAGCCATGGGGCCATCGACGTAAAGTTCCTCGGGCGGCACCGCAGCCGACATCAGCAGCTTCACCTTGTGGTCGTAGAACACGTCGATCAGCCACGTGAAGCGGCGCGCCTCCGACGCCATGCGCGCCGACATCTGCGGCACCGCTGACAGAATCACCGCGTGGAAACGGCTCGCCAGTTCAAGGTAGTCGTTCTGCGAACGGGGACCGCCGCATAACGTCGCAAAATCGAACCAGACAACGCCGTCGGCCTTGCGCAGCGCCTTCAACTCGCGCTTTTCGATATGCAGGATCGGGCTTTCGTCAGGGACCGCGGCGAGGCGCGCGAACGCGTCGCGCAACGCCTTGTCGGCGGCCGCGCCGAGCGGCGTGTGATACACCTCCACCTGAGCGAGGGTGCGTTGCCGGTAGTCGATGCCTGCATCGACGTTGATCACGTCGAGCTTCTCCTTGATAAGCTCGATGGCCGGCAGCATGCGGTCCCGGTGCAGGCCGTCAGGGTACAGCGTGTCGGGGTCGTAGTTGGACGTCATCACGAACTGCACGCCGTTTTCAAAGAGCTTGTCGAGCAGGCGGTACAGGATCATCGCATCGGCAATGTCCGACACGTGAAATTCATCGAAGCAGATCAGCCGGTAGCGCTTCGCAACGCGTCGTGCGAGTTCGTCGAGCGGATCGGCCTGGCCTTTCAGTTCTTCCAGTTCGCGATGCACTTCGCGCATAAATTCGTGGAAATGCAGCCGCGTTTTGCGCTGCACCGGCACGATCATGTAGAAGCTGTCCATCAGGAAGCTTTTGCCGCGCCCTACTCCGCCCCACATGTACACGCCGCGCGGCGGGTCCGGGCGGTTGATGAGCTTCTTCAACGCATTCGAGCGGCGCGACTTGTACTCGACCCACTCTTCGTAGCACCGCTGCAGACGGTCGACCGCCGCGCGTTGCGCCGGGTCGGATTGGTAGCCCCGCGTCTGCAGTTCTTTTTCGTAGTATTCGGTGACGTTCATTGTGTTGCTGCGAAAAGAAAGGCGGGAGGGAGTGAACCCGCCCGCCTTTGTGGTGATGCCAGAGTACGTTCAGTCAGGCGTGCGCGATTACATGTTCAGTGCGCGCTTGTCCACGGCGAGTGCCGCTTCGCGCATGACTTCCGACAGCGACGGGTGCGGATGGCAAATGCGGCCGATGTCTTCCGACGCCGCCTTGAATTCCATCGCCACCACGGCTTCCGCGATCAGGTCCGATGCGTTCGCCGAGATGATGTGCACGCCGAGCAGTTCGTCGGTCTTCGCGTCGGCGATCATCTTGACGAAACCGTCCGCCTTGTTGATGCCGAGCGCGCGGCCGTTCGCCATGAACGGGAACTGGCCCGTCTTGACTTCGCGGCCTTCCGCCTTCAGTTGCTGTTCCGTCTTGCCGACCCACGCGATTTCCGGCTCCGTGTAGATCACCCATGGAATGCAGTTGTAGTCGATATGCGGCTTCTGACCGTCGATGATCTCAGCGACCAGCACGCCTTCGTCTTCGGCCTTGTGCGCGAGCATCGGTCCACGAACCACGTCGCCGATCGCGTAGACGTTCGGCACGGCCGTCGCGCAATGATCGTCGACATCGATAAAGCCGCGTTCGTTGGCCTTCAGGCCGATCGCTTCGAGACCGAGGTTGTCGGTGTTCGGCACGCGGCCGATCGACACGATCAGGCGGTCGGCTTCGAGCTTCTGCGCGTTGCCGTCCTTGTCCGTGTAATTGATCGTGACGCTGTTCTCGGTTGTCGACACTTCGCCGACCTTCACGCCGACGTGAATGTCGAGACCCTGTTTCTTGAACTGCTTGGCCGCTTCTTTCGCGAGCGCCTGGTCAGCCGCGCCGAGGAATTCCGGCAGCGCTTCGAGCACGGTCACTTCCGCGCCCAGACGGCGCCACACCGAGCCGAGTTCGAGTCCGATCACGCCTGCGCCGATCACGGCGAGCTTCTTCGGTGCCGTGTCGAAAGCGAGTGCGCCTTCGTTGTCGGCGACAATCTTGTTGTCGACCGGAATGTTCGGCAGATGGCGTGCTTTCGAACCCGTGGCGATGATCACGTTCTTCGCCGTAACCACTTCCGTTTCGCCTTCCCCGCTCACCTCGATCTGCACGCCGGCGTCCGTCTTGCCGGTGAACTTGCCGTGACCCTTGAGCCACGTGATCTTGTTCTTGCGGAACAGGAATTCGATGCCCTTCGTCATCTTTTCGACGATGCCGTCTTTGCGGGCCATCATCTTCGAGATGTCGACCTTCACGTTTTCCACCGAGATGCCGTGGTCAGCGAGGTGATGCGATGCGTTTTCAAATTCTTCCGACGACGCGAGCAGCGCCTTCGACGGAATGCAACCCACGTTCAGACACGTGCCGCCGAGCTTCAGCGTGCCGGCCGGGTTCTTCCATTTTTCGATACATGCGACGGTCTTGCCGAGCTGCGCTGCGCGGATGGCGGCGATGTAACCGCCAGGGCCTGCGCCGATCACGACGACGTCAAATTCTTTGGACATGACAATCCTTTTGATGACGGAACGGCGCGCGGCCACACTTCGTGGCGCGGGTCGTTCCTGTACTGCGGAATGCGAAAGACGTGGTGCTTGCCTGATGCTTTATATGGCGCCGGCTCGCGCGATCGCAAGCCGGCACCGATAAAAGCAGCGCTTACAGGTCGAGCAGCAGGCGCGCCGGGTCTTCCAGCGCATCCTTCATGGCGACGAGCGACAGCACGGCTTCACGGCCGTCGATGATCCGGTGATCGTAGGAGAGCGCCAGGTAGTTCATCGGGCGGATCACGATCTGGCCGTTTTCCACCACGGCGCGTTCCTTCGTTGCGTGCACGCCGAGAATCGCGGACTGCGGCGGGTTGATGATCGGCGTCGACAGCATCGAACCGAACACACCGCCGTTCGAGATCGAGAACGTACCGCCCGTCATTTCCTCGATCGACAGCTTGCCGTCTTTCGCCTTCTGGCCGAATTCGGCAATCTTCTTCTCGATTTCGGCGAGGCTCAGCTGATCTGCATTGCGCAGGATCGGCACCACCAGACCGCGCGGCGAACCGACAGCGATACCAATGTCGAAATAGCCGTGATAGACGATGTCGTTACCGTCGATCGACGCGTTCACCAGCGGGAACTTCTTCAGCGCGTGAACAGCCGCCTTCACGAAGAACGACATGAAGCCGAGCTTCACGCCATGTTCCTTTTCGAACTTGTCCTTGTACTTGTTGCGCAAGTCCATCACCGGCGCCATGTTCACTTCGTTGAACGTGGTCAGGATGGCGTTGGTTTGCTGCGACTCGAGCAGACGCTCGGCGATACGCGCACGCAGACGCGACATCGGCACGCGTTGCTCCGGACGGTCCTTCAGCCACTGGTCGGCCGATGCCGGGCCCTTGACGTCCGGCAGCGACGGCCGGGCGGCCTTCGGTGCCGCAGCCGGTGCAGGCGCGGCGGGCTTCGCAGCCGGAGCGGCCTGGCCTGCCGTCAGCACGTCGCCCTTGGTGATGCGGCCGTCGCGGCCCGTGCCAGCGACGTCGCCCGACGACAAGCCCTTCTCCGCCATGAGCTTGCCGGCAGCCGGCGAAGCAGCGGTGTTCGCACCCGTTGCGGATGCGGCTTGAGCAGCCGGCGCCGGTGCGGCGGCCGGTGCGGGCGTGGCGGCCGGAGCCGGTTTCACTTCCGCTTCGACAGCGGCGGCGCCTGCCTTGCCTTCCGTGTCGATCTTGGCGATGACCTGATCGGCCGTGACGGTGTCGCCGTCGTTCGCGATGACTTGCGCGAGCACGCCGGCCGAGGGTGCCGGCACTTCGAGCACGACCTTGTCGGTCTCGATTTCGATGAGAATTTCGTCCTGGGCAACAGCCTCGCCGGGCTTCTTCTTCCACTGCAGCATCGTGGCTTCCGAGACCGACTCGGACAGCTGGGGAACCTTGACTTCAACAATAGCCATTATGAATATCCTGAATACGTATCGGGTGACGGCGCGGTGAACGACGACCGCCTGCGAACCATGTCTGCCGCGTCTGGACCTTTATGCGGTCGCTGAACGCGGCGCGGGAAAGCGCGCTGCGCTTTCCCGGTTCGTCTGTTCTCTTTATTTAGCGATCGACGCGCTCTTGAGGCGGCCGAAAGCGCCTTCGACCAGCGCTTTCTGCTGCTCGTAGTGCTTCGCGTAGTAACCGACTGCCGGCGAAGCCGAAGCCGGACGGCCGCTGTATGCCAGCTTCTGTCCTTCCTTCATGCCTTCCTTCAGATGGTGCTCGATGTAGAACCACGGTCCCTGATTCTGCGGCTCGTCCTGCACCCAGACCACTTCCGTCGCGTTGTCGTACTTCTTGATCTCCGCTTCGAACTGCTTGTGAGCGAACGGATACAGCTGTTCGATACGCACGATCGCAACGTCGTTCGCCTTCGCTTCGCGGCGATGCGCGACGAGGTCGTAGTACACGCGGCCCGAACACACCAGCACGCGCTTGACCTTCTTCGCGTCGATGGTTTCCTCGACTTCGCCGATCACCGGCTGGAACGAACCCTTCGCCAGTTCCGACAGATCGGAGACGGCTTCCTTATGACGCAGCAGCGACTTCGGCGTAGCGACGATCAGCGGCTTGCGGAACAACCGGATCATCTGACGGCGCAACAGGTGGAAAATCTGCGCCGGCGTGGTCGGCTGGACCACTTGCATGTTGTGGTCTGCGCACAGTTGCAGGAAACGTTCGATACGCGCCGACGAGTGCTCCGGACCCTGGCCTTCATAGCCGTGCGGCAGCAGCATGGTCAGGCCCGAGACGCGGCCCCACTTTACTTCGCCCGACGAAATGAACTGGTCGATCACAACCTGCGCGCCGTTCACGAAGTCGCCGAACTGCGCTTCCCATGCGACGAACGTGTTCGGCTCAGCCGTGGAGTAACCGTATTCGAAGCCGAGCACCGCTTCTTCCGACAGCACCGAGTCGATCACCGTGAACTTCGCCTGACCTTCGGCGATGTTCTGCAGCGGCACGTAAGTGCCGTCGTTCCAGCGCTCGCGGTTCTGATCGTGCAGCACCGCGTGACGGTGCGTGAACGTGCCGCGGCCCGAGTCCTGGCCGGTCAGGCGCACCGCATAGCCGGAGGCGACCAGCGACGCGAACGCGAGGTGCTCGCCCATACCCCAGTCGAGCTTCGCTTCGCCACGGCCCATTGCGCGACGGTCGTTCAGAACGCGCTCGACGAGCGGGTGAACCTTGAAGTTTTCCGGGACGGTGGTGATGCGCTCAGCGAGGCGCTTCAGTTCCGCGAGCGGCACAGCCGTGTCGGCCGCGTCGGTCCACTTGCGGTTCAGGAACGGCACCCAGTCCACCGCGTACTTGCTCTTGTAGTTCGAGAGCACCGGGTCGACCGTGTGATGGCCTTCGTCCATCGCCTTGCGGTAGGCCTTGACGAATTCCTCGCCTTCTTCGGCCGTGATCACGCCTTGTTGCACCAGCTTTTCCGCGTACAACGCGCGCGTGCCCGGATGCTTTGCGATGGTCTTGTACATCAGCGGCTGCGTGACAGCCGGCGTGTCCTGCTCGTTGTGACCCAGCTTACGGAAGCAGACGATGTCGACCACGACGTCCTTGTGGAACTGCATCCGGAAGTCGATAGCCAGCTGCGTGGCCAGAACCACCGCTTCGGGGTCGTCGCCGTTCACGTGCAGCACCGGCGCCTCGATCATCTTGACGACGTCCGAGCAGTACAACGTGGAGCGCGAATCGCGCGGGTCCGACGTCGTGAAGCCGATCTGGTTGTTGATGACGATGTGCAACGTGCCGTGCGTGCCGTAACCGCGCGTTTGCGCGAGGTTCAGCGTTTCCATCACGACGCCCTGACCGGCAAAAGCTGCGTCGCCGTGAATTTGCACCGGCAGCACTTGCAGGCCGCTGTCGTCGCCGCGACGGTCCATACGCGCCTTCGCCGAACCTTCTACCACCGGGTTGACGATTTCGAGGTGCGACGGGTTGAACGCGAGCGACAGGTGAACCGGGCCGCCTTCGGTCGAGACGTCCGACGAGAAGCCCTTGTGGTACTTCACGTCGCCCGCCGGCAGGTCGTCGACGTGCTTGCCTTCGAATTCGGCGAACAGGTCAGCCGGCATCTTGCCGAGCGTATTGACCAGCACGTTCAGACGGCCACGGTGAGCCATGCCGATGACGATTTCCTGCACGCCGCGTGCGCCGCCGTGACGCACGACTTCGTCCATCGACGCGATGAAGCTTTCACCGCCTTCCAGCGAGAAGCGTTTCTGGCCGACGTACTTGGTATGCAGGAAGCGCTCGAGGCCTTCAGCAGCCGTCAGGCGATTCAGGATGTGCTTTTTCTTCTCGTTCGAGAAATTCGGCGTGGAGCGGATCGACTCCAGCTTTTCCTTCCACCAGCGCTTCTGTTCCGGATCGCTGATGTACATGTACTCGGCGCCGATCGTGCCGCAGTACGTGTCGCGCAATGCCTTGACGATCTCACGCAGCGACGCTTTCTCGAATCCGAAATACAGATTCGTGGCGCTGAACTCCTGGTCCATGTCGGCTTCGGTGAAGTCGTAGAACGCGGGTTCGAGTTCGGGGATTGCGGGACGTTCGCGGCGCTTCAGGGGATCGAGATTGGCCCATTGCGAGCCGAGGAAGCGATATGCGCCGATGAGGGACTGCACATAGACTTGCTTTCGCGCGGTAGCGAGGTCTTCGCCACCGGTTGCCGTGCGCGGGATGAAGGCGTTGGCCTTGGCCCGTTGTGCAAACGATTCGACGATCGGGCCATGGGCCACGTCGTTGGCATTGGTGCCATCCGATGCAGGTACATTCTGCAACGCGTCGAAATAGCTGCGCCAGTTCTCGGGCACTGACGCCGGGTTGTCGAGATATGCTTCGTACATTTCTTCTACGTACGGAGCATTGCCGCCGAACAGATAAGAGTTCGACTGGAATTGCTTCATCATTTTTACGCTCACCTTTCTTCGAGTTTCTCGAGAAATAGCGGGTTACAGAACCTTCCGCGACACGGCCTGACCGTTTAGCGGATTGCGCGAATCAAGTCTTGCTTGGAAGGACCTAAAACTTTGCACCCGGGGAGCATATCACATAACGGATATCGCAGATAGCAGACGGATCGCCGCCCGGGCCTTCAGCGACGGGCTTCAGCGGCAATTTCCAATAACGCGAATGCGCTCCGGAAATGTAAAAAGCCACCCGAAGGTGGCTTTTCACTAACAGCTGAAGCGAAGGCCAGAGGCCGTTGCGCGCTGCTCAATCTACCGCGCCCTTGCGGCTCGCGCTGCGGCGCTCGTGCTCTTTCAGGTAGCGCTTACGCAGACGGATGGATTGCGGCGTGACTTCGACCAGTTCGTCGTCGTCGATGAATTCGACCGCGTATTCCAGCGACATCTGGATCGGCGGCACGAGGCGCACTGCTTCGTCGGTACCCGATGAACGGACGTTGGTAAGTTGCTTGCCCTTGATCGGGTTCACGACCAGGTCGTTGTCACGGCTATGAATGCCGATGATCATGCCTTCGTACAGCGGCTCGCCCGGCGACACGAACATACGGCCGCGGTCCTGCAGCTTCCACAGCGCATAAGCGACTGCTGCGCCGTCGTCCTGCGAAATCAGCACGCCGTTGCGGCGCTCGCCAACCGAGCCTTCCTTGACGGGCTGATACGAGTCGAACGTGTGGCTCATCAGGCCCGTACCGCGCGTGAGCGTGAGGAATTCCGACTGGAAGCCGATCAGGCCGCGCGCCGAAATACGATATTCGAGACGCGTGCGGCCACGGCCGTCCGACGCCATGTCGAGCATTTCGCCCTTGCGACGGCCCAGTTCTTCCATGACGCCACCCTGATGCGCGTCTTCCATGTCGACGGTCAGGTTCTCATACGGCTCGTGCTTCACACCGTCGATTTCCTGCATCACGACGCGCGGACGCGACACGGCCAGCTCGTAACCTTCACGGCGCATGTTTTCCACGAGAATGGTCAGGTGCAGTTCGCCACGGCCGGCCACTTCGAACGTGGTTTCGTCGCCGGTTTCTTTGACGCGCAGCGCGACGTTGTGATTCAGTTCCTTCATCAGGCGGTCACGAATCTGACGGCTCGTGACGAACTTGCCTTCGCGGCCGGCGAGCGGCGACGAGTTGACGAGGAAGTTCATGGTCAGCGTCGGTTCGTCGACGGTGATCATGGGCAGCGCTTCCGGCTGTTCCGGCGAGCAGATGGTCACGCCAATGCCGATTTCTTCGATACCGTTGATCAGCACGATGTCGCCGGCTTCAGCCGACTCGACCTGCACGCGCTCGAGACCCTTGAACGACAGGACCTGATTGATCTTGCGGTTCAGAATCGCGCCATCGGGACCCGAACGCACGGCAACGGCCATGCCCGGCTTGATGCGGCCACGCGTGATACGGCCCACGCCGATACGGCCGACATACGACGAGTAGTCGAGCGAGGTGATCTGCAGTTGCAGCGGGCCTTCCGGGTCGGCCGCGCGAACCGGCACGTGCTCGAGCACGGCTTCGAACAGCGGACGCATATCGCCTTCACGCACGTCCGGGGTCAGACCGGCATAGCCGTTCAGGCCCGACGCATAGACGATCGGGAAGTCGAGCTGTTCGTCGGTCGCGCCCAGCTTGTCGAACAGGTCGAACGTCTGGTTGATCACCCAGTCGATGCGCGCGCCCGGACGGTCCACCTTGTTGATCACGACGATCGGCTTCAGACCGAGCGCCAGTGCCTTCTTGGTCACGAAGCGGGTTTGCGGCATCGGGCCTTCGACGGCGTCCACCAGCAGCAGCACCGAGTCGACCATGGACAGCACGCGTTCCACTTCACCGCCGAAGTCCGCGTGGCCCGGGGTGTCGACGATGTTGATGTGCGTGCCCTCATATTCGACCGCGCAGTTCTTCGAAAGAATCGTGATGCCACGTTCTTTTTCGATGTCGTTCGAGTCCATCACACGCTCGGCAACCTGCTGGTTGTCACGGAACGTGGCGGTCTGGCGGAGGAGCTGGTCGACGAGCGTAGTCTTGCCGTGGTCGACGTGGGCAATGATGGCGATGTTGCGTAGGGCGCGGGTCATAGGAAACCTGGAGACAGTTGAGTGCGCCGCTTGCTCATGCCGCTTCGCTCTTCGTATAAGAGCAATGTGAGGATAAAAACCACGACAAGCCCAATGCGCACTTTTGGGAACCCAACATTATAGCACGCACCAATGACGCTTTCTGGTATTCCCTGATAGGAAGCGCTGCGGCCCCACTCCCGCATGAGTAAATCTGACGTCCAATCGGCCTTAGCCCTACGCGAAAACGCGCCGATTCTTGCTTGAGCGCGGATATTTCCTTGCCTAAGCTGTAATAACGCTTGCCGCGTCAATCATCCGACTCTTATAATTGTGCCTAGTCAACCATTGCATTCGCACGAGAATCATGACGGAGCCGTCCACCACCCCAGCGCCTGAGATCAGCGAATACCAGCTAGGCGAAAGTGTCGGCTATCTGCTGTCGCGCGTGAAATCGACCATGTCGAACCTGGTTACCCAGCGCAGCATGGCGGAGCTTGGCATTACCAGTCAGCAAGGCAGCATCCTGTTCATGGTGGCGAGCGGGAAATGCCTGCTGGCGGCCGAACTCGCGCGCGAATACGGCATTGACGCAAGCGCCGTCACGCGTCTGATCGATCGCCTCGAAAAGCGCGGCCTGCTCACGCGGGTGCGCAGCAACGAAGACCGGCGCGTCGTGCGTCTTGCACTCACGCCGGAAGGGCATGCGATCGCGGCCAAAATGCCGAAGATCTTCAACGGTGTACTGGATGACCTGCTCTCCGGCTTCACCCCGGAAGAAGTGGGCTTTCTGAAGAGCATGCTGCGTCGCGTGCTGCTCAATTCTGGCGAACAAACGGGACTGACCCGTGATGCGGCAAGCAATTACGACAGCAAATCGTAAGAAATTGCTTGCAGCGTCCATCATTACATTCCACTCAAAGAGTCGAGCGATGAAATCCCTTTCCCTGTCCGCGCCCGCGTTTTCGAGCCGGGCCGCTGTCGCCGCCGCGGTGGCAGCGCTCGCCCTCACTGGGTGCGCGAACTACTTCGGTGTCAAAAGCGACAAGCAGATTTCGTCGCCGGCGCAATATGAGTCCACCCAGAGTCTCGCGGGCCAGAGCGGCCAGTGGCCGTCGCTCGACTGGGCCAACCAGTTCGGCGATCCGCAGTTGCCCAAGCTGATTGCCGAAGCGCTGGAAGGCAGCCCGTCGATCGCGCAGGCGCAGGCGCGTCTCGCAAAGGCGTCGTCGTACATCGAAACCTCGCGCTCGGCGCTTTACCCGAAAGTCAACGGCAGCTATTCGTGGACGCGCGAACTGTTCTCGGGCAACGCGCTCTACCCGCCTCCGTACGGCGGCACCTGGTATAGCGAGAACAACGTGCTCGCGAGCGCTTCGTGGGATCTCGACCTGTGGGGCAAGAACCGTCAGCGCCTCGGCCAGGCTGTGTCGCAGGAAAAGGCGGCCGAGGCCGACATGCAGCAGGCGCGCGTGACGCTCGCGGCGTCCGTGGCGAGCACGTATAACCAGCTTGCCCAGCTCTATGCGCTGCGCGACATCGCCGCACGCGAAATCGCCAACCGTCAGGATATCGGCCGCATTACGAACGGTCGCGTTGCGGCCGGTCTCGATACGAACGTCGAGCGTCAGACCGCAACGGGCAATATCGCGTCGAGCCAGGCGAGCCTGAGCGATCTGGACGGCCAGATCACCGTGGTGCGTTATCAATTGGGCGCGCTGCTCGGCAAGGGCCCGGATCGCGGCCTGCAAATTGCACAGCCTGCGCTCGGCGTCGGCAATACAGTCGCGCTGCCGGACAATCTGCCGGCCGATCTGGTCGCTCGTCGCGCGGATATTGTCGCTGCGCGCTGGCAAGTCGAAGCGGCGATGCATGACGTCAAGGAAGCGAAGGCGGAATTCTTTCCGGACGTGAACCTCGCAGCCGGCTTCGGCTTCGACGCGTTCGGCTGGGGCCGATTCCTCACAGCCGGCAGCCGCCAGATCCAGTTCGGTCCGGCGATTCACCTGCCGATCTTCGACGCAGGCGCGCTGCGCTCGCAATTGAAGGGCCGTTATGCGGATTTCGAGCTGAACGTGGCGAACTACAACCAGACGCTGATCAATGCGTTGTCGGATGTCGCGACGCAGGTGTCGTCGATCCGCTCGATCGACCAGCAAGCGGGCGACGCTCAACGCGCACTCGACGCATCGACGAAGGCATACGAACTGGCCGTGATCCGCTACAAGGCCGGCCTGTCTCCGCAACTGCAGGTATTGACCGCCGACCAGAACCGCCTTTCCGCCGAACAGACGGTTACCACGCTCAAGATGCGTCGCCGCGACATGCAGATCGGGCTCGTCAAGGCGCTGGGCGGCGGTTTCGACGCGACGCAGACAGGCTTGGTCGTGCCGACTGACGCGCCGGCACCGGCCGCAGCAGCATCGAGCTCAGCGGTACCAGTCTCTACGTCGGCGGCGGGCGTGTCATCCGCCCCGGCTGCGACCGCCGCTGTGAACTGACGCGACTGATCGCGCCGTCACGCAACCGTATCGACCGCAACAGACCACACACGAACATCCGAATAAACGACGACGTTTGAGAGAACCCGGAGCACATCAATGAGCACCCCCCAACAGCCCGCGGCTAACAACCAACCGGCACAGCCGAACAAACCGGCACAACCGGCGAACAGCGGCAAACGCAAGCGCATGATGACGCTGCTCGTCATCGTGATCCTGATCGCCGCGATCGCCTATGGTCTGTACTATTTCCTCGTGGCGCGCTTTCACGAAGACACCGACGACGCGTACGTGAACGGCAATGTCGTGCAGATCACGCCCCAAGTCACGGGCACCGTGGTCGCGGTGAACGCCGACGATACGCAAACGGTCAAGGCCGGCGACCCGGTCGTCGTGCTGGATCCGGCCGACGCCCGCGTCGCGCTCGATCAGGCAGAAGCGAATCTTGCGCAGACGGTGCGCCAGGTGCGCGGTCTCTTCGCCGACGACAACCAGTACCAGGCTCAAGTTGCGCAGCGCCAGTCCGACCTCTCGCGCGCTCAGGACGACTTGAAGCGCCGTCTGACGGTTGCGCAAACCGGCGCCGTGTCGCAGGAAGAAATTTCGCACGCACGTGATGCCGTCAAGAGCGCGCAAGCCGCCGTCGAAGCTGCTCAGCAGCAACTGGCATCGAACCGCGCGCTGACCGCCAACACCACGATCGCGAATCACCCGAACGTGCAGGCGTCCGCCGCGAAGGTCCGCGACGCGTATCTGAACAATGCGCGCAACACGCTGCCGGCACCGGTCACCGGCTATGTCGCGAAACGCTCGGTCCAGGTCGGACAGCGCGTCTCGCCGGGCACGCCGCTCATGGCCATCGTGCCGCTCGGCGCCGTCTGGGTCGACGCCAACTTCAAGGAAGTGCAGCTCAAGCACATGCGCATCGGCCAGCCGGTCGAACTGACGGCCGACGTCTACGGTTCGTCGGTCGTCTATCACGGCAAGGTGGTGGGTTTCTCGGCGGGCACGGGATCGGCGTTCTCGCTGCTGCCCGCGCAGAACGCCACCGGCAACTGGATCAAGGTGGTGCAGCGTCTGCCGGTGCGAATCGCGCTCGATCCGCAGGAACTCGAAAAGCATCCGCTGCGTATCGGCCTGTCGATGCAAGCCGACGTAAGCATCAAGGACGAGAACGGCGGCCAGTTGGGCAACGCACAGAACACCGTCTATCAGACGGACGTGTTTGCTAAATATGGCGACGAAGCCGACGCGGAAATTGCTCGCATCATCGCGGAAAACGCCGGTCCGAAAGCCGGCACGCATAAAGCCGCGCAGTCCGGATCCAGCAAGCCCGCATCTGCAAAACTGATGTAAGACGCGCGGCGACTCATACAAGGCTTTCTGAATGGCTCAGGCTCAGGCGCAAGCCCCTCACCCGCCGCTCGAGGGCGCGCAACTGGTGATCGGCACCATCGCGGTGTCGCTCGCCGTTTTCATGAACGTGCTCGACACGTCGATCGCGAACGTTTCGATTCCGTCCATATCTGGCGATCTCGGCGTGTCGGCCGATCAGGGCACGTGGGTGATCACGTCGTTCGCGGTCGCCAACGCGATCTCCGTGCCGCTCACGGGCTGGCTCACCGACCGCATCGGCCAGGTGCGCCTGTTCATGGCGTCGATCGTGCTGTTCGTGATTTCGTCATGGATGTGCGGCCTCGCGCCGACTCTGCCCTTCCTGCTCGCCTCGCGCGTGCTGCAAGGCGCGGTGGCCGGCCCGATGATTCCGCTGTCGCAAACGCTGCTGCTCGCGAGTTATCCGCGCGCCAAGGCGCCGATGGCGTTATCGATGTGGGCGATGACCACGCTGATCGCGCCGGTCGCCGGCCCCATCCTTGGTGGCTGGATTTCGGACAACATCTCGTGGCCCTGGATCTTCTACGTCAATATTCCGGTCGGCGCGATCGCCGCGCTCGCGACGTGGATGATCTTTCGCAACCGCGATTCCGTCGTCAGAAAGGCGCCGATCGACGGTGTCGGTCTCGGCCTGCTGATCGTCTGGGTCGGCTCGTTGCAGGTCATGCTCGACAAGGGCAAGGACCTCGACTGGTTTTCGTCTACGACCATCGTCGTGTTGACGCTGGTCGCCGTGATCGCGCTTGCGTTCTTCATTGTGTGGGAACTGACGGCCGAGCATCCGGTGGTCGACCTGTCGCTCTTCAGCAAACGAAACTTCACGGGCGGCACGATTGCGCTGTCGGTCGGCTACGGGCTCTACTTCGGCAATCTGGTTCTGCTGCCGCTGTGGCTGCAAACCGATATCGGCTACACGGCCACCGAGGCCGGTCTCGTCATGGCGCCGGTTGGTCTCTTCGCCGTGCTGCTGTCGCCGATCACAGGCAAGGTCCTGCCGCGCACCGATCCGCGTTATATCGCGACGTTGTCGTTTCTCGTATTTGCGCTGTGCTTCTGGATGCGCTCGCGTTATACGACTGGCGTGGATACCTACTCGCTGCTACTGCCCACGCTGATTCAAGGCATCGGCATGGCCGGCTTCTTTATTCCGCTGGTTTCGATCACATTGTCCGGTTTGCCGGGTAATCGCATACCGGCGGCATCGGGCTTGTCGAACTTCGTGCGGATTATGTGCGGCGGCATTGGCACGTCGATTTTCCAGACCGCATGGGACCATCGGACGATCATGCATCACGCGCAATTGACCGAGCGCGCCAACGCCTACAACCCGGTGTTCGACGAGTCGATCCGCCAGATGGGCGCTGCGGGTTTCAGTCAGCCGCAAGCATATGGATTATTCAATTCGATGGCCACGCAACAGGCCGCGCAACTCGGCGTGAACGACATCTTCTTCATTTCCGCCGGTATTTTCGTGGCGCTGATCGCGCTGATCTGGGTCACGAAACCGGAGAAGGCCGGCGGCGACGCCGGTGCCGCTGCCGCGGCGGCGCATTGATCTCGCGTTTCATTCCCTGAACGACGAGATGCAAAAAAGGCGGGGCCGCTTTATAACGGTCCCGCCTTTTTCACTGCAGCGGCGCAATCAGCTCGATTGAGTTGCGTGCCGGAACGCGTATCTGACGCGCTTTCGGTTCGCGTGACCGGACTAGTTCGCCGTCGTCACGACGAGGCGTTCAGGCGCGAGCACGCCCTCACCCTGTTTTGCGACGCCCAGCAGACGCCCTTGCGCGGCGTAGACCCTCACGCGCTGCGCATTCGCCGCTTCGCCGCTCAGACTCAGTTCGGAAAGCTTCAGCCGTTGACCGTGCAAAAAGCGCCGCGTTGCATCTTCGTCCAGATACACCGATGGGAACGTCGACAGCAAGGCGTCGACCGGCTGCAACCACGCGTCACGCTCGCTTTCCGTTGCATCCGAAAGCGCGTCGAGCGTCACCGCATGCTCAAGCGTCAGCGCGCCGACGCCGGTGCGCCGCAGGGCAACCAGATGAGCCCCACAACCCAACGCCTCGCCGATGTCCTCTGCCAGCGTACGCACATACGTGCCTTTGCTACAAGTGACGCGGAACGTCACATCGGGCAGCGCGCAAGCGAGCAACTGGAGCGAGTGAATCGTCACCTGGCGCCCTTCCCGCTCGACTGTCTGCCCGGCCCGCGCGTATTCGTAGAGCGGCTTGCCGTCGCGCTTGAGCGCCGAGTACATCGGCGGTACCTGAACGATTTCGCCGACAAATGCCGGCAGCGCCGCAAGAACCGCCGCCTCGTCGCACGTCACCGCGCGCGTGTCGACCGGCTCCCCTTCGGCGTCGCCAGTGGTGGTGCGAACGCCGAGACGCATGGTGGCCTCGTAGGTTTTGTCGGCCTCGAGCAGATCTTGCGAAAACTTGGTGGCCTCGCCAAAACACAGCGGCAGCAGGCCGGTCGCGAGTGGATCCAGCGTGCCGGTATGTCCGGCCTTTTTAGCCAGGTAAAGGCGCTTCGCGCGAATCAGTGCGTCGTTGCTGGACAGGCCGAGCGGCTTGTCCAGCAGCAGCACGCCGTCGAGCGCGCGGCGCGGCACGCGGGGGCGTTGAGGTGCGGTCATGTGGGAAGACGGGTTTCTATGGAATCCGGAACAGCATATTGCGCCTTGACGACCCAAGCCTTGCCGCACGCAGCGTGGCGCGGCTCGGGATGCGTGCGCCGACTGCGCTTAGTCGTCTTTCGCGCGATTGGCGTTCGCCTCGTCAATCAGACGGGACATTTCAACGGCGCGCTCGATCGTCTGGTCGTAATGGAAATGCAGCGTCGGCACCGTGTGAATATGCAGGCGCTTGAACAGCTGATTATGCAGATGACCCGCCGCATGCGTGAGCGCCGCGAGCGTCTGTT
Source organism: Paraburkholderia strydomiana (assembly GCF_031456815.1). Classification (NCBI taxonomy): domain Bacteria; kingdom Pseudomonadati; phylum Pseudomonadota; class Betaproteobacteria; order Burkholderiales; family Burkholderiaceae; genus Paraburkholderia; species Paraburkholderia strydomiana. The sequence continues at coordinate 248,043 of NZ_JAVDVL010000010.1, forward strand.
GAGGGTCGCCCGTCAACGTCGTGAAATAGACCTTAGCGTGTGCGTAGTCCGGCGTCAGTTCGACGCTCTGAATCGTGACGATGCCGATGCGCGGATCCTTGACCTCGCGCAGCAATTCCGACAGATCGCGCTGGATCTGATCAGCGATCTGCACGTTGCGATTGGGTGAAGAACGTTTTTTAGGCATGGTGTTGTGTGATCCGTTTTGGCGGATGCAAAAAATTGGTTCGCGGCCGCGAAACTGGAAAAATCGCGGCATTCGCGCGGCGCGACGGCCGCGGACAGGCGAAACGGCGGCTCCAAAAAACAACGGGCGGAGTGGGCGTTGATGCCCGCTCCGCCCCTTGGAACCGTGCCGCGTGACTTACAGCGTACGCGCGACTTCGGTGACCTCGAAGACTTCGAACTGGTCGCCTTCGACGATGTCGTTGAAGTTCTTGATCGACATACCGCACTCGAAGCCCTGGCGGACTTCCTTCACGTCGTCCTTGAAACGCTTGAGCGAATCCAGCTCGCCCGTGAAGATGACGACGTTGTTGCGCAGCACGCGCACCGACGACGAGCGCTTGACGTAGCCGTCCGTGACCATACAGCCGGCCACCGCGCCGATCTTCGGCACCTTGAAGACCTGACGCACTTCGACCGTCCCGGTGACGACTTCGCGTTTCTCCGGAGCCAGCATGCCGGACATCGCGGCCTTCACCTCATCCACTGCATCGTAAATGATGTTGTAGTAGCGAATGTCGACACCGTTGGCTTCCGCCAGCTTGCGAGCCTGCGCGTCTGCACGGGTGTTGAAGCCGATGATGACCGCCTTCGAAGCCGTTGCCAGGTTGACGTCGGACTCGCTGATCCCGCCCACGGCGCCGTGCACGATCTGCACGCGCACTTCGTCGGTGGAAAGCTTGAGCAGCGACTGCACCAACGCTTCCTGCGAACCTTGCACGTCGGCCTTGACGATGAGCGGCATGTACGCCACTTCGCCTTCGCCCATCTGCTCCAGCATGTTCTCGAGCTTCGCGGCCTGCTGCTTGGCCAGCTTGACGTCGCGGAACTTGCCTTGACGGAACAGCGCCACTTCACGCGCCTTGCGGTCGTCCGGCATGACGATGACTTCTTCGCCCGCCTGCGGGACTTCCGACAGACCCTGGATTTCGACCGGGATCGACGGACCGGCGGACTTGGTCGGCTTGCCGGTTTCGTCGAGCATGGCTCGCACACGACCGTAAGCGCTACCTGCCAGCACCACGTCACCGCGGTTCAACGTACCCGACTGGACGAGGATCGTTGCAACAGGACCCTTACCCTTGTCGAGCTTCGCTTCGATAACCAGACCCTTGGCCGGGGCTTCGACCGGTGCCTTCAGTTCCAGCACTTCGGCCTGGAGCAACACGTTTTCCAGCAGGTCGTCGATGCCCGCGCCGGTCTTGGCCGACACCGACACGAACGGCGAATCGCCACCGTATTCTTCCGGCACGACGCCTTCTGCGACGAGTTCCTGCTTGACGCGGTCCGGATTCGCATCCGGCTTGTCGATCTTGTTGATCGCGACGACGAGCGGCACGCCGCCTGCCTTCGCGTGGGCGATCGCTTCCTTCGTTTGCGGCATCACGCCGTCGTCGGCGGCGACCACCAGAATGACGATGTCCGTTGCCTTTGCACCGCGGGCACGCATGGCCGTGAAGGCCTCGTGGCCCGGCGTGTCGAGGAACGTGATCACGCCACGCGGCGTTTCGACGTGGTAAGCGCCGATGTGCTGCGTAATGCCGCCGGCTTCGCCCGCTGCAACCTTCGCGCGGCGGATGTAGTCGAGCAGCGAGGTCTTGCCGTGGTCGACGTGACCCATGACCGTGACGACCGGCGGACGCGGCAATGCTTCGGCATCCGACACTTCGCCTTCAACCAGCATGGCTTCCGGATCGTCCAGCTTGGCCGCAACCGCGTGATGGCCCAGTTCTTCGACGATGATCATCGCCGTTTCCTGGTCCAGCATCTGGTTGATGGTGACCATCTGGCCGAGCTTCATCATCGACTTGATGACTTCAGACGCCTTCACTGCCATCTTGTGCGCCAGATCGGCCACGGTGATGGTTTCCGGCACGTGCACTTCACGCACGATCGGTTCGGTCGGCGCCTGGAACGTAGTGTTCTGGTCCTGATGCTTGCCGCGACCCTTCGGGCCGCCGCGCCAGCCGCGGTCGACGCCGCCGCTCGTATCGCCGCGCGTCTTGATTCCACGGCGCTTGGCTGCGTCGTCCTGCCAGCCGCCCTTGCCGCCCGGCTTCTTCTTGTCGCCAACGGACGGCGTGGTCGTGGCGGCCGGAGCCGCGGCAGCCGGCTTCCTGGCAGCCGGACGTGCCGGCGCTTCGCCAGCCGGACGCGCCGGTTTGTGCAGCGTGCCCTTGGCTTCAGCGGCCTTGGCCGGCTCTGCGGGCTTCGGTGCCGGTTCCGGCGCCTTGACCTGCGCCTTGCGCGGCGTGTTCATCATTTCGCGAATCGCGCGCGCTTCGGCTTCGGCCGCCGCGCGGCGCTTGGCGATTTCTTCCTGCTCGGCGCGCGCCTTTTCCGCAGCTTGACGTGCTGCATCTTCCGCCTTCTTGGCGGCTTCGCGTTGCGCCGCGCGCTCCGCAGCGGCTCGCTCGTCGTCCTGCTCGGTGTCTTTCGCGACGACCGGCTCCGCCGGTTTGGCAGGCGCCGTTTGGACCTTCGCAACTTGCGGTGCCGGCTGCGCCTTCTCGCGAGCTGCCGCCTCGGCCGCAGCCGCTGCGCGCTTCTTCGCTGCCTCTTCTTCGGCGCGACGGCGCTCGGCTTCGGCAGCCTGCTCGCGTGCCTGGCGCTCGGCCTCTTCGCGTTCGAGCTGCTCCTGACGCGCCTTCAGTTCCTGAGCCTGCTGCTCGAGCAACTCGGCTGCGTGACGCGCTTCTTCTTCACGACGCTGAAGTTCCAGATCGTCAACTTCGGCGGCCTCGGCCACATGATTCGATGCATCTCCGCCATCAGCGGAGGTTTCGTCGCGGCGGACGAAAGTGCGCTTCTTGCGCACCTCGACCTGAATGGTGCGAGCTTTGCCCGTCGCATCGGACTGCTTGATCTCCGACGTATGCCGTTTCGTCAGCGTGATCTTGCGCTTGTCTGCATCAGTCGAGCCGTGAGACTTGCGCAAGTGGTCGAGCAGACGCGCCTTGTCCGTTTCGGACAAGGAGTCGGCTTCGCTCGCTTTTGTGACGCCTGCCGCCTGCAGCTGCTCGAGCAGCACGCCTGCAGGCATTTTCAGTTCCGCGGCAAATTGGGCTACGTTGTTACTCGCCATTCATTCCTCTTAATGCAAGGACCGATTCCTTGCGGTTAGCATCGGGTCATGCGGCCTGACGGCCGCGTTCAATTTAGTGCGCCATGGTCATTTCTCACTGGAACCAATGTTCACGTGCTTTCATGATCAACGCCTTAGCGGCATCCTCTTCCATTCCGGTCATCTCGACCAGTTCATCTACAGCCAGCTCGGCGAGTTCATCGCGCGTCTGGATCTGATGTTCGGCCAGCTTCGCGAGCAGGTCGGCGTCCATACCGTCCAGGCTCTTCAGGTCGAGCGCTACATTTTCGACCTTTTCTTCATTCGCGATTGCCATCGTCAACAGCGCGTCGCGCGAGCGGTTACGCAGTTCGTGGACGGTGTCTTCGTCGAACGCTTCGATTTCGAGCATTTCGTTGAGCGGCACATAGGCAATCTCTTCGAGGCTCGTGAAGCCTTCGTCGATCAGGATGTCGGCAACTTCCTCGTCGACATCGAGACGCGCCATGAACAGGTCACGCAAAACGCCACGTTCCTGATTCTGCTTTTGTGCAGATTCGTCCGGCGTCATGATGTTGATCTGCCAGCCGGTGAGTTCGCTGGCAAGACGCACGTTCTGGCCGCTGCGGCCGATCGCGACCGCCAGTTCGTTTTCGTCCACGACGACGTCCATCGAATGCTTTTCTTCGTCGACGACGATCGATTGGACGGCTGCCGGCGCGAGCGCGCCGATCACGAACTGAGCGGGATCCTCCGACCATAGCACGATGTCGACGTTTTCGCCACCGAGCTCGTTACGCACGGCCTGCACTCGCGAACCGCGAATACCGACGCAGGTGCCGATCGGATCGATGCGCTTGTCATAAGCGACCACACCGATCTTCGCGCGCACGCCTGGATCACGCGCCGCCGCCTTGATTTCGAGAAGGCCCTGTTCGATTTCCGGCACTTCCATCTCGAACAGCTTCATCAGGAATTCGGGCGCCGTACGCGACAGTTCGATCTGCGGACCGCGGGCGGTGCGATCGACCTTGGCAATATAGGCGCGCACGCGGTCGCCCACGCGCAGGTTTTCCTTCGGGATCAGCTGGTCACGGCGCAGCAGTGCTTCCACACGGCCGGTTTCGACGATGAAGTTGCCCTTGTCGAGACGCTTCACCGAGCCGGTCATGATGTGCTCGCCGCGCTCGAGGAAGTCGTTCAGGATCTGTTCACGCTCAGCGTCGCGCACCTTCTGCAGGATCACCTGCTTGGCTGCCTGCGCGCCGATACGGCCGAATTCGATCGACGGCACCGGTTCTTCGATGTATTCGTCGAGCTGGATTTCGGGCTTCTGCTCGCGTGCTTCGAACAGCAGGATTTCCTGATCGGGCTCTTGCAGACCGGCTTCGTCAGGCACCACTTTCCAGCGACGAAACGTTTCGTGCTCGCCGCTTTCACGGTCGATATGGACGCGAATATCCGCGTCTTCGTCGAAGAGTTTCTTGGAGGCCGAAGCGAGGGCCGCTTCGAGCGCGGCAAATACCACGTCTTTATCGACGTTCTTCTCGCGTGCCAGCGCATCCACCAGCATCAACACTTCGCGACTCATTGTTTGCGGCTCCTAAAGTCAACTTTCGGAACGAGGCGTGCTTTGTCCATGTCCGCGAGCGTGAAATCGAGCATCGCGGCGCCTTCCTTCCCTTCAAATTCCAGACCGATGGTCTCGCCTTGCGGAGCATGCAAAATACCCCGGTACGATTTCCGTCCGTCCAATGGCTTTTTCAATGTGATTACCACTTCGCTGCCTGCGAAGCGTTCAAAATCCGCCAGTTTTTTCAGCGGACGGTCGAGCCCCGGCGACGATACTTCGAGCCGCTCATAATCGATATTTTCGACCGTCAGTACGTGCTGGAGCTGACGCGTGACTTTCTCGCAGTCTTCGATCGCGATGCCGGCCGGCTGGTCGATATAAATACACAGCATGCCGCGCCCGGTGCGCTCGAGATCGACGAGCTCGTAGCCGAGTCCCACGACCGTGGTTTCAATCAGTTCCGTCAGTTGCACAGTGCCCTCTTAGATGTTCGCGCAGCGAGCCTGCCGCTTGTTCTGCAAACAACCAATGCGGGCCGCGCGCCTGGCCGGCGCACGTTCGTGCTACCCGAGATGACGAACCACGATGAACTGAGCGGCAAAAAAAAATGGGCTAAACGCCCATCATCTTATTACCGGTGGTCGCACCTGAGCCGCACATGAAAAGCCGCACGCCCAGCGACTTCGCGATTGTAGCCATTTTTCAGGACAAACGCAAACCACAGAACGCCGTGCCAAGCGCATTTCCGCCTGATTTCATGGGGATCTTTGGACGATATGGCGACGCCTCGCGACTTTTGCAAGCTGGGGCGAGACAACCTGCCCCTACTTCCGCCTGCACAGCCTGCGTGCGTCACGTGTCCAAGCGTTTCCAGGCAACGGAAGACGTACACCGAGTCATGACGGCGAGCGTTGCATATCGTTGTAACGCATGCGCAACGCCAGCCGATGCCTCGCGATTACCGTCCGCGCGAACGGCCGCGAGGCGCGCCGCCACCTCGGTTAGCACCGCCCGGGCTGGCGTTGCCGCCACCCGCGCGGTTGCCGCCGCCTGAATTCGGGCGATTGCCGCCCGGCGCCCGATTGCCGCCGCCGGGATTCGGGCCGTTGCCGCCGGCGCGCTTGCCGACGCCCGCAGCCCGATTGCCGCCGCCGGAAGGCGCGCGATTACCGTCGACGTCACGGCCGCCCCGCGCACCACCGGCACCACCGGCACCACCCGCGCCGCCGCCCGGACCGCCGAAGCCACCAGCGCCACGACCAGCACCGCGATTGCCGTAACCGCCGCCGAAACCCGCCCCCGCGCCGCCGCCAAAGCCGCCGCCCGCCGCACCACGTCGGCCCTGACCGCGCGGCTGTTGTTCAAAGCGGCTATGCGACATCAGCACCGGTTCGCGGCTGATGAAGCCCATCGACGTCTGCATCGGATCGGGCTGCTTGCGCTCCGGCGCGGAGCCGCGGCTACCGCGCTCCTCGCTCGGCGCCTTGAGTCCCACCGACGCCATCAGCGCACGCACCTGGTTGTCTTCGAGTTCTTCCCAACGGCCGCGCTTCAAGCCCTTCGGCAGCGAAATCGGGCCATGGCGCGTACGGATCAGGCGGCTGACCATCAGCCCCGCAGCCTCGAACATACGACGCACTTCGCGATTACGCCCTTCAGCAAGCGCAACGTGATACCAGTGATTCGTGCCTTCGCCGCCGCCATCGCGGATACGCAGGAAGTTGGCCGGACCGTCTTCGAGTTCGACGCCGTGCAGCAGCTTCTGACGCATGCCTTCGGCGAGCTCGCCGACCACGCGCACCGCATACTCACGCTCGACGCTGTAGCGCGGGTGCATGAAGCGGTTCGCGAGATCGCCCGAAGTGGTCAGCATCAGCAGACCTTCGGTATTGAAGTCGAGGCGGCCGACTGCGAGCCACTTGGCGGTCTTCATGGGGGGCAGCTTGTCGAACACCGACGGCCGGCCTTCCGGATCGGCGTGACTCACGATCTCGCCGGTCGGCTTGTGATACAGCAGCACGCGCGGCGGCTTGTTGGCGAGCTTGCGCTTGACCGGCTTGCCGTTGATGCGCACCTGATCGGTCGGCATGATGCGCTGGCCAATGTGAGCCGGCTCGCCGTTGACCGACACACGGCCCGCGACGATCAACTCTTCCATATCGCGTCGCGAACCCATGCCGGCTTCAGCCAGCACCTTGTGGAGCTTCGGCGCGTCGTCGTCGGCAGCGAGCACGCGCTTGGGCGCGGCCGGCTTGCCACCGCGCAGCATGGGTGCGCGTACGCCGCCCGTCGTGCTGTTGTCGGCGTCGAATGCCGGCGACGTCACATACGAGAACAAGTCGTCCTGAGTCGCGTCGGCCGCTGCCGTCGGGGCTTCGCCGCCTCGACGGTTCTGGCGCTGACCGCCTGCACGCGGCTGGCGTTCGCGCTGACCTTCGCGCTGACCTTCGCGAGCAGCGGTCTCGCGGGTGCCGCCTTCGCGAGGCGCGCCTTCGCGCTGGCCTTCGCGTTTCTGACCGCCCGCATTGCGGCGCGGCCCTTGACCTTTCGCACCCGCCTCTTTACGCGGCATGCGCACCTTCGCCACGACTTCGCCGTCCGGCGGAGCCTCGGCGACGACCGGCGCGGCCTGCCCAGGCGCGCCTTCCGCGGCCTTCGTCTTGGCCCCGGCGCGGCGCCGGGCGATCAGGCTGCGCGGTCCGCGACGCAGGCCGCGGCGCGGACGGTCCTCGCCGTCTGCTTCCGTGGTCTGCGCCGGGCGCTCGCCCTCGCCTGCCGACGCTTGCGTGGTGCGCGTTTCGTCAGCGCGCGCCGACGGCACGGCGCGCTCGGATTCGGACGAATCGGTGTCGTGGGTATGTGTCAAAACAACCTCAAAATGTCAGGTCGCGCGCGCCCATTGCGGGCGCGGCAAAAAAAGTTCGGTTACGTCAAGCGCTGCGCGACTCGGGTTCGTCGTCGGTCAGAATGCCTGCGTCCTGTGCAGCATCGCGACGATCTTCCTGATCGCCGCGCGCCGCCGTGGTCGAGTTCGGTTCGGCGGCGTGCTCCTTATCGCGGAGTACGCCCGAACCGTGCGCGGGTATTGCCGGATCGGCCTGGGAGACCGGATCTTGATTCACTTCAGACTCTGCGACGCCGGGTAGCGGTGCAACGTTTGCCGCTTCGGTGGGCGTCGGCGTAGCCGCCTCGCCAGGTTTGCCCGGTTCGCCCGCCGTTTCAGGCGCTGCCTTTAATTCGGGTGAGACGTGGTCAACGCTCTCGTGGCTGTCGACGCTCGCGGTTCTCTCAGCCGCCGCTTCCAGCCGCTCAGCGGGCTCCAGCTGCACGCCATCGACATGCTGCGCTTCGTGTGCCTCACCCTCGTGTGTCTCACCCTTTTCCGCAGCGATTTCCGTTCCTGCCGCCTGCTCAGCGTCGCTTGGTGCTTCTGCGCCGGTTGCCTCAGGCTGTTCGAGCGCGATGTGCTCGCTCGCTTCGTTCGACGCCGGTGTCTCCGCGGATTCGACGTCGGAAAACTCGATTGCATGCTGGCCCAGCAGATCCGCATTCAGTTGCGCCGACGGGTCGGCGAGCGGTGGCAACTCGTCTAGCGCCCGCAGACCGAGGTCGTCGAGGAACTGGCGCGTTGTCGCGTACAGCGCGGGACGTCCCGGCACGTCGCGATGCCCGATCACCTCGATCCAGCCACGGTCTTCGAGCTGCTTCACGACCTGCGTGTTCACCGTGACGCCGCGAATCTCTTCGATGTCGCCGCGCGTAACCGGTTGCCTGTACGCAATGATCGCGAGCGTTTCGAGCACCGCGCGCGAGTATTTCGGCGGTTTCTCGGGATGCAAACGATCCAGATACGAACGCATCGCGGGCTTGCTTTGAAACCGCCAGCCCGACGCCAGCCCGACCAACTCCACACCGCGCCCCGACCAATCCTGTTTCAGGTCTTCGAGCAAAGTCCTAACGGTGTCTGCCGACACGCCGTCGGCAAAGAGCTTGCGCAAATCGCCGAGTTTTAACGGCTCCTGCGCGCAGATCAAGGCTGTCTCGAGGACGATCTTCGCCTCTTGGGTATTCATGCAGCTAGGTCAGACCCTGTGGTCAAAGAACCGGATCAAACAGACGATGTGGAACTGAAGACGCGCTCGCCCGATTCTGATCGGTCATATTGATGGGAGCACGCACCGGGGGGAGGCGAAACAGACTATCGAGCCAAACCCAGCCGGACGGAGCAGCGATATTCCGGACAGGAATCGCGTGACTGAGCGCCATATTACGCAAAAACAATCGGTGCGTAAAGCCGAACCCAAGGACAAAATGCCCGCCGCATCGGCGCGTAATGCGTGAGCCGGCGCCTGCCTGCGCAACGCGCCTGCATTTGCCGGAGTGGGCTTGCCGTCGAGGTTCTTCCGCGCGCCACGCGCAGACTACGACGTTCGATGCAATGCCAGAAACTGCTTCAGGCGCTCGACGCCGGCGTCGAGCCGCGCCACGTCGCACGCGTAGCACCAGCGCAGGAACCCCTCGCCCTGCGGACCGAATGCGCTGCCCGGCGCGAGCCCCAAGCCCACTTCCCGCACCATGGCTTTGCAGAGTTCCAGACTGCGCGAGGCGCCCGTCATCGAGAAAAAGAGATACATGGCGCCGGCGGGCGCCTTGACGTCGATGCCGGGTACGGACGACAACGCCCGCACGAGATGGTCGCGCGACGCCTTCAATTCGCGCACCAGTTCCTGCGTGAAACGCTCGCCCTGCTCGACTGCAACGATTCCCGCCTGCTGCACGAAAGCCGGCGCGCACGACGTGTTGTACTCCACCAGCTTGCCCAGATCGTCCATCAGGCTGACCGGTGCGACGATCCAGCCGAGCCGCCAGCCGGTCATCAGCCACGCCTTTGAAAACGAGTTCACGCAGATCACGCGCTCGTCGCGCGTGGCGAGATCGAGAAACGACGGTGCGGTGCGGGCGCCCACTACGCTTTCGCCATCGTCGGAATGGTCTGGATAATAGAGACGCTCGTAGACCTCGTCCGCGACGATCCAGATACCGTGCTGTCGGCAATGTGCGAGCACCGCCTGCTGCTGCTCACGGGTCATCACCCAGCCGGTCGGGTTGTTCGGCGAGTTGACGAGCAGCATGCGGGTGTCGGGCGTAAGCGCTGCCAGCAATTGCTCCACGTCGAGCTGCCAGCCATGTTCGCCGTAGTCGAGCGAGACTGTTTCGACATGCGCGCCGAGAATTTTCGGAATTTCGACGAGATTCGGCCACAGCGGCGTGACGGCAACCACACGGTCACCCGCGCCTACCACCAGTTGCGCCGCGAGCATCAGCGCGTTCACGCCCGCGCTCGTCACGGCGATATGGTCCAGCGTCGTCTTGCCGTGAAGTTCGCTCACGTAGTCCGCGAGCGCCGAGCGCAGCGGCGCAATGCCGAGATTGTGCGTGTAGAACGTCGCGCCCGCGGACAGCGCGGCGCTTGCGGCGTCGCGGATAAAGGCCGGCGTCACGCGGTCGGATTCTCCGAACCAGAAAGGCAGCACGTCGGCGACGCCAAAGCCGGCGTTGGCCACTTCGCGGATCTGCGAGGGACGCAGCGCGCGCACCGCATCGCGCGCGTTAGGGAGGGATGGCACGGAGAATTCCGATTCGCTCATCGAGGCTTCCAGGTGATGTCGAGATAGAAAAATGGCTAAGCAAAGGGCTAAGCGTCAACGGGAATGTCAGATATAGCGCTCGGGGCGGGCACAACCGGCAGCGAGCGCAGACGGGAGTTTAGCCTGGCGTCCAGCGTCCAGACGCCGAGCCACGCACACGCCGCGGGCACGGAGCCACGAAGGCGACGGTCAGGAGCATCCGACATTCGTGCCGCCGCAAGCCCCGAAAGGGTGCTGTCCATTGATCGAATCAGGTCAGATCCTCGGCCCGCGCCGGTAATTCGCGGATCAGATCCCATACTGCCTCAGCTGCCGGCGACAGCGAGCGATCGCGACGCCGCACCAGTTCGACCGTGCGCTCAGCCCGCGGCACCAGGGGCCGCGCGGCCAGTGCGGCGCCCGCGGGCAACGGCAACGCGAGCCACGGCAGCACGCTCACGCCAATGCCCGCCTCGACGAGCCCAAAAACCGTCGCGGAATGCCCCAGTTCCTGCACCACGTTGGCGTTCACACCGTACTCGTGCATGACGGCGTCGATGATCGGCCGGCTGCCGGACGCGTAATCGAGCATGACGAGCGGCTGGCCCTCGAGATCGGCCCAGCCTATTTCCTTCTGCCGCGCGAGCGGATGATCGTCGCGACACACGAGGCAGAAAGAGTCGGTCATGAGGGATTCGCTCAACAGATCGTCGGCGGCAAACGGACCGATGACCATGCCGAAATCCACCTCTCCGGATTTGACCTTGCGCACGACGTCGCTTTGCACGTCGTCGCGCAAGCCGAGCGCAATGTGCGGAAAGCGCTCGCTACATGACGCCAGCACGCCAGGCATCAGCCGGCAGGCAACAGTCGGACTTGCGGCCACGACGACGCGCCCACGACGCTGCTCGCCGATTTCGCGAATTTCGCGCAATGCGTCGTCCAGGTCGATCAGAAGGCGCGACACGCTCGCGACCAGATTGCCGCCCACGTCGGTGAGCTGCACCTCGCGGGTTGTCCGGTCGATCAGTTTCAGGCCGATTTCCCCTTCCAGTTCACGCACACAACGGCTCACCGCGGATTGCGTCAAGCCGATTTCATCGCCCGCGCGACTAAAGCTCTGCAGGCGCGCGACCTCGATGAAAACCCTTAGCTGGCGCAGCGTGACATTCATTTAGTCGGCTCATCAATGGCATTGTTTGATGCGCATTGTACCCGTCCGTGGCCGCCCAGCACCGCATTTCACGATGCCGCTGCAATGCAGCAATAAGGCGCAAACGCACGCGCTGCGGGCCTGGCTGCACAAGATTGGTGATTGTCCCGATTTGCGAGATGGGTTTTTTGGATTCTCATACGGCCCTAGCTAGCGCCCGCGCTGGCCCGCTGTCACGGGGCTTTCAGGCGGTTGGACTCAACTTGGCACACATCCTGCATTTACATGCTCACAGGGTCGGCGCCATGACTTCTGACTGCATAGCAGACCGTGGCAAACCCGACCCCCTTGGCACTCGCCTATCGAGTGCGTGGAGAGTGCGCGGCGCGGGGCAGCGCACCGGAGTTAGCTTCGCTGAGGTGAAACATGATGCTGTTCGACGATTTGAGAGACAACGAGTGGGCGCTGGTCGAGGCGTTGTTCTGTGCGGAGCCTGCACGGAGCGAGCGTCGCGGTCGACCGCGCGTCGAAGCGCGCGCCGTCGTCAACGCCGTGCTGTGGGTGCTGTCGACAGGCGAAGGCTGGTCCAAACTGCCGGGCCGCTATCCGTCGCCGCCGACCTGCCGCCGCCGTTTCGACGAGTGGCAAGCCGATGGTACGCTCGCCGAAATAGTTAAGCGACTGGGCACGAGCGGACGCGAAATCTCGCTGCGCGGACGCATTGGCGCGACCGCGGCGAAGCCGCCGGCACCGCCGAGCCGTGACCGTCTGCGCGGCGCATTCTGGACCAATCCGGAATCGTGGCGCGCGCCGGTCAAGATGGCTTAAGCGAAATCGTCTGTCTCCGGGCGCCTGCGGGCGCCCGAAGCATATCTGGAACCGCCCGGCGACTGCCCGGCGGGTTTCTTCGACGGCCTCGGTTCGGCGGCTTAATTCGACGGTAGCGCTTCGGACGGTTTGCGTTCCGATAGCTTCGTTGCGGGGACTTCGGTTCCGACGGCTTCATTGCCGGCAGGCTGACTGCCGACATTGCATTTAGGACGGCTGTTCGAGCCGGCCTGGTACCACGGCTTCACTTCGCGGCGTCGCTCGACTCCGCGTTTCAGCGACTCCCCCTGCCGACCGTTTTCGCACGCCTCTTCACGGCAGCTGCGACAGGCTCCCCATCCCTTGGCAAAACACTAACGCGACGAGCGAGCTTCCGCTGCCGTTGCGACCACCTGTTCGACTCCGCCTGCGCCTGCCTCAGACGTCCGAACCAACGCGAGAGTTGCGGATGAAACATCCATTTACCATTACTTACAGCGTGCTTTCGTCTGCGGACATACCTTATGGGTATGCAAACATGCCTGGTATGCACGGGGCTTGGACGGGAGCTCAGCATGAAACCAATGTCACTGCTTTTGTGCGGCATTGTGCTTTCATCAATGGCCGCATCGACGCTCGCGCAAGAACGCCCGCAAGGTTGGAATTGGCGCCCTGATCGAACGGCTTCGATGGAGGCATGGCAGCAAAGCGCTGCGCGTAGCCGCGAGTTCACGCCGCCCACGCCGCGGGGCGACTTGCGCGGCGATATCGCGAGCAACGTGCGCGCGCGGCCTGAAGCGCCGCACGGCGAGCCGTCGCGCCGCCGTTAGGTCGCGGCGTGCGCAGCGCGCCAGCGAGCGCACAAGTGAAAGCGAAAGCGCCGCGAATGGACAGCGAATATCCGGGAACCACGGCTCGCGTCACCGGTCTGACTTAACGCCATTAGCACAGCGTGGCAGCAGTAATTCCGGTACGCCCGTATCTTCGTGATACGGGCTTTTTTTTGCTCGCGCCGGATCTGCGCTTGCAAGCCGGATGGGTTGAGGATTCAAGGAAGACGTGACAGGTCTCCGTCCGCGTGGCGGCCGGAGACCGGAAGCATAGGAGGCCGACTAGAGCGTGTAGCCGCGCAGGCCAGCAAGCCATTCGGTCAACAGGGACGTTCTGGCCATGAAGGATCGTAGAGGCTGCTCCAGCTGCGCTGAACAGCTACGTGCGAGCTTCGAGCGGCATCGGTGAACGGCTCTCCACTGCAGCAAGAACGTAGTCGTTCATGCGCTGCGCGGTCCAGGTGAGAAGGCCCTCGTCGTGTGAGAGCCGGGCGAATTCTGCGCGGCCTCGCTCTGTGAGGACGGCAATGTCGACAGGGGCATGAAAGCCCGGCGCCGGCGCGACAGTGCGCTGCCGAACTGTGTCCATGAGGCCTAGCGCGCGAAGATATTGGAAGACGCCGGGCCGTCTGGCCCATGGCACCTGGCGATATTGCGCTCGCCGCAGCGCTTCGAGTACCGCTTCGTTGGAATACGTGGTCATCTCACTTCTTTCTTAAAGTGCAGCTATGACACATCTATGCCAACACGTCACCGCGCCACCAGTGACGCGCCTGGCACCCGCCCGTGGCTGGAAGCTGGCCGCAAGTGCTACGGCCGAATTCCGCCAGGTGCTGCCTTGGTCTTGATTCGGAACCCCCGTCAGAACGGCATGTTAGCGTTCTACCTGCGAGCCGACGATGCAACCGCTGCGGCGCGATAGCAGGCTCGAAGATTTAATCCCGAAAGACATACGTTACCCCATCTAAATTGATTCTATTCATTTTATTAGCGCTTTTTTTTGCAGCAATCGTGATATGGAAGCGCGCTCGACGCCCTCTCGCCTTTTGCACAATTGCCTTCTTCTGGCTGGTTTCGGCCGGGTGGCTAACAGCACCCTTACTGCGCCTCGCCCAGCCGCAGGCGCAAACCAGCACGCCCGCACAGTTCGCCCCGCGCACCGCGATCATCCTGCTCGGCGGCGGCACCGTGTACAACCGCGACAAGGTGCTCGTGCCGCCGCGAGACGTGATGACGCGCATCGACGTCAGCGCTAAGAACTACGCGGCGTGCAAGCGCGCCGCAAGCGTCTGCAGCGTGATCGTCAGCGGCGGCAATCCGCAGCGGCATCCCGCGACGGAAGCCGACACCTACCTGCCGTACCTGCTACGCGAACAGGTGCCGCGCGCGGACATCGTGCTGGAAAACCGTAGCCGGACGACCTACGAAAATGCGCGCAACGTATCCGCTATTGTCGGCCAGTCACGTTACGATTCCTTGATACTCGTCACTTCGGCGTACCACATGCCGCGTGCGATGCTCGACTTCCAGCATTTCGGCCTCTTTCCACAGCCGCTGATCTCCAGCTCGCGCCGCGCCCATCTCGGCCTGCTGCCGCGCTACTCCAACCTGGTGAACGCGGAGATCGCGCTGCATGAGCTTATCGGCATCGCGCAATATCACGTGTACAGCGCCATTGGTCTTTTCTGACGCGAGGTGCTACCCGCCGATCTGCCCCGCGACGAGAACACGCGAAGCGTCGAGCGCATATCCAGGCGCTATGCATACGCGTCAAGTAACAAGATGTAAGCCCGCGCGCTCGCGGTTACAAAGCACCCCGCTGGAGCGCATATTGCTGACTAGAATGAACTGTCCTTCCCATGGACAGACACGTACCTGGGTCCACAACCACTCTGCGGAGGTAGCAATGAAGAAAGTGTCCCTCGCGATCCTGATTTCCCTCGGTGCCGTAACCGGCGCGGCTTACGCGCAGGAAAGCGGCGTGACGATGAGCACCGACCCGGCACGGGCAGCCGACGTCGAGCAGCGCGCGCAGGAATTGCAAAATCGCCCGCAAACCATGGAAAGCGCGCCTGCACCCATGAAGCATCACAAGAGCTCGCCGCATCACAAGAAAGGCATGAAGTCCGACGCGTCGAGTTCGTAAGCGGTCGTCAGACACGCCGGCAGCCGGCGCTTTCTGGCGCACGGGGTGAGTGCACCTGCGGCCTCGCCGCGAAGGTGAAAAAGCCGAAGCCGGCACCGCCGGTTTCGGCTTTTTTATTGTCTGATGCACCGGCCGGCGCGCGATGCCCGGTATGCTAAAGTCGCGCACCGACCGGCGCCCTGCCGGAATCTAACCGTGCGCACCCTGGTGCGGAGGACAGCATGAGCAACATCCAGCTTGATATCGAATGGACCGAAGCAGCATCCCGCAAAATTGAAAAATTGATGCCGCGCGGCGGTCAGGAAGCGTTCCTTGCGCTGCCTCCCGTCGAATGCCTGCCGATGGAAGGCGACGTGCTGTTTCTCGGCCCGGACGGCAAGCAGCAACCGTTTATCGTCGCCGAGCGCCAATATCATCACGATGGCGAAGCGGACTGGACCATCATCCTGATTCTCGACGTGCCGCAAGCCACGCATTAACGTCGACGGCGAGCGTCGCTCGGGCCGGCACCGGCCCGGCAATCACTCGCCGTACGAACGTGACGCGCCCTGACAGTCTGCAGTTGCGCGGAAGACTTACAGAATCTTCGTCACAACGCGAATTTCAGCGTGTTCCACCCAGTCCGCCACTGCCGCCTTGTAGGCCGTGATGTGCGCGGATCTGGCGTGCGCGGCCAGCGCCTCCTGACTTTCCCAACGCTCGAAAAACACGAAGCGCCGCGGCTCCTGAACGTCGCGATGCAAGTCGTACTGAAGCGCGCCCTGCTCGTTGCGCGTCGGTCCGACAATACCTTCGAGCGCCTCGCGCAACTGCTCTTCATAGCCAGGTTTCGCCACTGAAATTGCGACCACCGCGATTTCCGACATCCTTTCTCTCCATCTCACGAAAAGCAGCAGCATACCCGCCGCTCGCCGGTGCTGCAGGCGACTCCGCAACGTGCACAGCGTGCGATCAAGGAACAGCCTAGGAACACCCGCGCCCGAATCGGTTCGATATGCAATAAGCATCAGGAACTGAAGTTTGGCGGGCATGCACGGCCCGCCCTGCTACCCTCGGCTCATGCAAGCTCACGAATGCCGGATGGCCGTCGGTCCGGATTGACGCGAGGCGGCACAGCCCGGAACGGCGGCGAGCCAAACCCGGCGCCGCGGCCTGCGTCATCGGCGAGTGGCCACGTCATCTCGCAGGTGGCCTGGCTCGTTCGCTCCTCTGTGACAGCCCGCACATTCATGCAATTTGCAAGCTGCTAGACTCATTTTGACCACTCCGCGGAGTTCGCATGGCTGGCACTGCTCTCAGCGTTCCAGGGTTCGTCCCACTGCGCGGTGCGGGCGTCCGCGTTGAGTATTACGTTGCGCATCCGCTGTGCGCCGAGTCTGCGTACGCACCCCGTTACCCGATTGCCGCGATGCCACCATGTCCGCTCTCTCGCCCGTATTTATGCCATCCGTCAGCGACGTCAGTCTGAGCGGCCTGCTTCCTCATCTGGTCCGGGACGAATCGGGCTGGACCGCAACGTGGCGCGCGCTCACGCTGCATAGCGTGTTTCAGCCAGTGCTGTCGGTCACGCATCAGTGCGTGGTCGGCTACGAGGCACTGCTGCGCGCATTCGATCCGGTCGGCCTGCCCGTTTCGCCCGAGGTTCTCTTTTCGGGCACCCGCTCGGCAGCCGACGCCCGCGAACTCGACCGCATCGCGCGTTGCCTGCACGTCGCCAATTTCATGGAGCAAGGCATCAGTAGCGGATGGCTGTTCCTCAATACGCGGCCGCAGGTGTTCGAGACCGGCTGGCCGCAGCGCACTTTCATCGACGAGTTGTCCGCGCACTTCGGCCTGCCGCAGGAACGTATCGTGATCGAAGTGCTCGAGCAGCCCGCCGACGACGAGTCCGCCGTCGCCAGCATGCTGGCCGCCTCGCAGCCTCGCGATTTTCTGATCGCGATCGACGACTTCGGCACCGGCTTCTCGAACTTCGACCGCGTGTGGCGCTTCCGGCCGGACATCGTCAAGCTCGACCGCTCGCTCGTTGCACGCGCCGGCAAACGCGAAGGCGACGACTCGATGATCGGCCATCTGATCGCGATGCTGCATCAGTCCGGCACGCTGGTGCTCGCCGAAGGCGTCGAAACGGACGAGGAACTGATGATCCTGATGCAGGCCGACGTCGATTTCGTCCAGGGTTTCTGGCTCGGCCAGCCCAATGGTTCGGTCGAGGCGGCCATTGCGAGAGTGCCGGCGCAGATCGAGTCGATGTGGGGCAAGTTCGCGGAGTACGAGCGCGCGCATGCGCGTCACAAGCAACTCGGCTTCGAAGGTTTCGCCGAAGCGGTCATGGCCGCCGCCGAGGCTTACCGGACGACGGGCGACCTGCAGCAGGCCGCGCACAACGTGTGGCACCTGGGCGAGGCGCGCCGGGTGTTCATCACCGACGAGCACGGTCAGCAGACCCAGGCATCCGTCACCGCCGCCTTCGTACCGCCGCCGCCCCAGCGGCTCGCACCGATCGCGAGCAGCGCTTGCAGCAACTGGTCGCGGCGCGCCTATCTCAAGCACGCGCTGGCCGCACGCGGACGCGTCGCGATGATGGGTCCGCACTACTCGCTCGCGGACGGCGAAGACTGCTATACCGCGGCGCTCGCCTTCGACCGCGACGGCAAGACGCACGTGCTGTGCGTCGACTTCGTGCCGACGATGCCGGCCGGTCCCGCAATAGGGTTGCGCGCGGGCGGACGGCCTCGTTAGTCGTCCACGCGGCTGCGGCCCGATTTGATCTCGCTGCGCCTTAGCTTGCTCTCGAGACGCCGTACATTCGATGCGCGTGTCGGCCGCGTCGCAACGCGCGGCTTGCGCGTCACGCTGACGCTTTCCACGAGTTCATCGAGCCGCGCGAGCGCCGCCGCCCGATTCAGTTCCTGAGTCCGGTGTTCCTGCGCCTTGATGACCACCACGCCCTCACGCGTGATCCTGCGATCGGATAACGCGAGCAGGCGCATCTTGAGCACTTCGGGCAACGACGAAGCGCGCACGTCGAAGCGCAGCTGGATCGCGCTCGACACCTTGTTGACGTTCTGACCACCCGCTCCTTGCGCACGCACTGCGGTCAGTTCGACCTCGTTCGGCGGAATGAAATAGCGGGATGTCATGACGCTAGATTGAAGAAAACACTCAAATGTAGATGGCGGGGAGCGGCGCAACCTTTGCGCTCTGGCGCGCGCGATTCGGCCGATGCCGGGGATCTGCAGCATCGGCTAGCGCAGCCCGAACGGTGCGGCGTGAACGGACAGACGCATGTCCCGCGCCTGGCTGGCGATGCAGCAGTCGCCGGCGGGATCGCGATTCATCGGCTAACGGCCGCGCGATGCCTCCTCAATTCTCGCAGCAAGGCCGGAGTCTCGCTGTGTCGGCGTGGCGATGGCCTGAGCCAGCACCGCGCTAGCGCCGATCACTTCGACGCGCTCGCGAGCGCGGGTGATCGCCGTATAGACCAGCTCGCGCGACAACACCCTGCTGAACGTGGACGGCAGCATCAACACCGCATGCTCGAACTCCGAGCCTTGCGACTTGTGCACGGTCAGCGCGAACGCGGTGTCATGCGGGGGCAGCGCGGCCGGCGACACTGCGCGCAGACTGCCGTCGGCGGTCCGGAAATAGACGCGCAGCGCGCCGCCCGCACCGGGCAACGCGATTCCGATGTCGCCATTGAAAAGCCCCAGCGCGTAGTCGTTGCGTGTGACCATCACCGGCCGCCCGGCGAACCACTGGGCGCCGACTGCGAGCGTCACGCCGGCCGAGCGCCGCACCTGCGCGGCCATTAGCGCGTTCACCTGATCGACGCCGCGCGGTCCCAGGCGGGTCGCGCATAAAACCCGGAAGCGATTCAACGCGTCGAATAGCGGCAGCGGGTCCGGAGTTTCCGCGGCGAGCGCTGCGGCAAGCGCATTGGCATAAGGTGCGAAACCGGCCGCGAGGCGCTCGACAGTGCGTTCGGCCAGCGCCACGTGGGCGTCTTCGTAAAGCGACGCGGAGTGTTGGGTGGCGTCGTCGAGCAGCACGTCGAGCGCCGCGCTTGCCGCGCCGTTGCGAATCGCCAGCGACAAACGGCCAATCGGCGATTCGAGCCCGAATCGATAATTTCGCTCCAGCCAGACGACGCAATCCGCGAGTGGGATTTGCGACTCGTGGCCCGCCGTTCCGGATCGAGCACTGGCGGCTGATGCATCGGCGCCGTGCGGATCTGCGCTGCGAGGGTCGCCGACGTTGCTGACTGAATTGCTGACTGAGTTGCTGGCTGAGTTGCTGGCGACGTTGCCGGCCGCGTCGGGCGCGGCGAACAGGTCGTCGGGCGGCGCATCGAAAAGATCCGACGCGTAATCCGCCGAACGATCAGCTTGCCGAAGGCGCTCCGGCTCTTCGTCGACGTCTTCGGCCAGTCGTGGCAGCGCCCGCGCGAGTCGCGCCTCTCCGATGCCAAGCGCACCGGCGATTCGCTTCACGCCCTGCGCGCTGAACGCCGGCCGCGCGCTGAGTTCGGCGAACACAGCGCCGGCCTCTACCGCTGCGAGCTGATCTTTATCGCCAAGCATCACGAGCCGCGTGTGCGGTGCAATGGCGTCGAGCAGATGGGCAGCCATTGCAACGTCGATCATGGATGCTTCATCGATCACGACCACGTCATAAGGCAGAGGATTATCCCGATGATGCCGGAAGCGCCCGCCGGGCCCTGTGCCGAGCAGACGATGCAGCGTGTACGAAGTTTGCGGCAAACGCGCGGCGAGTTCAGGCGGCAAATCCCCGGCGCGCGCCAGCAGCGCTTCCTGCATGCGTTGCGCCGCCTTGCCGGTGGGCGCCGCGAGCGCGATTCGCAGATCGGCGCGCGCGTCGAGCAGGCACGCGAGCACGCCGACCACCGTTGTAGTCTTGCCTGTGCCCGGACCGCCGCTAACGATGGTGAGACGCCCCGACAATGCCATGACAGCGGCCACGCGCTGCCAGTCGACTTCGTCGTCTTTCGGAGGGCCGAAGTAGCGCACGAGCCGTTGATGGAGATTTTGGGTTGTGTCGGCGTTCGCGCTCGTATCGACGGCGGCCTCACTACCGAAGGCCGTGCCTTTTTCCCCGCCGGCTCGACCGCGAACGCTTGCTGGCAACGTTCCGGCGGCATGCTCCGCAAACCGCTCCCCCGCGTCGCCAACGCCCCGTGCCCTCTCCAACACACTCGCACGCATCGGTGCACCCGCATGCGCGACCAGCGCCCGCGCGAGACGCCGCTCGTACTCGTAATAACGCGCGAGGTATAACCGCCCTTGCGCGTCGATCACCAGAGGCCGCAGTGCGGCTGCCGCTTGCGACCCGTCGCTCGCCATGCCGCTCGCAAACAAGGCCATCCGCACTTCGCCGGTCGACGCCTCGAACCGACGCGCGAGCGCGGCCAGCGGTACGCACACGTGCCCTTCCGCGGTCGCGCGGCTCGCCGCGAACGCCGCGCGCGCTGCCCATCTGACGGCTTCCGTCGACGCCCCGCCGCGTCGCGCCAGGACACCGATGCGCCGGGCGAAGCCTTCCGCCGGCGCAATGCTGAAGTCCGCCGGCGCGGGCAGATTCACACCGAGATCGTCGAGTTGAAGCGGCGCCGACACGGTCTCATTGAACGTGCTCATGCGGCACCTCCGATCATCGCCGCGTCGAGCAGCGCAACGAGCTCGAACACAGGCCGCCTCACGTGCACACCGGCTTGGGCTTCCGCGTCGCGCCAATGCGGACGAACGCCCCGCACGAACAGATACAGATAGCCGCCGATATGCGTCTCGTACGAATAATCGCGCACGCGAGTCTTCAGATAACGATGCAGCGCGACCGTATAAAGCAGCGCCTGCAGGTGATAGGCATGGCTCGCCATCGCCGCTTCGACCGGTGCGGCGGCGTAATCCTGCTCGGTATCGCCGAGATGGTTGGATTTCCAGTCGACAATCCAGAACCGTCCGTCGTGCTCGACGATCATGTCGATGAATCCTTTGACGAAACCTCGCAGCACACCGGGCTCGAGCGCGACGTCCGGATAGCCGTGTGCGACCAGCAATTCGCGCAGCGCGGCGAAGTCGAGCGACGGTGCCGCGAACAGGAATTCGAGTTCGTTCAGGCGCCGCCGCGGATCGAGTCGCGCCAGCGTCATGCCGGGCACGAGTTCGGTGCTGACGACATCAGCGAGAAGTTTGTGCATCATCGCCGGCAAACGCGGAGCAAGCTCTGGCGACGCCGGTGCGGGACGCTCGTGCAACGCGCCGCGTATCGCATCCGGCCAGCTTTGCGGATTGCTGAAATCCGCGAGTTCGAACATGCGATGCAGGCATTCGCCCGCCGCGGCTCCGCGCGGAAACGCGAGAATGTCGTCGGCGGCAAGGGACTGCGCCTCCAGCGCCGGCTCGGACACCGTGACCGGCGTGGCCACGAGCGCATCGGCGATTTCATCGTGATCGGGCCGCACTTCTTCCACCGGCGGCTGCGCGTCTTCGGCCTTACTGCCCGCGACAATCAGACCGCTGAAGCTCGCCATGCGCCACTGATCGCGCAAGGGCCGGCGATTGCTGCGCGCGCGCTTGTCAGCGCTGCTTTCATGCATGCTTTCGAGCGGCGTGCGGCGCTCGACCTTCGGCAACGGTTGCAATGCGATCGGACCACCCGCCAGCGCATGCCAGCGCGCGGACAATGCGGCCTCGTCGGGCGGCTCGGCGAGCCAGCCGTCGAACTCGTAGCCACCGCCCGCCACCAGCCAGTTCAGCACGCTGCGTCGCGACTCTTTCGTGGAGCGCGACGACAGGTACGTGCCCGCGACGAGATAACAGCGGTACACGGCGCGAGTCAGCGCAACGTAGACAAGCCGCGCCCGTTCGGCCGCCTGCTCGCGCGCCGCATGACGGGTCGCGCGTTCGGCCTCGTCGTCGTCACAACCGTAGTGCAGCACCGCGTCGCCGCTGGCATCGTGATATTCGCGGGCGTCCGGTAAGCCCGACGACGGCGGCTCGCGCAAGCCGCCGTCGTTCAGGAACGGACAGAACACGACCGCGTATTCCAGCCCCTTCGACTTGTGCACGGTAACGATCTGCACGAGATTGCGGTCCGACTCCAGCCGCAGTTGCGCCTCCTCGCCGCCGCCCTGGGTGCGCTGCGCGGCGAGCCAGCGCAACGTCGGCGCAATGCCCGGCTGCGAGGCCGCGCGGGCCTGCACGAGTTCGGCAAGGTGATTGACGTTGGTAAGACGCCGCTCGCCGTCCGGCGCCGCCACGAGCCGTTGCGCGACGCGCAGTTCGCGCATCAGGGTGCGCCACATGACGGCAAAGCCGCGCTCATGCCAGAGCGTGCGGTAGCGCGAAAAACGTTCGACCCAGCCCATTGCGTCCGCCGCGTGCGCGGGATCGTCGGCGACAGCGGGTGCGTCGGCGACCTGTTCCAGACGCCACAGCGCCGCGGCGTCCAGACCAAGCCAATCGGTCGCGAGCGCGGCGCGCAAACGGCGCAGGTCGCCAGGCGTATCGACGGCTGCGAGGACGCGCTCGATCTGCTCTGCGTCGAGCGTTGCAAACACTGAAGCCTGCGCGAGTTCCACACTGCCGACGCCCCATGCCGCCAGCACGCGCTTGATCAGACTGCCCTGCTTGTGCGTCTGCACGAGCACCGCAATGTTGCCGGGCGCGAGGGGCGCGTCGCCGATCGTGACGGTGCCTTCGCGCGCACCGCGCAGGAGGCGCACGATCTCGGCCGCGCACGCTTCACTCGCTTCGCGCTGGGCCTGGCGTTTGGTCAATGCGCTCTCGCCTTGCGGCAACGTCCAGACGCGGAAATCGCCAGCCTCGGCGTCCGGGTCCGACAACGGCGGCCTGCGCCGTTCGCCGGCTCGCACCGGTTGATAGTCGAGGCCGTCGAGCACGAACGCCTGCGGGTTTGCCTCGAAGACCCGATTGCAAGCTTCGACGATCGGCGCCGTCGAGCGCTGGTTGACGGCAAGCGTGTAGCGCGCCGAAGCCGACGCGCGCGCCGCCAGATAGGTATGCAAATCCGCCGCGCGAAAACTGTAGATGGCCTGCTTTGGATCGCCGACCAGAAAGAGCGGACCTGCCGGCGCAAAAATGCGGCTGAAGATTGCGAACTGCAGCGGATCGGTGTCCTGGAACTCGTCGATCAACGCAGCGGGATAACGTGCTCGCAGCGCATCGGCGAGCCACGGATGTGCTGCGAGCGCGCGGTAGAGATTGGACAGCAGATCGTCGAACGAAACGACGCGGCGCGTGCGCTTGCGCGCCACCAGTTCGGCGGGCGCATAGTCGAGCCAGGTCTGCATCAACGCGAGCCAGCGCGCGCGTTGCGCCGCTTCGGCCGCAACAACGGCTGCCGCCAGCGCTTCTGCATGCTCGAAGAACGCATGCTCGGGCGGTTCGAACTTGACCTTGGTGGCTTTCTTCAACGCTGAAGCCGTCAATTTGAGCGCAGCCCGCGGCGGCGGCGCATGGCAATCGCCCTGCGCGAAGTACTCGGTCCAGGCGGCGATCGCTGCACTCACATGATCTGGCTTGTGCGTGGTCTTGCTCAATCGGTCTTGCGCCTGTTCGAGCAGCGCCATGATCGCATCGCGCTCCGCATGCCACAGTTCGCATGCAGCGTCGAAGCCGGCTCGCGGATCGGCGCTCGCCTCGGCGTCTATCACGCCCCAACGCAGTTGCGCCAGCGGCTTTTTGAGGCGCCGCGCGAGTTGTTCGTCGAGCGACGCCGGGCCCGCTCGCTTCGCCACCAGCCAGGCCGCGAACGCCTGATGCGCATGCGCGACAGGTTCGACCTGCTCGCGCCAGAAATCGGCCGCCAATTCGAAGCGCAACGCGGCGTCGTCTGCTTCCATTTCGAACGCGAACGGCATTGCGGCAGCAAACGGAGCTTCCTGCAACGCCCGTTGGCAAAACGCGTGGATCGTGTGGATCGCCGCTTGGTCGAATGTGCGCAGCGCTCGACGCACGACTTTCAACGCCGCTTCACGGTCAATGCCACGCTCCGGCGCGAGCGTCGTTTCGAAGAGGCGGCGAATGAACGGATCGCCGCCGTCGTCGTCCACTTCAATCGCGCGGTGCAACTCGGCGAGGCGCCCGCGAATGCGCTCGTGCAGTTCTGCGGTCGCAGCCTTCGTAAAGGTCACGACGAGAATCTGGTCAGCGTTCAGATTCTTCTCAAGCAGCAATCTCACGTAGAGCGCGCAGATGTTCCACGTCTTGCCCGTACCTGCCGACGCTTCTATCTGATTAACGCCGTCGAGCGAACACGCGAATACATCGAGCTCTTCAGCGGCTAGCGCATGACGATGCAGCGCGCCGCTCATGACACGCTCCGCAGATGCTGCAGCAACGGCTTGAAAACGATCGACGCGAGGCTGCCAAACGGTTCGTCGAGCGTAAGCGGCGTTCCTCGCAGGGCAATGCGCAATGCGGGGTCGTCGGACTCGCCGCGCACGCGGTCGTTGATCCATACGCCCTGCGCCGCCGAATCGCTTTCGCTCACCTTCGCCCACGCGCTCTTCGGGAAAAAACGCAGTGGCAGCCTGCGCCCCGACCTGAACAGCGCGGCAAGCGGCGCGAGTTCTTCGAGCGGGGCTGCGACGGGCGCGAGCTCGAAGCTCTCACCGCTGCCGTGCCAGACAGTGCGACGCGGACCGTCGGGCAGCGCCGCGCAATAGGCGAGATGCGCGAGCCATGCAGAAAGATAGTCGCGTGCAGTAGGTTTGGCGTAGCGAAAAATCACTTGTCCGGTTTCAGTCAGCAGATTCAACGTGCCGTGCAGTTGCAGCGGCGTCAGCGCGGCCTCGCGAAGCTCCGCGTCATGAACGCCGAAAAGCTCGCCCGCAATGTCCGCGTTAGGCCAACGCGGCACGATGTCGAGCACGAACGGCAAGCGTTCGACGCCCGATGCCACCTCGCGGCGCACACTGTCGGCGAGCTGGCGCAACGCGCCCAGCTCTCGCGCGCGCCACACGGCGCCGGTCGCGCCGCCGGGCAACTCGGGACTCGCCTCGGCCACGCGCCGAACGCGGTCGAACATGAGATCGTCGTCTTCTATGTCGGCGTCGAGCAGCACGGGCAACAGGCGCCCGGCCAATGCATCGCGTCCGGTGTAATCGAGTTCGAACGGCTCGGTGTCGAGCAATTCGCCCTGGGCGTCCGACAACACAATGCCGAGGCGGTCACGCAGCAGCGCGCGCGCCGGATGACGCCAGAAACGCACGAACTCGTCGAATCCGACGGGCGCGGCATCTTCAGCGGGCAACGGGTGATCGAAAAATGGCGCGGCGGTTCGCTGCTGCGGCGCCGCTAGCAAGGTGGCAAGTTCCGCGCGATCGGCGTCGTAGGTAAATAGATCGGGCTGCGCGGTGAAGTACTCCGACGCAAACGCCTGCAACGGGTGATCGACGATGAACGCCTGGCGCGCTTCTTCAAGCTCCGCGGGACTTGCGCCCTCGCCCGCCGACACCTGCGCGAGGTGGTCGAGCAGTTCGTCGACGAGCGCGGCCGGCGGCAACGGCGCATTGTCGCGGATGCTGCGGCCGGTATAAGCGATAAAGAGCCGGCTGCGCGCGGCGAGCAGCAGATCGAGAAAGAGATTGCGCTCGTCGTCGCGGCGCTGCCGGTCGCCGGCTTTGCCGAACGCGGCCATCAGATCGAATTCGTCCGCACGGGCGAGACTGGGCAACACGCCGTCGTCCATGCCGAGCAGACAAACCACGCGGTACGGCAAACCGCGCAAGCTCGTCAGCGACGAAAACGTCACGCTTCCCCAAGGCACGCCGCCGCGCGCGGGGTCGTCGAGTGCTTCGGTGAGCGCAACGCGCACGACTGCCGCGGGCATCGCGACCTCATGCGCGCCCGCCTGCATGGCGTCGCTCATCTTGTCGATCGCGTCGCGCACGGCGGCGAGCGACTCCGCGAATTCGACGCCTCCGTCGAAACACTGCGCAAGCGTTTCGAGCAGCAATTGAGTCCATTCGGCCGGAGTTTGCTCCGTCGCGCAGCGCACCGCGAAACTGTCGATGTCGTCGACGAAACGCGACAGGCGGCCGAGCAACTCCGCGTCTGAACCGTCGGCGCCCTCGACAGGCAGCCACGCGTCGACCGGCTCCCCGCCCTCCGGCATCGCATAGCCGAGATACAGACGGGTGAGCGCATCCGCGAAGGTATGTCGCGCGACCGGCACGTGTTCGCCGCTCGGCTCCGCTGGCGATAGTCCGCGACGCGCGCCGGCCGCCGCGAGCCATTCCTGCGCGGCTTCGAGCGAGCTCGCGTCGATGCCGTAACGCACGGCGACCGCGTCGACGCGCAGCCATTCGATCAGGTCCGGTGCGCCGACGCTGCGCTCGGGCAAAGCCAGCCAGTCGAGCACGAGGCGCGCGACGGGATTGGCCTGCGAAGGCGGTAAGCCGGTGATCCGATATGGGATGCGGCGCGTATCGCCATTGGGTGTAGTGCCGAACACTGCGTCGATCAACGGACCGGCAGCGGCCAGATCGGATACGGCGACGAGCACGTCGGACGGTTGCAGATCGTCGAATTCGTCGAACCAGCCGAGCAGACGGTCGTGCAGCACTTCGAGCTGCCGCGACAGGCTGTGACACACGTGAACTTCAATGCCGCGCTCGTACGGCAATTCGTCGGCCTCGGTCTCCGGGCGCAGATCGAGAATGCCGTTTTGCACGGCGGCAAGCCAGCTCGGTTCCGGATTCTCAGAGAACTCGCCGGTCTCGCCGGAAGCCGCGCTTTCGGTGAGTTCGTGCAGCATATGCAACTGCGCCTGAGTTTGACGACCCCACTCCGCAAGCAGCGGATGACCGACTTCCTGATAATCGAGCTGTCCTGCTGCATCGAGCGCCTGAACGCGGCCTTCGCTCACCACGTCGAACCAGAATTCGCGGCACGGGTTCATGACGTAGAGACGCACGTCGACCCAACGCGACAGCGCACGCAGCAATGCGACGTGCAGCGGCGGCATGGTGGGCAGCGCGAAAACGCTCACCGCTTCCGGCCAGTTTGCTTTTGCAATGGCGTCCAGGTCGAGCGTTCCGATCTCATCGAGAAAACGGTATGCGGGCGGCAACGCGGCGTCGGGCGTTTGTTCGTTGCCGGCAAGTTCGGTCAGCACAGCGCGCCACAATGCGGCTTGCCAACGTTCGTCCTCGCGCGCCGCATCGCTCGCGCCGACGAGTCGCGGGCCTGTGTCGTCCGCCCCGCCGCCTGCGAAGATGGAGCCGCCCTTCTGCCATTGCAGCAGCCATTCCGGACGATAGGTCAGATAGTGATCGAGCACGGTTGCCACACGCCGCGCCAGTTCGTAGCGCATCGACGGATCCGCGGCATCGAGATAGGTGCGAAGACGCGGCGACGCGTTCCACGGCAGAGACTCGTGCGCATCGCCCAGCAGGCGATAACAGCGCCACACGAGCCTGTCCGGCGCGAACGGCGAATGGCGCGGCACTTCGATCACGCCACCGATTTGCGCCCACAACCATTGCGCGAGATAGCCGAAGCTCACGTTCGCGCAGACGCCCTGGCGCGCGGCGATATCGAGTTCGAGCCTGCGCCGCACAGCGGCGCTCGGGACGATCACCGGCTGCGCGGTCCAGGCGTCGGACGGCGCTTGCGCGAGGTCGTCGAGCAGCGCGCCGACAAGCGTTTCATAGCGGTTCGAGTAGAAGAGCTGGAGCATGGATCCCGGACAAGGCGGTGTGGCGTTGCCGCATTTGCGACAAGCGCGCGAACCGCGGCAGACATTGAAGCGACAGCATAACAAAGCCGCTCGCCGCGCAGAACCTGGCCGAATGGACGAGGTCAGATCAGGTGCAAAATCAGTTAGACTCGTCGGCAGTTTTGGGCTGTCCCTGGGCTCGTGCCTTCAACCGCTTCTTGTCAGTGAATGGGAATCAGGCAGTCGATGCGCTATTCGGTTGAAATAAAAAAATTCCTTTATAGCCAGTACTTTTATGGCGGCCTGCGCATCGCGGTCGGCGTGTCCCTGCCGGCGATGCTGTGTCTGATCGTGTTCCACAACCGCGAGTTGGGCTTCACGATTGCAACCGGCGCGCTCGGCGCCTGTGTGGTCGATATGCCGGGCCCACTGAAGTACAAGCACAACGAAATGCTGGCGTGCTCGGTAATCGGTTTTCTCTCCGCGCTTGCCACCGGTCTTGCCACCGTGAACCCGGTGGCGCTGTGGTGCACGGTGGTGCCGCTCACGTTCGTGCTGTCGTTGATCGTGGTGTACGGCAACCGCTGGCCGCAGATCAGCTTTGCCACGCTGTTCATGATGATCATGACGCTGGAAGAGCATTTCACGCCGATGCAGGCGCTCGTCAACGCGTCGTGGATTCTTCTCGGCGGTCTCTGGTACACGTACTGGTCGACTGCCGTCAGCCGCTGGATGATGCATCGCATCGAACAGCAGGCGCTGGCGGAGAGCGTCTTCGCCTGCGCCGATTATCTGCTCGCGCGGGCCGCGTTCTACGACCTCGACAACGACCTGGACGAGTGTTATCGCAATCTCATCGACAAGCAGATTGCCGCGGTAGAGCGGCAGGATGCGGCGCGCGACATCGTGCTGCGTAATCTGCCGAAGTTAAAGAGCGGCAAGCTCGAGCCACGCCGGGCAATGCTGTTCAATCTGTTCATCAATACGGTCGACCTGCACGAGTTGTTCGTCGGCGCGCATACGGACTACCCGCTCGTGCGCAATACCTTCGGCGGCACCGACCTGCTGGTGTTCTACCGCGACCTGATTCGCAAGGCCGCGAGCGATCTCGAAGAGATTGGACTCGCTGTCCTGCAAAACCATGCGCCAAGGGCGCGCGTCAACGTGAAGGCGGAGCTGCGCGCGATCGAGTTCGAGATCGAACTGATGCGCAAGCAGGAACTGCCGGCGAAGAACCCCGAGGCGTATTCAGCGGTGTCCTCCACGTTTCGCCGTGTCTGGAGCGCCACGCGTCTGATCGACAAGATGCGCAGGAGTCTGTCGAGCGATCCGAGCACGACGGAAACCGAACTGCGCCTCGACCAGGCGCTGAACCGTTTCGTGTCGAGCCGCCGCGTGCCGTTCGGCCAGATCTTCTCGAACCTGACCATGGCCTCGCCGAGCTTCCGTCACGCGCTGCGCGTGACGATCGCGGTGGCGGTCGGCTTCTGGCTCGGCCGCCTGCTGCCGCTCACCAATGCTTACTGGATCGTGATGACCACCGTCATCATTCTGAAGCCGGGCTACTCGCTGACCAAACAGCGCAACGGACAGCGGATCGTAGGGACGTTGATTGGCTGCACGGCGAGCATCGCGCTCATGATCTTCGTGAAGGAACCGCACATTCTGCTGGTGGTGATGTTCGCGTCGATGGTGATGAGCTATAGCCTGCTGTTGTTCAACTACACGGCGAGCGTGGTGTTCACTTCGTCGTATGTGTTGCTGATGTTCCATCTGCTCGCGCCGGGCAGCATGCGCATCATCGGTGAACGCGCGATCGACACCGTAGTGGGCTGCGCGATTGCGATTGCCGCGAGCCACCTGTTTCCGTACTGGGAATATCGCCTGATGGGCAAGCTGGTCAACAACATGATCGGCGCCACGCGCCAGTTTCTCGAAGCAAGCTGGTGGTGGAGCGGCAAGCCGGCCGCCGCCTCGGTCGCCACGGTGACAGAAGCCGGCGCGCGGGCGCCGGCCGCGGCAATGGCCGATCCCGCCATCGAATTCGGCAAGCCGATGCTGGCGGTTGCCGGCCAGGTACTGGAAGGCGCCGGTCAAGCCAGTTTGCAGACCGGAGAACCGGCCGGCACGAGCACTCCAGCAAACACGGGTAACGGAACAAACGGGTTGGCCGGCTCGGGCGTTTCGACGCTCGGCAACGCCGCGACGAAACCCGTCGCAGGCGCGTCGCCAGCGGCCGCGGCTGCGGCAACCGCACTCGATCGCGATTACCGTTATCGACTCGCGCGCAAGAACGTGCACGTGGCATTTGCGAATCTGGGGCAGGCGTTCCAGCGCATGATGCTCGAACCGAAATCGGCGCAGAAGTTCGTGCCCGAACTGAACGACCTGCTCGTGCGCAGCCATGTGCTCGCTTCGCAGATCACGGCGGCCGCGCCGCTGCTGCGCACGTCCGCGCAACAGGCCGACGGCGTGTCGCTACAACCGCTGCAACGGGCGTTGAGCCTCGTGCGCGACAATCTCACCGAAGCCGAGGCCGGCACTGCGCCGCCCCAGGATCAGGGCGAGCAGATCCGGCAACTCACCCGAGAGCTCGACACGATGGTGGTCGAAGCGGAGAAATCGAAGGAATACTCGGCGGAAGCAGTGCACGACATGAAGCTGCTCGTGCACCAATGCAAGCAGATGCTGGCAGCGGCGGCGCTGATTCGCAAGGATGCAAGTGTGATTCGCCTGCCCGATGAGTGACGCGGCCGACTGAAGTTCGACCGTGGCTCGCCCTCTGTTCGGCACGGCTTCCCATGACTCCGACGATGCCTACGAGACGCGAGCAGCGGCTTTTCCGTCTCGCGCGACTTGCCCCGCCATAGCCAGACCGGCGCTCAGACACGCTGAGCGCCCTAACCTCACTGTGCTGTGCCGCTCGCAGGCTTCATGGCGGTGGCCGCCGCGCTCGTTGCCGTCGCTGCAGCCGCGCCCGATGAAATAGACACCGCCGGCGCATTGCTGCTGTCGAACTCGCGCTTTTCCTTGATCGCGTTGTAGAACAGCGTGGCAATCACCAGCAGCACCGCGACCACGATGAATACGGCGATGCCCAACGTCGGATTTTTCTTGCGCGGCGGTTTGTTCATGAGACGACTCGGACCGCGAGGCGAATCGCGGAAGATAGCGGAGAAGGCGGCATTCTACGCCGACCCACCTTGCAATCGCCTTGCAGCCGACAGCGCGGAAAAACTTAGCGAGCCGCCACGGCCCGTACGCGGGGAACGCGCACTTCGCCGAGGCTTGCCCTACACGACTGCGGCGGGCCGCACCGGCAGCGCCGTCGAATACTTGATCTGCTCCATCGCGAAACTCGAACTCACGTCGTACAGCGGCACCGCCGCAATCAACTGCTTGTACACGCGGTCGTAGTCGTCGATATCCGAGACCACCACGCGCAGCAGGTAGTCCGTCTCGCCGCTCATCCGGTACACCTCGACGACCTCGGGAATGTCCTGCACCGCCTGCGTGAAGCTTTGCGCCCACGCCTGCGTGTGCTGATTCGTGCGCACCGCGACGAATACTGTCGTGCCGACCCCGAGCTTGCGCGCATCGCACAGCGCCACCTGCGCGCGAATCACGCCGGTCTCCTTCAGACGCTGCAGCCGCTTCCAGCAAGGCGTTTGCGACAGATTCACGCGCTGTGCCAGTTCGGCAATCGGCATGGTCGCGTCTTCCTGCAACAGCTCCAGCAACTTCCGGTCGATGATATCCATTCCCACCGTCTCGCCCCTTTAGGAAATTATTCTACTTTTCAAACTGCACGGGGAATTATATGGAAACTCTTTCTCCGGACAAAACGGTATAAATGTTCCAACCTGAAAAACGTCGGCAAGCCACGCCGCTCAACGAAATTGGACCACGACCTCCGTTCCCCCGCCCGCCTCCCCGATCAGTTCGCGCAGCCTCACGGACACCATGCTTCGCGGCACGCCGGGCATCACGAGCCTCTCGCACGACTGTGCAACGCCCTCGACGCGATGTTCGACGCCTGCGCGACTTCTGCGGAGCCTTCGCATTCCAGTTTCTTCGCACGCAGCATGCGGATCGCGCTCGCGCAAGCCGCGGCCGACCCCGCAATGCTGAAGCCAGGGCAGCGTGAGGCATCGCTGGATAACTACCGCCGGCATCTGCTCGCCGCCGATCCGCAAGGCCGCTACGCCATTGCCGCACTCGTCTGGTTGCCGCATCAGGCGAGTCCAGTGCATGCGCATCACACGTGGTGTGGATACGCGGTGCTCGACGGCACGTTGAACGAAACTGTTTTCGAATGGAACGGCCCGGAGGACTTCGCCATCGCGACGCGCTCGCATGCGCGCCCGCGCGGCGCGATTTCTTTTGTGCGCAGCGGCCGTAGCAACATTCATCGGCTGGGCAATTGCAGCGATGCCCCCGCGGTGTCGTTGCACGTGTATGGCGTGCCGGGTGCGTGCATCGGAACGCATGTCAACGATGTAGTGCGCGTCGCACCCGCGCTTGTCTAGCGCCTGAGAATCAAGCCTTGCCCTCGCCCGCCGTGGGAATCTGCGGCGGAATCGGCGCGGTCTGTCCCGTCGGCGGCGGCGCCGGCCGCGGCTCATGCGACACATCGCGCGCGACGACAGCCGGATGGGCTCCGCGCATTGGCGGCGATTTCTCCTGATGCCCGACTGCATGCTCGTGCTGACCCGCACGTGCTTCCGCGTGGGCATCAGCCCGTGCATCCGCATGCCCATGCGGCCTGGCCCCGAGCACGTCTTCGTCGTGCAAAGGCTGCCCCTCGCTGTCTTTAGACGACGTGAACAAGCGCATCTGCGGCACCGGGATCTCGATGCCGGCCTCGTCCATCTTGCGTTTCAGCCGCAGATTGAACGCCCGCGCCACACTCCATTGTTGCAGCGGCCGCGTCTTGATCTGCCCTTTGACCACCATCCAGTTCGGGTCGAAGCGGTCGAGCCCCCACACCTCGATCGGCCCCAGCATCTCGCGACGGTAACGGAAGTCGGCCATCAGATCGGCACCGACTTCGCGAATCAATTGAGTGATTTCATCGACGTCGGTCGAGAACGACATCCGCACTTCGAACACTGCATAGGCAAAGTCGCGCGACAGATTCTTGACGATCTTGATCTGCGAAAACGGAATTGCATGGATCGCGCCCTGGCCGTCGCGTAACCGCACGGTGCGGATCGACAAATGCTCGACCGTTCCTGCATGGCCGCCGTCCACGTCGATCCAGTCGCCCACCGAAATCGTATCTTCGATGATGATGAAAAGCCCCGTGATCAGGTCGGTCACGAGCGACTGCGCGCCGAAACCGATCGCGAGGCCGATCACGCCGGCGCCCGCGAGCAGCGGTGTCACGTTGATGCCGAGATTTGCTGCCGTAACGATGCCCGCTATCGTCATGATGCTGACGAGCAGCACGTTGCGCACGAGCGGCAACATCGTTCGCGCCCGCATGCTCGGACCGCGCGACTTGTTGCGTGCACTGCCGGGGTTGAGCGCCTCGGTGATCGCGGTGTCGACGAGAATCCACAGCAGCCACGCAATGAACACGGTGGCCACGATCGCCGTCACCGCATGAGCGATACCGCGCGCGGCCACGTTTTCCTCGACGACCGCCGCGAGCGAAACGCCCCACAAGCGGGCCGCCAGCTCGAAGAAAAACAGCCAGATGAAAAGCGTCAGCAAAGTGCCGCAAAAACGCAGCAACCGCGTCAGATACGGAGAGCGTCGCCGCGCGCGTGCGCTGCGTGGACGCGTCATGCGTAAAACGATGGCCGACAGGAAAAACGCCAGCACCAGCAGCAGTGCAGTCACCACCGAGATTTGCAGCACGTTCTCGCTCGAACCGGAGCCGCCGAGCGTGGCGACGACCGAGGCCGTCGCCAGCACGAGAACGGGCACGTGCCAGAGCGCGGCGAGCACGTCGAAAGCATCGGTCGCGGCTTTATGATCGTTGCGTTGGTCGTAAGGCCGGTTGCGGATCAGATGAGCGACCGGCCGGCGAAACGCGAGCGCGAAATAGCCGGTCAGCACGGCGGCCGTCATGTTGGCGGCGGTCGAAACCAGCGCGGCCAGATTCGAGCCCATCTGATGCGCGACGTCGTAATTCACGGCCGCATCGCCGAGCGCGCCGCAGACGCCGACCGCAAACAGCAGGCGCCGCGCATGATCGATCAGCAAACGTACTGCGGTTCGCCGGTGTCCCGAGCCGAATAGCGAAAACATGATCAGGCAGATCGCCGAAAACACGGCGCCCGCGACAATCGCATACGCGACGACCATGCCGAGCGTGCGGCCGAGCGCATCGGGCATCGCGCGCACGAACAGCAGCGCGGCGACGAACGCAATGACCCACGGCCCGACGCGCCGCAACGCGAAGATCAGCAACTCTCGCGTGGTGGGATTCGGATTCAAGCCGATCACGATGCCAAGTCGCCGGTAGAGCCGGTGCTGCAGATAAATCAGCGCGGCTGCGCATGCGCCCCAGCCGGCCAGCATCGCGAACATCGAAAAGAGGATGCGGCCGAGGCTTTCCTGGCCCTGGCCCGAAATGATCGTGTAGAGCTCGTTGCCGGCCGCGTTGAAGCGTCCGCCCCAGTAGCGCACGGGCGTGCGGCCTTCATGCACGTCCGATTCGAACGACGCAATGCCCGACGCAATCGCGCCGAGCAGACCAGGGCTCTGCTGCGCTGGCGCGGGCGCGAGCGGGCCGACGGTTCGGGAGACGTCACGCAGCTTCTTCAACTGGGCGACGAGCGCGCTGCGCTGCCGGTCGTTGTCGAGCGTGGCGATCACGCTGTCGAGCGAACGCGCGATTTCCGCCTGGCTAGCGGGCGACGGTGCCGACGCGGCTTCCGCAGCCGACGCGCCGGACGCCGACGAGGCGGGCGCCACGGTCGCGCTGTTGATCAGGCTTTGCAACGCCGGGATGACGGGCGTGCCGGCGCTCGCGTCGGCCGCATGCGCGCTGGTGGGAAGCCACGCGGTCCAAAGAAAAAGCGCGACGAAGAGCGCGACCGGCCATGCGCTGAGCCGGCTCGCGCCGGGCGGGCACGCGCCGCGACGGATCAGGAATCCAATCCGGGCAAAAACACGAGGAAATGCAGCGTGAATCGCGAAAAGCCCGCCGTTTGACGGCGCAGCCTCAGACTCACGCCGCGACGGGCATGACTGCATGGCAATCCGTGAGAAAACGGGAGACGCCAGTGTAGCCCCAGTTTGCCCGCCTGCAACCGGACATGCGTAACCGATTGTTAGGACGCTTGCATGCGTTCTTGTGTGCCGCGTGCGCGGCGCCGGTCGGGATGACGTGCGTTGCGGCCGTTGCAGGCGGCACCGAACCGCCTATCGCCTGATGTGCGGCGTGCGTTTGTTGCGCGATGCCGCCGGTGCCGCGCGACAAAACGCACGCCCACGCTCAATACGCGACAGTTGCGATCTCGCGGACGAAACGGCCCTGCTCTAATTCATCGACGAATGCGATTGCGTAATCCTCGGCGGAAATCCGGCTGTTGCCCTGGGCGTCGGCAATCAGCGAGTCAGTGCCGGTGCGGAACGTGCCGGTGCGCTCGCCGGGAGCGATGATCGCGGCCGGCGAGAAGAACGTCCAGTCGAGATCCGCGACGCTGCGGTAGTAGTTCAGCGCCTCGCGGTGAGCCAGCGCGACAGCTTTATAGGCGTCCGGGAAACCCTCGGCGTCTACGAGTTGCTTGCCCGGAGCGACTTCGAGCGAGCCTGCGCCGCCCACCACGACGAGACGCTTGAGCCCCGCCGCGCGCACACCTTCGACAAGCGCACGGGTCGCCTTGTCCAGCAAGCCGACATCGGTTTGCGGCGGCGCATACGCGCTCGCCACCGCGTCGTGACCGCGCACCGCCGCGCCGACGCTCGCCGCGTCGAGCAGATCGGCTTCTGCCGCTTTCAGATTCGGCACGTCCGTCGGCACGCGCGCCGGGTTGCGCGACAGCGCCGTCACCTGATGCCCGCGACGCGCTGCTTCAGCCGCGATACGCGAACCGATCATGCCGGTGGCGCCGAACAACGCGATCTTCAACTGTTTGCTCATTTCAACTGCTCCTGTCATGGTTTATATGTAACCGTCTTGATTACATATACATCGAAAAAAACAGGGGCTTGGCCCCCGGGGTTCCTGCAAAACATTTATTGAAAATTCCGAATCGACGCTCGCCGCAGCAGAAAGCGCCCGCGTCACGCAGGCGGTCGCCGCTTGCGCTCCCTCGTGCGCTCGGCACGCAAGAGGTCCGCTGTCGCATCGGCCAGCGTTCGTCGCGCGAGCGACGCCTCCATGGCCTGCTGTGCTTCGTCGATGATTCCACGCAGCACGACCTGAATATTGCGCCCCACCATGCATGCCGGATTCGGCTCCTCGCGGTGAAGCGCGAACAGCTGCGCGTCGTCCACCGCGCGGTACACGTCGAGCAAGGAAATCTGCTCGGGCGCGCGAGCCAGCAGCGCGCCCCCGCCCGCGCCGAGTTGCGACGTGGTGAGGCCCGCCTCGGCAAGCATGGTCAGAAGCCGCCGGATGAGCGCGGGATTCGTATTCACGCTGCCCGCGATCATTTCCGACGAAAGCGGAGCGCCCTCCTGTAGCGACAGCAACGCGAGCACATGCACCGCAAACGCAAACCGGCTACTCGTGTTCACAACAACCCGTCCTGCGACGACAATGTGTAACCATGGTAATTACATTTACGGGCACTGTCAAACACGCTGTCAAACACGCTGCTGGACGCATGGTTATCGCGGCCGAGCAGGCGCACGCAATTCAGCGTGCTCATGCGCATCTCACTTGTCCATCTGCTTTTGCGCGTCGCCGCCATAGTTCGAACCAGACGACGAAGCAGCGGCGTTCGTCGACGAAGCCGTGCTTTGCGCCGACCATTCCTGCAGCTTGCGCCCGGCGTTCTCCAGGCTCTGGCCCGTCAGCGACGCCGCTTTACCGAGTTGCAGGTTGGCTGTACTGGCCGCGTTCTGCAGATTGGCTTGCGCGCTCGAAGCGAGCGCATTGGGGTCGATGGTGACCGTCGGCGCCGAGGCCGATTCGAGGTTCTGCTGCGCGGCGGATTTCGTCTCGTCGACCTTCTGGCCGACGTAGCTCGCCGCCTGATCGAGCTTCTGGCCGGCGGCCTGCGCCGCGTCGTTGAGCTTGCCGGCGACCTGCCCCGCCGACGCATCGTTCTTCTGGCAAGCCGCGAGACCGCCGAATACAAAGAGGACCACGGCGGCACGGCGCAGCAACGGAGAACGGAAAGATGAAGTCATGTGTATTTTGAACCGCCGGAGGCGGCGTAGCTGACGAAAACGCGCCCATCATACGCCGTTGCCGCGAAGCGCCCCACAAGCAGTCATGCAGGACGGATCGACGCGGCTCGCGGGCCGCGGCAGTCGCCGTTCTGTCAAACGTTGTGCGGTAGACTGGCTGCGGGCAATCAAGGTCCGTCCAGGGTTAGCTGTGTTCCATTGATCAATCGGAGGCATACGATGGCGGCAAAGAAGATTCTGTTTCTCACCGGCGATTTCGCCGAGGATTACGAGACGATGGTGCCGTTTCAGGCACTGCAGGCGGTCGGCCATGTGGTCGACGCCGTGTGCCCCGACAAGAAAGCAGGCGATCGGATCAAGACCGCGATTCACGATTTCGAAGGCGATCAGACGTACACGGAAAAACCGGGCCATCTGTTCGCGCTGAACGCGTCGTTCGAAGACGCCGATCCGCGTCAATACGATGCACTCGCTATCGCCGGTGGGCGCGCACCCGAGTATCTGCGGCTCAATCCCAAAGTGATCGAACTCGTGCGGCAGTTCGCGGAAGCCGGCAAACCGATCGCCGCCATCTGTCACGCCGCCCAACTGCTCGCCGCCGCCGACGTGATCCGAGGCAAGCGCATTTCCGCTTACCCGGCCTGCGCGCCCGAGGTCAAACTCGCTGGCGGCGAGTTCGCCGACATTCCGGTCGACGCCGCCATCACCGACGGCAACTTCGTGACCGCTCCCGCGTGGCCTGCTCATCCCGAATGGCTTCGCCAGTTCCTGGTTTTGCTGGGCACGCGTATCGAGCTTTGAGCCAGTTCAAGCGCCGCGCGGCTATCGCTGGTAAGCGCGGCATTTGAGAGTCGTCCTATAGTTCGCGTTGGAGGGCCTTCCTATAGTCACGGGCTGACTTGGGAGCGCTCTTCGATGGAACTAACCGACTGGATTGTGATTCTCGCCATCACGCTGATGACGATTGCTTTTCGCTGCGCGCACACGCCGGCCGGCTGGTCGCGAGAGAACCGCGCGCGGCGCCTCGCGGGAACGAGGATGCTGGCGCAAGCTGCCTGTTCCGTGTGGGCGGCTTCGCTGATCGTGGCGCGTTGTGTGTTCGCGCTCGACGGTTTGCTCGGGCTGCGTCCAACGTTTCAGGAAGTGCTCGCCGTCGTCGCAATTCTGCTTGCGTGCGGCTGCTACTGGTCGGTGCGCGGCCGGCGGCTCCTGAAACCGCGCCGTCTGTTTATCTCCTGCTAACCGGCGACGGCGCTCGAATTGCGCCACACGCCACACGCCACACGCCGCGCTCACGGGCTACAGGCTTCGCGACGAAACCTGCAGCCCGCCTCACCGCCTCATCCGCAGATTCCCTTGTTCATCGGCCATCGCCTGATCGTTCGCGGCAGGCGCCACGGCACGGACTTCGGCAGCCGCCAACGCCGACCGCGCGCCGGCTTCGGGCAGCGACAGGTAGAACGTCGTGCCCACACCTTCCGTCGACTCCGCCCACACGCGTCCACCATGCCGCTCCACGACGCGCCGCACCAGCGCGAGGCCGATGCCCTCTCCCGCCACCGCGGTGCCGTGCAATCTCTGAAAAGCGTTGAATAGCCGGGGCAGCGCGATCGAAGGAATGCCCAGCCCGTTGTCGCGCACGTAGAAAATCCGCAGCGATTGCACGCCGGGCGGCGCAGGCGTCGTACCGATCTCGATCCGGCCTTCTCGCGACTGATCGAGATAATTCACCGCATTTCCGATCAGATTGGCGAACACCTGTTCGAGCGCGGTCGGGTCGCCCCACACAGCCGGCAATTCGCCTACATGCACTTGCGCGTTGCGAGCGCGAATCGAGCCTTGCATTGCGTCGATCACCCGCTGCACGATATCGCACACTTCGACTTTCTGCTGCCGGTATTCGACACGGCCAATGCGGGAGAGCCGCAACAACGCGTCGATGATATGCGACGCGCGCAGCACCGCCGTCTGCAAATAGTGGAGCGCTTCCCCAATATCCTCGTCGACTATCCGTTCGATGCGCTGCCGCGTCTGCGCCGGGAGCGACGAGTCGCTGACGGCTGCTCGCAGTTCTTCGCAGGCGCGGATCAGTTCCTTCGAAAAGCCCTGCAGATTAACAAGCGGCACGCGCAGGTCATGCGACACGCTGTAAATGAACATCTCGTTTTCCTGCGTCTGCTGCCGCAAGCTTTCGTTGATGCGCGACAGTTCGTCCGCACGGCGCGCAAGGTCGGCCTGAAAGCGCGCCTGGATTCGCTCCGCTTCCAGCAGACGTCGACTGGTCGCATGCAGCGTCAGATCGAGGCGCGCGATTTCATCGTGGCCCGGCTCGATGGGCGCAAGCGGCTCGTTGCCTGCAAGGCGCCCGGCGTTGTCGGAGAGAAGCGCAAGCCGTCCGCGCACCCCACGCGTGAAAAGCCACACGGCGAGCGCCACGAACAGCAACGAACCGAACACTGCCGCTACCACGAGCGTCTGCTGCCGTTCGCGGGCGGCATCGGCGTCGCTCGCACGCTGAGCCTCCAGACGCCGTTCCTCCGTCTGGAAGGCGGCCAGTTGCTGACGAAAGCGATCGAGCACGTCGGCCTGAGCCAGCTCGCTGAACCGGTTGACAACGTCCTTGCGACGGCCCGAATGCAACATGTCCTGCGTGCGATCGGACCATTGCCGATAGGCCTGCACCGCCTGACGCACCTGGACCACGCGTTCGACCTGCGACGGATTGTCTGACACGAGTTCGGCGAGTTGATCTATGCGTCGATCGACGTCGACCCATACGGACAGCGGCGTCACGAACCGGTTGTCGGCGGCGAGCACCGCGCCGCGCAACGCGACGGACTCGCCCAGCACCGGATCCAGAATCGCCGTGGTCTGGCGCATCACCTCCTGGCCGTGAGCGGCCCTGCGCTCGGCTTCGGCCGCGTCGGACTGCGCCTTGAACAGGCCGGACAGAAGCGCCAGTTCGAAGACAGCAGGAATCGCAATCAGCAGCAGGCCTTTAGTGGTAAGTCGCATGCGCACGCGTTGGAGGGGTGGGCCGGCAGATTGTGCGCGGTACGGCACATTATGTCGGCGTTTGCTTACGAAACAAAGCGGCGCACCACCGGCTGAGCGTCACCGGCTAAGGCATCAAGGTGCCGGTAACGGGACGGCGGGGGCGCCTCAACATTCTGCAGCATCCGTAAGCAAGTCGAAAAATTACGAACCAACTTGGTTCATCAATTACCAAATCGGAACGCGTACGCACATCTATTGTGCTTTCAATGTGCGCAGAAGGTGCGTATTGAGAAGGCAAACGACGCAACCGCGTGCGTGCAGCTCCCTCACAGTGCTCACTGCACCGGCACAGCGCTAAATAGCACCGTTTTGGCCCGCTTCTTGCATTCTTGCGCGGCTTTTTGGCACAAGCGGAAATAATCGATGGAAAGCTTCAAATCCGGGACCGATACCCTCTTTCTCCTGCTCGGGGCCGCAATGGTGCTCGCGATGCACGCAGGATTTGCGTTCCTTGAACTGGGCACGGTGCGCAAGAAAAACCAGGTCAACGCGCTGGTGAAGATTCTGGTGGACTTCTCCGTCTCGACGATCGCCTATTTTTTCATCGGTTATACGATCGCCTACGGCGTGCAGTTCTTCGGCAACGCCGAATCGCTCGCGGTTCACAACGGCTACGCGCTGGTGCGCTTCTTTTTCCTGTTGACGTTCGCCGCCGCCATTCCGGCAATCGTCTCCGGCGGCATCGCCGAGCGCTCCAAATTCAATCCGCAACTCTTCGCGACTTTCGTTCTGGTCGGCTTCGTCTATCCATTCTTTGAGGGCATTGCCTGGAACGAGCGCTTCGGCGTGCAGAACTGGATCAGCCAGACGTTCGGTGCACCGTTCCACGACTTCGCGGGCTCCGTCGTCGTTCACGCGTTTGGCGGCTGGGTCGCGCTGCCCGCGGTGTTGCTGCTCGGTGCGCGCCACGGCCGCTATCACCGCGATGGCGGTATTGCCGCGCATCCGCCATCGAACATTCCGTTTCTGGCGCTCGGCGCGTGGGTGCTGGCCGTCGGCTGGTTCGGCTTTAACGTGATGAGCGCGCAGACGGTCGACAAGATCAGCGGCCTCGTCGCCGTCAATTCGTTGATGGCGATGGTCGGCGGCACGTTGACCGCCTGGCTAGCGGGACGCAACGACCCCGGCTTCACGTACAACGGGCCGCTCGCCGGGCTGGTCGCCGTGTGCGCCGGCTCGGACCTGATGCATCCGCTCGGCGCGCTCGTCACGGGCGGCATCGCCGGCGCGCTGTTCGTCTACATGTTCACGTGCGTGCAGAACCGCTGGCGCATCGACGACGTACTCGGCGTCTGGCCGCTACACGGTCTGTGCGGCGCGTGGGGCGGCATCGCAGCAGGCATCTTCGGTTTGCGGGCGCTCGGCGGCCTCGGCGGCGTCTCGTTCGGCGCACAGGTGCTCGGCACGCTGGGCGGTATCGTCGTGGCTTCGCTCGGCGGCACGCTCGTCTACGGCGCCATCCGCCTGACGGTGGGCCTGCGCCTCGATCAGGAGGACGAGTACAACGGCGCTGACCTGTCGATCCACAAAATCTCTGCTACGCCGGAGCGCGAAAGCCTGGGCTGATGGCATGCGCCGGCCGCGCCGGGCCGGCTCGCGCGACCTGTCCCCATGGAATAGCGAATGTTAGACTTGCGCGCTGCAGACTGAACACTCGAAAGGGTTGCGATGCGCTCGGCACGGCATGCCGATCGTGGCCCCCTTCCGAACGATGCCTGCTTCCCCGGAACAGAGCCGACTCGACATTGCGTACGCTCCGCCCGGTTTGTCGAATCCCACGTTTCGCCTGGCACTCTCATGTATTGGTCGATACTCGCGGTCGCCGTCGGCGGCGCACTTGGCTCGTTATTTCGCTGGTTTCTCGGCCTGCGTCTGAATGCGCTCTTTCCGTCGTTGCCGCTCGGCACCTTCGCGTCAAATGTGATCGCAGGCTACATCATCGGCGTGGCCGTCGCGGGCTTCGCGCGCGCGCCGCAGATTGCGCCCGAGTGGCGGCTTTTCGTGATCACCGGAATGATGGGCGGACTGTCCACCTTCTCCACCTTCTCGGCCGAAGTGGTGCAGCACCTGCAGGACGGCCGCCTCGGCTGGGCCGCCGGCGAAGTCGCGATACATGTGGGCGCGTCGCTTGTCATGACCATTCTCGGCATTGCCACGGTTACGCTGCTGTCGCGTTAAGTAACGCTAGCCACGGCCCACTCCTTATCTCTTCCATCTGTTCATGGGACTGGCTCTGCCGCTGCTGGTGGCCGCAGTTTGCGCAGCCGCAGCGGGCACACCGCTTGCACGTTTCAAAGCGCACCCTTTCCATAAAGGAGGTGAAAGATGGGCTCAATCAATCCGCAAGGCGCCTCTAGCGGCGGAGCGAAAATTGTCGGCGGCGGTATCGGCGAAGGTCCGGGGCCCGACGTCATGGCTGCGGCCACGCTCGACGGCACGAAGGTGATGTCGTCGGATGGTGAGCATGTCGGCAAGATTTCCGACATCATGCTGGACGTCCGCAATGGACGCATCGCGTACGCGGTGCTATCCGAAGGCGGGTTCCTCGGCATGGGAGCGAATCTGCACGCCATTCCATGGAGCGCGCTGACTCTCGATACCGACCAGAAGTGCTTCTTTGTCGATATCACGGCGCAACGTCTGAAGGACGACCCGGGCTTCGACCCCGACCACTGGCCGTCAATGGCAGATTCGACCTGGGGCGAATCGACCTATAGCTACTACAACCGGCAGCCGTACTGGACGGCGACCCGCGAAGTCGTCGAAGAAGACCCTGCCATCCGGCCCAGTGAGCACTGACGCGAGCCAGCGCTCAAGCCGTAGCTGACCTCTGAGTGCCCATGTCACCGCGTTGTACTGCGGTGACATGGGGCGCGTTTCGTAACGCGCGTTATCGAGCCGCCAGCATTCCGATGATCAGGCCGCCGATCAACGCCATCGTTACCGCTTTCCACGGACTGTCGTGAACGAAGTCGTCTGTAGATTCAGACACGACGCGGTATTTCGTTTTGACAACGTCCTGCGCGTCGGCAAGTCTGTCCTTCAATTCGGAAAGTTTCTGTGCGCTGCGGGCACGCAGTTCGTCGCTGCCGTTCGGCCTTGACGCGAGGCTGTCGTCGCGCGATGCATCGGCGGAACCCGAACTGGTGGCTTGAGTAGACTCGGCC
Organism: Paraburkholderia strydomiana; assembly: GCF_031456815.1. Classification (NCBI taxonomy): domain Bacteria; kingdom Pseudomonadati; phylum Pseudomonadota; class Betaproteobacteria; order Burkholderiales; family Burkholderiaceae; genus Paraburkholderia; species Paraburkholderia strydomiana. The sequence continues at coordinate 291,712 of NZ_JAVDVL010000010.1, forward strand.
ATTTGAACCCTCCCTGTCTCCGTTAAGTGGACAAGGTTCAGCAAACCGCGTGCCTCGCCGAGTGCTTCCAATAAAGTCCCGTTCGAACCGACGTTATTAATTAGGATGGCGATGTAAATCACTGCACCAATGCAAATCAGAAGTATGACGAGTGACATGACACAGGCTTGCTCGTGAGGTCAGTAAGTCCGCACAGGCACGAGCGTTGCGCGCCCCATACGCCGGCCGCAGTGACCGGCGCGAACCAGGAGCGATAAATGAGCATTTTTTCGACGATCCTCAACAAGATCTTCCCGCATGATCATCCGGCGAACACGGGCTCGGGCGGCACCGCCGGACCGGCAGCCGCGGCGACGGCGGCACCGGGCAGCGCAACTGCGCCGGCTGGAACGCCAGCAACACCTTCCACTGCCGCCGCCGGTAATTCACAGCCTCCCGTTACCCCTATGCCGACGGTCGACGTCGAAGCGGTACTGATAAAAATGCAGGAAAGCAGCGGCGAAACATTGAACTGGCGTACGTCCATTGTCGATCTGCTGAAGCTGCTTGGACTCGACAGCAGTCTCGCGGCCCGCAAGGAACTCGCATCCGAGTTGCACTACACAGGCAATACGGAAGATTCAGCTTCGATGAACATCTGGCTGCACAAGCAGGTGATGACGAAGCTCGCTGAAAACGGTGGCAAGGTGCCCGACGATCTGAAGAACTAAGCCGGTCACACGCAGCAATCTGGCCGTGGCAAGGCGCGCGGCTTCCTCGTCGAGCCTCGTAGACTGAAGAGACCCGAGCGCCAGCGCCTTGTCGACAGCATCTTCCAGGCGGCGTGCACGATGGTGGCGCTTTAAGCGTTTCGCGGTCAGTCTCCGAACGGGTTGCCCGTGTCTTTCACTTCAGTACTGAGGTTGTATTCGGCGCGCACGGCTTTTAGCACGCTCTCGATGTCGCGCTCAAAGCCGATCGCGTTGCCGAAATTGGTCATCGTCCAGTTGCAGCCTGTCTTGTCCGCCTCCTGCAACTGCGGTCGCGGCACGCGAATCTTGACGCCGTCTTCGACGATTTCCGGCAGCCGATGGAGTCGCCGGTTGACCTCCTGCTGAAGCTGCGACGCATTGAGCATTTTTCGTATCATGCAAGTCTCCTTCCGGTTGTTCGAGCCATCTGGCGCAAGTGACGCCGCATCGGTCCGGGCTGGTTGATGGCGACTCCAAGCAGGGACAATTGGGCGCATCACCGCTATGCCGCCAACCTATGTTCATAGTACGGCCGGTCCCTGTCATCGAGAATTGCGTACATTGCCTCCAGATTGTTCGGGTTTGGGTTGAGCCATGCATCTACGTTTTCCGGCTTGATAGGAATGATGCAGCGGTCGTGACCGGTCGCCGCGACTTCCGGTGGCGGCTCGTCTGTTATCGCCGCAAACGACAGCAGGTCCGGCTCGCCCGGTGCGGACCACCGCGACCACAGGCAGGCGACATGCATCAATTCCCCGTTGCCCGGACGAAACTCCAGCACGACGTTCTCGTCCCGCTCGTGAGTTTCCAGTAACGTGCCTTCGTACTTCGCCCGGCTGACGTTCTCATAGAAAACTTCGACAAGCAGGACGGCATGCGTGTACCCAAAGCACGGAGCCCAGAAACCTTCAAGGCTATCCCGGCGCGCATTGTATGTTCCGGGATACTTCGTATCGTACGACGCAGGTTTTCCAGCAATGCGGCATTGATACCGCATAGGCTTGACGACCCGTTGCCCACCTTCCATCACCATGACCGGCGCGTAGTTACCGGGAAAGATGCGCGAGTCCCGCGGCTGTAATGCGGTTCGCTGCAGGTCTTCAAGTTTTCCCTTGACCCATGCAATTTTGTCGGTGGCAATGCGCTGACTTTCCGTTGCGGCTTTGGTGACCTTCGTCTGCAGCGTGCGTTCGGCGTCTGCAAGCCGTGTGCGCTGTTTGAAAAGAACCTGTTCCAGCTTCGTCACCTGCGCCGACGTGAAGCGCGCTATCAGAGCGTTGATCTCACGCGTTGCTTCGTCCTGCGGATCGGCAAAGGCGTCTTCCATGGCTTTGGGTATCTTCGCTTTGCCGATGCCCTCCGTTCGTTCAAAAAACAAACGCGCAAACTCGTGGATGTCGATGATTGCGCCAAAGGTACGCACGAATTTTCGATAGTCCGCCACGACTTGAGCCGAGTAGCACATGGTGCCTCCAGTTTGATGTGGTCATGATATGCGAGCCGGCTTTGACTTTGCGATCCGCATGACCTGCTTTGTTGGCTTTGTTGGCTTTGTTGGTGCGCGGCGGCAAGATGGGCGGATAATCGCAAGTTCGACGATTCGGCGCGACCAGCCTTGGCCTGCTATTGCGAAGAGGTCTTCAGCATGTCTCATGGCGCTCAATGCCTGGTAGTCGCCATTCTGCTGAGAACAGTATCCGTGCGCATTGACCCATACAGTCTTGAACTTTTTGTTGCGGTGGTGGAGGAAGGTTCGATAGCCCGAGCGGCCGCACGAGGTCACATATCGTCGTCGGCTATCAGCCGGCGGATTGCTGACCTGGAGACCTCGCTTGGTGCGCTTTTACTGACCCGTTCGCCGTCCGGTGTCGAGCTGACGGAGGCCGGTGCCCACATTTTTTCGCGGGCCCGCGCACTGAACGACCAGTTGCAGTCATTGGTGGGCGAGGTACATTCGCTGGCAGGTCAAGTCTCGGGAACCGTCCGGCTGTATGCAAATGCGTCCGCCATCGTCGGGTTTCTCCCTGAACTACTGACCACTTTCAAGGCGGCGTATCCGCTGGTCGAGATTGCTCTCATCGAGCAGATCAGCAGCGACGTACTGCGCGCATGTGTGGACGGCCGCGCAGATGTGGGAATCTCGTCGGCAGTTGTCGCGCCGGACAGCCTCGACTCCTGGCACTTTGCAGACGACCCCTTGCTGGTTGTCGTTCCACGGCAGCACGAACTCGCATCGGTGACCGCCCCGACCTTTAGTGACGTGTTGAACTTCTCACTCGTTGCACTGCAGGCCGGCGGAACGCTCGACCAGGAATTGCGCGAGCGCGCGGCAGCCATGGGAAAGCCGCTCCAAGTATCGGTTACGGTCAATAGCTTTGACGCCCAGTGCCGGATGATAGAGGCTGGCTTAGGCATTGGCATCGTGCCGACCAGCGCGGCTTCGGCGTTCGCCGGGTCGGGAAACTTCATTCGTCACCCGCTCGACGCGCCGTGGGCGGCGAGCAGGACGCTGCGGGTGCATGCCGTCAAAAGGTCAGCGCGCCGCAAAGCCGTGGCGGCCTTGATATTTCATCTAAGTTCACATAGCCACCAGGGTTAATGCGGACGTCGTGATTGGTAATGCCCCCCCTGCGATTCCAGCACTTCGTCCCGGTGCCGAAGACAGTCTAGATTTCCCGCAAGGAGACTAGACATGCCGATTTTGAAGCTGGATGGCCGGGTGCTTTTTCTTTCCGCAGACCCGGACATCATCGACCGACAGTTAAGCGGCGAAGATCTGACCGAGACCACGGCCGGCACGCTGAGAGACGACGTGTCGACCGATGAAATCACACCAATGAGCGTGCTCACCCGCTTCGACGAGCGGCTTGCGCGTGTTCCGTATGTTGGGTTCAGAGCAGGTGAACGCACGCCCATTGGTCTGGACGCTGTTCGCGCCGGAGGCTTTTGTGTGACGGTCGCCGGCAACCGGTACGGCAAGGGGTCGTCTCGCGAGCACAGCCCGGTAGCGGAATATCGTGCGGGCATCCGGCTTGTTATCGCTAGAAGCTTCGAGCGCATTTACCGGCAAAATGCCGACAACGTAGGACTCTTCACGTCGACAGATTTTGGACTGCTCGAACGTATAGAGCGTGGTGAAGAAATCGACATCGACGAACTGGTCGCATCTCGCGACGCGCTTGCGTCAGCGATTCTCCGCAGCGGGGGCCTTCTGCGGTACGGCGCTGCGCACATGCAGCACGTCAGGACGACCACTCAGGCCCGCGACGGCCGCCCACGCACGCTCGCTCAAAAGATCATCGAGAGGCACGCGTTGGAAACCGAGGCCACGGGGGACTCACAGAACCCTGGAGAAGGAGCCTTCGTCCGCGCGGACTGGCGTTTCATTCACGAGTACTACACCGGCATGGCGAGTCACATGCTGCATGCTACGTTCGGTCGCCCACTGAAACTGCATTCGCCTGAGACGATCTTGATGTTCGAGGACCACCTGTCCTACTCGCACAAAAGCGAGCTGCACATCCGCAACGGGCTACTTCCGGATGTGCGCGCGCTGTCTGAAGCGCACCGTGCTTTCGCCCGCGATTATGGTCTACGCAATCATGGCTACCTCAGCGAAAACGGCAGTGGCATTAGCGAAGGTTCGGAAGGCATTTCGCACGCAATGATGGCGGAGAGGTACGCGCTGCCAGGCCAACTGGTGGTAGGCACCGATTCGCACACACCGCATAGCGGAGCGCTCGGCTGCGTTGCATTTGGGGTTGGTACGACGGACATGTCCAATGCGTTCATCACCGGCGCGGTACGGATGACCGTTCCCGAATCGCTGCGAATCGATTTCCGCGGACCGATTCCGTCCGGGGTGACGGCTAAAGACTTAACGCTCCATCTTCTTGCGGACCCCCGCATCCGTGCCGGCGCGGGCGTCGGCAAGGTGTTCGAGTTTGCTGGCTCGGCCATGTCGCAGCTAACCACCGACGAGCGCACGACGCTCACCAACATGACCGCAGAGCTTGGCGGTTTCACAGGCATCGTCGCTCCCGATCAAGAGACGGTCCGGTTTCTGAAGGAACGTCGCGGTGTGAACTTTGAAATCGAGCCTTGGATGCGAAGTGACGACGGCGCTCCCTACGCAGCCACCATTGAGATCGACTGCACTCTGCTCTCCCCTATGCTTGCGGCACCCGGAGACCCTGGAAACGGCATCGCGCTGGATCAGTTGAGTGACAGGCCGCAGATTGATATTGCGTACGGCGGCTCATGTACTGCCGGCAAGCGCGAAGATTTCGACCATTATCATGAGGTACTCGCCTGGGCTGCCGACCGGGGAATCCGAGTCCCTGAACACGTGAAATTGTTTCTACAGTTCGGCACGTCAGACGTGCGGGACTACTGCATCGAGCGCGGATATCTCGATGCTTTCGAACGCGTTGGCGCAGTTCTGCTTCAGCCCTCATGCGGCGCATGCGCCAACTGCGGTCCTGGCGCATCCACTGATGCGTCGCAGGTCACCATCAGCGCAATCAACCGGAATTTCTCGGGTCGTTCTGGGCCAGGAAAGGTCTGGCTCGCCAGCCCACCAACTGTCGTGGCAAGCGCACTGGCCGGCAGGATCGTCTCCTTCGCCGAGCTCAAGGAGCAACGCCAGTGAAGATTGCTGTTAATAGCTGTCGTTAGCTGACTTTTGCACGGCAGCATCAAAAGCAAATACTAGACGGAGACAACCATGACCACTATGGAAGGCGCTTCACCCTTAGGCGCCAAAGAAGCCAGCGTGCCCGGTGCGAATTCGCTCGTCGATAAAGCCGCAATATCTGCACGTCTTGACCGACTTCCCGCCACGCGGAGCGTCTGGAAACTGATCGTGTTGCTTAGCCTCGGCTTCTTCTTCGAACTGTACGATTTGCTCTTCACCGGGTACATCGCACCTGGTCTCGTGAAGGGAGGAATTCTCACTGCGACGACGCACGGGCTTTTCGGAACGTCGGGTGTCGCCAGCTTTATCGCATCTCTCTTTAGCGGTCTGTTCGTCGGAACCATCGCCTGCGGATTCCTCGCTGACCGTTTTGGCCGGCGTGCAATCTTCACGTATTCATTGCTCTGGTACGTAGCGGCCAATACGGTAATGGCCTTCCAGGATACAGCGACAGGACTGAACTTCTGGCGCTTCGTTTCCGGTCTTGGTATCGGCGTCGAACTCATCACCATTGGCACTTACATGTCCGAGCTCGCACCGAAGCATATGCGCGGGCGTGCGTTTGCAGTCTGCCAGGCAATCGGCTTTTCCGCGGTCCCGGTCGTAGCCTTCCTGTCTTACCTGCTCGTACCGAAATCCTATCTGGGATTGGACGGTTGGCGGTGGGTCGTATTGATTGGCGGCATCAGTGCGGCGTTCGTATGGTATTTCCGTCGAAACCTGCCGGAAAGCCCGCGTTGGCTCGCCAGCAAGCAGCGATTCGCAGAGGCCGACGCCGTGCTCTCCCGACTCGAAGCGCAAGTTGAAAGCCAATACGGAAGGCCTCTTCCTCCGCCAGGACCGTCCGAGCCGATCGCAATCAAAGGCGGCTTTTCTGATATGTGGAAGGCGCCGTACCGCAAGCGAACCGTCATGCTGATCGTCTTTCACATATTCCAGACGGTCGGCTTTTACGGTTTTGCTAACTGGGTACCCACGCTGCTCGTGAAGCAGGGAATCACCGTGACGTCGAGCCTGCTCTACACGACAGTCATCGGGTTGGCGGCGCCTCTGGGACCTTTGCTCGGCTATCTCATTGCTGACCGCTTCGAGCGAAAGCACGTCATTGTTTGCATGGCGGCGCTCAACATTGTGGCCGGACTTCTCTTTAGCCAAACAACGTCCGCCGTGGCGATCGTGATGCTGGGCGTTTGTCTAACGCTGGCGGGCAACATCATATCCTTCACCTACCATGCCTACCAGCAGGAGCTGTACCCCACGACGATTCGCGCACGGGCGGTAGGCTTCGTTTATTCATGGAGTCGTGCATCCGCGGTGTTCAGCTCGTTCATCATTGCATTCATGCTGAAGGACTTCGGCGTGACTGGCGTGTTCGTCTTCATCGCCGGCGCGATGATGCTGGTTATCCTCGCAATCGGACTGATGGGGCCTCGGACGCTTGGAAAGTCGCTGGAGGACATTTCTCGCTGAACTTTTTGCAGAGGCGCCTGACTCGAGGCGGCGGCACAGACTACAGTGGGGACGAACGATTGTATGACGCCGCGGAGGCGATAACTTCAGCCGCGGCCGCGCCGTCGGACGAGCGGAAGTCATGTCGATTTCGCCTCGCTGACGGACGGGAAGAAAACAGTCCGTCATACGGCCAGGGTTTGAGCCTGAGCGACATCGACCCACTCTGCCCCAACCAGTTCGATAAGGCGCTGGGGCGCGATGCGGAGTGCGGCGTTCGTCGCGCCCGCTGCAGGCAACACGACATCGAACTTCTTCAACGTCACATCCGCAAAGACTTTCATTTCGCGCGGCAGTCCGAACGGACACACCCCGCCCACCGGGTGACTGGTCCATTCAACCACCTCCTCGGCGTTGAGCATCCTGGCCTTGCCTTTGAACTGGTCCTTGAACTTGCGGTTGTCAATCTTCGCGTCACCTCCAAGCACCAGCAGGATGACCTCGTCCTTCAGCCACAAAGACAGCGTCTTCGCGATCTGCCCCGGCGACACGCCGTGGGCATTGGCGGCTTCCGCGACAGTGGCGGTGCTCGTCTGCTTTTCCAGAATTTCGAGGTCGGGAGCATGCTGTGAAAGAAATGTACGGACGGATTGCAAACTCATGTTCGGACTCGCTGATATGACATTGTGAAGTTGATGTGGCCTGGATCGGCCTACGCTTTAAGACGGTTCATCAAGCTGCCAAGGCGTACTGACGGCGGATAATACCCGTGAGGGCGATCCATAAAGTGGTCAAAGCGTAGGAGACTCATCCAACCGTTTGTACCCGACGACGCTTGCTATAGCGATCGCCCTCGTTCTCATCGGCAGACCGGGATACCGGTCTGTCTTTGCTACGTGAGCAGGCCAGCCCAACGACGATCGCGGCCATGCCGATCGCGTGATAAACGTGCAGCGTCTCGCCCAGAAACACGATTGACATCGACGCGCCGTAGAGCGGAATCAGGTGAATGAAGAGCCCCGCCCGAGCTGGGCCTACGCGTGCAATGCCAAACATATACAGGAGGTTGGCGATCAGGGATGGTGCGAGCCCTACGTACATGAGTTCTCCAAGAGACGCGCTGTTCCAGGTTGCACGTTCCCCCGCGATGTACTCCCACATGAACAGCGGAAAGAGCACCACTACCGCGATGACGAGTTGCGCGCCAAGTAGCCCGAGACGGTCCATGTCCGCCGGAAAAGAACGCAGCCAGACCGAGAAGAGAGCGAACGCCACCATCGCGCCGAAGACGAACAGGTCGCCACGGGAAAACTGAAGCGCTAACAGTCGCGCAGTGTCGCCGTGCGAGATGATGGTCAAAACGCCGAGGCAGGATAGAACGAGTCCGAAGCTCTGGACGGCGGTCAGCCTTTGCCCGAAAAATGCAGCACCGATCAAGATGATCAGTACCGGAATGGCAGAGTTCATCAACTGCGCATTTGATGCCGTCGTCGAATGCAGCCCTACATAGACGAGAAGATTGAAGGCAACCATACCTGCGAGGGATACGCGCACGAGTCGCCAGCGAAGCGCCCAATACCGACTCATGTCGCGCTTCATCGCGGCCCACCCAAACGGCAGGAGACACACCAGCGCGATGAGATGCCTGCCGAAGGCCAGCGTCATAGGTGGCACGTCGTTACGTGCGAGCCTGCCGACCACGAAGTTTCCGGCCCACAACAGCGGAGGCAAAACGAGAATCAGCAAGCCTGCAAGCCGGCCGCTACTGCTCACCGGAGCACGCACATCGGGTTTCATGGGAGGTTCTCCGCGGTTGCAATTTAGTGGCCCGATTGTGAGACGCTACAACTTCAGTAACAATAGACCGTCGAACAAAGTATATTTACGGAATGCGCAAAGACCTCCTACAGACAGGCCTCTTCCATGCGATTCGCGCGTTCCTGCGTGTGGTCGATAGCGGCAGTTTCACTGCCGCGGCCGAGCAGATGGATCTCACTACGGCGCAGGTTTCGCGGCTCGTGTCAGACCTGGAGAAGCGGCTCGACGTCAAGCTGCTTCAGCGCTCGACCCGCCATCGGATACTCACCGATGCTGGCGCCGAATACGCCGAGCGTTGTCGCGAGATCGTTGCGCTTATGGACGAAGCCGAAGCGAAGGCCTCTGGGACGGCATCCACTCCGTCTGGCCGGCTGCGCGTGCAATGCATGACCAGTTTCGGCCACCACTATGTCGCGCCTGCGCTCGCCGATTTCTGTGCGAGTTACCCCGAAGTCATCGTCAACTACAGTACTTCGCAGTACTTTCCCGACCTGCTCGCCCGCGGTGTAGACGTGAGCTTTTATCTGGCGGAGTCGCTGACTGACTCGGGATTGGTGGCGCGTCGACTGGGAACGACATTCGCGGTGGTGTGCGCGTCGCCCGAATATCTGCAACGCTTCGGCGAGCCTACGACACCCGCCGCATTGAGCGAGCACTCATGCCTGCGTCTGATTAATCCTTCCATCACTCCTGAATGGCGACTGACAGACGGGCAAGGCCCGGTGCAGGAGTTTTCCCCGCAAGGGCCGCTGGTGGCGGACACGCCAGAATTGCTGCTCGATGTTGCCGTGAGGAGCGCCGGAATAACGCTCCTTCCGCTTTTCTCGGTCATAGACGCAATCCGCGATGGCCGGCTCCGCCGGGTGTTACCGGCGTGGCGGTCGCCGGACATTGGAATATATGCACTCCTGCCTTCCAGGCACTTCATGGATGCCAGGACCCGGGCGTGGTTGGAGTGGGCTGAGAGACGAATCGTCCCGAGGCTACGAGAGGATGCGGCGTTTTTTACGTTATGAGCGCGGACCGACCCGTTTTCGCACTGTGGATGCCCGCATTGTCAGTCGCATTCGTCTTCGCATGTGTCTTCGCATTCGTCTTCGCGTCTGTTAACGTCAGCCGTCAAAGTCGGCCAGCAAAACTAAACCTGCCTGGCGCGAGTCGCAGAGCGAACGGACGACTCGCCGCCTGACGGCGGTGCCAGCTCTCGCGAAAACTGTCGCGGCGAGAAGCGTTGTGATTGAACACGTTTCTTTATATGATGGTGATCATACTATGGGCGGGACCGGTCAATGCGATATGGCGCTACACACAAAGACGAAACGCGTCAAAAGCTGCTGAAGGTAGCCGCGGATGCAATTCGGGCTCACGGGCCACAGCAGATTGCTGTTGCGCGGGTTATGGAGGGCGCCGGACTGACTCATGGTGGCTTTTATGCTCACTTTCGTTCGAAAGACGAGCTTGTGACTGCTGCCATTGCCACGATGTTTGAAGAGAGTGAAGCTCACTTTCTCCATCAAGTATCCGGTCGATCGCCTGCGCAAGGCCTTTGGCATTACATCCGCTTTTATCTGTCGCGCGCGCACCGGGACGCAATTCCGGTTGGTTGTCCGGTTGCTGCGTTAGTTTCTGAAATGACGAGGGTATCCCCTGAAGCACGCGCGGCCTTTGCAGAGGGAACGACACGGCTGCGAAAGCGGCTTGCAGGGCTTTTGTCGGAGCTTGGAGACGCAGAGGCGAACCCGAACGCGGAGTCGCTATTGTGCGAGATGGTTGGCGCGCTAATGCTTGCCAGAGGGGAGCCAGATCAAACGCGCTCCGACAAAATATTGATGCGCGCGAAGACAGCGCTTAAACGACGCTTCCATCTGGAGTCTTGCAAATGAACCTTGTCGAACAGCTACCACCCAATCTCTCCGGCTTGGAGCAGCTACACAAATTAATGCAATCAGGGGGACGGCCACCGATCGGTGATACCTTGGACTTCACGCTGGTCGAAGCGTCGGAAGGCTTCGCAGCTTTCGAAAGCGTACCGTCACTCCGAGCTTATAACCCTATCGGTACGGTCCATGGCGGATATGCAGCCACACTGCTCGACTCCGCATGCGGCTGCGCCGCCCATTCCCGTCTATCGCCAACGCAAGCCTATACAACGCTGGAACTCAAGGTTTCGTACCATAAAGCGATAACGCATGAGACCGGCACGCTTCGGGCGGAAGGCCGGGTGATCAGCATTGGCCGCCGCGCGGCGTTCGCCGAGGCCACGCTAAAGGACAGCACCGGAAAGTTATATGCGTCGGCCACTTCGACGTTGCTCGTGATCGACAAGCTAACGTGAACAATGCCGCCTGCGAACTAAAACCGGCGAATTGCAGGCGGTATCGAGCCAGACACCCACTGCGAAGGGTTGAACAGCTTACGGCCCTGTTGCGCAACCGGTTGCTGGCAATTATCAATTGCGCCCCACCCGTAGGCCCGCGATTGCGTTGCTGCGCCTTGCATCCAGTCTGAGCGCGGCTGAGCATTCTACAAATCTGCGTGTTCGACCGGAACGCGGCATCAGACCTATCAAACCCATCAGACAGTCACGCCAGGCGACGCGATCGAAGCCTGGCCGCGTTTCTACGGATCGCGACTCGCCGCTCCAGCGAGTCAAGTCGATGAGTGCGCCACATAAAATGCTGCGCAAGGCACGCCAAACGCAGTGTTCATACTCTTTTGAAATATTTTTCGAGCGTCGCAGAGTGACATTGCCCACGTACCATAAAGACTCTACCGGCCCGGCCCGTACAGCGCGCTTGAAGTCTTGATGATCCGTGGGCTCTTCGAGCCGGCAGCAAGCATCTCGACACTGGCAGGTCGACGGCTGATTGATCCAGGACACACAGATGGTACAGGCTGCACGAGGATGCGTTGCCACATCGGCAACGACGCCGTTAACTCTGTTCGACTTCGACCGCCTTGGCCTGTCGAGCTGCCCGACGGTGAGTGGACGCGTCATGCGACTGCCGCCGATATCCCTCCGCTTCCTGAACTCGCGACGCGCGCTTCGGACCTTGAACGAAAGTCGATGATGTCCGCGTTGCTGAAGAGGGGCGAAAACATGGTGCTGCGTCGACACCACGTTGAAGATGGTGCACAACGTGCCCGCCGCCGCGCATCAAGGCGCACCCGATCCGGTCTACCGGTCGTACAGGTTCGTTAGCCAGGCGATGTTCTGGGCGTTGCAACTGGCAAGCTCGCCGACAGACATTTACCCGACACGCGACTCACGAAGGAACTTTCATAGATGCGCGTACCGTTGACCCGCATTCATACCAGCCCGGCGCTGCCCGATAGCGCCGACGTCGTCGTGATAGGCGCGGGCATTGTCGGCGTATTCACTGCATGGTTTCTCGCGAAGCGTGGCGTCAAAGTCGCGCTGATCGAAAAAGGCATCGTAGGCGGCGAGCAATCCAGCCGGAACTGGGGCTGGTGCCGCCAGCAGAACCGCGATGCGCGAGAATTGCCGATTGCGACCGAAAGTCTGCGACTGTGGCAGCAGTTCGAAGACGAATCCGGGGAATCCGCCGGCTTTCGCCGCGGCGGTCTGCTGTATCTCAGCAACGACGACGACGAACTCGGCGGATGGACGCGCTGGTGCGAATTCGCCCGCACGGCCGGCGTCAGAACCGAAGTGCTCGGCAGCAAACAGGCCAACGAGCGGGCGGCCGCAACCGGACGCAACTGGAAAGGCGGCGTGTTCGCGCCGACCGACGGCACGGCCGACCCGGCCAACGCCGCTCCGGCCGTGGCACGCAGCATCATCAAGCTAGGCGGCACCGTCCATCAGAATTGCGCGGCACGAGGCATCGAAACAGAGGGCGGCAGGGTCAGCGGTGTCGTGACCGAGCACGGCGTGATCCGCACGAAGATCGCGGTGCTGTCGGGCGGCGCATGGGCCTCGACGTTTTGCCGGCAACTCGGCATCCGCCTGCCCCAGGCGACCATTCGCTCGTCGGTCGCGTCGGTCTCGCTGCCGCGCGGCACGTTGCCGGATGCGCTGCACACGAAAAGCATCACGATCACGCGTCGCGGCGACGAAACCTATTCGCTCGCCATCAGCGGATTGGCAAAGTTCGATCCCACGTTGCAAAAACTTCGCTATGCGAAGGACTTTCTGCCGATGTTCGCGCGTCGCTGGCAGAGCCTCAGTCCCGGCGGTCTGGAAGGCGTGCGCTCGGGCCATGAAGGCCTGAACCGCTGGCGGCTCGATCAGGCGACGCCGATGGAAAAAATGCGCGTGCTGGACCCCAGCGCCGATGAAGCCACACTCACGGAAATTCGCCGGCGTGCCATCGATCTGTGTCCAGTGATTGGCGAAGCACGCGTGACGGCCTCCTGGGCCGGCTATATCGACATGACGCCTGACGGCATCCCCGCCATCGGCGAAACGCAGTCGCTGCCCGGCTTCGTGCTGGCCGCTGGCCTCAGTGGCCACGGCTTCGGAATCGGGCCTGGATGCGGTCATCTCGTGGCGGATATGGTCACAGGCGCGACGCCGATCGTCGATCCCGAGCCTTACCGTCCCGAACGCTTCGACAAATCGGCGTGGGGCAAGGTCGCCGACTTCTGACAACGGTTTCGTTTCGACTTCTATCCGTGCGCTTTCGCCTGCTACGAGCGCACGGTATCGACGCAAGGACAAGCAGCAATGAAATCCCCTGTGCTTCATCTGATGCAGGCTGGCCATCTGGACCGCTTCTTTATCGACGGCGAATGGGTCGCGCCTATCGGCACGGAACGCGCCGCCGTGGTCTGCCCTTCCACCGAAGAGACGCTTTGCGACATCCCGTTAGGGAACGCCGGCGACGTGGACCGCGCGGTGCAAGCCGCGCGCAAAGCGTTCGCGAGCTGGTCCGCGACTTCGCCCAAAGAGCGCGCCGCGCTGCTCGACCGCGTTCATGCCCTCTTCCTCGAACGAGCCGAACTGTTTGCGCTTGCCCTGTCGATGGAAATGGGCGCGCCGATCAACTATGCGCGCAGTGCCCATGTGCCGCTCGCGGCCGAACATATCCGCGTCGCACGCGACAACCTCGCAACTTATCCGTTCGTCGCCCAGCGTGGCACCACCGCCATCGCCCGCGAGCCGATCGGTGTGTGCGCGCTCATCACGCCGTGGAACTGGCCGATCTATCAGATCACCGCGAAAGTCGGGCCGGCACTGGCTGCCGGCTGCACCGTTATCCTGAAGCCCAGCGAGTTGTCGCCGCTGAGCGCCCTGCTGTTCGCCGAGGTCGTCGCCGAAGCGGGCATTCCAGCGGGCGTGTTCAATCTCGTGAGCGGCACGGGGCCGGAAGTGGGGACGGCGCTGTCGGCCCATCCGCAAGTCGATATGGTGTCGATCACCGGTTCGACGCGAGCCGGCGTGCTGGTCGCCCAGGCGGCCGCGCCGACGGTCAAGCGCGTTGCGCAGGAACTGGGTGGCAAGTCGCCTAACATCGTGCTGCCTGACGCCGATCTGCCGCGTGCGGTCACGCTCGGCGTAGCGGCTGCGTTTCGCAACATGGGGCAGTCATGCAGCGCGCCGACGCGCCTGATCGTCCCACGCAGCGTCATGGCCCAGGTGGATGAACTCGCCGTGGCGGCGACGAAACAGATGATCGTCGGCGATCCGTTCGCCGAGACGACGACTCATGGTCCACTCGCGAATCGCGCACAGTTCAACCGGGTGCAGCAGATGATCGAAGCGGGCGTGGACGACGGCACGAAGCTGATCGTGGGCGGCGCAGGCAGACCCGTCGGCTTGAGCCAAGGCTTCTATGCGCGCCCGACAATCTTCTCGGATGTACGCACGGACATGCCGATTGCCCAGCAGGAGATCTTCGGGCCGGTCCTCGCGATCCTCGCGTATGACACGGTAGAAGAAGCGATCGCCATCGCGAACGACACCGTGTACGGACTCGGCGCACATGTGCAGGGCACGGACAAAACGCTGATGCGTCGGGTCGCCGCGCGCATCGAGTCAGGCCAGGTGCATCTGAACTATCCGGCGTGGGACCCGCAGGCTCCATTCGGCGGGTACAAGCAATCCGGAAACGGTCGCGAGTACGGGATCGAAGGAATGGAAGAGTACATGGAGGTGAAGTCGATCCTCGGGTACTACGATTAACCATCGCAAGACGTCACGCGGTGATGTCGCCGACTGGAAGCTGCCTGCTTTAGAAAGGTGCCGAGAATGGAAGCCACCGATATTCCCGAAACATCGCTAACCGCGCATCATCCGCATTGGGCAAAGTTGCGACGCGACCTTCACGCGCATCCCGAGTTGCGCTTTGAAGAACACGGGACCGCGGATGTCGTCGCGCGTGAGCTTGAGGAACTTGGTTATACGGTATCGCGCGGACTGGGCGGAACAGGCGTCGTGGCAAGCTTGCCGGGCGCGAATCCGCATTGGGGCATCGTGCTTCGTGCGGACATGGATGCGTTGCCCATCCAGGAAGCCAACGATTTCACGCACGCGTCCTGCACTCACGGAATCATGCACGCGTGCGGGCACGACGGCCACACGGTGATGCTGCTCGGCGCCGCGCGCATTCTGAAAGGCATGCCGCAACTACCAGGCAGCGTTCATTTCGTGTTCCAGCCGGGAGAAGAAGGCGGCGCGGGCGCGCGAAAGATGATCGACGACGGTCTGTTCGAGCAATATCCCACCGAGGCAGTGTTCGGCATGCACAATTGGCCGAGTTTGCCGGGTGGACATTTCGGCTTGCGGGTGGGCCCGATCATGGCGGCGGGTTCGCGCTTCAGGATCACAGTCACCGGCAAGGGCGCTCATGCGGCGCAACCGCATCTCGGCCTCGATCCTATTCCGCTGGCTTGCTCGATGGTGCTGCACTGTCAGACCATCGCTGCGCGACACAAGGACCCGGTCGATCCCGCCGTGATCTCCGTGTGTTGATACGCGCATAAAACTGACCCACTTCCGCTAAAAATTTGCATCGAAAATTGACCCACATGTTCAACTGCCTGCTTGGACGCCAAGCAGGAGAACGGAGTGATAACCGTGAGCATGTTGGCCAAGATTCGGCGGATGCATTTCCGCGACGGCGTCCCGCTTCGGGATATTGCAAGAAAGACGGGGCTTTCGAGAAACACGATTCGACGATGGTTGCGCGAGCCGTCGGCGAGCGAGCCGAAATTCGCCAAACGCGTCAGCAACAGCGTCGTCGACCCGTGGTCGGAGCAACTGCGACTTTGGCTGGTCGCCGATTTGCGACGTACAAGACGGGAACGGCGCTCAGCGACGCAGATGTACGAGGATTTACGAGCGGCTGGCTACGACGGCAGCTACGACCGAGTGTGCGCCTTCGTGCGCAACTGGAAGAAGGAGCGCGATGCGGGGGCGCAACGTGGCGCCTTTGTGCCGCTCGCCTTCGAATATGGCGAAGCATTCCAGTTCGACTGGAGCTGCGAATATGTCTTCATTGGCGGACTCAGGCGACGCGTAGAGGTCGCCCACATAAAACTCGCCGCGAGTCGTGCCTTCTGGCTTGTGGCTTATCCAACCCAAAGCCACGAGATGCTGTTCGACGCCCACGCACGAGCATTCGTCGCGTTAGGCGGCGTTCCCCGGCGCGGCATCTATGACAATATGAAAACCGCCGTCGATAAAGTTGGCCCGGGTAAGGAACGAGCTATCAACGCGCGCTTCCATGCGATGTGCGGCCACTACCTGTTCGAGCCTGAGTTCTGCAACCGGGCTGCCGGTTGGGAAAAAGGCATCGTCGAGAAGAACGTTCAGGACCGACGTCGCCAGATTTGGCACGATGCAATCGGTATCCGATGGGAATCGCTTGAGGTCCTGAACATATGGCTGGCCGAACGATGCCAACAAGCCTGGAAGCAGCTGAGACATCCACAATGGCCCGAACTTAGTGTGGAAGACGCCCTGGCGGACGAGCGTCCACGACTGATGCAGGTTCCGAAGCCGTTCGACGGCTACATTGAGAAACCTGTGCGCGTCTCGCCGACGAGTCTGGTGCATCTCGACCGGAACCGTTACAGCGTGCCGACGGAGTATGCGCATCACATCGTAAGCCTGCGCTGCTATCCGACCTACATCAGTCTGGTCGCGGACGGCGTCGAGATTGCCCGCCATCCCCGCAGCTTTGACCGCTACCAGACCTTCTACGACTGGCGGCACTACATCGCTTTGGTGGAGCGTAAGCCCGGCTCCTTGAGAAACGGCGCGCCGTTCCTGACCATGCCAGAACCGATGCTTCGTCTGCAAAGACACCTGCTGAAGCAAACCGGTGGTGACCGCGTGATGGTCCAGGTCCTCGCAGCCACTCCCGTTCATGGCCTGGAGGCCGTGCTGGTTGCCGTCGAGCTTGCTCTCGAGTCCGGGCGTCCGAGCGGAGACCACGTCCTGAACATTCTTGCCCGGCTGAAGAGTCCATCGGCGCGTTCAGGTGACGCCGTGAGAACGGCAATCACGCTCAAGGTCGAACCGCTTGCCGACGTCTACCGCTATGAGCGGCTTCGGGTTACGCGTAACGAGGAGGATGGTCATGTCGAATGAAACCGCCGCACTTCTCAAATCGTTAAAACTCCACGGAATGGCGCAGGCGTGGCCCGAGCTGGTAGCACAGGCACGACACAGCGACTTTGAACCGGAGAAGTTCATGCAGATGCTGCTGAAGGCAGAGACGGCTGAGCGACAGGTTCGGTCAATCAACTACCAGATGGCCGCCGCACGTTTCCCTGCACACCGCGACCTCGCCGGCTTCGACTTCGAGCAGGCGAGCGTCGATGAAACGCTCGTGCGAGAACTGCATACCGTTCGATTCTGTGAGTCCGCGCAGAACGTCGTGTTTATCGGTGGACCTGGCACGGGCAAAACGCACCTCGCGACGTCCATTGGTATCGAGGCAATACAAAACCACGGGAAACGAGTTCGGTTTTTTACTACTGTCGAGCTTGTGAACCAGCTTGAGGCCGAAAAGGCCGTCGGCAAACCCGGGCAACTCGCGAATCGCCTGATGTATGTCGACGCCATTGTTCTGGACGAACTCGGCTATCTTCCATTCACACAAACGGGCGGCGCACTGCTGTTCCATCTGCTCTCGAAACTTTATGAGCGTACAAGCGTTCTCGTTACGACCAATCTAAGCTTCACCGAATGGTCGAACGTATTCGGCGACGCAAAGATGACGACAGCGCTTCTTGACCGACTCACACACCACTGCCATATAGTCGAAACAGGTAACGATTCCTGGCGCTTCAAAAACAGCACGGCGGGGCAGCCCGCTTCGCGGGCTGCAACCCGTAAAAGCTCACCTAAACGACAAAAAGAGGAGGAAATCGACGCACCAGATTGATGTCTCTGCGCATCAGGGGTGGGTCAATTTTAGATGCAAAAAGTGGGGATGCGGACAAAATCCTGGACTACTTTGGAGGTAGTCCATGTATTCATACGAAGACCGCGTTCGCGCGGTCGAGCTGTACCTGAAGCTCGGG
>NZ_JAVDVL010000011.1:0-243323 GCF_031456815.1 Paraburkholderia strydomiana
CCCGAACAGGACCGTGAAACGACTCCACGCCGATGATAGTGCGGATTGCCCGTGTGAAAGTAGGTAATCGTCAGGCTCCCCAGCAGCATCAGAAAACCCCACCCCACAAAAGGTGGGGTTTCTGCGTTTACGCGGTGGTAAAACGCGGCGATAAACGGCGAGGCCGCGTCAGCCCTCACTGCCTGTCGATCCGCAGTGCGTTCGCATAACCCGTCAGCTCGAGATAAGCCCGCCCGAGATCCGCGCCATCGCGGCTCACGCGCACCGCGCCCTCCCAGTACACCGCGCCAGTAGACTGGCGCGAGTCCAGTTCCTGGTCGTCCATCAGCGGATCGAGTTGCCATGTCAGCGCGCCGGTTCGCACCGACATCGACACCGGGTACGACGTGTTCGTGCGCGGCGAGCGCCATGTGCGACGGGGCGTGAAGTCGACTTCGCCCGGAGCGAACGTCGTGACTCGTCCGTCGCGGTCGCGCAATGCAGCATGCGCCCACATCGCATGTCCGTCGCGGCTTCTCACCTTGAAGGCCATCAGTGCCGAACCGTCGGAAAGATTCGCGCCCAGCCAGTCCCATCCCACCGCATTCGCGTCGAGCAATGTGCTCGACCATTCATGATCGAGCCATGCAACGCCCGTCACGGCAGTGTCTCCATGGGATGAATCACCATTGGCGCCCGGTCGCCTCACGCTGCCCGACACGCGCAATTGCGGCTCGCTGTAGTAGTAACTGGCCTGTTCCGGCCGCGGGCCTTTGCGTGAGAAGCCATGTTCGCCCTGAATCAAAGGGACCTGCGTTGGCGTTAGCTCAAGATGCAACGCGAACTCGCCGGCATCGGCGGTAACATCGTAGCGGCCATCGGCGGCACGAACAATTTTCCACGTGTCGAGCTTGACGTCGGTATTCGCAGGCTTCGCGTAGGCGAGGCCGAATCCCTCGCGGCCAATTCGCTGATCGTGCACGAGGTGGCCGAGTGCAGGATCGCTCAACGCGGCGTGTGCGATGATCAGTTGAGAAGGCGCGAAAGCACTCGGATCGGCGGCATCGTGTCCCGTTGCCGAGCGGAAGAACGTGATCTGAAAACCGAGCGGCCGGTTATCGGGCGTAGTCAGCCAGCCGGTGGCGTACCACCACTCGGTGCGAAAATCGGCGTGAGCGCCGGTGTCCGTCGGCAGCACAATCTGATGGCCTTTCGTGACAGCGGCGAATTCCGGCGTTGCGGCAAAGACCATGTTGGCCGACAAGGCGAACGCGCCGACAACGAACAAATGTGGAACCCGTGGCCGAGTCCGACGAAAACGCGCGACCGAAACCTCGTTCCCCGCGTTCGCCAAATGTATGGATTGAAGCGCCATCGATTGAAGCGCCAATAACCGGCGCAAAGCTCGCATCACCAGTCCTCCTTGACCGCGCGCACTGCATCCACGGAAACGGCGCCACGTCCCGCAATCACCGCTGTCGAACACGACGACGCGAGCATCACGACCGCAACTGTGGCCAGCATCGTCCACGGAACATGCAGCGACATGCTCCAGTGAAACGACTGCGGATTGACGACGAATACGAGAATCAGACTGATCGCGAAGCCGAGAACAAAACCCATTGCGATACCGCACGCGGTGAGCATGCCGCCTTCGAGCGCGAGGATCGCGAGGATTTGCGAGCGCGTCACGCCGACATGCCGCAGCATGCCGAACTCGCGAGCGCGTGCGAGCGTCTGCGCCGAAAATGTTGCGGCCACGCCGAACAAGCCGATGACGATAGCGACCGCCTCCAGCAGATATGTGACTGCAAAACTTCGGTCGAATATCACGAGCGTGCGCGCCCGAATGGCGCCCGGTTGCGAGATGTCCAACCTCGCGCCGAAAGGCAGTGCACGCAACCCGGCTATCGTGCGCTCAATGCTCGAACCTCGCTCGACGGTAACCGCGACATCGGTAGCGCTCGTGTCGGCGGTGAGGCGACGGTAGTCGGCAAGCCGTATCTGGATCGCGCCCGTCTGCCGAGCGTAATCGCGCCATACGCCGGCCACCACGAACACATTTGCGCGCTCGCCGATGGGCAAGCGGATACGCTGTCCGAGCCTATAACCATATAGATCCACCATTGCTTCGGACACCCAAACAGGTGTTTCAGCGCTTTGCAGATCGCGCGGCGTAAGCACAGGTCCCGTCATTTGCAGATTTGCACCCGGATCGGTTGCGTCGATCTCGCGTGCGAGTATCGCGACGTCCGGGCGCGCCGGGTCGAGCGTGATATGTGAAGTGCGTGCGAACGCCGCCCTTGCAATGCCCGGCACCGCAGCAAGCCGCGTCTGTTCAGCAGGACTCAAGCCGCCTGTGTCGCCGTTTTCCGCGACGCGCACATAAAGATCAGCGGACAGTAGATGGACCAGCCAGTCTTCGACGGACACGCGGAAGCTCGCCACCATGATCGCCATCGCCACGATCAGCGCGAAGCTGGACAACACGCCGCCCATTGCAATCGACGCATGACCCGGCGCATTTGCGAGACGCGCGAGCGCTAGCGTACTGGCCGCACCGGCCCGTGAGCGCGATGCGAACCCCCGGCTCGCTACGCCAAATATGAGGGCGGTGACCCGCGGCATCAATGCAATTCCGCCGATCAGCAGTAGCGCGACGGCCACATAACCGCCAATCGGCGCGTCGAACCATGGCGGTGCTTGCGTGAGAAGCGCGGCGATAACCAGGCACAAGAGGGCGGGCCACGGCGTGGCGAGCCGCGCGAGCGCGCCTTCTTCGGCACCGGCCTTGAGTGCGGAAGCGGGCCGTGCGCGCGCCGCTTCCAGTGCCGGCGCGAGGCTGCCGAGAACTGCCACGGCGATGCCGAGCGTCAGGAAAATCGCAGTTGCGACTGGTTCGAAGCCGACCTGCGGCTGCACGCCGGGAAAGTAGCCGCCGCCGAGATCGCTGCCGAAAAAACGCAACGCTCCGGCAGCGAGTGCATAACCGAGCGCGAGGCCGCATAGCGAACCGAGCAGGCCGAGCAGCGCGCCTTCCAGCAGAATCTGACGCAGCAGTTGGCCGCGTGTCAGTCCGAGGACGCGCAGCATCGCAAACTGCGCGCGACGACGCACCACGCTGAGTGCCTGCGTCGAAAACACGAGGAACGCCCCGGTGAAAAGCGCAACCAGCGCGAGCACGTTCATGTTGATTCGATAGGCGCGCGACAGCCGGTCCGTGCGGCTCTCGACGTCACGCGCTTCGGCGACGACCCATTGGCTGCCCAACTCATTTTGCAGATCGCGTTTGAAGCGCTCGCGGTCGACACCACGCTCGAGTTGCACGTCGACGCGCGAAAGCTTGCCGACCTTGCCGAACTTCCATTGAACCGCGGCAATATCCATGATCGCGAGCCGTTGACCCGGCCTTGTTCTGACGATGCCGCCGGCCACCCGCAAGTGCACGATCGACGTGCCGCTCTGCAGCGCCACCTGATCCCCGGTCTTCACGTGCAACCATTCTTGCGCGGCAGTCGAGAGAAACACGGCGTCGGACGCGAGCGTGTCGAAAGGCTGTCCGCTCGATGGCACGCCCATCAGGTCCGGCGCAATGCGGCTTGCCTTGAACACGTCGATGCCGAGCACAGGCAAAGCCGCGTTCTGTCCCGGCACCGTGACGTCTAGCGCAAGAACGGGACTCGCGAGCGCGAGACCTCTTTGCGTGGCGAGGCGCGGATAGATCGACTCGTCGAGTAGCGGCTGAGCGCCGCGCACCTGCAGATCGGCTTGGCCGGAAAGGCTGCGCGCCGCAGCGGAGAACTCGTTGAAGGCTGCGCTGTTGATCAGTTGCACAGCGTAACCGAGCGCCACACCCAACGCGATGGTTGCGATTGCAACGAGCGCGCGTGCCCGATGACTGCGCCATTCGGCGGCGAGCAGCCAGCGCGCGAGAATGCGGTGTCCGCGTCCGGGCGCGGAGCGCTGCGAATCAGCGGGCGTCATCGGTTGAACGCGCAGTGGTTCGCGCGCCGTGTTGCGCCTGTGAAGACGCCGGCACTTCCGACGCGGCATGCAAGCCGCCATCGCTGAGAATCATGATGCGGTCGGCAACGGCGGCAGCGGCCTCCGAGTGCGTCACCATCATCGTGGCCGCGCCGGTCGCCTTGCTTTGTGCACGAAACAACGCGAGCACGCCGTGGGCGGTATCGGGATCGAGGTTGCCCGTTGGTTCGTCGGCGAGGATCAGAGTAGGGCGATGGACCAGGGCGCGCGCGATAGCAACGCGTTGCATTTCGCCACCCGACAGTTGCCGCGGAAAGTCATCACCGCGGCCTTCGAGTCCGACGGCCGCGAGCATGTCGAGCGCCGCGGAAGAGGGCAACTCGTTTAGCAGCAGTGGCAGCGCGACGTTCTGCGCAAGCGTCAAATGCGGCAGCACGTGAAACGCCTGAAACACAAAGCCGAGCTTTTGCCTGCGCAGACGCGTCGCGGCATTGTCGTCGAGACGCGACACGGCATGGCCGCCGATCATCACATCGCCGCTGTCCGCCTGATCGAGACCGGCGATCAGATTGAGCAGCGTCGATTTGCCGACGCCTGAGTCGCCCATGATCGCGACGAATTCGCCGGGCGCGAGCGTGAAGTCGAGATTTGCGAGCACGACGCGGCCCGCGCCGTAGGTCTTGCTAAGCCCGCGGCACTCGAGCGCGGGAACGACACCTTCGTGAGAAAACACCATGCAAGTCCGGAGAATGAGGTCGACGCAGCAGCATCCGCTCGCTGAATGCGCGGCTTTCGATGTGTTGGCCGCCAAAGTATATTCGGCTTCTGTAAGGCGCGTCGGCGCATCCGCTCCTCGTGTGAAGCATGCGATCGGCGACGGTTTTCCTGACACGGCACCTCGTTCCGCGCCTGCACCTGCATAAAAAATATTTCTATCCAATACAGCGGGTCCCTGCAGATCGGTGCGCGAAAAGACCCATACGCGGCGCTGTCGAACGCATTTCGTGTGCCTCGTGACGGAATCGCCATTGCGCATGTCGTGAACTGGCAGCAAATGGTCGTCAAAAGCGTGCTTCTGCGGGAAATTCGCGGAGCCGCGAAGAATCCCCAGCCCGTTTGTGCAAGTGCACATTTTTCCAGCTTGTGCAAGCGAAGCGACCGCAATAAGTCATCGTCTAGGGCATGAGCGCAATGTTGCGCTGCAAAACTATTCTTATCTTGGTAATCTCCCACCTCGTCGTTCGACTGCGGGTAAACGTGTAGTCGAGCGAAGTCTGCACACGTCGCCCCTGCTGGCCCCGAACCCTACATATTCGCTTCAATGCTTTCGAAATGGAAAGTGTTGGTGCGGCGTTTTGTACTTCAAGTTTTCGACAGCGCACATGCCATTGCCTCTCCTTAGTCTGCTTATCTGGATCCCTATCGTTGCCGGCCTCGTCGTTTTGCGAGCCGGGTCGGACACGGCTCGCAACCGTACGCGGTGGCTCGCATTGATCGGCGCGTTTGCGGGCTTCGTGCCCGTGATTCCGCTGGTCGCGAATTTCCGCAACGAAGCGACGTCGATGCAATTCGTCGAAAACGTCAGATGGTCGCCGACTTTCGATATCGCGTGGCACGTCGGCGTCGACGGCATTTCGCTGTGGCTCGTCGCATTGACCGCGCTGACGACGATCATCATCGTGGTCGCCTCGTGGGAGTCGATCACCGAGCGCACTGCGCAGTACTTCGGCGCATTCCTGATGTTGTCCGGTTTCATGCAGGGCGTGTTTACGTCGCTCGACGGCATGATGTTCTTCGTCTCGTTCGAAGCAACGTTGATTCCGCTTTATTTGCTGATCGGCACATGGGGGCACTCCAATCGGTCATATGCCGCGGTGAAGTTCTTCTTCGTGTCGTTCCTTGGCTCGCTGATGATGCTGATGTCGATGCTGTATCTGTACAGCCAGACGCATAGCTTCGACCTCGCGCTGTGGCGGGAAACGCGCCTTGGCACCATGCCGCAAGTACTGATCTTTCTCGGCTTCCTCGCGGCATTCGGCGTGAAGGTGCCCATGTGGCCGCTTCATACCTGGTTGCCCGACGTTCACCTCGACGGCCCCACGGGCGCTGCCGTGATGATCGGCATGCTCAAACTCGGCGGCTACGGCCTGTTGCGTTTCGCATTGCCGATTGCACCACAGGCAAGCCACTTTTTCGCGCCGATGATAATCACGCTGTCGCTCGTCGCGGTGATCTATTCGAGTCTTCTCGCGCTCGTGCAGACCGACATGCGCCGCCTGCTTGCGTATTCGACGGTGGCTCATATGGGCCTCGTCACGCTCGGTCTGTTCGTCTTCAACCGTATCGGTCAGGCCGGCGCGATCGTGCAGATGCTGTCGTACGGCGTGGTGTCCGGCGCGATGCTGTTGTGCACGGGCATGCTCTACGATCGCACGAAAACGGCTGCGATCGCCGAGTACGGCGGCGTTGCCAACACCATGCCGCGTTTCGCCGCGTTCGTGATGTTGTTTTCGATGGCGAATGTCGGCCTGCCGGGCACGTCGGGTTTCGTCGGCGAATTCATGGTGCTGATGGGCGCGATCCGCTTTAACTTCTGGATCGGCGCGATGGCGGCGTCCACGCTGATTCTGAGCGCGGCCTACACGTTGTGGATGTATAAGCGCGTAATTTTTGGCGCGATTGCGAACGCGCGTGTTGGCAACCTGAAAGATGTCGGCAAGCGAGAATTCGTGTTGCTCGGCGCAATGGCGCTGCTGGTACTCGCAATCGGACTGGATCCGAAGCCTTTCACCGACGCCATCGACCCGTCGGTCGGTACGTTGCTGGCGCAATCGGAGCGCTCCACGCGTCCGGAGCCGACGCCTCGCGATGGCGGCGATCACCTGCAAGCAGCCGCCCCCGCAGCGGTCGTTGCGGCGACGCGTACGCCAGGGTGACAGGGCAGTGTGAATGCCGGAATAGTCGATTCCAGTTCGGCAAAATGCGCGCACAATAGATGCCGCATATGCCGAACTGAGCCCGAATCGCACTTTCATGCAGTCACAACAGGAGAGCCCATGAGTCAGCAGAAAGCCGTGGAGTATTCCGCAGCATCGCCCGAAGTCAAAGCTGTGTACGACGATATCAAGGAGACGCGTCAGGTCGACGACGTCAACAACTTCTGGAAGTACATCGCGCAGCATCCTCCGACGCTCGCGCGCACGTGGGACAGTCTGAAAGACGTGATGAAGCCCGGCGCGCTCGATCCGTTAATGAAAGAGCTGCTCTACGTGGCCGTAAGCGTGACGAACAACTGCGGTTATTGCGTTGCGAGTCACACGGCCGCGGCTCGCCGTGCGGGTATGACCGACGAGATGTTTGGCGAACTGCTCGCAGTAGTTGGCATGGCTAACGAAACGAACCGCCTCGTGGTGGGGTATCGCGTGCCGATCGACGCAGCGTTCGAGTAGGCCGATTCACGCCTTGCCGCGCCACGCGGCAAGCAAACCCGGCAAGTCGTTCATGTCGCGAAACACCTGAGCCACGCCGACTGCCTGCAATGCGGCAGCGCTGCTATGCCCGAATTCGTCCGGGCAGTAACCGAATACCGTCGCGCCGGCTGCAACGCCGGCAGTCGCGCCCGTCACCGTGTCTTCGACAATGGCGCAGTGCGCCGGGTCCACATCCAGCGCCGCCGCCGCGGCGAGATACACATCGGGGAACGGCTTGCTACGCGGTGTTTCGTGACCGCTGAAGATGCGTCCCTCGAAGCAGTCCAGGATCTCCGCCTTGGCCAATTGCAATTCGACTTTGATCCGATCCGCACCGGAAGCAACGGCAATTCGTCCCTTCAATGATGCGTGAAGCGAACGTACCGCTGTCGCTGCGCCCGGTATCGCGGTCAATTCCTTTTCGAGCGCTGCGTTGCGGCGCGCGCGAAATTGCATCAGCCAGTCGGTCGTGATCGCAACGCCAGTGCGCGCTTCGATCAGCGGCGCTTCGTCCTTCACCGCCTTGCCGACGAAAATACGCATCGTCTCTTCAATGCTCAGGTGCCAGCCCAACTCGCCCAGCATCTCGGTGAGTACGCGGTTAGTGATCGGCTCTGAGTCGACGAGCACGCCGTCGCAATCGAAAAGTACGGCGTGAAACGGGAAATCGGCCATCGGGAAGAGTGGGAAGAGATCGCGGAACGGGAGAGCATACAACAACGCGCCGCGTGGCGCTGCGCGCTTGCGTGACCGCGCGCAGCGCGAAGAGTCACGATCCCTTGGCGTCGAACCCGTCACTCAAGGTCTTCATGAACGCAATAATGTCCTGAATATCCTGATCCGTCATTGCAGGCTGATCTCCGAATTTGCGATCGAACGGTGCGTCGGACACATCTACATTCGCGTGAAACTGCGGCGGCAGATCGTTGTACTTTTGCACCTTGCCCGATGCATCGCGCGGATAGATCTTTTCCGGCGACGTATTACGCAGATTGTAGAAGTCCATCACCTGCTTCAGGTCGTGATACACGCCGTTGTGAAAGAACACCTTGCGGTTCGCGACATTGCGTAGCGTGGGTGTGAGGAACATGCCGCAATACTGCGTCTGTTTCGCGAGATCTCCACGAAACGGCCCGCATACCCCCATATCGAAGAACTTTGGATTTTTATTCGCAGGAATGGCCGGATTGCGGGGCACACCTAGCGCTTCGTATTGCGTATCGGTAAACACTGGCGGCAAGCCGTCCTTGCTCGGCTGACTCAGATGGCAGCCCGCGCAATTCGCTTTGTCCTTGTCGTTGAACAATTGCAGGCCGTGCAGTTCTGCATGCGTGAGGCGAGCTTTGCCTTCCAGCCAGTAGTCGTACTTACTCGTGAACGCGTGGAATGACGGATCTTCGATCTGATAACGCCCCACCGCGAACATGGCCTCTGAAATCAGCAGACTCGGATTGCCGACAATGGCCGGCCCGAACATCTGCTTGAACTGGTCGATGTACTTCGTCTGCAGCAGCTTGTGCGCGACGTCTTCCGGCGTTTTGTTGGCCATCTCGACGGGATTCGTCAGTGGGCCGATTGCCTGGTCCTGCAAAGTATCGGCGCGGCCGTCCCAGAAGAGCCCGCCTTGCGGCACCATTGCCGGAGCGGCAGGCGCGGCGAGAGCGGTCTTTTGCGCGCGCGCGACGCCGCTTGCCTGCGAAGCGAGTTGCGTCAGATCCACCGGCACATCCGTGTCGCCCTGGTCGGGACCAATGCTGAACGGCGCCTGACGATAGAGATACGTGAGCGATGGCGGCGGACGAAAACCCGCGTCGGTCATATGCGCGCCGCCGAGCTGAACAGGAAACGCGTTATCCGGCGCGTACGAATTCTTCGGCGAGTGGCACGACGCGCAAGACTGCGTGCCGGAAGCCGACAGCGACTGGTCGAAAAATATCTCCTTGCCGAGCAGCGCCACCGCGCTCAGCGGCGCGCTTGCCGGACGCAAAAGATGCACCGGTCGAGGGTTCGCGCCTGTGAGGTCTTCAACGATCGCGCCGACTGCGGCCGGCATCCGCTCCGGATAAACAAGCGCATATGCGCTGAGCGCGACGGCCGCAATAGCGATGCAGGCGGCGCTTCGCGCAAGCAGCCGGAGCGCTGAGCGGCGCGTGAGAACGGGACCGGGTTCGCCGCTCGCGGGAAGAGTCGGCGGCAGGGCAGCGTCTGAAGCTTGGTTCATGGCGGTCGTGACAATAGTTCTTCTGATGCGATCAAAAGGGCAAATCGAGCCAGCACCTATGCACTGGCTCGACGCCGACTACGCTTTGCTGCAAGCCGTGCTCTGCGTCATGACACCGCGTTCGTCAGCGATGCGCGCGAGATACTCGCGCATCGCATGAACGCGGGTTGCCTGATCGCAAGTTTCTGCACGGCTCGTGACCAGCTCTGGTCAGATTGCCGGCGCTTGAGCCAGCGTCGTACCGAGGTTCTGGTCCAGATACAGCGGCGCGTTGTTGCCCGAGCCCGAGAAGTCGAACATGTTCATGATGCTGCCCGCAGTGGCGTCGAACGAACCGCCGCCAATGCGTTGACCGCTGAGCCAGTTATCCTCGATGAACTTCACGACCGATGCCTGAGTGATCGGCGTGTCGTCGACGAAGTTCGCCTTCGCCCACGGCGAGACCACGATAAACGGCGTGCGCGTACCCGGACCGCAACGGCCGTTCACCGCGCCGCCGTTCACGCCCTGCGGCTGCACTGCGCCCGCGGCCGTACACTGGCCTGCCGCGCTCAGGTTGTCGCTGCCCGCCACCGTCTTGCCGCCTGCCGATTGCGGCGTCGTCGAGTCGAACGACGAGCTCGTAGGCGCCTTGTAGCGATGGTCGTACCAGCCGTCCGAATCGTCGTAGGCGATGATCACGGCGGTGTTCTTCCAGTCAGGCTGCTGCTGCAGGAAGTTGATGACCTTCGTGACGAAAGCCTGTTCGTCGATCGGGTCCGAGTTGCCCGGATGGCCGTCCTCGACTGCCGGCGCCTTCAGGAAGTTGACCGACGGATAGTTGCCCGACTTCACCGCGGCAAAGAAGTCGTCGGTGTCGTACTGGTGATGAACCGGCGTTGCGGTGTTGTCGAGCGGATCGGCCGCACCGATCACGGCCGTTGAAGACGGACGCGTATGCGCAAGGTTCGCCGTGCTTGCGTAGTACTGGAACCACGCGTGGTGCTGCACGTAGTCGGTCTTCGTCGCGTTGAGCACCTGCGAGAAGGTCGAGCGGGCGCAGCCCGTTGTGCCGTTCGCGTTGACCGTCTGCAGATTGAAGCCGCCCATGAAGCCGCCCCACGTGATGTTCTTCGCGTTGAGCAGGTCGCCGATGTTCTTGTTGTTCGACGACATCGTGCCCGTCACCGTGCTGCCCGCCGCGGTCGTGCAGACGTCACCGGTCGGGTCGAGGTCGCCGACCATCGTGAAGCCGCCGGCCGAATCCGGAATCGCGTTGCCCGACGTGCCGCCCGAAACGATCACGCCGTTGTTCTGGCCGGAAACGACTGCAAGCGCGCCCGGCGTCGACGGACCGTACGTATCGGTGTACGCGTTCTGGTTCATCGCAAAGTGCTGCGCGTAGTTCCACAGCGCGGTGACGGTGTTGCCGTCGAAGTAGCCGAGCACCTGGCCCTTCGTCGCGAATGCTCCGGTGCTGCCCGCGATCGTCGAACCGGCTGCGGTAAAGAGCGGGAACGAGTCCATCGCGCCGTTGTTATAGGCGAGCTGTTCGGCGGCGTATGCGTGGTTCTGACTCGACGTGTTCGCTTGCGAGCGGTCGAGGCGGAACGGCAACAGATCCGCTGCGGGCAGACCGAGCCCGGCGATAGTCACCAGACCGACCGTGCGGCCTGCCGTATTCGGCGACGTAGGTAGCGCATTCGGGTTGGTCGCGATCAGGTTGTTGCTCGCGAGGTTATTGACCGCCGGCGTGCCTGCAGCCGCCGTGAATTGCGGCTCGCCCACCGGATTCGACGCTTGCGGATAAGTCGCGAAGTAGTGATCGAACGAGACGTTTTCGCCGAAGATCACGACGACGTGCTTGATCGGCGTGGCAGTGGCCAGGGCATCCTGTGCCGTCACCGACGGTGTCGGCGACGATGCGCTCGGACTGATGCTGTGGTTGCCGCAAGCGGCGAGCGTCAGCAGTGCGGCAAAGGGAATGGGTAACAGGGTTCTACGGAACATGTGACTGGCTCCAGATTCGACTTCGCCGTTCAGCGCTTCCATGATGTACGTGTGGAGTTCGCTGGGGATATTGTTTATTGGAAATAATGCGGTGCTTGTCGCTGCCCCACGCTGCGGCAACCACAAGCTGCGCGCATTGAAGCATTCGATGATTAAGATTTAAGGGCGCGCATATTACGTTGGCTCTCGGTCGCCATTCATTCCGATAACCGTTGCTGTCGTTGTGCTGACGGTGACACTGGCGCGCGGCGGCAGCAAGCGGTAGTTGACCCACTGCGGCCCGGCACGACGGATGCTCCGGCATCCAGACGTAGCTCGCCGGACAGGCCGCCAAAAACGTGTGCTGCCGTGATCCCGTCATCTCTTTCCGAGGATTCGCCATGACAGTGAAGCTCAAACCGGTCGGTCAGCAGGTCATCGTCATCACCGGGGCGACGAGCGGTATCGGACTCGCTACCGCTCGTCTTGCCGCGAGCAAAGGAGCGCGGTTGATGCTGATCGCCCGCGACGAGGAAGCGCTGACCGCGCTCGCGAGGCAACTCGGCGATCAGGGCGCGCTCGTCGACTACGCGGTTGCCGACGTGAGCAACGCCGGGCAATTGCAGGCCGCCGCCGACAAGGCCATTGCGCGCTTCGGCGGCTTCGACACGTGGGTCAACAACGCCGGCGCGTCGATCTACGGCCGTTGCGCCGATGTGCCCATCGACGAGCAGAAAGAGTTGTTCGAGACGAACTTCTGGGGCGTCGTGCAAGGTTCGATGATTGCGCTCGCGCACCTGAGGCAGCGCGGCGGTGCGCTGATCAATCTGGGCAGCGAGCTGTCGGACGTCGCGCTGCCGCTGCAGGCCGCATATGTCGCGTCGAAGCACGCAGTAAAGGGCTATACCGACGCATTGCGCATGGAACTGCTGGAAGAGCGCGTGCCGGTTTCAGTTACGCTGATCAAGCCGTCGGGCATTCATACGCAGTTTGTCGAGCATGCCCGCAATCATCTCGACGTGCAGCCAAAGCTGCCGGCGCCGGTCTATGCACCGGATATTGTCGCGAGGGCGATTCTGCATGCGGCGGCCACGCCGGTGCGCGATCTGTATGTCGGCGGTGCATCGGCGGCAATGGTCACGTTCGCGCGTCGAGCGCCCAATCTGTATGACCGCGTGATGGGCCGTCTTGGCATATTGTCGCAACGGACTCAGGAGCCGCCGCACACGGCGGCCGGCAACAACGGCGGCGATGGTGCGTTGCGCGAGCGCTCCGAACAGAAGCGCCGGGTGTTTGAGTCGAGCCTGTACACGCAGGCGTCGATGTATCCGCAGCAGACGGCATTGCTTGCCGCGGGCGCAGCGGCCGTGTGGTTGCTCGCGCGTTATGCGCGGTCGTCGCATGGGCGACGCGTATAGGCGAAGAGCCGCGCGTGTGATTCACTTACCAGGATAATGGGCGGCCAGGAAGATGGTGGGCAAGACAAAGGGTAGCAAGACAAAGGGTAGCGCCTCATAGGCGACAGCAGCGCGGGAGCAGTGCAAGGCGCAACCCTTCGTCGTCCGATGCAATCAGGCGTAATGCCACTGAACGACTCGGGCGATCAGCCTCCGCCGCCGTTCGGGTTGCCGATTGTGAGCTTGTTCGATACGGACTTCACACCGGCGACGCTTTTCGCCACGTCCTCGGCTTGCGGAATCTGGGCGCCGTCAGGCACCGATCCTGTTAGCGTCACTGCGCCGCCGCGAGCCCGCACGAACACGTTCGACACATCGAAGCCCTGCGCTTTTGCCAACGCCTTGCGCACGTCGAGACCGAGCTTGCGGTCCGTCTTTTTCACCGCTTTTGTGCGCGCAGTGGAGGAGTCCGTCATGTCGGACGGCGCCGCATCGCTCGATTGCGCATAGGCGCTCGATGCAGTTGCCAGACACAATGCGATGCCGAGCGTCTTCAAAAGATTGACTGTTTTCACGTTTTCTCCATCCTCGAAAAGTTGATGTCGCTTCGTTGCATGCAAAATAATACGCGCCGGTGAACGGTGTCCGCTCACTGGGAGCATCCTGTCTTGTACAAACGCAATGCCGTGGCGCTCCCGGCGCGCTTAAACAATAGTTCAGCACGCGCGCTCATGCTGGAAAAACTGGCGGTGGCGTCTTTACTGGCAGGCATCAGTGCGCCATATGCAGTTTGGCATTAAGCTCTCAACGGCGAACCGTGCGTTGCATCGCGCACGATCCGCCGAAGAACGATGAGTCGCACATAACCTTGAATGCACTTGCCAACTTAAGAGGGAGTCAGCCATGAAGGGCGTTGCCATCAAACAGATCATGCTGGGCTTTGCGGTTACCGCGATGGTCGCAGCCGGTATGCCACTCGCCGCCGCGCAAACCACGACCGATACAGACGCACAGACCGCGCAACCCGGCGGCGCCAGCGCCGCCAAGCCGACCAAGGCCGAGCGTAAAGCGGCCCGCAAGCAGGCTCGCGCAAAGAAGAATGCAGAGCTCAAGAAGCTGGAGGACGCAGGCTATCAGCCGTCGCGGAACGACCCGAACTATCCGACCGATCTGCAAAATGCGCAGAAGAAGGCGGGCATAGGCACAGGCGCGAGCCAGTAAGCATTAACCCGTAATTCGTGCCACCGGGCAGCGCGATATCGATGCTGTCCGGCGCAATGCTCGTTCGGACGGCGCGCGTGGCGCCAACTATCGTTTCCACTGACGAATAACACGCAACTAGCCGCCAGAGAAAACTCGGTATTACGCGGCGACACCAGCGCATCTGATCGTCGCACGGCGTTTTTTCTGCTCTCAAAACCCTACATTTGGCTTGTAGCGACATCTTCGCCTGGCGCTTTCCATATCGGCGAAACCCTTACCCATCAAGGCTTTCGCGGCGGCTAAACTTCGTCCGTGCGACATGAGTGTCGTATTTCCTCATGTGGTTGTCGCAAATAGTCGGCTAGGCGTACTTTTTTCTGGCAACTATGTATGCACAGCGCGGACGACGTCCGCTCGCAGCTTTGCATGGGACCAGGGTAAGTGTTTTGCACAAACTCTGGCCGACATAGGAGAGCATTCAATGAATTCCCCCAAGGTCGTGGTCGAAGGGCTGTGCAAGGTGTTCGGCACTAACCCGAAACAGGCGCTCGCCATGCTGGCGGGCGGCGCGACGAAAGAAGAAGTCTTCGCGCGGACCGGTCAGATCGTCGGCGTTCACAACGTATCCTTCGAAGTCAAGGAAGGCGAGATCTTCGTGCTGATGGGGCTCTCGGGCTCCGGCAAGTCGACGCTGATCCGCCTGATCAACCGGCTCGTGGAACCGTCGGCGGGCAAGGTGCTGATCGATGGGCGCGACGTGGCCAGCGTGCCGCGCGCCGAATTGACCGCGCTGCGCCGCAAGGACATGAGCATGGTGTTCCAGTCGTTTGCGCTGATGCCGCAACGCACTGTGCTGTCGAACGCAGCGTTTGGGCTCGAAGTGGCAGGCGTCAGCCGCAAAGAACGCGAAGCGCGCGCGATGACCGTGCTCGAGCAGGTCGGCCTCGCGCCGTTCGCGGCGAAGCTGCCGGCACAACTGTCGGGCGGCATGCAGCAACGCGTGGGACTTGCGCGGGCACTCGCGGTCAACCCGTCGTTGATGATCATGGACGAAGCGTTCTCCGCACTCGACCCGTTAAAGCGCAAGGAAATGCAGAACGTGCTGCTCGATCTGCAACGCGAGCAGCAGCGCACGATCCTGTTCGTGTCGCACGATCTTGAAGAAGCCATGCGGATCGGCACACGCATCGCGATCATGGAAGGCGGCAAGGTGGTGCAGATCGGCACGCCGCAGGAAATCATCACCAATCCCGCCGACGATTACGTGCGCGCTTTCTTCGAAGGCATCGACACCAGCCGTTATCTGACGGCCGGCGACCTGATGCAGACCGACGCCGTGCCGCTGATGCATTCGCATTCGCCGCAGATCGACGCGTCGAGCGTGGCCGCCACCCTGAACGGCAGCGCCGACTATGCGTTCGTGCTCGACAGCGAACGCAAGATTCGCGGCTTCGTGTGCCGCGACGAAACAGGCAGCGCGTCGGCGAAACTGAACTACGTCGAATGCATTCGACGCACCACACCGCTAGACGATGTGGTCGAACGCGTGGTCGCGAGCCGCGCGCCTTTGCCGGTCGTCGAAGCAGACGGCTCCTACTGTGGTTCGGTCAACAAGACGAACGTGTTGCACGTTCTTACGCGCCATCGAGGTTCCCATGTCTGAAGTCATTCCACTTGGCGCCTGGGTCGACCACGGCGTCCACTACCTGCTCGACCACGACGCCAAGACTTTCGATTCCATCGGCAAAGTCATCGAGGGTTTTGCGGCGCTGATCGAACAAGGCCTGCAAGCTGTTCCCATGTGGGCGCTGATGGCGTTCTTCGTCGGCATAGGATTGTGGCGGGTGGGCTGGCGTTTCGCGCTCTTCACCTTGCTGGCGATGCTGCTGATCTACGGCACCGGGTTCTGGGATCAGATGGTGATCACGCTCGGTCTCACGCTGTCGTCCACGTTGATCAGCCTCCTGCTCGGCGTGCCGCTCGGCATCTGGACCGCGAAAAGCCGGACCGTCGAAATGATCGTGCGTCCCGTGCTCGACCTGATGCAGACCATGCCCGCGTTCGTCTACCTGATTCCGGCCGCGATGCTTTTCGGCCTCGGCCGCGTGCCCGGCATTCTTTCCACGGTGATCTTCGCCATGCCGCCCGCGGTGCGTCTCACGTCGCTCGGCATCAAGCACGTGAACCGCGAGATCGTCGAAGCAGGGCAGGCGTTCGGTTGCACGCCGTGGCAATTGCTCTACAAGGTGCAGTTTCCCAATGCGCTGCCTTCGATCATGACCGGCGTGAATCAGACCATCATGATGGCGCTCTCGATGGTGATCATTGCGTCGATGGTCGGCGCGGGCGGGCTTGGCAACGACGTGCTCGCCAGTATTCAGCGGCTCGACATCGGGCTCGGCTTCGAAAGCGGACTTTCTGTCGTGATGCTCGCGATCATTCTGGACCGTATCACGGAGAGCTTTGGCCGCTCGCCCGGCATGGCGCGTGCGCCGCTTCTCTCGGGCTTGCGCAGTGTGATGAAGGTGCGCCGCGCGCCGGCGGCGCAGCACAGCTGAGCCGCACATGAAGCGCGACGCGATCACCCAGGTCGAGGCCCCTTCAGATTCGCCGCTTTCCCGGCTCGCGCACGTCGGCTTTCTGACGCTGCCGAACTTTTCGATGATCGCGTTCACGAGCGCGGTCGAGGTGCTCCGCATGGCCAACTACGTGGGCCGCGCGGAGCATTACAGGTGGTCCGTGATCACGCCGGACGGCGAGCCGGCGCGGGCGAGCAACGGTATTACCGTGAAGCCCACCACGACGCTCGCGCAAGCCGGCATGCCGGACGTGCTGATCGTCTGCGCGGGCTGGCACGTGCGCGATTACGTCAACGAAACGGTGATCGGTTTGCTGCGCGACGTGGCGGCCCAGAACATACCGCTCGGCGGCATTTGCACGGGACCGTATGCGCTACTCGCAGCCGGGCTGCTCGACGGCTATCGCTGTACCGTGCATTGGGAAGATATGTCGCCGCTGCACAAGAGCTACCCGCATGTGCGTTTCGCCGACGAGCTCTTCGTGATCGACCGCGACCGCATGACCTGCACGGGCGGCACCGCGCCGCTCGATCTGATGCTGAAACTGGTTGCCATGCGGCTCGGTCATCCGGTCGCGGCGCAGGTGTCGGAGCAGTTCATCGTGGAAAGAATACGCGGCTCGACCGACTATCAGCACATACCAGTCGACGCCCGCGTCGGTTTTTCGCGTGCCGAACTCATCGAGGTCGTTCGACTGATGGAGGCGAATATCGAAGAGCCTTTATCGCTCGACGAACTCGCGCGGCTCGTGCATCTGTCGCAGCGCCATTTGCAGCGCATGTTCAAGATGTTCCTAAGCGTATCGCCGACTCACTATTACCTCACGTTGCGCCTGCGGCGAGCGCGCGAACTGCTGCGCAATACCGACGCTTCGATCGCGCGCGTCACGGCCGTTTGCGGCTTCCATTCGCCGTGCCATTTCAGCAAAGCATATCGCGCGCAATTCGGTCATGCGCCGAGCGTCGAGCGGCGACTGTCAGCGTAGGAGGTTCGTGCTTCAAGTTCGGTGACGTGCGTTCGCGCGTGCCTCGATGCGCAACAGGCGGCGTCGAAAAAGTCAGTGTAATAAGCCAGTCAAGCATTCAATCACCCTGAGGAAACGCCATGAAACGTTTGTGGGCTGCGTCGTTGTGCGCGCTGTCTGTGTCGTCCGTTCCTTCGGCTTTCGCCGCCGAACCCGCTACATGCCGCGACGTCCGCTTCGCCGACGTCGGCTGGACCGATATCGCCGCTACGACAGGGCTTGCATCGACGGTGCTCGAAGGACTCGGCTACAAGCCGACCAAGACGATCGCCTCTGTGCCGATCACCTTTGCCGGTGTGAAGAGCAAGCAGATCGACGTATTCCTCGGCTACTGGTCGCCGACCATGGACCCGATGATCGATCCGTTCAAAAAGGCCGGTCAGCTGAGCGTGCTGCCGACGCCGAACCTGACGGGCGCAAAGTACACGCTTGCCGTGCCGGACTACGCGTATCAGGCAGGTATCAAGACGTTCACCGACATCGCGAAGAACTACGACAAGCTCGGCGGCAAGATCTATGGCATCGAGCCGGGTAACGACGGCAATGCGTTGATCAAGAAGATGATTGACAGCAACCAGTATGGGCTCGGCAAGTTCAAGCTCGTGGAGTCGAGCGAGGCGGGCATGCTGGTGGAGGTGAACCGCGCGATCCGCGACAAGAAGCCGATCGTGTTCCTCGGCTGGGAACCGCATCCGATGAACGTGCAGATGAAAATCGATTATCTGTCCGGCGGCGACGACGTGTTCGGTCCGAACTACGGCGAGGCCAAGGTCATGACGGTTACGCCGACCGATTACTCGACACGCTGCCCGAACGTCGCGAAACTCGTGTCGAACCTGCATTTCACGACCGACATCGAGAATCACGTGATGCTGCCGATCATGAATAAGACGGACCCCAACAAGGCCGCGCGCGAGTGGTTGAAGGCGAATCCCGCAGTGCTCGACCAGTGGCTCGCAGGCGTGAAGACGTTCGACGGCAAGGATGGTTTGCCGGCAGTGAAGGCGTATGTGGCGGGGAAGTGATATCGGCTTTTGGCGCCGCTTGACGCGGCGCTAAACCGCCTGTTGCAAGGTTTCAGGCTATTAAACAAGGGACGAAATCAAAGGGCATCGACAAAACGCCTTGAAACAGGGCCTCAAATCGCCTGCGCCCGCCCCGGAAACGTCTCGTCGAAATCCGCACCATATTCCGCTTCCGCCGCCGTGCCGCGTTGCTCGCGGTACATCATCGGCGGCAAGCCGAATTGTTTGCGGAATTCGCGGCCCAGATGTGACGCATCGGAAAAGCCACAACTCGATGCAATGTCCGCCACGGTCTTGTCCGAGCTGGTCAACAGCCAGGCAGCGGTGCGCAGGCGCACCTGCTTCGCATAGGCCTGCGGCGCCTTGCCGGTTTGCGCCTTGAAAAGCCGCTCCAGTTGACGCGGCGACAGATCCAGCTTGCGCGCGAGTTCATCGAGTGAAAGCGAACGCCCCACGTGCTGTTCCATCAGCAGAATTGCGCGCTTCACTTTTGGGTGCGCCGCAGGTGCAAGTCCCGGCGGATGCGGCTGCGGCGCATTGCCTTTCTGCATGTCGTCGACGAGAAGAATACGCAGCGCTTTTTGTACCGTTGCGGTTTCGAAGTGGCGCAGAAGAATGGCCGCGGCCACGTCGATAGAAGCGCGCCCGCCTGAACACGTAATGCGCCGGCGATCGATCACGAACAGCCGGTCTGCCACGAGCGCCTCTTCATTCACCGACGGAAAACGCTCGATGAAATCCCAGTAGTGAAACCAGCTTACGCAAATGCGATGACCGTCGAGCACGCCCGCGCGCATCAGCGAGAACACGCCCGTACACATGCCGACAAGCGTTGCATCGGCCGCCGCGGCGCGGCGTATGAACGCAAGCGTTGCGTCGTTCGCGGCCGGTCCCGAATGCAGCAGGCCGCCTACCACGACGACGTAATCGAACGGCTCGGCGTTGTCGAAGGTTTCCCACGGAGTGATCTGGATTCCGCAACTCGCGCGTACCGGAGCAAGGGTTTCCCCTATCACGCTCCATGAACAGCGCACGGGCTTGCTGAAGTCGCCTTCGTCCGCGGACAGGCGCAACAGGTCGACGAAACCCGAAAACGCCGTCAGCGTGAAGTTCGGCAGCAGGATGATGCCAAAGCGGATGCGCTGCTTCGGCGTGCCGTCGATAGATTGAAGGGGAAGCGGTTCAGCGGAGTTCATGCATGCAGCCAGAGCAAAAAAGGTTGAGTCAAGCATAGCACCGGGATGCACCGGGGCACTGATCATACGTGTCGTCGGCATCGCGAGGCGCAGGGGCTGCGCCTGTCGCAAATGCGTCAGAAGCCTTCGTAAATACGTCGCGACGCTTGGCGCGCAGTGCGCTTGACGCCACTATCCCACTGTCATGCCGTTTTTATTCTATCGGTCCAATTTGACGTGCGGTGCAATAGGGCCTGTTTCGAGGTAAGTCCCTCCACCCAGGCATTGCAACGCACAAGGCTAGCCATGAACGTCAGCGTATTCGATCTGTTCAAGA
Source organism: Paraburkholderia strydomiana (assembly GCF_031456815.1). NCBI lineage: Bacteria > Pseudomonadati > Pseudomonadota > Betaproteobacteria > Burkholderiales > Burkholderiaceae > Paraburkholderia > Paraburkholderia strydomiana. The sequence continues at coordinate 20,363 of NZ_JAVDVL010000011.1, forward strand.
TCGGTATCGGTCCCTCCAGCTCGCACACCGTCGGGCCGATGATCGCTGCTTGCCGCTTCGCGTCGCATATCGAAGACGCCAACCTGCTCGGCTTCGTGCGCCGCGTGAAGGTCGAACTGTTCGGCTCGCTCGGCGCAACCGGCAAGGGCCATGGCACCGACAAAGCGGTGCTGCTCGGCCTGGAAGGCAACCTGCCCGAACTGATCGACCCGGACACGATCGAGCCGCGTTTGCTCGCGATTCGCGAAACGAAGCAGATCGCGCTGCTCGGCAAGCATCCGGTGAAATTCGACGAGCGCGAGCATCTTGGATTTTTTCGCAAGCTGATGCCGGGTGCGCCCGGCTCGGGCATCGTGCATCCGAACGGCATGCGTTTTCAGGCATTCGACGAGTATGGGCAACTGCTGGTCGAAAAAGAGTATTACTCGATTGGCGGCGGCTTCGTCGTGAACCGCGAGGGCGATCGCGTGAACGGCGTACGTGCGGGCGCCGAGGTGCCGCATCCGTTTCGTACCGGCGACGATCTGATGCGCGTGTGCCGCGAAACGGGCCTCTCTATCGCCCAGGTGACGCTGCGCAACGAATGCGCGTCCCGCTCCGAACAGGAAGTGCGCGAAGGCCTGCTCGCGATCTGGCGCGCGATGTCGGCTTGCGTCGAACGCGGTTGCAAGGTGCGCGGCGAATTGCCCGGACCCATGCATGTGAAGCGCCGCGCAGCCGACCTGTGCGGGCAATTGCGCTCGCGCTCCGAGGAGTCGCTGCGCGATCCGCTTTCGATGCTCGACTGGGTCAACCTGTACGCGATGGCCGTGAACGAAGAGAACGCGGCAGGCGGGCGCGTCGTGACCGCGCCGACCAACGGCGCGGCAGGCGTGATCCCTGCCGTGCTGCACTACTACGTGAAGTTCATGCATGCGTCGAATGACGAAGGCATCGTCAACTTCCTGCTGACGGCCGCGGCTATCGGGATCATCTACAAGGAGACCGCGTCCATCTCCGGCGCCGAAGTGGGCTGCCAGGGCGAAGTGGGCGTGGCCTGTTCGATGGCCGCAGCGGCGCTTGCCGCAGTAATGGGCGGCACGCCGACGCAAGTCGAAAACGCCGCGGAAATCGGCATGGAACATAACCTCGGCATGACCTGCGATCCGGTCGGCGGACTCGTGCAGATTCCGTGCATCGAGCGCAACGCGATGGGCGCGATCAAGGCGCTGAACGCCGCGCGCATGGCGATGAAGGGCGACGGCCAGCACTACGTATCGCTCGATAACGTGATCAAGACGATGCGCGAGACGGGCGCGGATATGAAGACGAAATACAAGGAGACGTCGCGCGGCGGGTTGGCCGTGAACGTCATCGAGTGCTGAACAGCGCTCTATCAGAGTCGTGATGAAGCACCAGGCATCAAGCACACGAGCACTACAAGCACCATAAGCACCGACAGTACCCACAAGGACCAACGATGAGCCGCTATTCGATATTCAGCCTCTTGCGCAACGGGATGTCGTATCACGAAAACTGGGAGCGCCAGTGGAAGAGCCCCGAGCCCAAACGCGAGTACGACGTGGTGATCGTCGGCGGCGGCGGACACGGTCTCGCCACCGCCTACTACCTTGCTAAAGAACATGGCGTGCGTAATATCGCCGTGCTCGAAAAAGGCTGGATCGGCGGCGGCAATACGGCGCGCAATACGACCATCGTCCGCTCGAATTATCTGTGGGACGAGTCGGCTGCGCTCTACGAAAAGGCAATGAAACTGTGGGAGGGTCTCTCGCAGGATCTGAACTACAACGTGATGTTCAGCCAGCGCGGCGTGATGAACCTCGCGCATACGTTGCAGGACGTACGCGACACAGAGCGGCGCGTGAATGCGAACCGCCTGAACGGTGTCGATGCCGAATTCCTCACTCCCGCGCAGATCAAGGAACTCGAGCCGACAATCAATCTGAATAGCCGCTACCCGGTGCTGGGCGCGTCGATTCAGCGGCGCGGGGGCGTCGCGCGTCACGATGCGGTGGCTTGGGGCTTCGCGCGGGGCGCGGACCAGGCGGGCGTCGACATCGTGCAAAACTGCCAGGTCACCGGAATCCGCCGTAACGGCAGCCAGGTAACGGGCGTGGATACGACGAAGGGTTTCATCAAGGCGAAGAAAGTCGCGGTGGTGGCGGCGGGCAATACCTCCACGCTCGCCGACATGGCCGGCGTGCGCCTGCCGCTCGAAAGCCATCCGTTGCAGGCGCTGGTGTCCGAGCCGATCAAGCCGGTCGTGAACACAGTGGTGATGTCGAACGCCGTGCACGCATATATCAGCCAGTCCGACAAAGGCGATCTGGTGATCGGCGCGGGCGTGGACCAGTACACGGGTTTCGGACAGCGCGGCAGCTTCCAGATTATCGAAGGCACGCTCGAAGCCATCGTCGAAATGTTCCCGGTGTTCTCGCGCGTGCGCATGAACCGGCAGTGGGGCGGCATCGTGGACGTCTCGCCGGACGCATGCCCGATCATCAGCAAGACCGACGTGAAGGGCCTCTATTTCAATTGCGGCTGGGGCACGGGCGGCTTCAAGGCGACCCCCGGTTCCGGTTGGGCCTATGCGTACACGATCGCGAAAGACGAGCCGCACGAATTGAACGCGCCGTTCTCGCTGGATCGCTTCTACACCGGCCATCTCATCGACGAACACGGCGCCGCCGCCGTCGCCCACTAACGCACTAGCGCTGGATAGAGAGACAAACATGCTGATGATCGAATGCCCCTGGTGCGGGCCACGCGCCGAAACCGAATTTTCTTGCGGCGGCGAAGCGGACATTGCGCGTCCGCTCGATACCGAGAAGCTCACCGACAAGGAGTGGGGCGACTACCTGTTCATGCGCAAGAATCCGCGCGGCGTGCATCGTGAGCAGTGGATGCATACGCAAGGCTGCCGCCGCTGGTTCAAGGCGCAGCGCGATACGGTGAGCTACGAGATCCAGGGCTACGAGACGTTCGACCGTCCGCTGCTCAAGATGGATAGCAACGACGGCAAGGCACAAGAGGGCAAGACGCAATGAGCCAGAAAGACCGACTCCCGAATGGCGGGCGCATCAACCGCGCATTGCCGCTTACGTTCACATTCAACGGCCGCCAGTATCAGGGTTATCAGGGTGATACGCTCGCTTCGGCATTGCTCGCCAACGGCTTGCATTTCGTTGCGCGTAGCTGGAAATATCACCGGCCGCGCGGCATCGTTACGGCCGGAGTGGAAGAGCCGAACGCCGTCGTGCAACTGGAAACAGGCGCCTACACGGTGCCGAATGCGCGTGCGACCGAAGTCGAGCTGTATCAGGGGCTCGTCGCGAACAGCGTGAATGCGAAGCCGAGCATCGAGAAAGATCGCATGGCGGTCAATCAGAAGTTCGCACGCTTCATTCCGGCGGGCTTTTACTACAAGACCTTCATGTGGCCACGCAAGTTCTGGCCGAAGTACGAGGAAGTGATCCGCGACGCCGCGGGTCTCGGCAAGGCGCCCGAGCAACTCGACGCCGACCGCTACGACAAGTGCTTTGCACATTGCGACGTGCTGGTCGTGGGCGGCGGGCCGACCGGTCTCGCGGCCGCGCATGCAGCCGCTTTGTCGGGCGCACGCGTGACACTGGTTGACGATCAGCCGGAACTCGGCGGCTCGCTGCTGTCGTGCCGCGCGGAGATCGACGGCAAGCCTGCGTTGCAGTGGGTGCACAAGATTGAAGACGAACTGCGGCAGATGCCCGACGTGAAGATTCTCACGCGCAGCACCGCGTTCGGTTACCAGGACCACAATCTCGTCACGGTGACCCAGCGTTTAACCGATCATCTGCCCGTGTCGCAACGCAAGGGCACGCGCGAACTGATGTGGAAGATCCGCGCAAAACGCGTGATCCTCGCGACCGGCGCGCATGAACGGCCCATCGTGTTCGGCAACAACGATCTGCCGGGCGTGATGCTGGCTTCAGCCGTTTCGACCTATCTGCATCGCTATGCAGTATTGCCGGGCCGCAACGCAGTAGTCTTCACGAACAACGACGACGGCTATCAATGCGCGCTCGACCTGAAAGCGGCCGGCGCGCAGGTGACGGTGATCGATCCGCGCGCAGGTGAATCGAAGGGCACGCTGCCCGCGCTTGCTCGCCGCTACGGCGTGAAGGTGATCGGCGGCGCCGTCATCACCGCGGCGCACGGCAAACTGCGCGTGGCGTCGGTGGATATCGCTTCGTATGCAAACGGCAAGACCGGCGCGAAGCAAAGCGAATTGCCGTGCGATCTGCTCGCGATGTCCGGCGGCTGGAGCCCCGTGCTGCATCTGTTCGCGCAGTCGGGCGGCAAGGCGCACTGGCATAACGAGAAAGCCTGCTTCGTGCCCGGCAAGGCGATGCAGGCGGAGACGAGCGTCGGCGCCTGCAACGGCGATTTCACGCTGGGTCAAGGCATCCGTTTCGCCGTCGATGCAGGCATCGAGGCCGCGCGCGCCGCAGGCCATATCGTCGCCCAGCCGAGCCCGGTTCAGGTCGCCGAAATCAGCGAAGCAAAGCTGGAGCCGCTGTGGCTCGTCGGCGGACGCGAGCTTGCAACGCGCGGGCCCAAGCAGTTCGTGGACTTCCAGAATGACGTGTCAGCTGCGGATATTTTCCTGGCCGCCCGCGAAGGCTTCGAGTCGGTTGAACACGTGAAGCGTTATACGGCGATGGGCTTCGGCACCGACCAGGGCAAGCTCGGCAACATCAACGGTATGGCGATTCTCGCGCAGGCGCTCGGCAAGACGATTCCGGAGACGGGCACCACCACGTTCCGCCCGAACTACACGCCGGTCACGTTCGGCACATTCGCGGGCCGCGAACTCGGCGAGTTTCTCGATCCGGTGCGCAAGACGGCCGTGCATGAATGGCACGTGGAGAACGGCGCTGCTTTCGAGGACGTCGGCAACTGGAAGCGTCCGTGGTATTACCCGAAAGCGGGTGAGGACATGCACGCGGCCGTCGCACGCGAATCGCTCGCAGTGCGTACCAGCGTCGGCATTCTGGATGCATCGACACTCGGCAAGATCGACATTCAGGGTCCCGATTCGGCGAAGCTCCTGAACTGGGTCTACACGAATCCGTGGAGCAAGCTCGAAGTCGGCAAGTGCCGCTATGGACTGATGCTCGACGAAAACGGCATGATTTTCGACGACGGCGTGACTGTGCGCCTCGCCGATCAGCACTACATGATGACGACGACTACGGGCGGCGCGGCGCGCGTGCTGACGTGGCTCGAACGCTGGCTGCAAACGGAATGGCCGGACATGCGCGTGCGTCTTGCGTCGGTCACCGATCACTGGGCGACTTTCGCCGTGGTCGGCCCCAACAGCCGCAAGGTCTTGCAGAAGGTGTGTCACGACATCGACTTCGCGAACGCCGCATTTCCGTTCATGAGCTATCGCGAAGGCACGGTCGCGGGTGCTGCGTCGCGTGTGATGCGCATCAGCTTTTCCGGTGAACTCGCGTATGAAGTGAACGTGCCGGCGAATGTGGGACGCGCGGTGTGGGAAGCGTTGATGGCCGCTGGCGCCGAGTTCGACATCACGCCGTATGGCACCGAAACGATGCACGTGTTGCGTGCGGAGAAGGGCTACATCATCGTGGGTCAGGATACGGACGGCTCGATGACGCCTTACGACCTCGGCATGGGCGGCCTCGTCGCGAAGTCGAAAGACTTCCTGGGCAAGCGTTCGCTGACTCGCTCCGACACGGCGAAGCCGGGGCGCAAGCAACTGGTCGGGCTGCTCTCCGACGATCCGTCGTTCGTGATACCGGAAGGCTCGCAAATTGTCGCCGGTCCGTTCCAGGGCGATACCGCGCCGATGCTCGGCCACGTCACGTCGAGTTACTACAGTCCGATTCTCAAGCGCTCGATTGCGATGGCCGTCGTGAAGGGCGGTCTCGAGAAGATCGGCGAAACGGTCACGGTCCCGCTTTCGAGCGGCAAACAGATTGCAGCGAAGATCACCAGCTCGGTGTTCTACGACAGCGAAGGAGCGCGTCAACATGTGGAATGAAACCAAAACGGCGACGTCGGTCGTGGATCGTGCTGTCGGCAGGCAAACCGGCGTCTGGCAGGAGTCGCCGCTGGTGGGCGTGGATGCGCTGCTGAAAAAGCATCAGGCAACGGCAAGCACGGCATTCAGATTGAGCGAGCGGCCGTTTCTCGAACTCGTGAACGTGCGAGGCGATACGCGCGACGCCGCATTCGTGCAGGCGGTAAAAAATGTGCTCGGTTGCCCGCCGCCGGAAAAAGCCAATACGATTGCGCGCGGCAACGGCTACGAGATGCTCTGGCTCGGACCGGACGAATGGCTCGTGCGCTCGGCCGTCGCGCATGACGCAACGCGCACTGCGCCGTTGCAGGCGAAGCTTGGCGCAGCGTTTGCGGGCGTGTTCGCGTCTGCGGTGGATATCGGCAGCGGCTATACGGTGCTCGAAATCACCGGCGCGCGCGCGCGTGAAGTGCTTTCGCGCGGCTGTCCGCTCGATCTGCATCCCAAGTTGTTCGGCGAAGGGCAGTGTGCGCAAAGCCATTACTTCAAGGCGTCGATGACGCTGGTGCCCACCGGCGCCGACAGTTTCGACATCATCGTGCGTCGCAGCTTTGCCGACTACTTCGTGAAGATCATGCTCGACGCAGCCGAGCCGTTGATGTCGTGACTGCGTTAACGCCGCGAGCGCTGTTCCCGTGGACCGCTCGCGGCTTTCGCGCTGCCCGGCTCACATGACGTCGACCCGTGTCGTCACTGCGCGCCTCACTGAGCGCGCATGCCAGCAAGGCGATGCCGATGCCGCGCTCGCGCTGCTCGATCAGAGCATGCTGCTGCGGCACCGGCGCATCGCGCTGATTCGCTATCTACTCGCACAGCAACTGGGCGCGCCGCTGCAGGCGCGCCACCACGAATACGTTCAGAAAATCGCCGCGCGGCTGAGTGCGGATGCGCTCGCGCGTGTTGCAGGCGCGGCGCGTGCGCGGCTGCGCGCATAGCGTATAGCGCGTAGCGGTTGCCTCGCGCCCGGCCGGCGGCCGATACGGCCTATCAGCGCGACGACCGTTGAACGACGCCCCCGTTCCATCCCGATGACGTATTTCTTCTATGTCGCCGATTTATGTCGGCGTCTACTGAATGTGCTCATCGGAACATCACTCGCGGCCGCGCCGCAATATTCAGGGGATGCCATGCCTACCGCTTCTCAGTCTCGCGCGAGCGCCGCCGCGCGACTCGAACGGCTGCCGTTCTCCGGCTATCACCGGACGATCTTCATCATTATCGCGATTGCGTTCTTCTTCGATTCCGTCGACCTAGGCACGATGACCTTCGTACTCGGTTCGATCAAGACCGAGTTCGGTTTGTCGACGGCGACCGCCGGCCTCGTCGCGAGTGCGAGTTTCTTCGGCATGGTGGGCGGTGCGGCGGTCGCCGGCTTGCTCGCCGATCGCTTCGGGCGCCGGCCGGTGTTTCAATGGAGCATGGTGCTGTGGGGGCTCGCTTCGTATCTGTGTTCGACTGCGCAGAGTGTCGAAGCGCTGATCTTCTATCGGGTGCTGCTGGGCTTCGGCATGGGCATGGAGTTCCCGATTGCGCAAACGCTCCTGTCGGAATTCGTTCCGGCTTCTTCGCGCGGGCGTCTGATCGCGTTAATGGACGGCTTCTGGCCGCTCGGTTTCATCACGGCAGGCGTGGTGTCGTACTTCGTGCTGCCGACCTTCGGCTGGCGAACTGAGTTCGCGTTGCTCGCGATTCCCGCCGTGTTCGTGCTTGTCGTGCGACGCATCGTGCCGGAATCGCCGCGTTGGCTCGAACATCGCGGACGTCTCGGCGACGCCGACAAAATTCTTGCCGACATCGAAGTCAAAGTCATGAAGTCCGCGGGGCTGAGCCACCTGCGCCCGCCGGTCATGCTCGCCGAACCGGTGGCCACCAAAGGCGCCGGCGCGTTTCGCGAGATATGGAGCGCGGCTTACCGGCGTCGCACGGTCATGGTGTGGACGCTGTGGTTCTTTGCGTTGCTCGGCTTTTACGGTCTGACGTCATGGCTCGGCGCGCTGATGCAGCAGGCCGGCTTCGCGGTGACGAAGTCGGTGTTGTACACGGTGCTGATCTCTCTCGGCGGTATTCCGGGTTTTATCTGCGCGGCATGGCTCGTTGAACGCTGGGGACGCAAGCCGACCTGTATCGCGTCGCTTGCGGGCAGTGCGGTAATGGCCTACGTGTACGGGCAAACCGCGCTCCACGCCCAGACGCCCACGTTGCTGATCTGCGCGGGACTTGCAATGCAGTTCTTTCTGTTTGCAATGTGGGCGGTGCTTTACACCTATACGCCGGAACTCTACGGCACCGGCGCGCGCGCCACGGGTTCGGGCTTCGCCTCGGCAATTGGCCGTGTCGGCTCGCTGATCGGGCCGTATGTAGTGGGCGTCGTGTTGCCGGTGTTCGGCCAGGGCGGCGTGTTCTCGCTTGGCGCGATGTGCTTCGTCATCGCAGCCGCCGCCGTGTGGATACTCGGCATCGAAACCCGTGGACTCGCGCTCGAGACGCTTGTGTCGGAAGCCGTGGAGAGCGACGCGCATGGCGTGCTCAGTCCGGCGCGCGAGTAGAAGCGTTCGCCCGCCACGGCGCAGCGGTTGCCTGTCCGCTGCACCGTGGCGGGATTGCGCTTTTCATCGCGCTTCTCATCGCGCTTCTCGTCGCTACTGTGCGCTCGCGACGAGTGCCGACATGATCCGATACGCCGCGCTGACGCGGTCCTCGATGGGGAAGTTTTTGTTGGCAAGCAACACTACGCCTACGCGTTTCTGCGGCACGAAGGCGACGTAGGTGCCGAAACCATTCGTCGAACCGGTCTTGTTGATCCACACATTCTGCTGCGGCGGCAGCGGCGGATCGATCGCAGCGGCCGGTGTCGGGGTGACCGCCATGGCGGGCGCGTTGCCTTCATGCAAGGTGGAGAGCGCGACTGGATACGCGTATTGCTCCCAGATCAGGTCTTGCGTGAGCACGCCGGCCTTGAAGTAGCCAGTATGCGTGGCCGTAATCGCGCGCTGAAGCTTGCTGTCCACGTCGATCAGGTTCATGTTCGCCTGAACGAAACGGACCATGTCCGCGGCGGTGGTTTTTACGCCGTACGCTTCGTCGGCGAGAACGCCGCCTTTCATGCGGACCGGTGCGCCATCTTTCGTATAGCCCTGCGCGTAGTCGGACATTTTCGCCGTGGGAACGTGGATATAGCTGCTTCTCATGCCGAGCGCGGAAAACATGTGCTGCTCGATTAGCGGCGCAAAGTCCTGGCCCATGCTTCTGGCGGTGATCAGACCAAGCGTGCCGATACCGGGATTCGCATACGTGCGGTAAGTGCCGGGCGCGTACGCGGGCTTCCATGCGTTGAAGTACTGCAACAGCTGGGCGTTGTCATGAATGTCGTCGGGTACCTGAAGCGGCAGACCGCCCGGCGTGTGCGTACCCAGGTTCAGAAGGCTCACCTTGCCGAACGCGCTACCTCGCAATGACGGCAAATATTTCTGCGTCTCATCCGACAGCTTCAGTTGACCGTTGAGTTGCGCGTAGGCGGCGAGCGTCGCGGTAAATGTCTTGCTGACCGAACCAATTTCGAATAGCGTGCGCTGCGCGACCGGCTTGCCTGTCTGTAGCGACGCCACGCCATAGTCGAATACATAGGTCTTGCCGTTCGCGATCACGCCGATCGCCATGCCCGGCACATGGTATTTCGCCATCAGCGGTTCGATTGCCGAGTCCACTACGGTTTTGATCGCATGATCGGTGTCGCCGGCTTCGCCGGCTGCATGGCTTGCCGGTGCGATTGCGGTCAGCGCGAAGACGGCGGTCGCCATTACGCTCACGGCTTTTACTTTCATATGCAGCGTTTTCCTTGAATTGTTATCGACAGGTGTGCTGACGCAGCACTATCCGGCTTTCGCGGAGCGCTGACAATCGAGGATAACTTGCGAGAGGGTCAAGAAAAAGTTATGGGCGGCAAGAGCTCGCCGCCCGGACGGAAACCCGGAATCCGGAACCCGGAATCCTGAACGCGGAAGCAGACGGTCGCTCGTTCACGCTTCCTGGCAGGCGCGCCATTCGCGACGAAGTAAGGTGTGTCCACGCGCGCCAACGGTTCGCGCCCACGAATGCGGTCCGCGATCTTCTCCGCCAGCATGATAGTTGGGGCATTGAGATTGCCCGTGGTGATGATCGGCATGATCGACGCATCCACCACGCGCAGCGCTTGCAAGCCGTGCACGCGGCCCTCGTTGTCCACCACGGCCATGTCGTCATAACCCATCTTGCACGAGCAGGAAGGATGAAACGCCGTTTCGGCCCGCGCCCGCACGAAACTGTCGAGCTCGGCGTCTGTGGTCAGTTCGGCGCCCGGATTCAGCTCACGTCCGCGATAACGATCCAGCGCCGGCTGCCGCATGATCTCGCGTGTAATGCGGATGCCGTCGCGGAACTCGCGCCAGTCGAGCGGATCGGCCATGTAGTTGAAGAGAATGCTCGGATGTGCGGCCGGGTCGCGCGATGTGAGCTTTACGCGCCCGCGGCTCGGCGAACGCATCGAGCCGACGTGCGCCTGGAACCCATGCATTTTGATCGCATTCGAGCCGTTGTAATTGATCGCCACCGGCAGAAAGTGATACTGGATGTTGGGCCACAAGTCGTCGTCGCGTGTACGGATGAAGCCGCCCGCTTCAAACTGATTGCTCGCGCCAATGCCCGTGCCGTTGAGCATCCATTCGAGTCCGATGGCCGGCTGGTTCCACCACTGCAACGCAGGGTAGAGCGAGACCGGCTCCTTGCACTCGTACTGAATGTACATCTCCAGATGGTCCTGCAAGTTTTCGCCGACGCCCGGCAGATCGTGAACAACGGGAATGTCGAGTTCACGCAGCCACATGGAGCGACCCACGCCGGAGCGTTGCAACAATTGCGGAGATGCGATCGCGCCGCTGCAGACCAGTACTTCCCGGCGCGCATGGGCATTCACTGTCGCGCCGTTGTGCTGATACGCGACGCCAACCGCACGTTTGCCGGAGAACAGCACACGATCGCTCAACGCATGCGTGACGATGGTCAGGTTCGCGCGTGCTCTCGCGCGATCCAGATAGCCGCGCGCGGTGCTGGCGCGACGGCCGTTGGCCGTGACAGTGCGGTCCATTGGACCAAAGCCTTCCTGCTGATAGCCGTTCAGGTCGTCGGTGCGCGGAAAGCCTGCCTGAACGCCGGCCTCGACCATCGCTGCGAAAAGCGGGTTATTGCCGGGCTTGCTCGTGGTCACGTGCACGGGACCGTCGCCGCCGTGATAGGCGTTCGGGCCTGCGTCGCGTGTTTCGGCTTTGCGAAAATAAGGCAGGCAGTCCAGATAGGTCCAGTTTTCCAGACCGCGCCGCGTGGCCCAACCATCGTAGTCGAGCGCATTGCCGCGGATATAGCACATACCGTTTATCAGCGATGACCCGCCCAGTCCCTTGCCGCGGCCGCACTCCATGCGACGGTTGTTCATATGCGGCTCGGGGTCCGTCTCATACGCCCAGTTGTAGCGGCGCCCTTGCAACGGATAGGCGAGCGCGGCGGGCATCTGCGTGCGGAAATCGAAGCGGTAGTCGGGGCCGCCGGCTTCGAGCAGCAACACCGTGACGTCGGCGTCTTCGGTGAGACGCGACGCCAGCACGTTGCCCGCCGAGCCCGCGCCGACGACGATATAGTCGTATTCGTTCGAAGTCATGGCTGCGCTCCTTAAAACACCGGTTGATACGGACCGAGCTCGACCTGCACGGACTTGATGCGTGTGTAATGCTCGAGCGTGGTAATGCCGTTCTCGCGGCCCACGCCCGATTGTTTATAGCCGCCCACTGGCATCTCGGCCGGCGACTCGCCCCATGTATTGATCCAGCAAATGCCGGCTTCGAGCCGATGAATCACGCGATGCGCGCGCGCCAGATTCTCGGTGACGACACCGGCAGCGAGGCCGTAAGCGGTGCGGTTCGCACGTTCGATGGCTTCGTCTTCGTCGTCGAAAACCAGAATGCTCATGACCGGGCCGAAGATTTCCTCGCGCACGATGCGCATGTCGTCATGGCAGCCAGTGAAGACAGTTGGCTCGACATATTGGCCCTGGCCGAAATGACCTTCGCTCAGGCGCTTGCCGCCCGCGATCAACCGGGCGCCTTCCTGAACGCCGCTATCGATATAGCCGAGCACCTTCTGCAATTGCGCCGCGCTAACGAGCGGGCCGAAATTGGTGCGGGCGTCGCCTGGCGCACCCACGCGGATGCGCTTCACACGCTCCAGCACCAACGCTTCAAACCGTTCGAGCACACTACGTTGCACGAACACGCGTGTGCCGTTCGTGCAGACCTGGCCCGAGCTGAAGAAGTTGGCGCTCATCGCGATGTCGGCGGCGCGTTCGAGATTCGCGTCGTCGAAAACGAGCAGGGGAGATTTCCCACCGAGTTCCATCGTCACTTCTTTCAACGACGATGCGCCCGCCATCGACATCACCTTCTTGCCGGTTTCCACGCCGCCCGTGAACGAGATTTTCTCGATGTCCGGATGCGCGGCGAGCATCGCGCCCACGCGGCCGTCGCCTTGCACGACGTTGAACACGCCGGCCGGCACGCCAGCCTCGGTGTAAATCTCGGCGAGTTTCAAGGCCGACAACGGCGTGACTTCGCTCGGCTTGAAGATCATCGCATTGCCCGCGGCCAGCGCGGGCGCCGACTTCCAGCATGCGATCTGAATCGGATAGTTCCATGCGCCGATGCCCGCGCATACGCCGAGCGGCTCGCGCCGCGTGTACACGAACGACGTCGGCCGCAACGGAATCTGCTGCCCTTCGATCGCGGTGGCAAGGCCCGCGTAATACTCGATCACGTCCGCGCCCGTGACGATGTCCACGGCCTGCGTTTCCGCGATCGGCTTACCTGTGTCGCGCGTTTCGAGTGCGGCGAGTTCGTCGTTGCGCTCGCGCAGAATGTCGACCGCGCGACGCAGAATGCGTGAACGTTGCATGCCCGTGAGCGCGGCCCACTCGCGCTGACCTTCACGAGCGGATTGCACCGCGCGGTCCACGTCCGCGGAACTTGCCTGCTGGACGGTAGCGAGCGTTTCGCCGTTGGCGGGATCGACGGTGTCGAAAGTTTCTCCGCCGGTCGCGTCCACATAGGTGCCGCCGATATAGAGACGTTGCGTTGCGAATACCGCCATGACTTGCTCCTTTGTGAAGATATCGCTGGTTCCTGTCTGGCCGATCTACGCCGATTCGCGCGCCGCCAGCACCAGGTCGATGTATTCGTTTGCCACACGTAGCGCCGCTTTGGTGTCGAACGGTTCGCCCGACAGCGCGCCGCGCAACCACAGTCCGTCGATCAGCGCAGCGAGCCCGCTCGCCGCCCTCCGCGCGGCTGCGCGTGGCATCGCCTTCGCAAAATCGGCGCACAGATTCGAGTTCAGACGCCGCGTATTCACGTATTGCAGCCGACGCAAATGCGGCTTGTGCATGCTCTCCGACCAGAAGGCGAGCCACGTCTTCATGACGGGCGCGCTGGTTTGCTCCGCATCGAAGTTGGCGGCGACTACCGCTCGCAGCCTGGAACGCGGGTCGGCCTTCGCCGCGCGGCGCCGACGTGAAGTGGCCTGCCACAGATCGCGCAGCACGTGCCGCATGGTGGCTTCCAGCAAGCCGTCCTTGTCGCCGAAATAGTGGCTGACAATGCCCGTGGAAATGCTTGCGCGTTGGGCGACAGACGCCAGCGTCGCGCCCGCCAGGCCGGTCTGGTCGATGGTGAGCAACGTGGCGTCGATCAACTGGGCGCGGCGAATTTCGCGCATTCCGAGCTTGGGCATGGTGATGGTGTGAAGATTGGACGACTCGCGGCTGGCGCAGACCGCGTATTCAACCGGCGCATGGTAGGTTTTTTATATTGAACGGTCAATCAATAAAAACAGACGTCTGCGGTCATGTCGGTTACGGCCAAACCCATGTCGCGTTCCATGCAGGTGATTGCTTGCAGCGGGCGCTACGCTCGTTGAACGGCGCGTGGCACACAATCCACGCGTCTCTCACAAGACACGGAGACATTCAATGAGCAGCAATCGCGGCGTCGTATATCTCGGGCAGGGCAAGGTGGAAGTGCAATCGATCGACTATCCGAAGATGGTCGATCCACGTGACCGCGCGATCGGCCATGGCGTAATTCTGAAGGTCGTGAGCACGAATATTTGCGGCTCTGATCAGCATATGGTGCGCGGCCGCACGACCGCCGAGGTGGGCCTCGTGCTCGGCCACGAGATTACCGGCGAGGTGATCGAAGTGGGTCGCGACGTCGAGACGCTGAGCATCGGCGATCTGGTGTCGGTGCCGTTCAACGTGGCTTGCGGACGCTGCCCGACCTGCAAGTCGCAGCACACGGGCGTATGCCTGAACGTCAATCCGTCGCGCGCGGGCGGCGCTTACGGATATGTCGACATGGGTGGCTGGATTGGCGGACAGGCCGAGTACGTGCTGGTGCCGTACGCCGACTTCAACCTGCTGAAATTCCCCGATCGCGCGCAGGCCATGTCGAAGATCCGCGACCTTACCTGTCTTTCCGACATTCTGCCGACCGGTTATCACGGCGCAGTGATGGCGGGCGTGAAGCCGGGTTCGACCGTCTACATTGCAGGCGCGGGGCCGGTCGGCATGGCCGCGGCCGCGTCGGCACGCCTCCTGGGCGCCGCCTGCACGATTGTCGGCGACATGAACGAGGAGCGTCTGGCGCATGCGCGCAAGATGGGCTTCGAGACTGTCGATCTGTCGAAAGATGCGACGCTTGGCGAACAGATCGAACAGATTCTCGGCAAGCCGGAAGTGGATTGCGCGGTGGACTGCGTGGGCTTCGAGGCGCACGGGCATGGAAGCAGCGGCTCGCACGAGGAAGCGCCGGCCACGGTACTGAACTCGCTGATGGAGATCACGCGGGCAGCCGGCGCGATCGGCATTCCGGGCCTTTACGTGACCGACGATCCGGGCGCCGTCGACGCGGCCGCTCGCAAGGGTAGTCTGAGCATCCGCTTCGGACTCGGTTGGGCCAAGTCGCACTCGTTCCATACGGGCCAGACGCCGGTGATGAAGTACAACCACAACCTCATGCAGGCGATCTTGTGGGACCGCTTGCCGATTGCCGACATCGTTAATGTGACCGTGGTGTCGCTCGATCAGGCGCCCGATGGTTACCGTCAATTCGACGGCGGCGCGCCGCGCAAATTCGTTATCGATCCGCACGGCTTGCTGAAGGCGGCGTGAGCATCGCAAGAAGCTAGAGGCTGTCCATAAAGAAACGCGTTGAACGGATCTCCGTTCAACGCGTTTTTCTTTGACGCTGGCGAGTAGGGGCGCTTTTCAGGCCGCCATGACCGGCGCCGAAGACAGCGAAGGCGATTGCTTGCGACGCTCGCGCGTGGGCGCAGTGCCGAATGCGTCGCGATAACTTTTCGAAAAGTGACAGGCGGACTGAAAACCGCAAGCCATCGTGATGTTCATGATCGACATATCGGTTTGCAGCAGCAGTTCGCGCGCGCGTCGCAAACGCAGTGTCAGATAGTAATGCGTGGGCGTCATCCCCAGATGCTCGCGGAAAAGGCGCTGCAACTGTCTTTGCGACATACCGGCGAGTCTTGCCAGTTCCTCGCGTGACAGCGGCTCCTCGATATTGTTCTCCATCAGCGAGATCACTTCGAACAGCGACTTGTTGGCCGAACCGAGTCGCGCGACCAGCGGCATTTTCTGTTGCGCGCTCGTATCGCGCACATGTTCGACGATGAACTGCTCGGCGATCTGCGTTACGCGCGCGGTGCCGACGCGCGGAGCGATCAGGTTCAGCATCATGTCGAGCGGCGCGACACCGCCTGTGCATGTCACACGGTCGCGATCGATCACGAACAGTTCTTTCAGAAAACGCGTGTCGGGGAATTCTTCTTTAAGCGCCGACATGTTCTCCCAGTGAATCGCACAGGCGTAGCCCGCGAGCAAGCCGGCACGCGCGAGCGCATAGGTGCCCGTGCACAGGCTGCCCAGTACACAACCCATGCGGGCGAAACGGCGCAATGCGGACAAATGAGCCGGCGTGGTCGCGTGTTGCACGTCGATGCCGCCGATTACGAACACGATATCCGGCTGGCCGACGCATTCGACGGGACCCGTATCGACCGACAAACCATTGCTTGCCGCCACCGGCCCGCCGTCGGGACTCACGATCGACCAGCGATATAGCGTCTGCCCCGTCAGGTAATTCGCCATGCGCAGTACTTCGATCGCATTCGTGAACGCGATCATCGTGAAGTTCGGAACGGGCATGAAGGCGAAATGCGACAGTGACGCCGTGCGATCGGTGGACATGTGAGGAGTGATTCCTTGGAATCTATAGTGTCGCGTCGCCGTGGGGAGCGGCGACTTCTTCAATTTTGCGTACTAGCGCAACTACCATGCCATCAGGCTAAACCCTTGGTTGTCGATGCCGGTGCGCGGAACGCTCGCGAAACGGCACCAGGAGTGCACACAGCAGCACCACAGCAGCACCACCGACGCTTAAAACCCGCACCTTAACCGCGCATCGCGTTTAGCTGCTGTTCAGAATTCCTTCAGCATCGAACGGTCGTTCGACCTCTGCATGGCCGCGCGAACGACATCTCTCAGGGTACTTACCGAGGCGCCGGTCACGACATTGGCAGGCTCGCGCGGGCGACTTGTCGAAAAAGGTCGCTCATGGCGGAAAAGGCAAAGAACGCGTCTGAATTCATAAATTGACGCGCGATGCAAGCGTCAAGAATAGACGCAATGCAAGCCGGTAGCAGCAGGGCCCAAGCGCCGCACAAGCCAAGCGTCAGCGCGGCTTCCGGGCCTTCCCGTCAACGATTCCACGGACCTTCCATGTCGAACCCGAATCCTTTCTTCGAAGAATCGCTCGCCACGCGCGATCAGGCGGTGCGCGGCGCTATTTTGAAAGAGCTCGAGCGCCAGCAGTCGCAAGTCGAACTGATCGCGTCGGAAAACATCGTGTCACGCGCGGTGCTCGAAGCACAAGGCTCGGTGCTGACCAACAAATATGCGGAAGGTTATCCGGGCAAACGTTATTACGGCGGTTGTGAATACGTCGACGAGATCGAGACCCTTGCGCTCGAACGCATCAAGCAACTGTTCAACGCGAAGTTCGCCAATGTGCAGCCGCATTCCGGCGCGCAGGCGAACGGTGCGGTCATGCTCGCGCTGGTGAAGCCGGGCGACACGGTGCTCGGCATGTCGCTCGACGCGGGCGGGCACCTCACGCACGGCGCGAAGCCGGCAATGTCGGGCAAGTGGTTCAACGCGGTGCAGTACGGTGTGAGCCGCGACACGCTGCTGATCGACTACGAGCAGATCGAAGAACTTGCGCAGCAGCATAAACCCGCGCTGCTGATCGCCGGCTTCTCGGCGTATCCGCGCGCGCTGGATTTCAAGCGGCTGCGTGCGATTGCCGACAGCGTCGGTGCAAAGCTGATGGTGGATATGGCGCACATCGCCGGCGTGATCGCGGCCGGACGTCACGCCAATCCGGTCGAGCATGCGCATGTAGTGACCTCCACTACGCACAAGACCTTGCGCGGTCCGCGCGGCGGCTTTGTGCTGACGAATGACGAAGACATCGCAAAGAAGATCAACTCTGCTGTGTTCCCCGGCTTGCAAGGCGGCCCGCTGATGCACGTGATCGCGGGCAAGGCCGTCGCGTTCGGCGAGGCGTTGCAACCCGGCTTCAAGACCTACATCGACAACGTGCTCGCCAACGCACAGGCGCTCGGCGAAGTGCTGAAGGCGGGTGGCGTGGATCTCGTGACGGGCGGCACCGACAACCATCTTCTGCTGGTCGATTTGCGGCCGAAGGGCCTCAAGGGCAATCAGGTCGAGCAGGCGCTGGAGCGCGCAGGCATTACGTGCAACAAGAACGGCATTCCGTTCGACACGGAAAAGCCGACGATCACCTCGGGCGTGCGCCTCGGCACACCCGCGGGCACGACGCGCGGCTTCGGCGTGAACGAGTTCCGCGACGTGGGCCGCTTGATCGTGGAAGTGCTCGATTCGCTGCGCGACCACCCCGAAGGCCATGCGGCCACCGAACAACGCGTGCGCCGCGAGATCTTCGCGCTGTGCGAACGCTTCCCCATTTACTAAGAACACCTGGAGCACACGATGAGCAATTTGCACGAAAACAGCATCATCATCGACGGCCTGAACATTTCCAAGTTCGAGCGCTCGGTGTTCGAAGATATGCGCAAGGGTGGTGTGACCGCGGTGAACTGCACGGTGTCCGTGTGGGAAAGCTTCCAGAAGACCGTCGATAACATCGCCGAAATGAAGCAGCAGATCCGCGAGTACGGCGAGATTCTCACGCTCGTGCGCACGACCGACGACATCTTCCGCGCGAAGAAAGAGAACAAGACGGGCATCATTTTCGGCTTCCAGAACGCGCATGCATTCGAGGACAACCTCGGCTATATCGAGGCATTCAAAGACCTCGGCGTGAACGTGGTTCAGCTTTGCTACAACACGCAGAATCTGGTCGGCACCGGTTGCTATGAGCGCGATGGCGGTCTGTCCGGTTATGGCCGTGAAGTGATCCAGGAAATGAATCGCGTCGGCATCATGGTCGATCTTTCGCATGTCGGCGGAAAGACTTCGTCGGAAGCGATTGCTGCGTCGAAAAAGCCGGTGTGCTATTCGCATTGCTGCCCGTCGGGACTCAAAGAGCACCCGCGCAACAAGAGCGACGAACAACTGAAAGAGATCGCCGACGCCGGCGGCTTTGTCGGCGTGACCATGTTCGCCCCTTTCCTGAAGCGCGGCCCGGACGCCACCGTCGAAGACTATATCGAGGCAATCGACTACGTCGTGAATCTGATCGGCGAAGACCAGGTCGGCATCGGCACGGACTTCACGCAAGGCTACAGCACCGAGTTCTTCGACTGGATCACGCACGACAAGGGCCGTTATCGCCAGTTGACGAACTTCGGCAAGGTCGTGAATCCGGAAGGCATCCGCACGATCGGCGAGTTTCCGAACCTGACCGCCGCGATGGAGCGCGCGGGTTGGAGCGAGACGCGCATCAAAAAGATCATGGGTGAGAACTGGGTCCGCGTATTCGGTGAGGTGTGGAAGGTTTGAGCTTCACGCGCGCATAGCCCGCAGATTCGCCCCACAAAACAAGGAGTCTTCCACATGCAACCTCAACTGCCTATCGACGTCGATGCGAACACCGGCGTCTGGACCACCGACGCGCTGCCGATGCTCTATGTGCCGCGCCATTTCTTCACGAACAACCATACCGCCGTTGAAGAAGCACTGGGCATCGACACGTATGCCGAGATTCTCTACAAGGCGGGCTATAAGTCCGCGTACTTCTGGTGCGACAAGGAAGCCAAGCAGCACGGCATCGCCGGCATGGCCGTATTCGAGCACTACCTGAAGCGGCTTTCGCAACGCGGCTGGGGCATCTTCACGATCACGGAAAGCGATCCGTCCACGTCGCATGCGCGTATCGAACTGCATCACTCGTCGTTCGTGCTCGCGCAACCGGGCAAAGTCGGCAAGCTCTGCTACATGTTCGCCGGCTGGTTCGCGGGAGCAATGGACTGGGTCAACGACACGGCGCCCGATTCACAACGCAAGGGTCCGCCTTCGCAGTCGAAAGAAGCGCGATGCGCGGCGGAAGGCCACGACCATTGCGTGTTCGAAGTGTCGCCGCTCGCGGCATAGCACTAGAAGTCATTTATTCCGAGGTCGATCGCGATGCGTTACCCGAACCTTTTCAAGCCTCTTACGCTGAACAAGCTGACTTTGCGCAACCGCATTGTCAGCACTGCGCATGCGGAGGTGTATGCGGAACCCGGCGGACTGCCCGGCGACCGTTATATCCGTTACTACGAAGAAAAGGCCAAGGGTGGTGTGGGCCTCGCCGTATGCGGCGGTTCGAGCCCGGTCTCGATCGACAGTCCGCAAGGCTGGTGGAAGTCGGTGAACCTGTCTACCGACAAGATCATCGATCCGCTCTCGCGGCTCGCGGAAGCTATGCACGCGCATGGCGCCAAGATCATGATTCAGGCCACGCACATGGGCCGCCGCTCGGCGTTTCATGGCGAGCACTGGCCGCATCTGATGTCGCCTTCGGGCGTGCGTGAGCCGGTGCATCGCGGCAACGCAAAGATCATTGAAGTGGAAGAGATTCGCCGCATTATCACCGACTTCGCGGCTGCCGCGAAACGCGTGAAAGATGCGGGCATGGACGGCGTCGAGATCTCGGCGGCGCACCAGCATCTGATCGACCAGTTCTGGAGCCCACGCACCAATTTTCGTACCGACGAGTGGGGCGGTTCGCTTGAAAACCGCCTGCGCTTCGGCGTCGAAGTATTGCAAGCAGTGCGTGAAGCAGTGGGCCCCGATTTCTGCGTGGGTTTGCGCATGTGCGGCGACGAGTTCCACGAAGACGGTCTCGATCACGAGCAACTGAAAGAGATCGCGCAGGCAATGAGCGAAAGCGGCCTGATCGATTATCTCGGTGTGATCGGCTCCGGCGCGGATACGCACAACACGCTCGCCAACTGCATGCCGCCGATGGCGCTGCCGCCCGAGCCTTTCGTGCATCTCGCAGCCGGCATCAAGTCGGTCGTGAAAGTTCCGGTCATGCATGCGCAAAGTATTCGCGACGCGGGCCAGGCCGAACGTCTGCTGGCGAGCGGCATGGTCGATCTGGTCGGCATGACACGCGCGCAGATTGCCGACCCGCATATGGTCATCAAGATCCGCGATGGCCGCGAGGACGAAATCAAGCAATGCGTTGGCGCGAACTATTGCATCGACCGCCAGTACAACGGGCTCGACGTGCTGTGCGTGCAGAACGCGGCAACCTCGCGCGAAGCGACCATGCCGCATGTCATTGCGCGTACGAACGGGCCGAAGCGCAAGGTCGTCGTGGTCGGCGCGGGTCCTGCGGGACTCGAAGCGGCGCGGGTCGCGAAGTCGCGCGGCCATGACGTGGTGCTGCTCGAGAAGAACGACTATGTGGGCGGCCAGATCATGCTCGCGGCGAAAGCGCCGCAGCGTGAGCAGATGGCAGGCATCGTCCGCTGGTTCGATATGGAAACAAAGCGCCTGGGCGTGGACCGCCGTCTCGGTGTTGCCGCCGACGATAAAACCATCATGGCCGAAAAACCGGACATCGTGGTGCTCGCCACGGGCGGCTCGGCGTTCACGTCGCAAGTCGCGGCGTGGGGCGTCGACGAAGGCCTCGCGGTGAGTTCGTGGGACGTGCTCTCGGGCAAGGTCGAGCCGGGCAAGAATGTCCTCGTGTACGACGGCGTGAGCACGCATGCCGGCGCTGGCGTCGCCGATTTCATATCGAGCCGCGGCTCGAACGTGGAGATCGTCACGCCCGACGTGAAAGTGGCCGACGACGTAGGCGGCACCACGTTCCCGATTTTCTATCGCCGCCTCTATGCACAGGGCGTGGTCCATACGCCGAATTACTGGCTCGACAAAGTGTACGAGGAAGACGGCAAGAAGATCGCTGTGATCCGCAACGAGTACACGGAGGAGCAGGAAGAGCGCGCGGTCGATCAGGTCGTGATCGAGAACGGCAGCACGCCGAACGACGAGCTGTACTGGAAGCTCAAGCCGGAGTCCGTCAATCGCGGGCAGGTCGACGTGCATAAGCTCTTTGCATCCGAGCCGCAGCCGTCGCTGTCCGAAGAGCTCGGTAATGGCCGCTTCCTGCTGTTTCGCGTCGGCGACTGCATCTCCATGCACAACATTCACGGCGCGATTTACGACGCGCTGCGCCTTTGCAAGGACTTCTGACAATGAGCCCCGTGTCTGTCATCACCGTGCTGTTGTGGTTGTCGATGGCGGGTCTGGCTTTCGCGCTCGCGAAGCGCGCCGCGTATTGGCGCGTGGGTCGCGCCACGGCGGCGGGCGCGTACGGCTGGGCGAATCTGCTGTCGATTCCGAAACGCTACTTCGTCGATCTGCATCATGTGGTCGCGCGCGACCCGTACATTGCGAAAACGCACGTGGCGACTGCCGGCGGGGCGATCCTCGCGATGGCGCTCGTGTTCGTCAACTATGGTCTCGCGATCTATTCGCCGTGGCTCGACAAGCTGATCTTTCTTGCCGCGCTCGTGATGCTGGTCGGCGCGGTTTTCGTATGGCGTCGCCGGCATGGTGCGAAAGCGGTACCCGCGCGGCTTTCGCGCGGCCCGTGGGATCATCTGCCGCTGTTGCTCGGGTCGTTCGCGCTCGGTCTCGTGTTGTTCATCGCATTGCCGGCCGCGGCGATGTCCGGCGCGCTCGCGATCATCGTCGCGCTGTTGATCGCAGTGGGCGCGTTTACGATGACATTCGGCGCCGCGCGTGGCGGTCCGATGAAACATGCGCTGGCGGGTCTGCTGCATCTCGCGTTTCACCCGCGTCAGGAGCGCTTTGCCGAGCGTAACGATCGCGACATCGTGCCGCCGACTGCATTGAAGGCGCCGTTGCTCGACGCGAAAGAATACGGCGTGGGCAAGCCCGTGGAGTTTCGCTGGAACCAGTTGCTCAGTTTCGACGCCTGCGTGCAGTGCGGCAAATGCGAGGCAGCGTGTCCCGCATTCGCCGCGGGTCAACCGCTCAATCCGAAGAAGCTCATTCAGGATCTGGTGACGGGCATGGTGGGCGGCACGGACGCCGAATACGCAGGCTCCCCAACGCCCGGCATTCCTGTCGGCAAGCATGGCGGTGCGCCTGGCAAGCCGCTGATTTCCAGCCTGATCGAGGCAGAAACGCTGTGGTCATGCACGACCTGCCGCGCTTGCGTGCAGGAGTGCCCGATGCTGATCGAGCACGTCGACGCCATTGTCGATATGCGCCGTAATCAGACGCTCGTGGAAGGCACGGTGCCGGGCAAGGGGCCGATCACGCTCTCGAATCTGCGCGAAACAGGCAGTTCGAACGGTTACGACATCGGCGCACGTTATGACTGGGCGGTCGATCTGCAAGTGCAGGTCGCGCAGCCTGGGCGCCGCGTGGATGTGCTGCTGATTGCGGGCGAAGGTGCGTTCGACATGCGCTATCAGCGCACGCTGCGCGCGCTCGTCAAGGTGCTGAACCGCGCGGGTGTCGATTATGCGGTGCTCGGCGGCGTCGAAACCGATACAGGCGACACGGCCCGGCGTCTCGGCGACGAAGCCACGTTCCAGCAACTCGCAAAGAAGTTGATCGGCACGCTCTCGCAGTACTCGTTCGGCAAGATCGTCACTTCGGATCCCCACGTGTTGCACAGCTTGCGCAACGAGTATCGCGCGTTGGGTGGCTTCTATGAAGTACAGCATCACACGGCGCTGATCGATGAACTGGTTGCGAGCGGCAAGCTGTCGCCGCGCGCGCTCGCCGCCTACGCGGACAGCAAGATCACGTATCACGATCCGTGCTACCTGGGCCGCTACAACGGCGAGACCGAAGCGCCGCGCCGCGTGCTGAAGAGCATTGGCATCAAGGTTGTCGAAATGGAGCGCCACGGCATGCGTGGACGTTGCTGCGGTGGCGGCGGCGGTGCCCCGTTGACGGACATTCCAGGCAAGCGGCGCATTCCGGACATTCGTATCGACGACGCGCGCGGCATCGGCGCCGACATTGTCGCGGTGGGCTGCCCGAATTGCACCGCGATGCTCGAAGGCGTGGTTGGGCCCCGTCCTGAAGTACTGGACGTCGCCGAACTGGTTGCAGCAGCGCTGGAGTAACGCGATGAACACAATCAAACGAATCGATCCGCGCCGCCCGTTCACGATTACCGTTGACGGACTCAGACGCATCACGCTGGGCGTGACCTGTGTGGCGGGCGCAATGGATTTCGCCGCATCCGGCGCCTCGCATCGTGAACAACCGAAGCCGCGCCGCACGAGCGCCACGCCGCAGCATGCGATGCTGGTGGCGGCGCACGCGGACCGCGGCGCACTCGACGATCACGCGCGCCAGACGCTGGCCGCCGCGGCATTGATCGCCGATGCCACCACCGAGATCGTGCTGCTCGTATTCGGCGAATTTACGGGCGACGCCGGCGCATTGGGCGCTGACAAGCTGATCGAGTTGCCTTCGTTCGATCGTCGCCATTTCGCACCGGACGACGAATTGAACGCGCTCGCCGCATGCGTCGCGGCATATGCGCCGGTGCATCTATTCCTGCCCGACAACGCGACCGGCGACGGCGATCTTGGCCGCCGGTATGCGGCGGCGGCAAATGCGAGCGTCGCGACACACGTCGTTGAAATTGATGCGTCTCACGTGGCCGCTTATGCGCATGCAAACACTGCGTTCGCTTCGTGTGCGCTGCCAGAAGTGGTATTGCTTGCGCCCAATGCGGTCGATCCCAAGTTGCCGTTCGTCGGCGCAGGAGAGCGAGTCGCATGGCGTTTCGATGGCGAACCGACTGCCACCAAAGGTATCGTGCGCGACCTCGGTATCGAGGAGATGGACGCCGCGCAGCTTGCGCTCGAAGAAGCGGACTTCATCGTCTCCGCAGGCAACGGTGTCAGCGATGTGCCTGCGTTCGAGCGTCTCGCGGCCACGCTCGGCGCGGCGATCGGTGCAAGCCGTGTCGCAGTGGACGACGGCAAATTCACACGCGACAAGCAGATCGG
The DNA here is from genome assembly GCF_031456815.1 of Paraburkholderia strydomiana. Lineage (NCBI taxonomy): Bacteria > Pseudomonadati > Pseudomonadota > Betaproteobacteria > Burkholderiales > Burkholderiaceae > Paraburkholderia > Paraburkholderia strydomiana. Next base: position 45,081 of record NZ_JAVDVL010000011.1, read on the forward strand.
CGCGACCGGCAAGACCGTTGAAGCGAGCGTGTATATCGCATTTGGCATATCCGGCGCCGTGCAGCATTTGCAGGGCATCAAGGATTGCCGGCATGTGATCGCGGTGAACCTGGATGCGAGCGCGCCCATCGCCAAGCGTGCGAACCTGACCGTCATTGCCGATGCGCAGGAAACCATCGCGGCACTCAATGACGCGGCTGCCGCAGCGCGCACTGCACGCGGCACAGGTGCTGCTTTACTGAACTCGAAGGCTGTAGCGGAAGGAGCGCTCGCATGAAAATCGCCGTTCTCGTTTCCGTGGGCCGACATCCGGTGAGCGGCGTTGCGCGCTACAGCCGTAACGACGCGGCCGCACTGACGCTCGCCTTGACGCTCGCAAAGCAGCATGCTGGGACACTCGACGTGCTGCACGCCGGCGACCCTGCGAATCCCGCACTACAGGAATATCTTGCGCTAGGCGCGCGCTCCGTCGAAGTGCTTGCCGTTCCCAACGCAGACGGGTCGCAAGCCGATGGCGCAGCGCTGCTTGCCGCGCGTCTGCCCGGCTACGATCTCGTGCTGACCGGCACGCGAGCCGAAGGCGCTTTCGACAGCGGCATGCTGCCGTATCGGGTGGCGAATGCGTTGGGCATGCCGCTCGTCGGCGCGGCTGTCGATGTCGTCGTGAAGGACGGGTGCGCACAAGTTCGGCAATTCATGCCCAAGGGTTTGCGCCGCCGTGTCGAGGTGCAATTGCCCGCACTGATCGCCGTGCATCCGATGGCAAACGCAACGCCGACCTATGCCTATGCACGGCAGCGCGAAGGGACCATTCACCCGGTCGCCTGTGCGGCACCCGCTCGCGCGACGGAGCTCGCCTGGACTATTCGCCCGGCGAGCAGCAAGCCGGTGCGTCTCGCCGCAGCCGAGAAGCGCTCGGGCCACGCCCGGATGCTCTCCGCAACCACGACGGAGAGCCGCGGCGGCAGCGTCGTAATTGAAGGGAGTTCCGTCGAAAAAGCACAAGTGATTCTGGCGTATTTGCGCGAGCATCAACTCGTGGATTACTGATTTCCGGTTCAGGCGAGCATGCGGCCAGGAGGGCCTGGCGCGGCGCCAGACGTGACACGCAACGGAGCACACAATGAAAGTTTCCGCAGACGTTCGCGCAATGATCGAACGCCGCAAGAAGAATTACACGCTGGAAGCGCCGTTCTATACGAGCGAGGACATCTTCGCGCTCGACATGGACGTGATCTTCCGCAAGCACTGGATTCAGGTCGCGGTTGAGCCGGACGTGCCCGAGCCGGGCGATTACATCACGGTGGAAATCGGACACGATTCCATTCTGATCGTACGCGACGACGACATGCAGGTACGGGCGTTTCATAACGTCTGCCGCCATCGCGGCGCACGCTTGTGCAATACCGACAAGGGTTCGCTCGGCAATATCGTGTGCCCGTATCACAGCTGGACGTATAACCTGAACGGCGACCTGATGTTCGCCGAGCATATGGGCGACCAGTTCGACCGCTGCAAACACAGCTTGAAGAAAGTCCACGTGGAGAACCTCGCCGGACTCATCTTTATCTGTCTGGCGGACAATCCGCCCGCTGACTTTTCCGTCATGCGCGCGGCAATGGAGCCGTACCTGGCACCGCATCAACTGGCCGGCTGCAAGATCGCGGCGTCGATCGACATCATCGAGGAAGGCAACTGGAAGCTGACGATGGAGAACAATCGCGAGTGCTATCACTGCGTCGCGAACCATCCTGAGCTGACCATTTCGCTTTACGAATACGGTTTCGGCTATCAACGTACACCGGCTAACGAAGAAGGCATGGCCGCTTTCGAAGAGACAGTTGCTCGCCGTACCGCGCAATGGGAAGCAATGAAGCTGCCGTCAGCGGAAATCGACCGGCTCGCGGATCTCGTTACCGGTTTTCGCACGCAACGTCTGCCGCTCGATCGCGACGGCGAATCGCAGACGCTGGACGCGAAAGTGGCGTCGAAGAAACTGCTCGGCGGCTTCGAGCAGGCCGATCTTGGCGGCTTGTCGTTCTGGACGCAGCCCAATTCGTGGCATCACTTCATGAGCGATCACATTGTGAGCTTCTCGGTGATTCCGCTTTCGGCCGGCAAAACGCTCGTGCGCACGAAATGGCTCGTGCACAAGGATGCGCGCGAAGGCATCGACTACGACGTCAACAACCTGACGGCCGTATGGCGGGCGACCAATGATCAGGACCGCGCACTCGTTGAATATTCGCAACGCGGCGCAACGAGCAGCGCCTATGAGCCGGGTCCGTATTCGCCGTTCACAGAGGGTCTCGTGGAGAAGTTCTGCGAGTGGTACATCGGCCGCATCGCAGACTACAGCAACGCGCCGCAGACGCACGATGCGGAGCCGTCCGCATTCGGCGAGAAAGTCGTGTCCTTCAAGCGCTGAGCGCACGATCGCAACCAGGAGCGGGAGAAAACAATGATGCGCGATCAGGCGACGTTTCAGCTCGGCACCGAGCCGGCATCGCAATACGCAACAAGCCGTGTTACGCAGCCGCGCTTCTGGGACACGCTGCCCGCGCGGTGGAACAGCGATGTGGACGAAACACTGGTGTGCTGCCATGTGCGCCAGGAAACGCATGACGTGAAGAGCTTTTTCTTCCGCGCGCCGGGCGAACGGACCTTCGTGTTCGAGCCGGGACAGTTCATCACGCTCGAGCTGGATATCGACGGTGAGTCGATCAACCGTTGCTATACGATTTCCTCGCCGCCTACGCGTCCGCACACCATCTCCATTACGGTGAAGCGTGTGCCGGGCGGCAAAGTATCGAACTGGCTGCATGACAATCTGCAGGTGGGCGGCGAAGTTCGCGTGCTGGGGCCGGCGGGCGAATTCACGTGCGCCCGTCACCCTGCGCGCAAGCTGCTGTTTCTGTCGGCCGGTTCAGGCATTACGCCGCTGATGTCGATGAGTCGCGCGCATCACGAACTGGGCGAGGACAGCGACATTGTCTTCGTGCACAGCGCCCGCACGCCAGACGATATTATCTTCGCGCGCGAACTCGACCTGATCGCGTCAAATCACGCGCGTTTTCGTACCGCATTTGTTTGCGAGCGGGTTGGCGCACGCACGAACTGGCCAGGTGTCACGGGTTTTCTGACGTTGCCCTTACTCAAGCTGATTGCACCGGACTTTCTCGAACGCGAGATCTTCACTTGCGGGCCCACGCCGTACATGCAGGCAGTACGCAACCTGCTTGACGAGGGCGGTTTCGACCGCGGCCATTATCATGAAGAAAGCTTTTCGTTCGGCACGGTCAGCGAGGTCGCCGCACAATTGGCTACCGCGCATGTCGCCGAGGTGTTGCAGAACGCGGCCGAGCCGGCAACAGCCGAGAGTTTTGTAGAAGCCCGGGAACAGGCACCGGCTTTCGAGCCGGCTGCCGCACCCGGCGTGGCCGAAGTGCAGACACGCTACAAAGTCAGCTTCACGAAAAGCAATCGTGAGATCGAGTGCGACAGCGGCCAACATGTGCTGGATGCCGCGAAGAAAGCGGGTGTGCGCCTGCCGGCATCGTGCACGCAGGGCATGTGCGGGACCTGCAAGGTGAAGCTGGTATCGGGCGAGGTGGCGATGAAACACGCGGGCGGCATTCGTCAGCGGGAAATCGATCAAGGCATGGTGCTGCTCTGCTGCAGCAAGCCGCTCACCGATCTCGTCGTAGAGAAGTGACTGGCGCCAACGGTCAGGAACAAACTGCCGTGAGTCGCGGCAGCAAGCAGAAGAGCCAGGTCGCGTGCGGACAACTATGTGTCGCAAAACAACGTTACCGGGCAATTCTGGCTGGCGATTCTAAATGCTCAATGGGTTGTTTTTAGACGGCAAACGGGAGAACGGCGATGAGACTGATCAAAAAGATACTGGTGTTGAGCACTCTGAGTGCGGCGCTGGCGGCAACCAGCGTAAGCGCCCCGGCGGATACGAAGCCGACCATCAAGATCGGTTACGTGGAAGGCTGGGACGATAGCGTCGCGACATCGAACGTCGCCGCCCGCGTGATCGAAAAGCGCCTGGGCTATCAGGTGCAACTCGTACCGGTTGCAGCGGGCGTGATGTGGCAGGGTGTGGCTCGGGGCGACCTCGACGCGACGCTGTCCGCATGGCTGCCGGTCACGCACGGCGCGTACTGGAACAATTTCAAGGACAAAGTGGTCGATCTCGGTCCGAATTTCAACGACGCGAAGATCGGTCTTATCGTGCCCGACAATCTCGACGTGAAAACGGTCGGCGACCTGGAAGCGAAAAAGGCGGAGTTCGGCTCGCGCATTGTCGGTATCGACGCAGGTGCGGGCGTGATGCAGAAAACCAGCGAGGCAATCAAGGCTTACGGACTCGACTACAAGCTGATGCCGAGTTCGGGCAGCGCGATGACCGCGGAACTCGCGCGATCGGAAGCGGCGAGCAAGCCGATCATCGTAACCGGCTGGAAGCCGCACTGGATGTTCGCAAAGTACAAGCTCAAGTTCCTTGAAGATCCGAAGAAAGTGTTCGGTGAGGCGGAGCACGTGGACAGCGTCGTCAATCCGGAACTGGAAAAGAAGGCGCCGCCTGTCGTCGCGTTCCTGAAGAAGTTCCAGTGGAAGCCGGGCGAGATCGACAGCGTGATGCTCGCCACGCAGAACGGCGAGAAGCCGACCGCCGCTGCCGACGCGTGGATTAGCGCACACGGCGATCGAGTGGATAGCTGGGTTAAGTAGACAGAACTTAGCTGTCCTCGCATCGAACACAAAAAACGCCGCTTATCAAAGCGGCGTTTTTCTTTTGTGCTTGCAGCACTATTGCAGCACGACAGTTCTATCTCCGTTGATAAACACCCGCCGCTCGATAAACGCCTTGACCGCGCGAGCGAGCGTGATGCACTCGACGTCGCGTCCGGTGGCGAGCAGGCGCTCCGGACTGTACGAATGATCGACGCGCTCGACAACCTGCTCGATGATCGGACCTTCGTCGAGGTCGTCGGTCACGAAGTGCGCGGTCGCGCCGATCAGTTTGACGCCACGCGCATGGGCCTGGTGATAGGGTTTCGCACCCTTGAAACCGGGCAGAAACGAATGGTGAATGTTGATCGCGCGTGCAGCGAGTGCACGGCTCGTCTCGCCCGAAAGAATCTGCATGTAGCGCGCGAGAATCATCAATTCGGCGCCGGAGGTCTCGAATAGATCGAGCAAGCGCGCTTCCTGCTGCGGTTTTGTATCGGCGGTGATGGGCAAATGGTGAAACGGCAAGCCGTGTTGCTGCGCGAGCGGTTCGAGATCGCGATGATTCGAGCCAATGCCGACAATGTCCATCTTGAGCTCACCCATTCGCCAGCGAAATAGCAGGTCTGCGAGACAGTGCTCGAGCTTCGACACCATGATGAGTACTTTGGGACGCGTGCTGACGTCGTGCATTGCCCAGGTCATACGAAAGCGCTCGGCAATCGGCTCGAACTCGCGTTTGAGCGCCGCGATATTTCGCGTCTCGTTCGCATCCACGCCGTGAAAAACGCAGCGCACGAAAAACCGCTCACTGAGGTCGTCGTCGAAAACGGTGAGTTCGTCGATATAACAATGATGCCGGTCGAGAAAGCCGACAACGGCGGCAACCTGGCCCGCGGCGCTCGGACACGCGACGGTGAGAACCAGTTGATCAGGACGGGAATCGGCGGACATGCGCTCTCCACATAAACGAAGGGGGATGCCGCGGGGCGCGGCATGCATCGTCGCAGTAGAGCAAATTCATGCACAGCGCGGATAGAAGCGAATCGCCGTGGCAATGGAACCGGAACGCCAGATAGTTATTCGGCGTCGAGCCCGCATTCGCCGAGCAGCCATTGGCAGAAAGCTTCTACTGCGGGCGTTGCCGCGCGCTGCGTGACCAGCATGTAGCCGCGCTCGGTGACCACCGGAGTATCGAACAGCTCGACGAGTTGGCCGGTGACGAGCAGTTCGTGGATGAGCGGCGCCCAGCCGAGTGCCACGCCTTGGCCCATGATCGCCGCATGCGCGACTAGGGTGAAGCTATTGAACGTGATGCCGCGGTGCGCAGCGGGCGCAACGAGACCGTGCGCCGCGAACCAGTCGGCCCACGACACCCAGCGCGCGGGCTGCGTCGGTTCAAGGTGCAGAAGCGGCAGCGCGAGCAGCTCGGACGGCGACCTCAGCGGTGGATGTGCTGCGAGAAACGCCGGGCTGCACACTGGCGTGACACGCTCAGGAAAGAGCTTGATGACGCTGCGCGCGTTCCAGTCCGCATGTTCGTCGCCAAACGCAATCGCCACGTCCGCGTGATCGTGCGACGGATCGAACACACTCTGCGACGTAATGATCTTCACGTCGACATCAGGCATCAGCGCCTTGAATTGCGAAAGGCGCGGCATCAGCCAGTAGGTGGCGAAACCAAAGTCGGTGGATAGAGTGAGCGTTTGCGGCGTACGGCGCGCACGGATTTCGGCAGTGGCATGACGGATGGTGTCGAGCGCAAGACGCACCGCATCGAAAAGCCGCTCGCCGTCTTCGGTAAGCCGGACACCGCGATGGCCGCGTTCGAAAAGGGGGGCGCCCAGCGTCTCTTCGAGTTGCACGATGCGCTGGCTTACTGCCGGCTGCGTGGAGCCTAACTCTCGCGCGGCCGCGGTGAAACTCGCGAGACGCGCGGCGGATTCGAACATCGTCAATGCCTGCATTGGCGGCAAGCGGTCCTGCCTCGACATAACGCCCCCTTATAGGCACATAACGAATTGCCGTCTTCACAGCGCCGAATTGACCGGCAATAGTGGTGCAGATGCCACACGCGGACCGCCACCAGCGCTTCGAGTTGTGTCTGCGATCGCACCGGCATAGGTAGTTGCACTGACATCCATGATTCTATTCAAGGCGCGCTCCATGCTTGACAGCAGAAAGAATATTCTCATTCTGATGGCCGACCAGATGACTCCATTTGCGCTCGCCGCTTATGGACACCCGCTAACCAGAACACCCAACCTCGACCGCCTTGCAAAGCAAGGTGTGGTATTCGATTCTGCATATTGCGCAAGCCCGCTGTGTGCGCCGTCGCGCTTTTCTTTTCTATCCGGCAAATTGCCGTCTGCAATTGGCGCGTACGACAATGCCGCGGAATTTCCGTCGCAAACACTGACATTCGCGCATTACCTTCGCGCTGAAGGATATCGCACGATTCTCTCGGGAAAAATGCATTTCTGCGGCGCGGATCAGTTACACGGTTTCGAAGAGCGCCTCACCACGGACATTTATCCGGCCGACTTCGGCTGGACGCCCAACTGGGACGACTTCGAGGCGCGCCCAACGTGGTATCACAACATGAGTTCCGTTATCGACGCCGGGCCGTGCGTGCGCACGAACCAGCTCGATTTCGACGATGAGGTCACGTTCACAACGCGCCAGAAGCTCTTCGACATCGCCCGTGAGCGGCACGCGGGAAAAGACGCGAGGCCGTTCTGCATGGTCGCCTCGCTGACACATCCTCATGATCCTTACGCGATTCCGGAAAAGTACTGGAACATGTATCGGGATGACGATATCGACATGCCCGCGCATCGCGACTCGTTCGACGAAGCCGATCCTCACTCCAGGCGCTTGCGTCACGTTTGCGAAACCGACCGCACGCCGCCGACCGACCAGCAGATCCGCAACGCACGCCGCGCCTATTACGGCGCGATTTCCTATGTCGACGACCAGTTCGGTGCGATTCTCGAAGCGCTCGACCAGGCCGGGCTCGCGGAGGACACGATTATTGTGGTCACTTCCGATCATGGCGAGATGCTCGGCGAACGTGGCCTCTGGTACAAGATGACCTTTTTTGAAGGCGGCTGCCGCGTGCCGCTGATCGTGCACGCACCGCAGCAATTCGACGCGCATCGCGTGAAGGCTTCCGTGTCGCATCTCGATCTGCTGCCCACATTGGTCGAACTGGCGCGCGGCAAACAACCGGCCGCATGGCCCGATTCGCTCGACGGGCACAGTCTCGTGCCGCATCTTCGAGGAGAGCATGGCGGTCATGATGAAGCAGTAGGCGAGTACCTTGCGGAAGGCGCTATTGCGCCGATTGTGATGCTGCGGCGCGGGCGCTTCAAGTTCATACACTCGCCTGCCGACCCGGACCAGCTGTACGACGTCGAAGCCGATCCGCTCGAACGAGTGAACCTCGCGCCGAAAGCCGAGTACTCCGCCCAGATAGAGGAATTGCGCGACGAGATTGCCGCGCGCTGGGATCTTGCCGCGCTGCACGATGAAGTGCTGCAAAGTCAGCGCCGTCGCCGCTTTCATTTCGCCGCCACCACGCAAGGCACAGTTGCTTCATGGGACTGGCAACCTCGGGTCGATGCCAGTCAGCGTTACATGCGCAATCACATCGATCTGGACACGCTCGAAGCAATGGCGCGCTTCCCGGCGGTCGCGCACTGACGGTCGCTACATGCTTACTTCTCACTCACTCACAGGAAAGTCGCGATGATGAACAAGCTATTCAAACAGGCGATGTCCAGCGTTGTGCTGCTATGCGCGGCAGCGAGTTTCGCGTCGGCCGCGGAGCCGCAATCGTGCATGCAGGTGAACATGGCGGGGCCGGGATGGACCGATATCGACGCCACCAATGCAATGACGGGCGTCGTGCTGAAGGCGCTCGGGTATAAACAGAAGGTGGCTAACCTGTCTGTGCCCATCACGTATCAGGGCCTGAAAAAAGGGCAAATCGACGTGTTTCTCGGCAACTGGATGCCCGCGCAAGCACCGGTCGTCAAACCGTTTGAAGAAGAAAAATCGATCGTGGTCGTTCATCCGAATCTGAGCAATGCGAAGTTCACGCTCGCAGTGCCCGACTACGTGGCGGCGGCGGGCGTTCACTCGTTTGCGGACCTTGCCAAAAATGCCGACAAGTTCGATAGCAGGATCTACGGCATCGAACCGGGCGCGCCGGCCAATCAGAACATCAAGAAGATGGTCGATGATAAAGCGTTTGGTCTCGACAACTGGAAGCTCGTCGAATCGAGCGAGACTGGCATGCTTACTCAAGTCGAACGTGCAGTACGCGAGAAGAAGTGGATCGTGTTCCTTGCGTGGGAGCCGCATGTGATGAACACCAAGTTCAAGCTGACTTATCTCGACGGAGGCGATAAGTACTTCGGTCCGAACTACGGCGGCGCCACGGTCAATACCGTTGCGCGCAGCGGCTACGCGGAACAATGCCCTAACGTGGATCGTCTTTTCAAGCAGCTGACATTCAACGTCGACATTGAGAACGGAGTAATCACCGAAGTACTCGAAAAGAAGACCAGTGTCGACGTAGCCGCAACCGAAGCGCTCAAGCGCCACCCCGAACTGCTCAAGTCGTGGCTCGATGGCGTCAATACCGCGAGCGGTGCGAATGGCCTGCAAGCCGTTCAGACGGCTCTTGGCGTGAAGTAGAAAAGGCAATAACAGTTGTTCGCTCGTAAGGTCGCAAGGCGACAGATTCATGTCGCATCCAATCGACTCGCCGTAAATCTGGAACCGTATTCTTGACGCGTCGATGCGGGCTTGGCGGAATTTTCATGCTGAACAAATAACAGCCAGGCCATATCGATCGGTCTCAACCGGTTTCGAACTGCCCGTCATGCGAGAAGCGCCGCGCGCCTGCTATTGGCCGCGGCAGGGATCGCTTTATCCAACGAATTGCGCAGGCAAAGAGCAGGGGAGAATTTAATGAAGAAGAGAAATGCCGTCAGTCTTTCGGGACTCGCTATTGCAGCAAGCGCCGTGTGCGCGCCAACGGCTGTCCACGCGCAAAGCAGTGTCACGCTGTATGGCGTTCTGGACGCCGGCATCACGTACGTGAGCAACGCTGGTGGCTCCCACCAGGTCAAGTTCGACGACGGCATTTCGTACGGTAACCGTATCGGCTTCAAAGGCGTCGAAGATCTGGGCGGCGGCTTGCAGGCCATCTTCGTGCTCGAGTCGGGATTCCACCTGGGCAATGGACAGCTTGGATTCGGCGGTGCCGAGTTCGGCCGCCAGGCATATGTCGGCCTGAAGAACAGTTGGGGCACGCTGTCGTTCGGTAACCAGCTCGACATGACGGAAGAATTTGCTTACCTGTACAACATATCGGCGTGGGCGAGCGGTTATGCGATTCACCAGGGCGACTTCGACCGGATGAACGGCGACCGGCTACCGAATTCGATCAAGTATCTCTCCAACGACATCTCCGGTTTTTCTTTTGGCGGCATGTACTCGTTCGGCAATACGGCGGGCGACTTTCACCAGAAGAGCGCATGGAGCGTGGGCGCGCGTTATGAACACGGTGCGTTCAACATGGGCGCCGCCTATACGCAGTTGAACAATCCGTTCGGTATCTACGCGTTCGATCCGTATGCGATGATCGGCACGCGTACTTTCCTCGGGCGGCCCACCGTCTCGGTCGATCCTGCGACCGGCGCGGTAACAGATCTGTACAGTGCCTCCGCATTCCCCGTCGACAAGCAAGGTGCCTTTGCAGTCGGCGCCGCATACACGATCGGCAACGTGATGTTGAGCGGCAACTTCACCTACACCACGATCAAGGGGCTCGGACAAACGTCGCATATGCAGGTGTACGAGGGCGGCGCTTCGTACACATTCACACCGGCGTTGATGCTATACGGCGGTTATCAACACACGCGATTTGAAGGAAACCACTGGAATCAAGGCTCGCTCGGGCTTCACTATCTGCTGTCCAAACGCACGGACGTGTATATCTCCGGTGATTATCTGCGCGCTTCCGATGGCGTGAACGCGGTGATCGGCTATAGCTTCACGCCGTCGAGCACGAGCACGCAGGCCGATGTGCGTATCGGCATGCGCCATTCGTTCTGAAGCACCGGCGGCGGGTTTCCGGCAGCGGGAATCCGCCGTGGCTATTTGTCTGCTATTTCAGCAATTGTCTGCTTTATCGGTATTTGTCGCTTCTTCTTTATATCCGCTCTACAATCCCGTCCCTCGCATGAGTCGCAGTCTGGCCTGCCGTAGCGGCATGTACGGACGTCGCACTCCATGTCTTCTTTTCCGAATTGCAGTGAGCGGCGCCGCCGTGATCTGTGCATCGTGATGCAGTGAATCAACACCTTGGCGGGACCGAGGATGCCGAATGCCGATAAAGCTCTCCTTTGAAGCGCTTGAAGTACTGGATGTAATAGACCGAACAGAGACGTTTGCCGAGGCAGCCGAGTTGCTGCACAGAGTACCGTCGGCACTGACCTATCTCGTGCAGAAGATCGAAAGCGATCTGGGCGTCGAACTGTTCGATCGCAGCGGAAGACGCGCGAGACTCACGCAAGCCGGCCGGGTACTCGTGGAAGAAGGGCGTCAGTTGCTCAAAGCGGCGCGACAGCTTGAAATGAAAGCGCAAGGCATCCAGCGAGGTTGGGAGTCGGAACTTTGCATCTGTCTGGATGAAATCCTGCCGTTCGAGTCGTTGTGGCCGTATGTTCGCAGCTTCTACGAAATGGAGACGATCACGCGGTTGCGCCTGTCCACCGAAGTGCTTGGCGGCGTCTGGGATGCGCTGATTACAGGGCGCGCGGATCTCGCCGTGGGCGCAGTCGGTGAGCCGCCTCACGCGGCGAATATCGCGGCGCGGCCAATTGGAGCGTTGCGGCATCTATTCGTGATGGCGCCGGATCATCCGCTTGCCGCGATGACCGAGCCGTTGGACCGCGGCACGATTGCCGGATATCGCGGCGCTGTCATAAGCGACACGTCACGCGAGTTACAGCCTCAATCGGTGGCGACGTACGACGGCCAGCCCGTCGTCGTCGTGCCTACGCTGGCGGCCAAGGTCGGCGCGCTGTGCGAAGGAATCGCCGTGGGCATGCTGCCTGAACGCGTGGCCGAAGGCCTCATACGCGAAGGGAAACTCGTCGGGAGACGGATTGCCGGCGTGCGTGAGCACACGCAGTGCTATCTCGCGTGGCGCGAAGATAAAGGCGGACATGCGCTGGATTGGTGGATCGAACAACTGGACAAGGAAGATCTGGTCGACAGGCTGTTCGGTGCATGCATATAGTCGCGAACGTCAGTTCAACAACGCCGCCTGCAGATTAAATTCTTGTTGACGGATCTTTTGACGGTGACCGATAGTCACTGCCGGAAGATCTGTTAATCCCAGGCTCGTGCGTGAAAGACACAACCCGCTCTCCCTCGTCCCGCGCTGACCACGTGTACTTCAGCGTGCGAGACGATATCTTCGACATGCGCCTGCTTCCAGGCGACCGTATGACTGAAGGCAGCATCGCCGACCGCTTCGGCGTTTCGCGCACACCTGCGCGAGAGGCGCTGCAACGTCTTCAAAGCGACGGTCTGATGCGCGGCTATGTGCGCGGCGGCTGGGAAGTCGTGCCGATCGACTTCAAGCGCTTCGAAGATCTGTATGAAATGCGCAAGCTGATCGAGACGTTTTCTGTCACCAGGCTCTTTGGCGCTGACGGAACTCTATCCGCGACTGCTTTGCAGATGCTTGAGCGGCTCGACCGCATCTGGAACGTCCCTCGCGCACAACGCGTTCGCGACGGCCGGGAGATGGTGGCGCTCGACGAGGCGTTCCACGAGGCGCTCGTGCTCGCCGCGGGCAATGAAGAGTTGAGCGCCGCCATGCAGCGCGTGACTGACCGCATCCGCGTGGTGCGGCGGCTCGACCTCGTATACGGCGATTGCATCGACGACACTTACAACGAACACATTGCGATTCTCGCCGCCATCCGCCATCTTGCGGCTGACCGGGCAGTCGAGTTATTGGGGCGGCATATAGAAGGAAGCCGGGCGGAAGTGCGCACACTGACCGCCGAGCGCCTGCAGCGCGCCCGCACCGCCTCGGAGCCTCACAGTGCGCCTTATGCACCACCGAGGTTGCGAGGCACCATCTAGCAACACGCTTTCCGGCGCGGCAATTTGTTAAGCGCCTTCTGCAATCGGCCTTTGCGCGGAATGCGGACGTTGGCATGGTATTCGCATATGCACCGGGTATGTATACAAGCAAAAGCCCCGTGCACCCGATGCCTTCCGAATTCCTGAACCCGGCCCGCGGAACCCGCGGCATGGCGGTCGCGCCTCATGCGCTCGCCGCGCAGAGCGCCCTCGCCATCTTGCGCGAAGGCGGTAACGCCGTCGAAGCGATGATCTCGGCCGCGGCGACGATCGCCGTCGTCTATCCGCATATGAACAGCATTGGCGGCGACGGGTTCTGGCTTATCTCGCGTCCCGGCGCCGAGCCGGTCGGTATCGAAGCGTGCGGTGCTGCGGCACTGGCGGCGAGTGTCGACGAGTACCGCTCGCGTGGACTCTCGGCCATACCGACGCGCGGCCCGCTCGCAGCCAACACGGTGGCCGGCACGGTGTCCGGCTGGCAGCGCGCGCATCGCTGGTCGGCTGAAACGCTGGGCGGCAGGCTGCCGGTCGAACGCCTGCTCGAAGACGCGATCCATTACGCGAAGCACGGCGTGCCGGTCACGCGCAGCCAGTCGCAATGTGTCGAAAGCCGTCTCGCCGAACTGCGCTCGATCCCGGGTTTCACAGAGACATTCCTCTGCGACGGTCGCGTGCCTGCCACGGGCGAGCGCTTCGTCGCACCTCGTCTTGCCGCCACTCTCGAACGTCTGGCCCATGCAGGCTTCGACGACTTCTATCGAGGCGACCTTGCACGCAGCATCGCGAGTGATCTTCAGTCGGCTGGCTCGCTGCTGACTCTCGCAGATCTGCAACGACACGAGGCGCGCATGCGAACGCCGCTCGCTCTCGATCATTCGTTGGGCACGATCTACAACATGCCGCCGCCGACACAAGGGCTCGTGTCGTTGCTGATTCTCGGCATTCTCGATCGCGTGTTGACGAAAGAGATGGACCCGCTGGGTCCCGAGTTCGTGCACGCCTGCGTCGAAGCAACCAAGCTCGCGTTCGCGGTGCGCGATGCGGAGATCACCGATCCGGATCACATGCGCGTCGATCCGCGCGAACTGCTAAAGCCTGCCGCGCTCGACGCAATGGCTGCGCAAGTGTCGTCGACTCGAGCCGCGCCGTGGGGCGCAGGTCGAGGGCCCGGCGATACGGTGTGGCTCGGCGTGACCGACAGCGACGGCGTGGCGGTGAGCTTCATCCAGAGCATTTATCACGAGTTCGGCAGCGGCGTGGTGCTGGCCGGGACGGGCATCAACTGGCAGAACCGCGGATGCAGCTTCTCGCTCGACGAGCGCTCCCGCAATCCGCTAATGCCGCTGCGCCGGCCTTTTCACACGCTGAACCCGGCGCTCGCACGTTTTGCGGATGGCCGCACGATGGTCTACGGCAACATGGGCGGCGACGGGCAGCCGCAGTCGCAAAGTGCGGTGTTCTCGCGCATTGCGATGTTCGGCTGGAATCCCCAGGCCGCGATCGACGCGCCGCGTTGGCTGCTCGGCCGCACATGGGGTCAATCGACCGACACGCTCAAACTCGAAGCGCGTTTCGCTCCGGACACGATCGCGCGACTCGCAGCGCTCGGCCACGAAGTCGAGACGATGCAAGCGTATAACGAAGCAATGGGACATGCCGGCGCAATCGTTCGGTATCCCGATGGATTGATCGAAGCGGGCTACGACCCGCGCAGTGACGGGGCAGCTGCGGGCTGGTAGACGCACACGCGCGCTATTTTCAATCGGATTGCAGGTCCGGCCTTCGAGGCCCGGAGGACGCTGCACGTCTGCCGGGCGCCGGCAGACATTCGCCTAGTAATGGAGTCACCATGACCACACGTTTGCAATCTTCGTTGCCACCCATCGCGTCGACGGAAGCCGGCGCCGTTTCGTCGGGCGCGACCCACAATCGTTGGCTGCAACTCGGGCTCGGTCTCGTCTGCATGATGGCGATCTCGAGTCCGCAGTATGTATGGACGCTGATGACCAAGCCGCTCGCCGCGAAACTCGGCGTTGCATTGCCTGAGCTACAGGTCACGTTTTCGCTGCTGATCATATTGCAGACGTTCTTCTCGCCGTTTCAGGGCAAGCTGATCGACCGCTTCGGACCACGCATGTTGATTTCAATCGGCACCGTCATGTCGGGCCTGAGCTGGGTGCTGGCCTCACAGGTGCATAGCGCGCCGATGCTCTACCTCACTTATGGACTGGTGGGCGGTCTCGGCACCGGTATTGTGTATGTCGGCGTGGTGGGGCTGATGGTGCGCTGGTTCCCGACCAATCGCGGCTTTGCCGCGGGCGCTGTCGCGGCGGGCTATGGAATGGGCGCAATCGTCACGACGTTCCCGATCGCCACGTCGCTGCAAGTGCGCGGCATCGACGCGACGCTCTGGATATTCGGCATTGCGTTCGCAGTGGTGGGCCTGCTTGCTTCACAGGGTTTGCGCGTGCCGCCTGCGCACGATGCCGCTGCTTCCCCGGGCTCCGCTTCCGCGCCTGCCGTTAAGAATTTCCGCCCTTCGCAGACGTTGAAGACGCCGATCTTCTGGCTGATGTTCGCGATGATGACCATGATGTCCACGTCGGGCCTCATGGTCACCTCGCAAATGGCCACCTTCGCCGCCGACTTCGGCGTGACCAAGGTTCTCGTGTTCGGCATGGCGGCGTTGCCGCTGGCGTTGACGATCGACCGCTTCACGAACGGGCTCACGCGACCGCTGTTCGGCTGGGTGTCGGACAGAATGGGGCGCGAGAACACGATGTTTTTTGCCTTCGCGCTCGAAGGTGTGGCCATGGCGCTATGGCTGCTCACGCGCGACAACGCCGTGCTGTTCGTGCTGCTGTCGGGCGTGGTGTTCTTCGGCTGGGGCGAGATCTTCTCGCTGTTTCCGTCGACGCTCACCGACACGTTCGGCACGCGGCACGCCACCGAGAATTACGGCTGGCTCTATATCTCGCAAGGGATCGGTTCTATTTTCGGCGGCCCGCTCGCGGCGTTGATGCATCAGCACGCGGGAAGCTGGGTGCCGGTGTTTTCGACCGCGATCACGCTCGACATCGCGACCGCGCTGCTTGCCATTGCGGTGCTCAAACCGATGCGCCGGCGCTTTCTGGCGGCACAGCAGAGCGCGTGATTTCAATCGCTTTGTCGAAATGCACTCAGAAACGTCGTCGAGGAACAGATATGTCCGTTCAGCTTGCGTTACGCAATATCCGTAAATCGTTTTCGAACAAACTGGGTTCCGTCGACGTGCTCGGCGGTCTGACCTTCGATATTCACGAACGCGATTTCGTCAGCATCATCGGGCCTTCGGGCTGCGGAAAAACCACGGTGTTCAACGTGATCGCCGGCCTGCTTGAGGCGGATAGCGGCGACATCGTCTATCGCGGGCAAAGCGTCGATGGCTTGCGCGGCAAGGTCGGCTACATGATGCAGCGCGATCTGCTGCTGCCGTGGCGCACCGTGCTGCAAAACGTGCTGATCGGGCCGGAACTCTCGAAGATGCCGGCTGCGCAAGCACGCGACATGGCGATGGAATACCTCAATACCTATGGGCTCGCCGGCTTCGAGAATGCGTATCCGCGCATGCTGTCAGGCGGCATGCGTCAGCGCGTGGCGCTGATCCGCACGCTGATTAACGATCCCGACATCATTCTGCTGGACGAGCCTTTCTCGGCGCTCGACTACCAGACGCGCCTGTATCTGGAAGGCGTGCTGATGGAGGCCGTCGAGACGTTTCACAAGACAGTCGTACTCGTCACGCACGACATCGACGAGGCGGTGGCCTTGTCGAAGCGCGTCGTTGTACTGGGCGGCCGGCCTTCGCAGGTGAAGAAGATCTACGACATCGACATAGCCGCTCGCTCGCCAATCGGTGCACGCAGCGACCCGAACTTCGCCGGGTACTTTCACGCATTATGCGGCGAGCTCGACATTCAGACGGAGGTGAAAGCAGCATGACGCAATCCGCTTCCATCAATAAACCGGCGCCTGCACAACGCACAGCAAAGCCTCGCGCGCGCTTCGTGCTCGACAGCGGCTGGGGGCGTTCGCTGTTGCAACTCGCGGCGGTAGTGGCGTTCTTTGCGATATGGGAAGGCGCGGCGCGCGTCGGCTGGGTGTCTAATTTTCTTGTGGGCTCGCCGTCGAAAATACTCGCGGCGCTCTTGCGCGACATGCAATCGCATCAGCTGTTCATCGACACCGGTTATACGCTTTTTGAAGCAATTCTCGGCTTCGTGTTCGGCACCGCAGTCGGGTCGGTATGCGGACTCGCGCTGTGGTATTCGCCGTTCGTCGCGCGGCTCATCGAGCCGTTTATCGTCGCGATCAACAGTGTGCCGAAGATCGCTTTTGCACCCATCGTGATTCTGTGGTTCGGCACCGGACTCATCTCGAAGGTTGCGCTGGCCATTTCGCTGACCGCGATCGTCGCGCTGATTGCCGCATATGAAGCGGCCAAGGACGCCGATCCCGACCTGCAGGCGTTGCTCGTCACGCTCGGCGCGAACAAGAACGACGTGTTCATGAAAGTCGTGGTGCCGTTCACGCTGCCCTATGTGATTTCGACGTTTCGCATCAACGTCGGCTTCGGTCTGGTGGGCGCAGTGGTGGGTGAATTCATCTCATCGGAGAAGGGCCTCGGACACATGATCTTCACCGCGTCCAGCCTGTACGACCTGAACACCGTTTGGGAGGGGCTGTTCGTGCTCATGGCGATCGGCTTCGTCCTGTACTTTCTGATCGACATGCTCGAACGCAAACTGCTGCCCTGGCGGCAGGCGTCGAATACCACCACGCTCAAGGTTTAACGCATTCCGGCAGTCCAACCACTTCATGACAGGACAGACGATGGCATTCACCGCAAGAAAGGCGCTCGTCGCGCTCACGACCGCTTTGGCACTGAGCGTTGCAGTCGTTTCAACACCGGCACTGGCCGACGGAAAGAAAGTGACTATTTCGCAGGCGTTCCAGTCGATGCTCTATCTGCCGCTCTATGTGGCGATAGACGGCGGATTCTTCGAAAAGGCGGGACTCGACGTCAACAAGCAGACGGCGGGCAGTCCGAGCGCGGCGCTTTCGGCTGTGCTGTCCGGCAGCGCGGACTTCTCGCTACACGGTCCGGAGTGGACGGCCGTGGCCGCGGAGAAGGGCGCCGATGTCGATGTGATCGCGAATGTCGTGAACGGTGCGGCGGTGTGGATCGCCGTTGCGCCGGATGTGAAGTTCAGCGGCATCAAGGACGTGAAAGATCAGGTGGTCGTGTCGGGACAGATGCCGACCACCAGCACGTCGCTGTTCTTCAAGCTGCTGAAGGAGAACGGCATGTCGCAAAGCGACGTAAAGCTGGTTCAGGTGCCGCTCGGCTCGGAGATCGGACCGCTCGTTGCCGGCCAGGCGAAGATCGCGGTGATGTATGAGCCCGGTCTCGATCAGGCTGTCGCTAAGGGCATGAAAGTCGTGCTCGGCTTTCCGAAGCTCTATGGCGAATACGCGTTTTCGTCAATCTCCGCGAAGCGCAGCGTCGATCCGGATGCAGCCGCGCGGTTCGTGAAGGGGCTGCAAAACGCGCTGCTCTACATGCAAAGCCATCCTGCGGAAACGGCGGCCATCGCGCGCAAGGAATTTCCGACTCTCGACGCCGCAGTGGTCGACGCAGCGGTGAAGCGTATGCTCGACGAAGGCGTGTATCCGAAGAACGTCAGCATCACGCCGAAAGCGCTGACTGTCGCGATGGATACGCAGATCGCCCTTGGCAATCTGAAGCAGCAGCCGAACTACGACAGGTTCATCGTGCAGAATTACATCCAGCCGGCGCTTGCCGCGAAATAACACCGCTCACACCGTTGACACCGTTCGCGACGCTTACATGACCATGTTCTCTTCTTCTTCAAAAGCTGCGGCGATTCCGTCCATCTCGCAGATTCGCGCTGAAGTTGCCTCGGGCGAGGCGAGACTCGAGCAGTACGTCACGCAGGCTTACGAGGCGGCGTGCAAATCGCAGGCGTCGTTGCATGCGTTCTGTTATTTGCCGGACGCCGCGCCCGTCAATGCCGTGGATGTGGCCTCGCCGCTGGCGGGCGTACCAATTGCGGTAAAGGACGTGATCGATACCGCCGACATGCCGACCGAATTCAACTCGCTCGCCTACAAAGGACGGCGGCCCGAGCGGGATGCGTGGGTGGTCGCGCGTTTGCGTGCGGCGGGCGCGTCGATTATCAGCAAGACGGTGACGACCGAATTCGCGTGGCGTAAGCCGGGCGCGACCGTCAACCCGTGGAATGACGCGTTCACGCCGGGCGGTTCGTCGAGTGGCTCAGCGGCGGCGGTCGCGGCGGGGATCGTGCCGCTCGCGCTCGGCACGCAGACGCAGGGATCGGTGATACGGCCGGCGGCGTACTGCGGCATCGTCGGCTTCAAGCCGACTTACGGTGCGATTGCGCGCACGGGCGTGTTGCCGCTGGCGTGGTCGCTGGACCACGTCGGCATGTTTGCAACACGCGTCGCGGACGTGGCTTATGCACTGGCGCTTGTCACTGGCGTGGACGCCGCCGATCCGCATGTCTCGCATGTTCCGTCCGCTGCCCATGTTGCGGCGCGCGGCACGGGGACGCGGCGCATCGGCGTGCTGTCCAAACAGGCCGGCGGGGCAATCGAGCCGGCGCAGCAGGCCGCGCTCGACAGGCTCGCGGCTCAGCTGGCACGAGACGGCGCCGAGATCGTCACAGTCGATCTGCCAGCCGAGATCTTCGAAACGCCTGCGCATGCGTTGAAACTGATGTCGGTTGAAGCCGCGATCACGCACGGCGAACTGGTCGATCGCACACCCGAGCTGGTGAGCGAGGCAATGCGCGGCCTCGTCGAAGAGGGTCGCAAGCTGCCCGCGACCGTCTACGCGAGCATCAAGGCGGCGCAAATGCCGATGACGCGCCGCTTCCACGACTGGCTGACCGGCGCGCTGGCGCTCGATGCGCTGCTGGTCGCGCCGGCCACCGGTGAACCGCCGCGCGGGCTCGACTATACGGGCGACGCGTCATTCTGTGCACCGTGGACGTTTCTCGGCGTGCCGGCCGTGACCGTGCCCGTGGGATTCGGGCCGCAGGGCTTGCCTCTCGGCGCGCAGCTGGTAGGCGCTGCTCACGGTGACGCCGATTTGCTGAAGCTCGCCGAGTGGGTCGAAGCGCGCACAGGGTGGCCCGCGGCGGTGGCGCAGCGGAAGATGTGATCGCGAACACCGGGCCGGCTGCCCGGTGTGGCATGGGTTGTGCGTCTTTGTAGGGTTCCTGGCCCATAGCTACCGACCGATATGGATGCAAGCAGCCGCAAACCCCGCTCGTCCACGGCGTCTTCCCGCACAGACACGGGGTTCGTCAGCGTGCGCGGCGCGCGGGAACATAATCTGAAAAACGTCGACGTGCAGATTCCACGCGATGCGCTGGTCGTATTTACAGGCGTGTCCGGTTCGGGCAAGTCGTCGCTCGCATTCGGCACGCTGTACGCGGAGGCCCAGCGGCGCTACTTCGAATCGGTCGCGCCTTACGCGCGGCGTCTGATCGAGCAGGTCGGCGTGCCCGAAGTGGACGCAATCGAAGGATTGCCGCCCGCTGTCGCATTGCAACAGCAACGCGGCACGCCGTCGGCGCGTTCGTCGGTGGGAAGCGTGACTACGCTGTCCACCCTCGTGCGCATGCTGTATTCGCGGACTGGAACATACCCGCCCAAACAGCCCATGTTGTTTGCCGAGCACTTTTCGCCGAACACGGTGCAAGGCGCCTGCCCGACATGCCATGGGCTAGGGCGCGTGTATGAAGTCACCGAAAGTTCGATGGTGCCCGACGACTCGCTGACCATCCGCGAGCGCGCGATCGCCGCGTGGCCACCGGCATGGCATGGACAGAATCTGCGCGACATCCTCGTAACGCTTGGTTATGACGTGGATACGCCGTGGCGCGATCTGCCGAAGAAAGATCGCGACTGGATTCTCTTCACCGATGAGCAGCCGACCGTGCCCGTCTACGCCGGTCTCACCCCCAAAGAGACGCGCGCAGCGCTAAAACGGAAAGACGAGCCGAGCTACCAGGGGACGTTTACCGGCGCCCGCAGATACGTCCTGCATACCTTCGCCAACACGCAAAGCGCGCTGATGAAAAAGCGCGTGTCGAAGTACATGGTGTCGAGCGACTGTCCGGAGTGCGGCGGCAAGCGGCTCACGAAAGAAGCGCTATCGGTGAAATTCGCCGGACTCGATATCGCCGAGCTTTCGCAGTTGCCTCTCTCAGGACTCGCCGCGCTTCTTGAACCGGTCGCGCGCGGAGAATGGCAGGAGCCGGTCGAGGTACCACGGGGCAAGGGCGACGTGCTCAGCAGGAGCGCTATGCGCGACGCCGTCGAACGGCGCGTGGCGGCTGGCGGCTCGGCGCACAAGGCCTCGCCTGACGTGCGACGTACGCCGAACCTGTCCGGCGAGAAGCGCCTCGCCGCGCAGCGCATTGCGGCCGAACTTCAGGAGCGGTTGACCACGCTCATCGACCTGGGCCTCGGTTATCTTTCGCTCGATCGCAGTACGCCGACGCTGTCCTCGGGTGAACTGCAGCGCTTGCGGCTCGCCACGCAATTGTCGTCGCAACTCTTCGGGGTCGTGTATGTGCTCGATGAGCCATCGGCCGGCCTGCATCCCGCGGATGGCGAAGCGCTTTTCAGCGCGCTTCAGGCGCTGAAAGCAGCGGGCAATTCGCTGTTCGTCGTCGAGCACGATCTGCAGATGATGCGGCGCGCCGACTGGCTGGTCGACGTGGGTCCTGCTGCAGGCGAGGAGGGCGGTCACATTGTGTATAGCGGACCGCCCGACGGACTCGCGGCGGTCGAAGCGTCACAGACCCGCCGGCATCTGTTCGCGCCGCCGGCAAGCGTTGAGCGCACGGAGCGCGACGCGAAGGGCTGGCTGCGACTTGCCGGTATCACGCGCAATAACCTGCATGGGCTGAACGTCGCGTTTGCACTCGGCTGCCTGACGACGGTGACCGGCATATCCGGCTCGGGCAAATCGAGCCTTGTGAGCCAGGCGCTGCCGGAACTGGTTGCGAGCCGGCTAGGGAAAGCAATCGAAACCCCGGACGATGACGAACAGGACCCGCTGCTCGCCGATGGCGGCATGCCGGCGAGCGGCCACATCGTCGACGGGATGGAATCGATCAGACGGCTCGTACGGGTCGACCAGAAGCCGATTGGACGCACGCCGCGTTCCAATCTGGCCACCTACACAGGCCTTTTCGACCAGGTGCGCAAGCTTTTCGCGGACACGCCCGCCGCCCGCAAGCGGCGCTATAGCGCGGGTCGCTTTTCGTTCAATGTTGCGCAGGGCCGCTGCCCGACCTGCGAAGGCGAAGGCTTCGTCAGCGTCGAACTGCTTTTTCTGCCGAGCGTCTATGCGCCTTGCACGACGTGCCACGGCACCCGTTATAACGAATCGACGCTGGAAATCACGTGGCGGGACAAGAACATTGCGCAGGTGCTGGGCCTGACGGTCGATGCCGCTTGCAGTTTCTTCGCCGACCAGCCTGGCGTGATGCGTTCTCTCACCGCGCTGCGCGACATCGGCCTCGGCTATCTGCGACTCGGCCAGCCGGCCACGGAGTTATCCGGCGGCGAAGCACAGCGCATCAAGCTCGCGACCGAGCTGCAACGGGCCCAACGCGGCGACACGCTATACATCCTGGACGAGCCTACGACTGGCCTTCATCCCGCCGACGTCGATCGGCTAATGGTGCAATTGCAAGGACTTGTCGATGCGGGCAACACGGTCGTCGCGGTCGAGCACGATATGCGAGTGGCCGCACAAAGCGACTGGGTCATCGACGTGGGCCCAGGGGCGGGAGACGCTGGCGGAACGATCGTGGTGAGCGGAAGACCCGCGGAAGTCGCGCGCAAAAAGGAGAGCCGCACCGCTGCGTATATCAGGGAACAGCTGGCGGCCTGATTCGGCGGCGCGGCTATTCGAATAACCTCGATCGACGAACGCACCGCACGCCGTTCGCGCCTGGCAATCAGGTCATGCGTAACGCATTTGTTCAATGTCAGGTGTGCATCAAGAGCTTTATCATGCATGCCGCACGGCCGTGGACCTACGCGCTTTCTGCTCCGTTCGCCGCATGCCTCCATCCCGCTTCACTGACCAGATGACAGTGGACGACAGCATTCTTTTTTATCAGTAGAATGCTGCAACCGCAACGATTCAGTGTTGCCGCAACCGACGCTCGGGCTCATCAGTTTCACGGTTTCGTCAAGACCGTGAGGCTATCAGCACGCGTGTCGTCGCGAGGCGACGCAGTCATGTCGAATGCAAAACTTGTGTGGCCGCTGCGAACGGGAGTGAATCGCACGCCGCCACGAACAATGGATCGCCGTCGCCACAACTGAAACCGTTGGCGACACGTGTCACATGGACCAACGACGCCATCGGCGCTCACCTGGCCGACCTGCTGGCCGGGTAGGGCGTCGGATCCCAAACCAACTAGTCGTGATACTTACCTGGCCGCAATATTGTGTATTCCAAAACGCAAATCGATCCGGTAGTCAGCTTCCGGAACTCGCAGGGCGAGCAGGTACGAGGCACGATCATCAATCTCCAGCGAAACTCGCTGGTGATGGAGATCTATAACCCGTACTCGATTGTGCAGGTCAGCGAGGTGCTGAGCGACCTGTCCGTCAAGATGGGCGTGGAACACGCCTATTCTGGCAAGGCAGTCGTCATCAGCATGGTCAATACCGGCCTTACAGCAATCGTTTCGGTAACGCTGATCGCCGAGTGGCGCGAACTGAGCGGCGGCGCGCTGGAAGCGCGTACGGTGGGCGAAGAAGCGCGCCGGTTCGTGCAGGACTGGACCGGCCGTTTCCAGATCCGTCGTGATTACCAGATCGCAGTCAACCAGATCCGCGCTTTTCTCTCGGACATGTCGCGTTGGGTCGAGCAGGCAGACCTCGGCGAAACCATGCCGAAGGAAGGCAATAGCCTGCGCGAGGACTTCTTCTTCGAACTGGCATCGCCGCTCATGGAGAAGACCAAGCTTTACTTCGACGAGTTCGAAGGCGAGGCACGTCTGGTCGACGAAGAACTGGCGCCGGCACACCGTGCCTTTGCCCAGGCTGCACTACATCCGCTGCTGCTACGCTCGCCGTTTGTCTTTCGCACGTTCACGAAGCCGCTGGGCTATGCCGGCGACTACCAGATGGTCAACCAGATGCTCGACGATCCGCGCCAGGGGCCGAGCACGTATTTCCAGATCGTCAACGCCGCTTTCCTGCAGACGGCCGTTGCGCGCGCGCACCGCAATCGCGTCGATCTGCTGGTGGACTACCTGACCCGGCTCGCCAACGAAGCGCGCGCCGCGCAGCGGCCGTTCCGTGTGCTGAACGTAGGTTGCGGCCCCGCTCAGGAGATCCAGCGTTTTATCCACGAATACGACGAACCGCAATGGCTGACGTTCGAACTGCTCGACTTCAGCCAGGAGACACTGGACTGGACACGTGAACGCCTCGCGTCCATTTCACAGAAAATGGGCAGGCGCATAACCATTAGCTACACGCACGATTCTGTCCACCACCTGCTCAAGCGCCGGATCGATGCGCACGCATCGGACGTCCGTGAATTCGACGCGGTTTATTGCGCCGGCCTCTTCGACTACCTGTCGGACAAGGTGTGTGCGCGGCTGAACCAGCATTTCGCCAGCCGGACCCGACAGGGCGGCCGCCTGCTGGTAACCAATGTCCACGCCGACAACCCTGAGCGCCTGAGCATGGAGCACGTGCTCGAGTGGTATCTGATCTATCGCAACGAGGCACAGATGGCCGACATCATGCCGGAGAACTGCGGAGAGCCGCGCCTGTACACGGACTCGACCGGGGTTAATGTGTTCGCCGAGGTGGTGATCGGCCAGCAACAAGTAGCCTGAGATGACAACCTCCCTTGGTGGGCTACAGTCGAACTATCGTGAAGAGCTGCGCGACTACCGGTTGTTGTGCAGCAAGGCCGGCGGCCTGACGGTGATCGTGCTGGTGCTGATGGGCGTTGCGCTCGACTATGTCGTGTATCCGGAAGAGCAGAAGCGCTTTGCGATCATTCGGTTGCTGACCAGCGCAGCCATTGGCCTGGCATTGCTGTCGTTTTACACGACAACGGGCAAACGCCACGTGCAGATCATCACCTTCCTCTGGCTGCTGTTGCCGCAGGCAATGATCTCCTGGATGATTTATGTCACGCAGGGCGAGCAGTCATTGTTCTATGCCGGGCTCATGCTGACGATCTTTGCGGTCGGCATTCTGTTCCCTTCCGGCTATTGGCAGACGCTCGCTTTCGGGCTGGCCACGGTCGCGCTCTATTACATAGCCTGCGTGGCTCATGCGGGCGGCATACACGACCCGAGCAAGTTTCTGTTTCAGCTCATCCTGATCTTCTTCTGTGCGTTGGCCAGTTCGGTGTACACCTACTTCAACGAGAAGGGCCGGTTCCAGCTTTTCCGGCTGAAGGAGGAGCTGGCGCACAAGAACGACCAGCTCGCCCGTACCAACGAAAGCCTCGCGCAGATCAAAGGTCAGTTATTGCAGCAGGAGAAGATGGCTGCAATCGGTACGTTGTCGGCGGGGTTGCTTCACGAGGTCAACAACCCGGTGAACTTCTGCCTGATGGCGATCGAAATCGGCATGGAGGAACCGCAGGCCAAAAGCAGCCCTTCGCTGATGGAGTGCCTGACGGATGTCAAGCAGGGGATGCAACGCATCCAGCATATCGTGTCGGACCTGAAGACCTTTGCCTACCGTCGACCCGGCGCGGCGGCAGACGACGTGCCGTTCCTGTTCGAGAAGGCGCTTGACTCGTCGATCCGCTTGAGCGCGCATGAACTGCGCGGCGTGAGCGTCACGCGTGAGCTGTCCGACGACACCCTTGTGCTGGGCGACGAAGCCGCCATTATCGGCGTGCTCATCAACCTGTTTTCAAATGCTGCTCTCGCCATGCAGAAGGCCGGCACCGCGTCGCCGCGCATCCACGTCGCGGCGGAGTGGCGCGACGACCGCCTGCATGTGAATGTGCGCGACAACGGACCGGGAATCGCCGCAGAGAATCTCGCGCGAGTGTTTGAACCGTTTTTCACTACGCGCGAAGTCGGCCAGGGCCTCGGCCTTGGCCTGTCGATTAGTTATGCGGTGGTGGAGCGGCACGGCGGCACACTATTCGCGGAAAGCAAGTTGGGCGAGTGGACCGCGTTCAACTTCGACCTGCCGCGTGCCGAGTGATATCGAAATGAGCAATACGCAGCAGAGCACGCACACTGTCGTCTATGTCGATGACGAAGATTTAGCCCGCAAGTACTTTGCGCGCGCGGCGGGCAGTGACTACGAAGTGCTTCTCGCGAGCGGCGCAGAGGAGGCTATGTCGATCCTTCGCCGCGAAGGAGCGCGCGTGGCCGTGCTTGTGACCGACTTCCGCATGCCGGGCCGTCACGGCGACGATCTGCTGCGCCAGGTCGCTCAGGAGTATCCGCATATCGTCCGGATCCTGGTGACGGCCTACGCGGACAACAACGCGTTGCCGGCCGCAGTCAGTTCCGATGGGGTGTTCCGAATCCTGGAGAAGCCCCTGGGCGTGAGCACGGTCCGCGAGGTGTTGACATCGGCGACGACAGCCCAAGTGTCGCGACTGACGTGACGCAGCGCTTGCCGGTCGACCCGGTTATCACGAAGACCGGCGCAAGCCGCTTCGGCATGATCTTCAGCAACCGCGTCGCGCAGCTTGTCGGGAACATCGGGATCAGATCCGCAGTCGGCGGCGGTACGGCCGCGACGCTGGAATCTCCAAATTTGAAGGATCGAATGCACAGGAGTTACCAATGAGCCATACGATTGCCAACCAGACGCCGCCTCCGGCGATTCTGTTCGTCGACGACGAAGCCACCGCGGTCAAATACTTCGAACGCGCCATCGGCTCCATTGCGCCGGTGGTGACGGGCGCCTCGGTGGACGACGGCAAGGCGATGCTGGACGCCCACGCCTCCAGTCTGGCGGTGCTCGTGTCCGACCAGCGCATGCCGGGCGAACATGGCAACGAACTTTTGCGCTATGCGCGAGAGCGCTATCCCCACATCGTCCGGATACTGACAACGGCCTATTCCGAGCTGGATCAGACCGTCGAGGCCGTCAACCAGGGCCAGATACATCGTTATATCAAGAAGCCGTGGGATATCTCAGCGCTGCGCATGGAGATGAAGCAGGCGCTGGAGTTGTCGGGGCTGCGCAAGGAACGCGACGAACTCGTGCGCGAGAAGCTTGGCGTATTGCAGACGCAGACGGTGGCCACCCGTATCGGCGTAGTGCACACGCTGTGCGCGAGCCTGATTGGCCCTGGCCGGTTCCAGCCGGTGGAAACTTACCTGACCGGCACCGAACTGGCCGGTACGCGCAATGCCGAGCCGGACTGGCGGCGTATGGACTACGCCGATCTGGTGCATGCCGAGAGCGAATGCAGCGGCAGCTTCGGTCACGCGGTCGGTACGCGTCTCGCGCAACTGCGTGCGCAGACTGCGGGGCGCGGCGTTGCTGACGCGTTGCCGGTCTTGATGGATGTCCTCGGCGCCACGGTGCGCGGCAATGGTGAGGCGCTGTTCTGGACTTCGCCCTCAACGCTGAGCGAGTTCCTCACGCGCCCAGTGGGTCACGCGGTATCCGCCGAGCACGCTGCGTGGCTGGCCTGCCTGTTGTGGCTGGAAGAAGCGGGCGGCGCGCTGCAGTTCTTCCGGGAAGGTGACGCTATCGTCTGCCGTGCCGGTGCGCGGGCCAGTTTTGCGGCCGACCGCCTTGCAGTCTGGATCGAGCGGTTCCTTGAGCCTGCGTTCGACCAGGATAAGCCGACGGTCCGCGTTTAAAGAGGGCGCAACGATCGTTGCCCGGGCAATTAGCTCACGGGGCGAACGATCGTTGCATCTGGAGAAAATTCTTCGGGCCAGCCGGGTGCTGAACGGCCGGCAGGAGCAACGGAGCACGGGTTCGTGAGCCGTTGCGCGACTTGGCGTAGCGACGGCCGTCTATTTCCCCGCATTCTTGAGCACATCCAGCGCGGCCTCGCACGCCCGCTGCAGTTGTTCCCTCATCAGATCCTGCGCATCCCCGGTGCCGTTGACGACAGCATCGCGAATTCGCACTGCCTGTTCGAACGATGCGCGCATCCGCCCGCCTTGCGCCATTGCGATGCGGCGCAGTCGCCGCACCGGCCCGATCAGCGATGCATGACTCTGCTGCAACGTGCGGTTGTCGGCAATCGTCATGACGATCGCGTAAAAGCGGTCCAATGCATCGACATAGGCGGCAGCGTCGCCGGCATCGACGCTCGTTCGCATCATGTCGATCACATCATCTAGCTGCGCGGCACCGAGCGATGTAATGCGCTCGGATGCAAGCTGCACCGCGAGACATTCGAGCGCGGCCCGCACCGTATAAATCTCTTCCACATCGCGAAGCGTCACCGACCGCACATATGCGCCCACTCGCGGAAGAACCGTCACCAGCCCTTCGCGCTCGAGCTGCGCGAACGCCTCGCGCATTGGGGTGCGACTAACGTTCAGCTGCTTTGCGACCTGCACTTCGGACAGACGGCTACCCGGAGCGAGCACGCCTTCCACGATCGCCTCGCGCAACGCGGGCACGACCACGCCATCGCTCAACGAATCGCCGGTTGAGTCCAGCGTGCGAAGCCGCGCGTGATACCGCGTGGCAATGGATTCGAGACTCGGCGCGTGGCGCGTGTGCGCTGTCGTGGATTTTGAAGGAGCGGTTTTAGCAGCGGGCATTGACACCTCGGATTTCTGTGAATACTCTGTATACAGATTATACAACAGGAGACGACATGGATCGCAGTGCATTGGAAGCCCCCGTTGTCATAGAGCATACCGGCGACGTGCTCACCTTCACGCTGAACCGCGGGGACGTCGGCAACGAAGTGTCGGTTGCAATGTTCGACGCGATGTCGGACGCGTTGCGCAGTGAGGCCGTGCAACCGAAGGCGCGTGTACTGCGCATCCGCGCGAACGGCGATGTGTTCTGCACGGGGCGCGAGCGAGCGGGGCGGGACGCCGTGTCGATCCGCACCGAAGTTGCGCGTCTGATCGAACTGAAGCGGCTCGTACGCAACACGTCGTTGATCTCGATTGCGCAGGTGCAGGGCGACGCGTTGGGCTTCGGCTTCGGGCTTGCGATCCTGTGCGACTTCACGCTCGTCGCATCGTCGGCGCGGCTCGGGTTTCCTGAGATGCGCAATGGTCTGCCGCCCGCCGCGATCATGGCTTACCTGGGCGGCTATGCACTGCCCAAGGCCTTGTTTCCAATGGTCCTGTTCGGCGATCCCATTACGCCCGAAGCGGCCTTGCAGGCCGGGCTCGTCACGCGAGTATGCGATCGCGCGAACCTGCACGCCGACGCTGACGCGCTTGCCGCGCGCATTCTCTCGCTCGACGAAGCCGGCGCGAAACAGTGCAAGGCGTTTTTCCTCGCCGCGCAGGAAGGCAGCGTCGAACAGAACTTCCGCGCGGCGACCGACATGCTGACCGTCAACGCATTGCGGTTGATGCAGACCCGCTGAGCGTGGCCGTGCTTCACCCGCTCGATACAACACGACGTGCGGATGTCGATGAAAGCGCTAATCCGCTGACACCGTAACGTCGACTGGAGACAGACATGAACGTCAACGCAGGGCCGAGGCTCGATCGTTTGCCGATGTCGGGATTTCACCGGCGCATCATGTGGTTGATTGGCATTGGCATGTTCTTCGATGGTTTCGATATTTACGTTGCGTCGACGGTGCTCGGCGCAACGCTGAAGTCCGGATTCTCCACGCTCGGGCAGAACGCGCTGTTCGTGTCGCTCACTTTTCTCGGCATGATGCTCGGCTCGCTCGCCACCGGTTTTCTCGGCGACCGGTTCGGGCGGCGCTTCACGTATCAGGCGAATCTCGCCGTGTTCGGGCTGGCCTCGCTCGGCGCGGCACTCGCGCCGAACATGAGCGTGCTCATCGCGTGCCGCTTCGTGATGGGACTTGGGCTGGGCGCAGAAAACGTGGTCGGTTACTCGACGCTAACTGAATTCGTGCCGCCGCAGAAACGCGGCAGGCTGCAGGGTTTGATGGCGGTTTTCGTCGTGTCCGGACTGCCCGTCGCGGGGCTGATCGGGTTGCTGCTGATTCCGTCGTTCGGCTGGCGCGCGATGTTCGTGCTCGGCGGTGTTGGCGCACTCGGCGTCTGGTATGCACGCAAGTCCTTGCCGGAGTCGCCCCGCTGGCTCGATTCCGTTGGACGCCACGACGAGGCTGACGTGATCCTGCGGCGCATCGAAGCAGAAGTGACGGCTGAACGAGGCGGCAAGCCGCTGCCTGCGCCAGCGTCGACGAGACCCGGCGCGACGGCGCAACCGGCGCTGTCGTTCGCTTCGTTGTTCAGCGGCGCAATGCTGCAACGGATGATCGTCGGCTGCGTGACGCTCATTGTCATCAACACGCTGCTGTATGGCTTCGTCACCTGGCTTCCGACATTCTTCGTGCATCAGGGCTTCAGCATCGCGAAGTCGTTCGGGTTCGCGCTCGTGATGTCGCTCGGCGCGCCTATCGGCTCCGCAATCGGCGCGCTCACCGCAGACGCGTGGGGCCGCAAGCCGACGATCATCGGCTCGTCGCTCGCCGCGATCGTCTTTGGCGCGATGTATCCGTTCATCACGAGCCCCGTGATATTGCCCATCGTCGGACTGTTGTTGACCATTCCCATCTACGTGCTGGTCGCGCTGCTATTCGCAGTCTATGTGCCGGAACTCTTCCCGACTGAAGTGCGGCTGCGCGCGTCGGGCGTCTGCAATACGCTGGGCCGCGGCGCAACCATCGTCACGCCTTTCATCGTGGTATCGCTTTTTGGGCAGTACGGCATCGTCGGCGTGCTGGCAATGATGATCGGTTTGCTCGCCGTGCAGATCGTCGTCGTTGCATGGCTTGGCGTCGAGCCGACCGGACAGCGCCTCGAAGACCTTCAACCGGAAGACACCCTCGCGCGCGACGCGCTTCATGCCGACGCGCACGCTTCGCCTAACAAATGAATCGACAGGAACCATGTAATGAATACAGGCAACTCACAGCGCTATGACGCGCAATTGTTGATTGGCGGTGAATGGACGGATGCTGAAGACGGCCGCACGCTAGACATTGTGAATCCCGCGACGGGCGAAGTGATCGGGGCGCTCGCGTCGGCTTCCGCTCGCGATGTGGATCGGGCCGTGCAAGCCGGTCATCGCGCATTCGAAGGCGGTGCGTGGCGCGACATGTCGATCCAGCAACGCGCGCGCATTCTGGACCGTTTTGCCGATCTGTTCGAAGCGGATCTCGAACAGTTCTACAAGCTCG
This sequence comes from Paraburkholderia strydomiana, assembly GCF_031456815.1. NCBI lineage: Bacteria > Pseudomonadati > Pseudomonadota > Betaproteobacteria > Burkholderiales > Burkholderiaceae > Paraburkholderia > Paraburkholderia strydomiana. The sequence goes on from NZ_JAVDVL010000011.1 coordinate 76,438, forward strand.
AAACGTTGAATAACGGCCGTCCCATTGCGGAAACGCGCGCGCAGATTTCACGCCTGCCGCAGTTCTATCGCTACTTCGCGGCGCTCGCGCTCACGCGCCGCAGCGACGTGATTCCGATCGAAGGACCGTACCTGTGTTACACGCAGCGTGTACCGCTGGGGGTCGTCGCGCTGATGACATCGTTCAATCATCCGTTGATGATTCTCTCGAAGAGCCTTGCCCCCGCACTCGCTACAGGCAACAGCGTCGTCATCAAGGCGTCGGAACAGACGCCGCTGACGACTGTGCGGCTCGTGAAGCTGTTGCAGGACGCGGGCGTTCCCAAAGGCGTCGTCAATGTTGTGAACGGCGAAGGGCGCGTAGCGGGCGCGGCGCTCGCGCAACATCCGCTGATCCGGAAGGTGGTATTCACGGGAGGCACGGAAGTGGGCCGCTCGATCGGCGAGGCTGCCGCGCGAAATTTCGCGCTCACGACGCTGGAACTGGGCGGCAAGGGCGCGGTGATTATGTTCGACGACTTCGATATCGAGCGCGCAGTGAACGGCGCGGCGTTCGCCGCTTTCATCGGCGCTGGGCAGACCTGTGTCTGCGGTGCGCGCATCCTCGTGCAGAAATCGATGTATGCGGCCTTCCTCGAACGTTTCCGCGCGAAGGTGGAACGTATCCGTGTGGGAGATCCGACGGATGCGAAGACACAGCTTGGTCCCGTCATTTCCGAGCGTTCGCGTCAACGCATTCTCGCGATGCTCGAACGCGCGCAGCAGGCGGGCGCAAAGTTACTCACGGGCGGACGCGTGCCTCAAGAATTGACGTCGGGGTACTTTCTTGAGCCGACCGTCGTCTACGATGCGGACCCGCATTCGGAGATCGGCCAGGACGAGGTGTTCGGGCCCGTAACGGTCGTCATGCCGTTCGAAGATGAAGCCGATGCGATCCGTATCGCCAACGATACGCCGTTCGGCCTTGCCGCTTCGATCTGGACGCAGGACGTCGCGCGGGCGCATCGCGTCGCCGGCAGGCTGGAATTCGGCATGGTGTGGGTGAACGACCACCATCGGCTCGACCCGGCGTCGCCGTGGGGTGGATTCAAGAACAGCGGCGTGGGCCGTGAAACGGGCATCGAGTCGTTTGACCAGTTCAGCGAGCCTCGCGCGGTGACGATCAACACATCCGGCAAGACGGTGGACTGGTACGCGGACGATGGCGAACTGAAGCGGCTCAACTAAACCAAGCGGCGAAACTAGCGGAAACGAGCCGCCAGGGAGGGTTGAAAACAAACCTCCCTGGAGGCCGTGGCGAACCGATGCTTCGTCGGAATCGGCTGTGCGGGCGTCGCCATGCCGTCGCGGTCACGCCCGCTGTCCCTCGCATTACTGCGTGTCTGGCTGCTTCTGATGCTTGGCGTGCTTGTGCGAACGATGATGGGTCGAGTGGGTACTGGTCGGCGCGGACGTGTTGTCTCCGCCGGCAGTTGGGCCCGCCGTCGCTGCGCCGTGGGCGTTGCCGCCGCCCGATCCGCCGTTGCCATTGCCGCCTGCTTGCGCGCTCGCCGTGCCGGAAACGGCCAATGCGGCCAGAAGTACAAGCATCGATTGAATGCCTCGCATGTTTTGCTCCTTGGATAGTTGACCCCCGTCGCTGGGGCGAAGCGACCGTCACCGCGCCGCAGGCGTAACAGAGCATATGCAGTGCCTGACAGTCGCGTGAGGCGATTCGGGCAGCGACATCGCCAATCGCGATGTTTTGTGTCCTAGACCGCAGTTGGCGCAGGTGGGGCATGTGAAGATCCGTCGCACGAATCGCTGATGTGTACACACCAGTGAGATTCGAAAACGATAAGCGCGATACGGGGACCTTCAAATGAAAAAATATCCAGGCTTACTCTTCGCCCTTCTGCTCGCGGCCTGTGGCGGCGGCGGGGGAGGCGGCAACAGCGCCACCACGGCATCTTCGGCACCTTCGTCCACGAGTCCCAAGGCATGTACCGACGGTCCGTACACGACCGACCCCACGAAAGTCTGCACCGACGCGAGCGGCAATCTCGTTACCGCGTATGTCTACGTGCAGCCGAAGACGGTCATTCCCGACGGAACCGTGATCACCGCGGACACCACGTGGCCGGCGAGCGGCTCTCCGTATTTTCTCGCCGGCACGGTGCGAGTGGCGCCGGGCGTCACGTTGACGATCCCCGATAACACGATCGTGGAGACTTACCGATCAGTGCCATGCACGGCCGATTGTGTGGGTACGATTCCGACCAAAGGCATCATCAACGTGGCCGGCACGCTCAACGTGGGAAGCCAAGGGCCGGTGCAATTGCTGGGCGTGACGGCTGCTAACACGTCGCTGGCGCAGGACGCGGGTAACGGCACGGTGAGCATCACGCATGCGGTGTTGCAGGACGCGTTCGTGCAGATCAACGACGCCGCGCCGTTCTCGATGACATACAGCCAGGCCACGCACATGAACGTGACGCCAATTGTTCGCAACGGAGTGACGACTTATGAAGCCGGCACGAACGGCTACCCGCGCTTGAGCAGGTCGGCGACCGTGAAAGGCAATACGTTCGTGGACTCCGCGGCCTTCGCTTTCGATCCGTCGGTCTTCGTGCAAAACAACCTGTTCATCAACATGGTCGACCCGCTCGTGTTGATCGACGCGTTCCCCGCCAATGGACAGGCGCCCACCGGCGTTGCGCAGCGGAACTCGTTCCTTTTCAAGAAGGACTCACCGAATGGAAACCGCCTCGTGATCGAGTCTCACGGCACTTATAACGCGTCCACGCTTCGTTCTCTGGACTTCACCAACAACTTCTGGGGCCTGACGGATAACACGACCATCCAGTCGCGCGTGCGGGATAGCACCGACACGGCCAACCCGCGGCTGCCCAACGTGATTCTCTATGCACCGGCGCTTCAGAGTCCCGATTCCGCCACGCCGGCGGACCCGCAAAGCGCGACGCCGAATGTGTAAGCACTGAGGCATAAAGCAGCGCCGGGTATCTGAACCGGACTGCACGCATCGCCAACCGGCCCCGCCGCAGCATTGCCTGCGGCGGGGCCGACTGTTTTGCGGACTGTCTCCGTGATCGGCCACAGATCACAAAGACCGGTCCCCAGCAATTTCATCGACCTCATGCCCTGACGCGCTAGACTTCCGGCTGAACACATCTCAGCCACGACACGGACTTCATCGTCCTTCAAGGGGAAGCAGCCGAATGGACCGGATGGCAGCAATGGAAACGTACGTCAGCGTCGTGGAGGCGGGCTCGTTCTCGGCAGCCGCAAAGCGGCTCAAACTGGGGCAACCGGCCGTGTCGAAGTCGATCGCGCAACTCGAGGAGCGACTCGGCGTGCGGCTCCTGTTGCGCTCGACGCGCGGCCTTACGCCAACCGATGCGGGGCAGCGCTTCTATGAGCACGCGAGGCGCGCAATCGAAGAGGTGGATCTCGCCGAACACGTCGCGCGCGACGCGTCGACCGGACTATCCGGTGTGCTGCGCATCAGTGCCGCCGTCACCTTCGCGCGCCTGCACATCCTGCCTGCGCTCAAGACGTTTCTCGACCGGCATCCGAACCTGCAGATCGATATCGTGCTGGACGATCGCACCATCGACCTGCTCGAAAAAGGCGTCGATGTTGCGCTGCGCATGGGATCGCTCGATGATTCGACGATGACGGCACGCCGCATTGCGCAAAGCCGTCGACTGGTTGTCGGAACGCCTGCCTATCTCGCCGAAGCGGGCGTGCCGAAGACGCCCGCGGATCTCAGTCAGCACCAGGTCATCGTCTACTCGTTGCGAGGCGGCGGGGAGTCGTGGGCGTTCAGCCAGAGCGGCAAGGAAGTGGCGGTAGTCGTGTCCGGGCGCGTCAGCGTCAGCGCCGCCGAAGGGATGCGCACCACGGTGCTGGGCGGACTAGGCCTTGCGATTGCGTCGGAATGGATGTTCTCGCCGGAACTTGCCGACGGCTCGGTTCAAGCGGTATTGACCGACTGGGAATTGCCCTCGATCGACCTGTGGGCGGTGTTCCCGGCTGGACGGCTGGTGAGTGCGAAGGCGCGAGCGTTCGTCGCCTTCGTCGAAGAAACACTCGGTGCCGCTGGCAGCGGCACCGGCGGCGCACCTTCAGAAAGCGAGCTTGCCGATTGACGCTCCGCCGTCGACGTAAAGCGTTTGACCCGTCATGAAGGCGGCTTTTTCCAGAACCGGGAACATGTCCGACGGGTCCGGACGACGCGTGTAGTCCGGGTTGACCTCCGAATACAGCACGATCCCATCCTGCCCGATGACGTAGCGCGCCGGCATCGGCAAGGTCCAGCCCGGGTCGTCATTGAACGCAGGCAGATCGTTCCTCAGATTCTTGTACAACTCGACCAGATAGTCGGGCAACGCGAAGCGCAATCCGAAGTCGGCGCCTGTCTGCCCATTCACATCGCTCAGCACGGGGAAGCCCAGTTCGTTGGTGCGCACCGATTTTCGGCTATTGACCGCGGTTTGCGGCGAGATCGCCACGACGTTCGCGCCATAGGCCTGAATCTGCGGCAGCACTTCGTTGATCGCCTGCAATTCGATATTGCAGTACGGGCACCAGACGCCGCGATAGAACGTCACCACCAGCGGGCCCTTCACCAGCAACGCAGCGGACGACACGTCGTTGCCGTCCTGATCTTTCAGGTTGAAATGCGGCGCGCGGTCGCCCGCCTTGATCGCTCGGCTCGCCTGTCCGCTTGCTATCAGTTCTGCGGTAGCGCGCTCCATCACCGGATGAATCTCCGGCGGTGCATTGAACGGCGGCTCGCCTGCCTTGAAGTCGGCCCGGAATGCATCGAGTTTCTCTTGCAGCGACATGAGTGTTCTCCGTGAGGGGAATAGTGAAATTGAGGAACAGCGTGGCCGCAGATTCGGGCTGCGTTCAGCGCGGCTGCGATGCGCGTGTACTTGAGCTTCGGTATCGGGTTGGCGGGAGCCGCGAACGGCTCCCCGAGACGGCTTAGGCGGCGACCGGCTTGGTCCACTCGTTACCGGCCATGAAGCTGTCGAGTTCGGTATGGACGATGTGATTGGTGTAGTTGCTCATCACCTTGGTCGCCACGCCCAGAATCACTTCGAGCACATTCTGACGGGTGTAACCGGCGGCGAGAAACGCGTCGACATCGGCGTCCGGGACGAAGCCACGTTCGCGCACTACGAGCGTCGTGAAGCGGTGCAGCGCTTCGAGCTTTGCATCGGGCAGCGGTGTGCCGGCGCGCAGCGCGGCGATCACGCCTGCGTCCATCTTGATCATCTTTGCCAGCGTGCTGTGACCGGCCATGCAGTAGTGGCAGTTGTTCTCGAAGTTCGAGGTCAGGTAGACGACCTGCTGTTCATGCGGCGTCAGCGTGCTTTTGGAGAACAGGTCCCACAGCGCCGAGTAACCGGCCAGCAGTGCGGGCGACTCCGCCATGTGCGCCTGAAGCTTGGGCACGAAGCCAAAGGCGCGCTTCGTGTCTTCGAGGCCGGCCTTCGAAGCGGCCGGTGCGTTATCGATCGTGTAGGTTTGGAAATTGCTCATCGTTTTTTTCCTGTTGGTTGACGGTGAGCAAATGTTGGAGGTCAGCGCCTTATCGAAGAAGGCAGGCGCCGTCGATAACAGTCATTCCTGGCAGGCATAAAGCGGTGGCTGTGCGGTCGCGACCGGGTTATGAGACCGCGACTGATCGGCGATGGCGAAGTACACAATCGAAGAGGCGACGGGGCAAGGGCATCGTCGGTCGGTAATGCATAACGGCGCCGCGGGCGCGACGCGCCCGATCGCATCACAGTGCGCTTCGAGCCGTTTGCCGCGCCGCCAATCGCGCCCGATTGGTCCGGACGACTGCTTCGCATGGAGCAGGTGATCGCGCGCGACGGTCGCGACCACGAAACCAAGGACCAGTACTTCATTCTTGCGAATGGAACCGGTGCGCGATGGCTCGCGCACCGGTACGACTATCTGCGCGAGCAATGACCGGCGCCGTTCATGCCGGTGCCGAAGCCCGTGCCAATGCTTGCGTGTCGATGTACTCGCGGATCTTCGACACTTTGCCGTTGTGAACGGTAATGGCGAACACCCAATCGTCCTCGAACGTTTTATTGGTGGCTATGATTCTTCCCTTGGCGAAACCGATGACCAGAACCCGGTCTCCCTGCGCGACGAATTCACTGGGCTGCGTCAACGAAGTCTCCACCGTTTCGGATTGCGTCTGAAGCAGATCCGTTAATCCTGCATGCCCGCGGCGCGTACCGGCCAGCGGCCAGTCGTCGCCCGGAATGATCCACTCGATATCTTCGGCACACAACTCCAGCAGACGTTGCCTATCGCCGCCGCTGATTGCTGTAAAGAAGTCTTTGACGACCTGGACATTCTCTTCAATGCTCATCGAAGTTCTCCGGTTCCAATTCATCACATGTGCACGCGGGCCACGAATCCGGCGACGGTCTGATTCATCAGCCGAACGTGACGAGGTCCTTAAAGATCAGTTGACCCCAGCTATTTCCGCGCGCCTGAACTAGCAGTCCTCCTTCCGAAAGCCCGCCGAGGGTAATCGGCGAGAAGCCAAGTTTTTCTGCAAGCGCGCCGACCTCCGCTGCGGCGCCGTTATCGTCGCTCGCGAGGAACACGACTCTCTTTCCACCATTTACGGAGGGATCCTTTTCAAGGACGGCAGCAGGCAAATGATTGAAGCCCTTGACCAGCCGTCCGCCCGGGAACGCTTGTGCAACGGCTTTGGAAGAAGGCATTCCGCCCAAGGCTTCAGGAGGCACGCCGTAGGCATTGGTCACATCGACGATGGTCTTTCCCTCCCAGGTGGGAAGCGCCTTGGCGACATCCGGGTACGACTCGAAACGGACCGCCAGAAATAACGTGTCCGCCATGACGGCGTCCGCCAGTGTCCGGGGGACGATCGTGGGTCCGATCGACGCCGCATCGGAGGCGAAGCTCTCCGGGTCGCGCGTGGTTGCAACGGATACTTCGATGCCGCGTCGGGCAAATGCCCTGGCAAGAGCACGACCGATCTTGCCGAAGCCGATAATTGCGTAACTCATCTTTCCTCCTTCGATTTTTCGGCGCGGTCAGAGCTTGTAGCCGCCGCTCGCCTCGATTGTCTGGCCGGTCACCCAGTGGCCATCATCGGAAGCGAGGAACGCCACGACGGCGGCGATTTCCGAAGGCTCGCCAAAGCGTCCCAGCGCGATGTTGGCCTCGGCCGCCTTGACGACTTCGGGGTCCTCCCGCAAGGCGGCGTTCGCGTCCGTTCGCGTGTAGCCCGGCGCGACGGCGTTCACAGAAATTCCGCGCGGCCCAAGTTCGGACGCGAGCGCATGCGTCAGGTTGTTGATCGCCGCCTTCGCCATCGAGTAGACCGGCGCAACGGTCACGGGCTTGGTCGAGGCAGCGGAAGAAATGTTGATGATGCGTCCGCCCTCGGCGAGACGGTCCAGAGCGGCTTGAACAATGAAGAAGGGCGCACGGGCATAGACCGCCATTAAGGTATCCCAACTTTCTGGCGTCGCGTCTTTGAAGCCTAACCAGCCGGAATTCCCCGCGTTGTTGACCAGAATGTCGAGGGTTCTGCTTCCGTTCCGCTTGGTGAACTCGTCGTCGAGTTTCTCGAACAGCGCCGGGACGGCCGCCGCGTCAACGAGGTCCGCATGGATCGCGAACGCAGTGCCCCCAGCTTTCTCGATCGCCGCGACCACCTCGTCGGCGCCCGATTTGCTGGCGTTGTAGGTCAGCGCGACTGTCGCGCCATCCTTTGCAAGACGCTCAGCAATGGCGCGGCCGATGCCTCGCGATGCCCCGGTAACGAGGGCAGTTTTTCCTTTAAGAGCTTGTCCCATCTGATTTTCTTCCGTGGATGTGTTGATGACTGGATCGCGCGTCAGATTTGCGCGAGGCCGCCGTCGACGGCGAGCTCGCTGGCAGTCATGAAGCTGCTGTCCGACGATGCCAGAAAGGCAGCGGCCGCTCCGATCTCGGCGGGATCAGCCATGCGCTGCAGCGGAGTCATCGAGGCGAAGACCTTCTGGCCTTCTTCGCCGAGCGCCTCCTTCGCGAGTTCGGTCGCCGTCGCCCCGGGCGAGAGCACGTTGATGCGGATACCGGTGCCCTTCAGATCCACCGCCCAGGTCCGCGCAAGGTTGCGCACGGCCGCTTTGCTCGCGCTATAAGCGCTCATGGCCGGAGCGCCCGTGGTGCCCGCACTCGATCCAGTCAGGATGATCGACCCGCCTTCGCCCATCAGCGGCAGCGCTTTCTGAACCGTAAAGATCACACCCTTCACATTGGTATCGAAAGTTTCGTCGATGTGCTCGGCGGTAATCTGGCCTAGCGGAAGCGCGCTTCCTGCCCCGGCATTGGCGAAGACGATGTCGAGGCTGCCGCGCTCGGCTTTCACCGCTGCGTAAAGCCTGTCGAGATCGGCCTGGTCGGAGACCGAACCCTTCACCGCGCGGGCACGAGGCCCGAGGTCGGCCACGGCAGCGTCGAGCGCTTGCTGCCGGCGGCCGAAGATGAAGACGAATGCGCCTTCGTCAATAAAGCGCCTGGCCGCTGCGAGGCCAATGCCGGTCGCACCGCCAGTAATCACAGCGGTCTTGCCATTCAGTCTGTTCACGTCGTGCGTCCTTCAAAAATGGAGAAGACCATTCTCTAGCTCTTGACCCATGAAGACAATTGACTAAAGATGCATTAAAACCATCTACTTTTTAGATAACCATGCTCGACAACGTCACCATCAACCAGCTCCGGGCCTTCGTCGCGGTCTGCGATCAGGGGAGTTTTTCAGGAGCCGCACGGGAATTAAGACGTGCACAGTCGGCGATCAGTCACGCGATCAGCGCGCTCGAAGGTGCGTTTGATGTGGTGCTGTTCGAGCGCAACACTCGCCGAGCGACGCTGACAGCCGCGGGCCGCAGCCTTCTGCCGGATGCTCGCGGGGTGATCTCGCGCACCGAAGAGATGAAGATGCGTGCGGTTTCGATTGCCGAAGCCGGGGTGCCGCAAGTGTCGCTTGCCGTCGATGTCTATTTCCCGCGTGCGCACCTGATCGAATGCCTGCGCACTTTGCAGGCAGACTTCCCGACGGTTGCAATCAATCTGCGCATGACGACCATGCAGGGCGGCGAGCGGCTGGTTTTCGATGGTACGTGCGCATTGGCGGTGACGATAACGGACGTGCCGGAGCTAAGCCCCGGGACCATCGAAAGGCAGCATTTGTGCGAAGCGCAAATGGTGACCGTCTGTGCGCCATCGCATCCGCTGGCCGCAATCACGGGGTCCATCCCGCGAGAGGAATTTGGCCGGCACATTCAGCTCGTCGTGACCGACAATCAGCCGGATGCGGAAAAGACCCAACAGGGTGTTGCCAGTGAACGCCAGTGGCTGGTGAACGACCTGGGCGCGAAACACGATCTGCTGAGAGGAAGTTTGTGCTGGGGACACATGCCGCATCATCTGGTTGAGGACGACCTCGCGAATGGAACGCTTGTCGAACTTAAACGGCGCGCATGGCACATGCGCCCGCTTACTTTCATGATCTCCCAACGGCGCGGATACTCGATTTCCGAATGCGAGACGCGCCTGGTGGAACTCCTTGGCAGCTGTCATCGCGCCTCGAAGGAGGCCAGCCAGCGCGCTGTCTCACGTGAAGGCAAGAAATCTCCGGTGTTCCGCCGCGCGTAAGCACCGGACGCGGAGCCGTCCGATAGAAAAGCTGGATCGAATGCCCGCGCCGCCTTATGAATTGGATTGTTCGCGATCCTCAGTAAAAGAGCCGCAGTATTGCAGGGCTGCTCCGTTACGCGTCTTCCATCACAGACAACGCGATCGCCTTCTGCGCTTCGACGCTTGCGAGGCGCCTGGTCAACGCGTCACGAATGTGCTCGTAGGCGAGCTTGCCGAGCACGAGACGCTGAGGCGGATTCGGCTCGTCGATGGTGGCAAGCATCGCCTCGACGGTCTTCGCAGCATCAGCAAATTCGAAGTAGCCTCCGTCGAGCGCGCGGCGTATTTCACCAACAGGCGTATCCGCATAACACGGCAGCGCCGCCGCGACATCCAGTCCCGTGCCGAAATTCGTGCGCGTCGGACCTGGCTCTACGATCACGAAGTCGATGCCGAAGGGCGCGACCTCCTGCGCCACGGCCTCCACGAAACCTTCGATGCCCCACTTGCTTGCGTGATACGCGCCGAAGCCTGGATACGCGATCTGCCCGCCTTCTGATGAGACCTGCACGATGCGCCCGCCGCCTTGCTCGCGCAGACGCGGAACGACAGCGCGGATCAGTTGCATCGAGCCAGTCAGGTTGGTCGCGATCTGCCGGTCGATCTGCGCATCACTGAGTTCTTCCGCCGCGCCGAAGAGGCCGTACCCCGCATTGCTCACGACGATATCGATTCGTCCGAATGCGTCGAAGGCTTGGGCGACGGCACGGCGCATGGCGTCCAGATCCGTCACGTCGCATTCGACGATACGGAGCCTCCCGGGATGCGATGCGAGCAGATCATCGAGTGCGCCGGGTTTGCGCAGTGTCGCGACCACGCTGTCGCCCCGGGCGAGAGCACGTTCCGCGAGTCCGCGCCCCAGTCCGCTCGACGCGCCTGTAATCAGCCAGTTTTTGCTCATTGCGAATCTCCGTTCCACGATCAAAACCCTATGCTAGGCCGTTAACATATGTGTGAGAATCACTATCAATCGGCATGACGAGGTGAAATATATTCAACAATGGCCAAACCCACTCTAGCGGATCTGCAATCCTTCATGGCTGTTGCCGCGCGGCGCAGTTTCGCTCAGGCGGCGGGCGAACTCGGCGTATCGCGTTCGGCGCTGAGTCATGCCATGCGCGGTCTCGAAGCCGATCTCGGCGTGCGTTTGCTGCACCGGACAACGCGAAGCGTGTCGCTCACCGATGCCGGCGAACGCCTGCTCGCGCGTCTGCGTCCCGCGTTGAGCGAGCTCGATGATGCGCTCGACGACGTCTCGCGCTCTGAGGGTGAAGTGCGCGGCTCGCTGCGCATCAACGGCAGTGAAGGTGCGATCCGTCATCTGCTGCGCACGGTAGTGCCGCCGTTTCTCGCGAAATATCCGCTTATGGAACTGGATCTGGTGGCGGACGGGCGGCTTTCCGATATCGTCGCGGAAGGGTTCGATGCGGGCGTACGACTGGGTGAGGCCTTGCCCAAGGACATGATCGCCGTACGCGTGAGCGAGGACATGCGCTTCGTTGCGGTGGCGTCGCCGCGTTATCTGCGCAAATTCGGGCGGCCGGGATCACCGGAGGATTTGCACGCGCATCGCTGCATCCGGCAGCGTCTTCCTAGCGGAAAACGCTATCGCTGGGAGTTTGCGCAGCACGGGCAGGAGTGCGTCATCGATCCACCCGGCGCGCTCACGCTCGATAACAGCACGCTGATGGTCGAGGCAGCCATCGATGGACTTGGCATTGCGTATGTTCCCGAGCCATATGCGTGCGCGGCGCTGGCGCGCAGGCGGTTATCGGTGGTGCTGGACGAATGGTGCCCGGCTATACCCGGCCTGTTCCTTTACTTTCCTGGCAGTCGACACATTCCGGCGGGCTTGCGCGCTTTGATCGCTATGTTGCGAGAGAGGGAGCGGTCTCCGGTCTGATCAACGACGTGCCCGAAGCAAACGCCAAATCACAGTCGAACATATCGAAATGGCAGCAGCTAGCCGCCATTCGAACGGCTCATTCAGTGCGAAAGCGGCCCAATGGTCAAGCCGAGCACCGTGGCGTATGCTGCCGTTTGCCGTTCGGCCACCAAAAAAGACCCTCGCGACTCTGCCCCGGCAATGTGTTGGGCAAGACGCTGCGCGATTTGCACGCTGCCGGAATAGCCTCTTGCTCCGTCCTCGCTCTTCTGTGCTTCACTATTCGGTGAGCTGCCACGTGCCGAACCGTCCTTCGGGCATTTCGAGCCACAATCCCCATATGCTTCTAGACGGATAGACCATGGAACGTCGAGCACTGCTTCCCCCGTTAAATCCCGCCCGGGCGTTCGAGGCGACCGGGCGCCTGCTGAGCATTTCCAAAGCCGCTGACGAGCTGGCCGTGACGCCCGCCGCCGTCAGCCGGCAGGTGCGTACGCTCGAAGCTTACTTGGGCGTCGATCTATTCGAGCGAGTGAAAGGACGGCTGGAACTGACGTCGGCAGGCGCGCGGTATCTGGCGGAACTCATGCCGCTGTTTGCATCGCTGCGCGAAGCCACCGGCAGCCTGCGATCGTCCGAGCGGCGTGCGCGTGTGCTCAAGATCCGCTCGCCTGCGACGTTCGCGGTGCGGTGGCTGATTCCGCGTCTCGCGAGCTTTCATCGGCTGCACGAAAACATCGACGTGCAACTCACGACATCCCCGGCTCCGCTGAATTTTGCGCGTGAGGACATTGACGGCGGCATTCAGCTAGGCGACGGCAAGTGGCCCGGCCTGCGTGTGCAACGTCTGATCGCGAACGAGCTGGTGCCTGTCGCAGCTCCTTCCAGACAGGTCAAGGCCCGCGCGCAGTTGCAGGGCGAAACGCTTCTGCACACGCTCGCGCGCCCGGAAGACTGGACCTTGTGGCTGAAGGCGGCGGGTCTTCCTTTGAACGCGCGACGCCGCGAGATGCGCTACGAAACGTCGCTGCTCGCTTACCAGGCGGCGATAGAAGGGCACGGTGTCGCGATCGCGCAGAAGGCGCTGGTGCGTGGTGAACTGGAAAGCGGTGTGCTCGTCACACCGTTTTCGTTCGAGCTCGATCGCGGCCATCACACTTACTACTTCGCGTGGCCAACGGGGCGTCCGCAATCGGATGCATTGAAGATTTTTCGCCGATGGCTGCTTACGTTGCTCAGCGAATAACTTTGACGAGTCGCCGACCTTTTAACAAAAAGTCAACGGCTTGTTTCCAAATTGTAGATTGTCCGGCAGGCCGGTGAGTACCTATTCTCATCAGCATGATTCGTCGCAGTGGCGAGTCACGAGACAGGACAATCACAAATGCCAAGAGACAGCCTCAACGGCGTGCGGGTGATCGATTTCTCGCACGTCCTCGCCGGACCGGTCTGCTCAATGACGCTCGCCGATCTTGGCGCGCACGTCGTCAAGATTGAGCCGCCCGGCGGCGAGATCGGGCGGCGTATCGGACCGCCGTGGATAAGCGGTGAAAGCCCGGCCTTCATCAGCGTCAACCGCAACAAGTACAGCGTCGCAATCGATCTGAAAACCGATGCAGGGCGCGATGCCGTTCGCCGCATGGTGCTCGAGGCGGATGTGCTGGTCGAAAACTTCCGGCCGGGCGTAATGGCGTCGATGGCACTCGACTTCGACGCATTGCGGCAACTGAACCCCCGGCTCGTCTACTGCTCGATCTCTGCGTTCGGCCAGACGGGCGCGAATCGCAAGCGACCTGGCGTCGATGGCGTGATCCAGGCCGTCAGCGGTCTGATGAGCACGCTTGGCACAACGAACGCCGAACCGCTTAAAGTCCCGATCCCCGTCGCTGACATGATGGGCGGCTATCTCGCGTCGATCGCGATTCTCGGCGCACTGCATCAGGTTCGCGCGGGCGGCGGCGGGCAGCATCTCGACGTGAGTCTCTACAACGCGACGCTGATGCTGCAGCAAATCGGCTTCGCCGCGTTCTTCGCGTCCGGGAGAGAGCCGGAAAAGACCGGCAGTGCTGCGCCTTATGCGTGCCCAAACGAAGCGTTCCCAACGCAGGACGGCTGGATGATGGTGGTCGCCTACCATCCGGAACGATGGCACGCGCTATGTGAGGTGCTCGATTCGTCGTCGCTCGAAGCGGATCCGCGATTTGCCACCAACGATGATCGCGTGCGCCATCGCGCGATCCTCCACCACATACTCGCCGCGCGTTTCGTCGAACGCACGACTGCGGACTGGATGGAACGGCTCGCGGCGCGCGACATTCTATGCGCGCCCGTCGCAACCTACGGCGATGTCATCGAAACAGCGGAGTACGCTGAATGCGGACTGGCGCAGACGATCGATCATCCGGTCGCGGGCACCATGCGCACGCACGGTTTCGCGCTCGGTCCATCGGATCGCCCGAGCGCGCCTGACTCGCCCGCGCCGCTGACGGGCCAGCACACGCTGCAGATGCTGGAGCGATACGGCTTCGCTGAAAGCGAGATCGCGGGCCTGCTGAACGCCGGGGTTATCCGCGTGGGCCGCGCAACCCGCGACACCTGCGATGAAGACCGCAAGGTGAGCGCATGAGCGCCGCGATGATCCACAGCGAACGACGCGGGCGGGTCGCGCTCGTGCGTCTCGCGTCGGACAACCCGCTGAATCCTCTGACCGACGCGTTGATGGATCAGCTGATCGACGTCCTGCTGCGCAATGAAGCCGACCCGCAGGTTCACGCGACCGTTTTGACTGGGTCCGACAAAGCTTTCGCTGCCGGCGCGGACATCGTCGCGATGTCGAAGCTCGATTACGCAAACGCATTTTCCGATGACTACATCGGCCGTAGCTGGGATCGTATCCGCACGGTCCGCAAACCCATCATCGCGGCGGTAGGCGGCTATGCGCTCGGCGGCGGTTGCGAACTGGCGATGATGTGCGACATCGTCATCGCCGCGGACGACGCGCTCTTCGGCCAGCCCGAGATCAAACTCGGCATCGTGCCGGGGGCGGGCGGCACGCAGCGTCTGCCGCGCGCGGTCGGAAAATCGACCGCGATGCTCGCGTGTCTGACCGGCGAGCCGCTTGGCGCCCAGGAGGCACTGGCTTACGGACTCGTGTCGAAGGTCGTCGCCCGCGAGCGGTTGATCGACGAGGCGATGCGCGTCGGCGAACAGATCGCGCGTCATTCGCTGCCGGTGATCGTCGCGATCAAGGAAGCCGTCGATCGTGCGTATGAGTCGTCGCTGTCGGAAGGACTGTTGTTCGAGCGACGGCTATTTCACGCGGGCTTTTCTCTCGCCGATCAGAAAGAAGGCATGGCGGCGTTTCTGGAACGCCGTCAGGCCGCGTTTCAGAACCGGTAGTGGCCGGGAAAACAATCAGGAGACTTCGTCGTGTCAACTCATCCAAATCATGCCGGTTCACTGGTCGAATCGTCCGTCGATGACGGTGTGCTCACGCTCACGCTCAACAGCCCGAGCGATGGCAACGCGCTGAACGTCGCGATGACGGAGGCGCTGTCGGACGTACTCGAACAGATCAACGACCGGCCCGACGTGCACTGCTTGCTGCTGCGTTCGTCGTCGCCGCACTTCTGCACGGGCGGCAACGTGAAGGACATGCAAAGCGGCAGCGATCTCATGAGCGGCAGTGTCGAGGATGTACGCGAGCGCCTGCATCGCAGCCTCCACAGAATCACGCGCGCGTTGAGCGGTCTCGATGTGCCTTCCGTGTGCGCGGTGAATGGCGCCGCAGTCGGAGCAGGATGCGATCTTGCGCTGATGTGCGATATCCGCGTGGCGAGCGCAAAAGCCGTGTTCGCCGAGAGTTTCTTGCGGCTCGGACTGGTGTCGGGCATCGGCGGATCGTGGTTCCTCGTGCGGAGCGTGGGCTATTCGAAGGCGCTGGAACTGACGCTGACCAGCGAGTTCATCGATGCTGACGCGGCGCTGGGTCTCGGCATCGTTTCGAAGGTGGTGCCGGAGGACGAGCTCGACATCGACGCACGGTCGCTGGCGAAGCGCATCGCGCAAAACCCGCCGACGGCGCTGCGTATGGCCAAGCGGCTCGTGCGCGAAGCGGCCGATGTATCGCTTTCGACGACGCTCGAAATGGCGGCAAGCATGCAAGCCATTCTATTGTGCGGCCGCGAGCACAAAGAAGCTGTCGGCCGGTTTCTGGAGCGGCAGGCGGAGAAGAAGCGCACACACATGTGATGCGCGATACGGCCACCGCGTCGATCGCGCAGGGCCTTACAAACTGAATCACAGGAGACGACCATGTCCACCACTTCCGGAGCCCGCGATCCGCAACCCGGCATGCTGCGAATCATCGCGACGTCGAGCATCGGCACCATGCTCGAGTACTACGATTTCTTCGTGTATGTCGCGCTGACATCGACTTTGACGCACTTGTTTCTCCCATCGACGGACCGGACCGTCGCCACAATGGCTGGCGTTGCCACCTTCGGCATCGCGTATGTAGCGCGGCCGTTGGGCACGATCATCTTCAGCCCGATGGCCGACCGCATCGGACGCAAGAAGACGTTCGTCATCACGCTCGCGATCATGGGCATCGCGACAGTGGGCATCGGCTGCCTGCCGACCTACGCGATGGCCGGCTTGCTCGCGCCGATAGGACTGGTCACATTACGCGTGGTGCAGGGCATCGCGCTCGGCGGCGAATACGGCTCTGCCGTCGTCTACGTGATGGAGCATGCGCCCGCGGGCCGAAAAGGCATGGCGACGAGCGTGCTTCAAAGTACCGCGAGCCTCGGACTGCTGCTGGCGCTGGCGATCGTGTCGGCGCTGAAGTTCGCGCTCGATGCATCGGCATTCGAATCCTGGGGCTGGCGCGTCCCGTTCCTGATCTCGGCGCCGATCGTCGCGGTGGCGACATGGATCCGGCTCGGCATGACGGAGACGCCTGTGTTCGCCGAGATGAAGCAGGCGGGCCGTCTGTCGAAATCGCCGCTGCAGGACACCTTGTCGAGCGCGACGTCGTGGAAAGCAATTCTCGTCGCGATGTTCGGCGCGCAAGGCGGAACGTCGGTGTCGCTCTATACGTCGATCGTGTATATGCTTTACTTCCTGCAGAACGTGTTGAAGGTCGAACCTTCGCGCGCGAACCTGTGTCTCGGGATTGCTATCGTCGTGGCCGCGCCGCTTTATCCGGTGTTCGGCCGTCTATCCGATGCGATCGGCCGCTCGCGTGTGATGCTGATCGGCATCGTGCTGTGGATACTTGCGGCGTATCCGGCTTTCGCGGGCATCAGGACGAATGCGCTCGCTGGCGGCTGGGCCATGGTGACGCTGCTCGTCGCGTTGCTGGCCGTCCTGACGGCGATGATCATGGCGCCGCTGCCGGCGTTCATCGCCGAATGCTTTCCGCCGCAAAGCAGAACCACGGGCTTCGGATTGTCGCAACAGCTCGGCAATGTGCTGTTCGGCGGCTTTCTTCCGCTGATCAGTCTCTCACTCGTCAATCTGACGGGCAACCCGCTTGCGGGCGTCGGATATTCGATCGTATCGCTGTTGCCCTGTCTCGCTGTCACGTACTTCTGGGGACTGCGGCAGGATCGGCTGATCCGGCAGCGCAGTCACGAAGTCCAATGTGCGAGCCGTGCGAACGCGGGACAGTTACCGGTGCGCTGAGTCAGCCATGGCATGAGTCCCGGCATTGTGATGCTGCGCCTCGCTGGGATGTCTTGTGAGTCGGCAAAGATCGACTAATTTCGGCCGGTCGACACGACCGGCTGGATCGCTGACAATCGCATCTTATGCGGCTGGATTTCGACGAGGCCGCCAGCACGTTGTGATCCAATTGGCTAAACGATCAATCCGCATAAAATCGAAGGAACGATTTCCGTTCGTTGTCAACGATGCTAGAAATGCGACACTTTCCCGGTAACCTTGGTCTCGCTACTGACCTATTGCTGCACACCGATATCGGGGTGGTCGAGTCAAGGGATGACTATATCGTCGTCCGCACACCGGACGCGCCCGAATACTTTTTCGGCAACATGCTTGTTCTGCGGCAGCGACCCTCAGCAAGTGACCTGGAATTGCTGGAGCATGACTTCGGCGACCTCGTCGGGACACCACCGCTGATTGCACACCGGACGTTTATGTGGCCGGAAAGCGCCGACAGCGAAGTGACCTTCGACGCATTCGTGGAACAAGGCTACGACGCGACTGTCTACCGGGTGCTGGTGGCCCATCCGGATGAGATCATTCCGGTTGCGACCAACCCTTTGGTCAACGTGCGCCCCTTTACCATGCAGCATGACTGGGACGATTGGTCCCGAATGCAACTCGCCGACACGCCAAACCCAACGAGCATTAGCTCACAACGTTACATGGCGCATCAAGAGAGGGCTTACAGGAGCCTGATTGACCGTGGTCGAGGAAACTGGTGGGGAGCCTTTATCGATAATGAGCAGGTAGGAAGCCTGGGTCTGTTCTTTCTTGACGGCATTGGGCGTTTCCAGTCCGTTATTACAGGGAAACAGCATCGAAACCGGAATGTTTGCAAAACCTTGGTGACCGAGGTTATCAGGCGGGCCGCCGGACGGTCTGACCGGCTCGTCATGGTCGCAGATGAAAGCAGCCATGCCGGAGCAATATACAAGGCGATGGGTTTTCGGCAACAAGGGCGATTAGCCAGCTTGTGTCAGGAGCCGGGCAATGCAAGAGCGCGTTGAGTCCCCATCCAGATGAATTTTAGGCCCGACGGTACCTGGTAAAGTTTGACCATTAACAGTCATTCCGCGTGACTGCCAACATCGGCGACAATCCTCCTGTCTTAATCATTCAAGGTGGTGAAAATGCTGACGACCGTTGCCCTAACGCCTGTTGACTCCAAGCGTTGGGCAGAGCATCTAACCCGGCAGATCGCCGAATCGGGACGCGACGGCCGGCCATTTTTTTCGCCTCTGGAAGCCGCTGATTTCGAATCACCCGAGCGTCGCGCTCGCTTCGAAGATCGCCTCTCAATACTTTTGCCTCAGCCAACATGGATGAGGGTGTGGGCGGTTGAAGGCCCCGATGCACGCTTCATCGCACATCTTGACCTGAACGGATCCAGCATACCGTCAGAGAAACATCGCGCCACTCTTGGTATCGGCGTCGAGGAGGGCTTTTATCGCAGAGGCCTTGGGCGAAAGTTGATGCTGGAAGCCATAGAATTCGCGACACGTAACCACATTGAATGGATCGACCTGTCTGTGTTCAGCGATAACCACGCTGCGATCAGCCTTTATCGATACTTTGGGTTTGTTGAAATTGGACGACGCGATGACAGATTTCGTATTTCCGGACGCTCAGTCGACGACATTACCATGACCCTGCGAATTAAGAGCTAGGGTAACCGACTGGCTTCGGGCTAACTCCGGCCGCTCGCTCGCCTGGTATCCCAAGCCGATTTTTGATGCCTCTGCAACCATATCCATAAGACCTGTTCGATGAAGATGCATCTCAGAGTCGCTCGGCCCGTTTGCGATCTTGTCCGTACCGAACGCATGTATTGCGTAGGGCTTGACCTGGCCGTGCTCGCGAGGTTTCAGGACCATCAGGGCTTCGACGGAGTGATGCTTGGAAGTCCAGGCATGGACTATCATTTTGAGTTCACCCATTGCGGCGAACACCCCGTGCTGCCTCGACCAACGATTGAGGACTTGCTCGTGTTTTACGTACCCGATCGACAGGAGTGGAGTGCAATGGGCAATCGTCTTGTCGAAAATGGATTTGTTCGCGTAAAGTCGTTCAATCCATATTGGGACGTGTCGGGACGGACATTCGAGGATGCCGACGGCTATCGGCTCGTCTTGCAAAACGCGGCGTGGAGTGTCTGACGTCCTTATCGTATTTCTCCCTCAAGAGTTGACGATGACCAACCCGATAAGCTATCGACGTGCAACCACCGAAGACGTTTTGACAATCTGCGAATTGGGTCAAATTCTGAATGCGAGCCATCACTCAGCACGCCCTGACATCTACGCAGATGCCACCACAGAGTTCAGCCGCGACGAGCCGCACTGGCTTTCCAGCCTCCAGGGAGAAGATCGAGCGACGTTCCTTGCAGAGCTTGGTAGCAAAACTGTCGGCTTCATTACGATTCAGGTGGTGAAGCCGATGAGCCCGCTGTTGCAGCCGATGGTCGTTGGGCGCATCGGGTCCGTCGCAGTTTCAGAACAAATCAGAGGACGCGGGGTCGGCAGTTCTCTTATCAAACTCGCCGAAGAGTGGGCGCGGAAGCAGGGTGCCACTGACATCAGACTAGCCGTTTGGGAGTTCAACCAACAGGCGGTCAGCCTGTACCGGGAACTTGGCTATGAGATTCGCGCCTTTGAAATGGGAAAGCGGGTTCGGACTGCGGAGATAGAAAGTTCGGAATGAAGGCTGCAAGAATAGTTCAACGTTCTGGAGTCTGATTGATTAGCGACGTGAGCACGTGGTCGGCCCATACCCCATTGATCCGTAGATAGGACCGCGCCAGGCCTTCGCGCTCAAAGCCTAGCCGTTTCAATAGCCGTTCGCTGCGAGCATTTTCAGGCCTGAAGTTGGCCATTATTCTGTGCAATCTGATTTCGTCGAAGATAAAGGTAGTCGCAGAGGTCAATGCTTCGCGCATCAGCCCTTGTCCTTCAAACCGCTTTGCAAGCGAAAATCCAAGATGACATGCCTGAAAGGGAACGCGCACAATGTTGGTGAAATTGCAATCGCCCACCATTTCGCCGGTTCCTGGCGCAATTAGAAGTAGGTGCACCGCGACCCCTGAGTCGTTGTTGTGCGCCATCATCGACAGCCGTCGCCGAACTGATTCAGTTTCGAAAAAGCTTTCGGCTCGGAGCGGTTCCCAGGGCTGCAGGTGAGCGCGATTTTCAACGGTGTATTCCCGCAACTCATGGGTGAACTGCTCACATGCCGGCACAAGTTTCAGGCGTGTCGTTGACATTGCACTCGGTAGTGCATCGATGTGAACGCTCGTCACGTTGTCCTCCCATTGAAAGGGCGGAGAAGTATGGTTAATCAGAAACTTTTCGTCAACAATTCGACCGGCGTCCGCTACAGAAAAAGCCACGATGCACACCTAGCGCGATCGCCGCGCACGACTGTGGGGTGGTGCGGCCGTTTCTGAGGCATTGGCGTCGGCCGTTCACATTGGTGACAATCGGCGATCCCCGTTGACTGTGATCTTTACAGATGCAATATGTCTGCATGAACTCCGACACTCTCAAAACGATGATGTGCACCATGACGCCCGGCGGCGAGTCGTGGGAATCGTGACGTTCTTACATCACATATAGACTTCGTCAACGGCCCCGCCAGTCATGACGAGGTCACGCGGACGGTAGGATAATCGTCGGAGAGGATCTCAAGCTGTCAGTACTTTGCGAAAGCCACTTCCAATGCCTCGACAGCGTGCCTCGCCTCAACATGATCTGCTCGCGCTCGTGTGATTTTTTACTGTAATAAAGCGTCAAGCTGACCTTGAACAATAAGCGAGCGTTCCAGTGGATACGCCGCCGGTGTGCCAGTCTCAACGGACTTTTCGAAATCAAGCAACATCCGTTCATACTGTTCTTGCGTTCTACCGTAATGTTCGACGTGTAGCTGATCGGCTCCATCGATATGCTTTATCACGCTCGCGTCGTGGTAGTTATTTGTGGTGAATGGTGCTGTCATTTCGATCCAGCCTTTCTCTCCATGGAAGAGCATCGACTGCCTCCGGCCCATTAGCGTGCTACAGAACGACCGAAGCTTGAAGTCGCCAAAATCAATAACACAGTCCGAAGCGATATCGGTTCCTGACGTCGCACTGAAGCTCAAATCGCCTTGTGCTCCGACTGGATCCCGACCGGTTGCGAAGGCTGTCCCCACGATTGGGTACATGCCGACATCGCGGAGGCTTCCACCGCCAAGAGACAGGTTATTGCGAATCGATGCAGGGTCCGCGCGAAAGTATGTGAAGGCGCCTCCCACTTGCCGAATATCACCGATCTCACCAGAGCAGATTGCCTGACGAACGCTCTCCCACTGCGGGTGATGGACGATCATGATTGCCTCCGCGCAGACCAGGCCGCTGCGATCACGTTCTTCGATCAGCCGTCGTACCTCGGAGGCATTCATGCAGATCGGCTTTTCGCAAAGAACATGTTTTCCAGCCTGAAGTGCTGCAACGGTCCACGGGAAATGCAACGCGTTTGGAACCGGGACATACACTGCGTCCACCTCAGGATGCGAAAGGACGTCTTCATATTTCGCGGTCACGTGATCGACCGCATGCTTACGGGCAAGAAGCGAGGCTTTTTCAATGTCTCTGCTAGCGACAATGGTGATGCGACTGCCAATCTGCTGGATCGAGGGCATGATCACCGAATCCGCAATCGTGGCTGCACCGAGTATGCCCCACCGAAGACCGAGCCTTTGATTGCGTTGTCCAACATGGTCGATTGTTTGCATCATCATTCAATGGGAGAGGGACATTCTGGAATCGATGTACGACTGCAACTCAGGAACACCTTGAAGTCACTGAGCTACTGCATCGTTTGCTTTGATGTGAGCCGAATCATCGTCGCGGTTTTCCGCGGCGGCGACCAGCGACGGCGCGACGGCGTACTGATGCGACGATGATCAGAATCGATGCCGCATCGCAAGCCGGACCGCGACCTGGTGCGGCGTCGATGAGTCGCCCAGGTTGCCGATGTTCGCGACCGCAGCGCCTCCGGTCGACGATACGCCGGACGCCTTTTGAACAGACGCTTCCGCGTAGAAGTCGGTTCGTCTCGACACGAAATAGTCCGCAAGCGCCGCCAACTGATTGAAGTGCTGGTTGCCGACGGTGCCGCCCGCACCGTTGTCGACCGCGTTGCCCTTTGTGTACGTGTAGCCAAGTCCAGCGGAGAGAGCGGGGGTGAACTGATATTTGATGCCCGCTTCAGCAGTGTTGAACTTCGCGCTGTTGCCCCGGAGCGCCGTAATGTTCCCGTACTCGACATTCGAGTAGCCGATATTCATGATCGCGTTGCCGATCCTGTATGTCGCGCCTGCGGCGATGACCTGGTACGACGTCGCGCTCACATATCCGCTGTTCAGCACACCGCTCAACTGAGTAGCGCCATTCGGATTTCCGGTGAAGAAGCCGGTACTGCCTGTTGCGCCGGTCGGATTCTTGAAGTACTCGTAGGCTGCGCCGAGCGCGAGCGGGCCGTTGATGTACGCGACACCCGCGTTGTATCCGCTGCCCGCAGTGATGTTGCCCGCCTGTCCCCCAAGGCTCAATTCGCCACCGAAGGTCAGGCCGCGATAGTTGGCGCTGGCATAACGGATCGTATTGTTCAGACGCAGGGAGTTGTTCGTGTTGTCGAGGTCGCCAGGATGAGCGAAGGCGGCGCTGCCGAGGTAGCCAAGCGTTGTCACGGGCTGCACGTACCAGAAGATCGAGTCGTATTGACGGCCGAGCGTTATAGCGCCGAGCGTCGCACTAGAAATCCCAACGAAAGCTTGCCGGCCAAACTCCGCGCCGCCTTGTCCGAGCGCGCCATTGTTCAGGTTTACACCCGACTCCAGGGTAAAGATAGCGGCCAGTCCCCCACCCAGATCTTCCGCTCCTCTCAAGCCCCAGCGGCTGCCGTTGATGCCATTCGTCGAGTCGAGCGTCCATTGCCGTCCACCGACGTTGTGGCCATTCACCACGTTCTTGTTGTTGTTGACGAACTGCAGTCCTTCGTCGATCACCCCATACAGCGTCACCGAGCTTTGCGCATGTGCGTAAGACGCGCACAGCAACGTCAAGGCAGCGGTCATCGCGTGCTTTTTCATGTCTCTCCAACTCCTGACTGTGGTTGTCGCGAGGTGAGGTGTCCGGCTCAAAACGCAAATGTGGTTCAGCGTCGGCAAAAACTGGAAAACTCTTCCAGAAAAAATTTCCAAGAATTATAGGGCGGTCTACGGATCGGAAAGCAAGCGGATTTTTGCCAGGGTTTGTCCGGACCGTGTTGCCCCGGTCTAAACGCGTCGAAACGTTGACGAATCCCATTCCCTGTCGTAACCTGAAAAAACTTCCTGGAAAACATTTCCAACATTAGAGCGGAGACGAGCATGCAGCTAGGTACGGCGGATCAGGCCGCACAATTGATTGGCGATGGCGACACGGTATTGATCACGGGCTCCGGCTCGGGCATGGCGGTTCCCGAGGCACTGCTCGCAGCAATCGAGCGACGCTTCAAGGAAGAGGGGGCACCGCGCAAGATCACGGCGATTCACCCGGTGGGTCTCGGGAATCGCGGCGATGAGCTGGGTGCGAGTCACTTCGCGCATGAGGGGCTGCTCAAGCGCGTGGTGTGCGGGACTATCGTTGACGCACCGCCGATCGCGAAACTGGCCATGGCCAATCGCATCGAGGCGTACACGCTGCCGCAGGGCGTGCTCTCGCAACTGATCCGCGAAATCGCGGGTGGGCGGCCGGGTCTGACAACCCATGTCGGCTTGAATACATTCGTCGATCCGCGTCATCAGGGCGGCAAACAAAGTTCGATTGCAACTGAAGACCTGGTCGAACTCGTCGAACGCGATGGCCGCGAGTGGCTGTTCTACAAGTCGTTCAGACCGGATGTAGCGTTGCTGCGCGGCACGACTGCCGACGAGGACGGCAACATTTCGCACGAACACGAGGCAATCTTTGGCGAAATGCTGTCGATGGCGCAAGCGGTGCGGCGCTGCGGCGGCGTGGTGATCGTGCAGGTCAAGCGGCTTGCGAAGCGCGGCATGCTGCCCGCGAAAAGCGTAAAGATTCCCGGCAATCTGGTGGATTTCGTCGTCGTTGAACCGAACCAGATGCAGACATATCAGACCTTCTACGACCCCTCTTTCGCCGGCGAACTGAAGACGCCGCTCACAACGTTCCCTGAGTTACCGCTCGACGAACGCGGCGTAATCGCGCGGCGCGCCGCACTGGAATTGCGGCGCGGCGCCGTCTGCAATATCGGCTCGGGCGTGTGTACGGGTATCGGTCTGGTTGCCGCGCGCGAAGACGTTCTGGATCTCGTCACCCTGACCAACGAACAGGGCCTGACGGGTGGTGCGCCTGCAAACGGACTCGACGCGGGCGCGGCACGCAACTACGCGGCAATCGTCGATCAACCGTATCAATTCGACTTCTATGACGGCGGTGGCATCGACATCGCATTCCTGTCCTGCGTCGAAATCGACCATACCGGTAACGTCAATATCACGCGTTTCGCCGATCGCCTGGTCGGTGTCGGCGGCTTCATCAACATTAGCCAGAACGCCAAAAAGATGGTGTTCGGCGGCTCGTTTACCGCGGGCGGTCTGGAGGTTGCGGTCGAGAACGGCGAATTGAGAATCGTCGCGGAAGGGCGTCATTCGAAGTTCGTCGAGTCGCTCGCGCAGATATCGTTCAGTTCGAAAAACGCGCGCGAAGGTGGGCAGACCGTGCTCTACGTCACCGAACGGGCCGTCTTTTCGCTCTCGAGCGATGGCTTGACGCTGATTGAAATCGCACCGGGTATCGACCTGCAAAAAGATGTGCTCGACCGCGTTCCGTTCGAGATCGACGTGTCGCCCGATCTGAAAACGATGCCCGCTGAAGTCTTTTCCGATCGCTCGCTCGGTTTGAAGGCGCGGCTCCAAAACGAGCCGTTGCCGATGCACCCGAAAGTGAAAGCGTTGCTGAACCACTAATAGATAAATCAAGGAGACAAACGTGAACCAACCGGCAACGGCGCCCGCAAAGCGGCGCTGGTATCAGGAAATCAATCGCGCGCAATGGCTGACGCTCGCGGGCGCGTGGTGCCTTTGGGCGCTCGACGCCGTCGACTTTCTGCTGATCACTTTCGTGCTGATCGACATCGCGAAAACCTTCGATGTCACGTTGCACACTGCGTCGCTGCTGATTCTCGCGACCTTCGGCGTGCGCTGGCTCGGCGGTATGCTGTTCGGCAATCTGAGCGATCGTATCGGCCGCAAGATTCCCATGCTGATCGCGCTCGTGTGGTTCACGGCGGGCGCAGCGTTCACCGGCCTCGCCTGGAGTTTCACGGCGGTGTTCGCGTTCCGGCTGTTACTCGGTTTCGGCATGGCACCGATCCTTACGCTCGGTTCGACGATGATCGCCGAGGTCTGGCCGGAGAAATACCGCGCGATCGGTATCGGCATTCTCGACACGGGCTGGGGTTTTGGCAGCGTGCTCGCGGCGACGCTTTACGGTTTGATCTATCCGCACTTCGGCTGGCGTCCGCTGTTTTTTGCGGGAATCATTCCGGGCCTGCTCGTGGGATTGTATATCTGGCGTTTCGTGCCGGAATCGCCGGTGTGGCTGAAGGCGCGCGAGAAAGGTCTCGTGTCGAAGCGCAAATCGCCCGCCGCAACGCTGTTTCGCGAGCATCTCAAGCTCGTGCTCGTGCTGAGCCTCGTGCAATTCCTGCTGCAATTCGGCTCGTGGCCGCTGCAGGGTCTGCTCGCGACGTATCTGCGCGAACTGCATATGCCGCCGGCGTCGGTGAGCATGATCACCAGCGCGGGTGCGGTCGGACAGATCTGTGGGTTCTTCTGTTCGGGCTTTATCGCCGAACGCGTCGGCCGCAAGAATGCAATTGCGATGATGCTCGCGATCGGCTGCTGTTGCGTGTTCGCGCTCGTGAATCTCGCGCCAGTCTCGATCGCGCTCGGCTGCACGTTCGCGTTCCTGTCGGGCTTCTGGATCGTCGGCGCATCCGGCATTTATCCGACGATCCTCGCCGAGAATCTGCCGTCGAACGTGCGCGCAACCGGCGTCGGGCTGATGTACAACATCGGCGTGATCGGCGGGGGCATTGCGCCGTTCATCGTGCTGGCCTCGCTCGACTATTTCAAGGTTGCGTTGCCGAAAGGGATGTTCTTCTACACGCTGCTCGGCGATGTGCTCGGCGTACTGATTATCTATCTGGCAACCCGTGAAACGCGCGGCATCCCGATCGAACATGCGGGCGCGCAAGACGACGAGTCCGCGCAATCACAACAGGAGGGCATTCGTCGTGATGCTTGGTAACGCAGCGCTCGCATTCTGGAACGGCATCGCACCGGGTGGCGACGCGGAATTTCTCGCATGGCATGTGTCGGAACATATCCCCGAGCGTGTCGGTCTGCCGGGTTTTCTGCGCGGCCGCCGCTACGTCGCGAGTCGCGGCTCGCCTCGCTATTTCAACTTCTACGAAACCGAGTCGCTCGGGGTGCTCGAATCGCCGGTCTATCGGGACCGGCTCGATCATCCGACGCCGTGGACCGCCAGGGTAGTCGCCACCTTCGTCGACACGTCGCGAACAATGTGCCGCGTCGCGCACACACGAGGTATCGGCGAGGGCGCGTGGATGCAGACAATCCGCTTTGCGTTTCCGTCTGTCGCGCGTGATAAGGCGATTAGCACGCTGATTCGGATACTCGACGATTTGCCGGCACGTACCGCGCTGGTCGGCGCGCATCTGCTCGACGGCGTGCAGCGCGAAACGAAGCCGACGCGCGAGCTCGAATTGCGCGGCACGCCCGATGCACAGATCGACGGTGTACTGCTGATCGAAGCCGCTGACGAAGCGACACTCGATTCACTCGCCGAACGTGAACTGGCCGACGATTCATTGCGTCAAGCCGGCGTCGGCGCGATCGCGCGCGGCAACTATCAACTGCAATACAGCCTCAGCGCCTCGCGCTGATGTTCAACACAAGGAAATCGCATGAAACTGTTTCGCTTTGGTCCCGTAGGTGCGGAAAAACCCGGTGTCGTCGACAGGAACGGAACGCATCGTGATCTGTCTGCCGTGATCGCCGACATCGATCCCGCAACGATCGCGACCGGCCTCGAAAGCAGGCTCGCCAACCTCGATCTGACCACGCTGCCTGAAGTACCGAAGGGCGCACGTTTCGGTCCGTGCATTGCGCAGCCAGGCAACTTTCTGGCGATCGGTCTTAACTACGTCGAGCATGCGAAAGAGACCAATGCGCCGCTGCCGGAGGAACCGATTCTCTTCAATAAGGCGCCAAGCTGTATCGTCGGTCCGGACGACGACATCATCTTGCCGCGTGGCTCGGAAAAAACCGATTGGGAAGTCGAACTCGCGTTTGTGATCGGCAAACGCGCGCATTACGTCAGCGAGGCCGACGCGCTATCGTACGTGTTCGGTTATTGCGTGTGTAACGACGTTTCGGAGCGCGCATTCCAGCTCGAACGCGGCGGCCAGTGGGTGAAGGGAAAATGCGCACCGTCGTTCGGTCCGATCGGTCCGTATCTCGTCACTGCCGAAGAAATCCCCGATCCGCAGAAACTGCCGCTCTGGCTCGAGGTGAACGGTGAGCGCGTGCAGAACAGCGACACGAGCGACATGATCTTCTCGATCCGTACCATCGTGTCGTACGTGAGCCAGTTCGTCGTGTTGATGCCGGGCGATCTCATTACGACGGGCACGCCGCCCGGCGTTGGCCTCGGCATGAAACCGGAGCGCTATCTGAAGCGTGGCGACACGGTTCGCCTGAGCGTCGAAGGGCTGGGCACGCAGACCCAGCGCGTCGTATGAACACGGCCTCCTTCATCCCGGTGACCGGCGCGACGGCGCTGTACGCGATCGTCGGCGATCCGGTTTCGCAGGTGCGTTCGCCGCAGGTAGTCAATGCACTGTTCGCGCAGGCGCAGGTCGACGCGCTGCTGGTACCGATGCACGTTTCGCGCGACCGCTTTGGTGAGACGATGCGCTCGCTGATGGCGATCGGTAATCTGCGCGGTATCGTCATCACCGTGCCGTTCAAGGTCGATGCGATGTCGCTCGTCAGCCATGTGTTGCCTGGCGCGCAAGCGGCGGGCGCATTGAACGCGATGCGCCGCCTGCCCGATAATCGATGGGAAGGCGACATGTTCGACGGCGCCGGGCTTGTGCGCGCGCTCGATGATGCCGGTCATCCGCCAGCCGGCAAGCGCGTGCTGCTGGTCGGTGCGGGCGGTGCCGGACGCGCGATCGCAATCGCGCTCGCGCAAAGCGGCGTGCGCGAGATTGAGTTGAGCGATATCGACGGCGAACGCGTCCGGCAGGTCGTTGAGGCGGTTGTAAACGCCGCACCGTCGTGCGTATGTCGAGCGTCCGAACCGACCTTCGACGGCCACGACCTCGTTGTCAACGCGACGCCGCTCGGCATGAAGCCTGACGACGCATTACCCGTCGACATCGCGGGTATGAACGCGCAGCATGTACTTTTCGACATCGTGCCGAAACCCGACGTGACCGCGCTGATGCGCGCCGCGCAATCGCAAGGCGTGACGACGATTGGCGGCAAGCGCATGATTGAAGGGCAGGCTCGCGCGCTGGCCGGATTTTTTGGGCATCGTGTATAAACGCGGTCCGGTGCGAACCATTCAATTCACATGCAATGAGTAGGTAACGTATGAGCGTCGCTTTGGAACGTGGCATGGCCATCCTCGAGTTGCTGTCGACCGATCGCAACGGCATGCAGTTGAGCCGGCTTTCGGAGGCTCTCGATATTCCGGTAAGCGCAATGCATCGCTTGCTGACCAGTCTGATCGAAATGGGTTACGTGCACCAGACACGGGAGATGGGGCAGTACTGCCTGTCGCTGAAGTCCGTGTCGCTCGGCATCCGTTTCGTATCGAAGAACAATCTGATCGACCTCGCGCGGCCGTTGATGGACGAACTCGCGAGCGTTTCGGGTGAGCTGTCGCGGCTCGGCCTGATCGATGGCGAGCGGCTGGTGTGGGTGTCAAAGTCGCTAGGCACGCGGGTAGGTCTGCGCTACGACCCGGACAGC
The DNA here is from genome assembly GCF_031456815.1 of Paraburkholderia strydomiana. Classification (NCBI taxonomy): domain Bacteria; kingdom Pseudomonadati; phylum Pseudomonadota; class Betaproteobacteria; order Burkholderiales; family Burkholderiaceae; genus Paraburkholderia; species Paraburkholderia strydomiana. Next base: position 105,907 of record NZ_JAVDVL010000011.1, read on the forward strand.
GGCGCGGAAGCCCCGTTGTTCTGCTCGGCGTCGGGGCTGGTCTGGCTCGCCACGATGAGCGACGAGGAAGCGCTCGCGCGGGTGATGAAGACCGGCTTCGGCCGGGACGAGGATTACGGCCCGAACGCACCGCGTACCCCGGAGGAATTTCTCAAGCAACTGCGCCGTGCACGCGCGAACGGCTACGCAACGGTGACCAATAGTGTCGAGGCGGCCACTTCGGCGATGGCCGCGTTGATTCGCGGCAAGGACGACGAGCCGATTGGCGTGCTGACGATTGCGGGGCCGATGTTCCGCTTGACCGCGAAGCGCATGCAGGAACTCGCGCCGCTGCTGATGCGCGCAACGGCGGCACTGTCGGAAGTCAATGCCCCCACGTTTGCCATGCCGCCGGCGCATCTGCACGGGTGAACGCACTCAATGCCCCCAATGCCCCCAATGCCCTCTGACGGGAAGGAGATCCAGCAATGAGCGACTCCGTCGCCAGTGACACGCGGCGTCTGCTGAAGCCAGGCCTTTACGGATTGAACGACATCGAGGCCGGCGACTACTACCTCACCGCGGGCGTCACCGTGACCGAAACGCACGTCGTCAATTTCGCGGGCGTCTCGGGTGACTACTACGACATTCACGTTGATGACATGGCCGCGCAGGAGGCCGGTTTTCCTGGGCGCATCGCCCACGGCCTGCTCGGTTTGTCGCTCGCCGACGGACTGAAGACGCGTTGCCCGGTGCTGCTCAAAGGGCTCGCGACACTCGGCTGGAACTGGTCGTTTCGCGCGCCCTTGATGATCGGCGATCGCATCCATGTCGATATCGAAGTCATCGGCAAACGTCCGACCAAGCGGCCCGATCGCGGGATCGCGACGTTGCGCCTGAAGCTGCTGAATCAGCGCGGCGAAGTCGTGCAGGAAGGCGAAACGCTGATGATGATGCCGACTACGCTCGCGTGAGGGAAGCACTGGTCATGCGCGATCTTTCACAGCATCTCGAGCACTTCGCCCTCAACACCGCAACGCTCAGGCAATGGCCGCTGGAGCGCATCATCGAGGGCTGCGCGCGTCGCGGTATTCGCGCGATAGCACCGTGGCATGCCGACGTCGAGCGCGTTGGTGTGGCACAGACAAAACGCCTGCTGCGCGAGGCGCAGATCGAGTTGGCCGGTTATTGCCGCGGCGGTCTGTTCCCGGTCGCGCAGGCCAGCGAACGCGATGCGGTTTTCGAGCGTAACCGGCGTGTACTCGACGCCGCGCGCGAACTCGATGCGCCTTGCGTGGTCCTCGTCGTAGGCGGCTTGCCGGGGGCGATGGAGGGCGAACCGCAAAGCCGCGATCTGGCCGGCGCGCGCGAGCAGGTGAAGGACGGCATTGCACGCATCCTCGACTACGCGAAGTCGCTTCGCATGCCGCTCGCGATCGAGCCGTTGCATCCCATGTACGCCGCCGATCGCGCATGTGTGAATACGCTCGAACATGCGCTCGATCTGTGCGACGAGATCGACCCGTCGATGCAAGGCGATCTCGGCGTCGCGGTGGATTGTTATCACGTGTGGTGGGACCCGAAAGTCGACGCGCAGATCGCACGTGCAGGCAAGCAACGGCTGCTTGGCTTTCACGTTTGCGACTGGCTCGTGCCGACCCGCGACATGCTCAACGATCGCGGCATGATGGGCGACGGCGTCATCGACATCGCGCGGCTGCGCAGCCAGGTCGAGCAGGCGGGATTCGACGGATTCATCGAAGTGGAAATTTTTTCGAGCGACAACTGGTGGAAGCGCGACGGCGACGACGTGCTGGACACCTGTGTCGCACGTTACCGAACTGTGGTGTAAAGGAGTTAAAGCATGGAGCAGTCAGGTCTCGATTTCGTAGAAGTCGGTCAACGCTATACCTTCGGCAAGACCGTGTCGGAAACCGATGTGATGCTGTTCGCCGGCATAACGGGCGATTTCAGCCCGACGCACGTCAACGAACAGTACGCGCGCGAAAAGTCGAATCTCGGCGGACGCATCGCGCATGGCGCACTGATGGTGGGCTATATGTCGACCGCTTCGACGCTGTCGATCGAACACGTGATTCACAAAGAGAATCTCAGCGATTTCCCCGTCTCCTCGGGCTACGACAAGCTGCGTTTCCTGAAACCGGTTGCGCTCGGCGATACGATCACCGTGGTGTATGAGGTGATCAGGGTCGACAAGGAAAAAGGCCGCAGCATTGCGAAGAACGAAGTGTTCAACCAGCGCGGCGAGCTTGTCGCGGTCGGCGAACACGTCATGCGCTGGGCGAAGAAACTGAAGGGCGAGTGAGCAGGCAGAAGGCGCATAACGGCGTATTGCAGCGGATCATCGGACAACATCATGCAGATCATTACAGCAGAAGAAGCGGCCTCGCTCGTAAGAGACGGCGACACGGTGCTCATCAGCGGATCGGGCGGCGGGCACGCGGTGCCCGACGCGCTGGTGGCGGCGGTCGGCGAACGGTTCAAACGCGAAGGTGCGCCGCGCGGTATCACCTCGATGAGCATCGTCGGCGTTGGCGACCGCGCGGCCCTGGGCGCGAGCCATCTCGCACAAGAAGGCTTGCTACGTCGCGCAATCACAAGTGCACTGGTCGATTCGCCCGGTCTCGTCACGCTCGCGGCGGAGGACAAGATCGAGGCATACACGCTGCCGCAGGGCGTGATGTCGCAACTGATGCGCGAGATGGCCGCGGGACGCCCTGGCCTGATTACCAGAACAGGTTTGCATACCTTTGTCGATCCGCGGCAGCAGGGCGCGCGGCAAAGTCCGCGCACGCCGGCAGATTTCGTTGAAGTAATCGAACTCGACGGCGAGGAATACTTGCGGTTCAAGCCGTTGCCGCTGAACGTGACCTTCATTCGCGGCACGACCGCCGACGAAGACGGCAACGTGACGATGGAAGAAGAAGCCGTGCTCGGCGAGATGCTGGCGATGGCGCAGGCAACGCGCCGCGCGGGCGGTGTCGTGATAGTGCAGGTTAAACGCGTGGCGCGGCGCGAGACCTTGCCGCCCAAACAGGTGAAGGTGCCCGGCATTCTGGTCGACTTCGTCGTGGTCGTGCCGGATCAGCCGCAGACGTACGCGACATCATACGATCCGAGTTACGCGGGCGAACTGCGCGTACCGTTGTCGGAGATCAAGCCGTTGCCGTTCGGACCGCGCAAGGTGATCGTGCGGCGCGCGGCGCTCGAACTCTATCCCGGCGCGGTGTGCAATCTTGGCGCGGGCGTTTCGACGGGTCTGTCGACGATCGCTGCTGAAGAAGGTCTGCTCGACGCGGTCGTACTCACGAATGAGCAGGGCATCATCGGCGGCGCTCCGCTCACCGGGCGCGATTCGGGTGGCGGCCAGAACTTCGCCGCGATGATCGAGCAGCCGTCGCAATTCGATTTCTACGACGGCGGCGGCCTCGATCTCGCGTTTCTGTCGTTCGCTGAAGTCGATCCGCAAGGCAACGTCAACATCAGCCGTTTCGGCGACAAGATCATCGGGGTCGGCGGTTTCATCAACATCAGCCAGAACGCGAAGTGCGTGATATTCAGCGGCACGCTGACGGCGGGCGGGCTGGATGTCGGCTGGGAAGGCGGCCAGACCGTGATCCGCAGCGAAGGGCGGCATCGTAAATTTGTCGAGTCGATCGAACAGGTCTGCTATAGCGCAGCGTTCGCGCGCGAGCGTGGGCAGACCGCGTTGTATCTGACCGAGCGCGCCGTGTTCCGGCTCGGCGACGAAGGCCTCGAATTGATCGAAATTGCGCCGGGCGTCGATCTGGAGCGCGACGTGATCGGGCAGATGGCGTTTCGCCCCCGCGTCGCCGCGGATCTGAAGACGATGGATGCGCGTCTCTTCGATCCGCAACCGCTTCGTATTCGCGATGAAATTGCCGCGCGCGGGCGGCGCTATCGTTCGGAACGTGTGGCGCAGTGGTATGCCGAGCGGGGCGCACGCGCGTGATCGAACGCGTGCCCGCTGTCGAGCTTGCGCAAGACGTCGCGGTCTCGAAGGTCGTCGCGGGCATGTGGCGCGTGATGCGCTGGGGCATGTCGCGCGAGGGGCTGGCGCGCTTTATCGACGAATGCGTGGCGCTAGGCGTGACGAGTTTCGACCTTGCCGATATTTATGGCGGGGGCGCCGCGCAAGCGTTTTTTGGCAAAGCGCTGGCTGCGCGCGGCGGCAATAACGACGACATCCAGATCATCACCAAAGCCGGCATTCGGCTGCCTTCGTCCAACGGCGGCGGCGCGCGCGTCAAGCACTACGACAGCAGCGCGGCGCACCTGCGACGAAGCGTGGACGATGCGTTGTCGGTGCTGGGCCGTGAGCGGATCGACCTGTTTCTACTGCATCGCCCCGATCCGCTTCTCAACCGGGACGAACTGGCGGAGCTGGCCCATCAGCTGGTCGCGCAAGGCAAGATCGGCGCATTCGGGGTGTCGAATTTTTCCGCGCGTGAGTTCGACTGGCTCGGAGCGCGTGTGCCGCTAGCGAGCAATCAGATCGAGTTTTCGCCATTCCACACGGCGCCGCTCGACGACGGCATATTGACGGCGATGAATGCGACGGATGTCGTGCCGATGATCTGGTCACCGCTCGGTGGCGGACGGCTTTTCGACGAGTCCAACGAGACGGGCTCGCGTGTGCGTGAAGCGTTGCAACAGATACAGCGGGATCGCGGGCTGCCGGACTGGATACCGCTCGCCTACGCGTGGGTCTTCCGGTTGCCGAGCCGTCCCGTTGTGCTGACTGGAACAAGCCGCGTCGACGGGATCCGCGACGCGACGCTTGGCGCCGGCATCGCGCTCACGCGCGAGGAATGGTTCTACGTTCTTGAAGCAGCGCGGGGGCACTCTGTAGCCTGACCATTCGCTGACGTTGATCTACATATTTTGTTCTGACTGCGTTGCGCACTTTTGAGAGGTTGGGAAGTCCGCACGCCACTCCCCGCACGCGTAGGTTTCAGACGACATCGAAATATCTCGTGAGCTTTGTCGATTTCCTCAAGCGTCGTTCGTCGTGCATATAAGGCGGCAAGATTGCGGCAATGCTGTCCCCACGCCGGTTTTGCGCCCCTATTTGTTATCAACGCGAACGGAGATCGTTCATGACTTACGTAGATGGATTTGTCGCCGCGGTGCCCACGGCCAATCGCGAAACGTACAGGAAGCATGCCGAATCGGCAGCGGCCGTCTTCAAGGAGCACGGCGCATTGAAGGTGGTCGAGTGCTGGGGAGACGATGTCCCGGAAGGGAAGGTGACGTCTTTTCCGATGGCGGTCAAACGGCAGCATGACGAGGCGGTGGTGTTCTCCTGGGTTGTCTGGCCTTCGCGACAGGCACGAGACGACGGAATGAAAGCGGTAATGGCTGACCCACGGCTGCAGCCTGACACCAATCCGATGCCTTTCGACGGCAAGCGGCTAATCTACGGCGGGTTCGAAGTGATCGTGGACGCATGAGGAGCCAAAGAAGGTGGCGCCGGTCGACAATGGCCAGAAGTTGCGATTCACCTGAATTTCCTGCAGGACCACCTGCAGGAACAGGCTGTTGAGGCGCTTCTCGAAACATTCATGGAGACGACGTATATGCAGCAAGATCCTGCCGACATCGCCCGTGCGAGTTATCTCGCCTATGTACGTAAGGACCGCGCCGCGATCGAGGCTCTGATCGGCGAAGACTTCCATTTCACCAGCCCTCTGGACAACCGCCTGGATCGCAACACCTACTTCACGCGTTGTTGGCCCAACAGCGAGACGATCACCGACTTTCAGTTCGTCGATGTCGTTGTTCATGGCGAACAGGTCTTCGTCGTGTACGAAGGAACGAGTGTTCGCAATCGACGATTCCGCAATACGGAGAGGCTAACCGTCCGCGGTGACAAGATCGTCGAGGCAGAGGTCTATTTCGGCTGGTCCCTTCCGCACGACGCGCCCGATGGCGGATCTGTGAAGTCAGGCGCCTAGCAAGTGTGGCCGTCCCAGATCGCTTCGCCGACATTTCCGACTGACCGCTGCGCGGTCTGCATGGACCGTTGGGCCGTGTCGAAGCCCGTCACTGTCTGAGGCGCCTCCGAAGCGTGGCCTTGACGACCTTGCCTGTGGCGGTATGGGGCAAATCGTCGACAAAGTAGATGTCTTCCGGGACCCACCAACGAGCGACACGCGTGCCGAGATGAAACAGCAGACCTTCTTTCGAAGGTGCTGTTCCGGGGCGAAGTACTACGAAAAGCACCGGACGCTCGCCCCATCGCTCGTCCTCGCGGGCGACAGCGGCCGCCTCGTAGACGTCGGGATGGGACATCGCGGCATTTTCGAGCGTAACGGAACTGATCCATTCGCCGCCCGACTTGATGACGTCCTTGGCACGATCGACAATTTCAACTGTTCCGGCTGCTTCAATCGTCGCAATATCGCCGGTTTCAAACCATCCGTCACCAGCACTATCTGCGCGGTCCAGCGGGAGGTTGAAGTAGGAAGATGCAACCCATGGGCCTCGGACCTGCAGGCGCCCCGACGTAGTGCCATCGTGCGGTAATACGCTGTCGTCATCGCTGAGGAGCCGCGTCTCGACTCCAAACAATGGCTTGCCTTGCTTCAGTCGTCGATTGGGCGACATGGTTCCCTGCGGCGCCAGCGATGCGGGCACCGGGCACCGATTGGCCAGGCCTACACGGCTGGTTTCCGTCATCCCCCATGCATGGACGACGTCAACCCCCTGTTCGTGGAAACGCTCGGCCATGATCTGAGGACATGCAGCGCCTCCAATCGCGACGCGTTCTAACGGGGCGATTTCACCCTTGTTGTCGTCAATCCAGTCCAGCAACGAGCCCCAGACGGTCGGCACACCTGCAGTGAACGTCACTTTCTCGGTTGTAATGAGCCGATATAAGCTAGCAGCATCGAGTCTTTGCCCAGGGAGAACGAGCCGCGCACCGACCATCGGCGCGGCATGCGGTAACCCCCAGCCATTGACGTGAAACATGGGAACCACCGGCATGACAGTCGTGCGCTCGCCCAGGTTGAAGACATCTGGCGCACAGACCGCCAACGCATGAAGCACAGTCGAGCGGTGGCTATAGAGCACGCCCTTAGGATCGCCAGTGGTGCCGGACGTGTAGCAGAGGCCGGCCGCGTCGTTCTCATCCAGCCGCGGCCAGTCGAACGTGCTCTTATGCGCCGCGATGACTTCCTCGTAACACTCGAAACCCTCGGCGATGGCCTCCGGCGGCATGGCGCTCGCCGAACACATAACGATGACTCGCGCTACGGACTGGAGGCGCTGCCGCACACCCGCTATCAGTCCAACGAAACTGGGATCCACGAACAACAAACGGTCACTGGCGTGGTTGACGATATAGACGATCTGATCCGGGAACAGTCGCGGATTGATGGTGTGACAGACGAAACCCGCACCCGAGACTCCGTAATAAATCTCCAGATGCCTATGGTCATTCCAACCGAGCGTTCCAACGCGGTCTCCGCGTTGCAATCTCCAGGAGGTGAGTGCATCGGCAAGCTTGCTACTGCGTTCGTAGACCTCGGTATAGTTCGTCCGATGCAGCGCCCCGTCGCTTACCCGCGAGACAATTTCCGTAGATCCATGACAGGCTGCCGCATGACGAATAATCGAAGAGATAAGGAGCGGTTGGTCCATCATCGTAGAGCGCATTTGCTGTAACTCCGTCGATAGCGCTCAGGCGCCGGTTACTGGTTGCAAGCGCGCAGGCGCATGCTTGGCTAACGCGAAGCCACAGCAGCCAGCAACGAACAGCGAGGCCATCATTGCGCCGAACCCGCTCGCAAAAGTGCCCGTGTCCTTCACGAGTGTTCCGATCACTAGCGGGGCGAGTACGCTACCGATCATGCCCACGGTTGCCACGATCCCCGCGTAGGCGGCGCGGGCTTCTTTCGGCGCGAAATCCAGCACAAGGGTGCCGTATGTGCCAAGACCGCCGTAGATGCAGAACGCAGCACCGCACAAGCCAGCAATACACAACTGAAGCGTGTTGCTGTAATAGGCGGCGAACAGGCAAAGGGCGCCGAGCAGGTTGATACCGCTAAGGAGTTGAGGTCGTTGTTTGAGCATGGGACCCCGGCCAAGCCAGCCGGTCACAATCAGCCCGATCACGCCGAAGACATACGGAATGCCACCGAGCATCCCAGCGGATTTCAGGTCGATGTGCCGTTCGAGCGCGAGATAGCTTGGCATCCAGCCGAGCAGGCCCCAGTACGCGGCGTTCCAGAAGCAGAAGACTCCGCTGATAAGCCAGAGCGCCGGTTGTTGCGCCAGAATCCGGAACGGGATTCTGACTTCGTCGGTCGTGCCGACAGCGCGCTCCACTTCTGCTTTTTTGGGAAGCAGCACACTGTTCAGCACAGCGATTGCGATTGCCGGAGCGGCGAGCATGACGAACACCGCCTTCCAGCCGAACGAGGTGAGCAGTGTCCCGACGAGCGGGCCGGACAGGGCGGGCGCTGCCGCGATGGCCGTGGCCCACCAGGCAACCGCCTGGGCACGCTCACGCTCGTCGAACGTGTCGCCAACCAGCTTGTAGATCGCAGGGTTTGACAATCCTTCGGACACACCAAATGCAAAGCGCACGAAGACAAGAATCGCGACTCCGGTAAATAGCCCCGTCAGCCCAGTCAGCAATGCCCAGAAGAGCGGTGCGACGACCAGAACGACTCGTGTGCCGAAGCGGTCAGCGAGCCAACCTCCCGGCATCTGCGATACGAGGTAACCCACGGCGAACGCCGACAGGATGACGCCGAATGTCTGCGGGTTGAGATGAAGTGTCTGCATCATCGCGGGTCCTGCAAAACCGAGGACCACGCGATCGATATAGTTGACGACCTGCAGCAGCCAGATCGCAACCAGAATTCCCTTCTTGCCTTTCATTTCTGTCTCCGTAGTAGTTCTGAGCATCGAGTTCAACAGCTAGTCAGCTGAGCGCGACCCGAAGTAGACCCAGGGACGACGACGTGCGTCGTCTGCCTGCCATTGGCGGATGAGGTCTTGTCTGCGAAGAGTGAGCGACATGTCATCGGCTCCTTCGATCAACATCTCGCGCCGTACGGGGTCTACATGGAATGGAAACGATGTTCCGTCGGGAGCCGTGATGACGCAGGTGTCGAGGTCCGCAGTGACTGCTGCGCCGCTCTGTGCCTGCGCTGCAAGATTTGCGACCTGCTGTTCGGGGAGCGCGACCGGCAACACGCCGTTCTGGAAGCAGTTGGACGTGAAGATTTCGCCGAACGACGGGGCAATGACGACCCGAAGTCCCAAACCCTGCAATGCCCATACGGCGGCTTCACGCGATGAACCGCAACCGAAGTTCGCACCTGCAATGAGAATCGGCGCTCCGACGAAGGGCTCCCGATCAAGGACGAAATCGGGTCCACGCCAGACTTCAAAAGCGTATTGGCCGAGTTGATCCTTTGGCAGGCCGGTGAGCCTTTCAATGCGGATGATGATGTCTGTATCGACGTCGCGCCGCAGCAGGGGAGCTGCGGGCCCGCTGACAGTCTGGAAGCGTTCCATGGCTTATCCCCTTCTTGGATCGACGATGGCCCCTGCAATCGCGGCAGCCGCAGCCGTTGCGGGGCTCGCCAGGTGCGTGCGCGCGCCCGGTCCCTGACGGCCGATAAAGTTGCGATTTGACGTGCTGACAATGCGCTGGCCGGGCGGCACGACGTCGCCATTGGCGGCGACGCACATCGAACATCCAGGCTCGCGCCATTCGAAGCCGGCGCTGCGGAATACGTCCGCGAGTCCCTCGGCCTCGGCAATCTCCTTGACCTGCTGGGAGCCGGGAACGACCCACGCCTGCACATTGGGCGCAACGTGCTTGCCTCGCACGATCGTCGCCGCTTCGCGCAGGTCGGAAATGCGGGCGTTTGCGCACGAACCGATAAACACCCAGTCCACGCTGGTGCCTGCCAGCGATTGCCCGCCGGAAAGACCCATGTATTCGAGTGCGGCTTCAACACTCTTGCGGCGCTCAGCGTCGGTGCTGTCCGTCGGACCTGGAACTGCCGACGTAACGGCTAACGCGTGCTCCGGAGTCGTGCCCCAGGTCACCATCGGCTCCACGTCGCTCAGGTCAATGCTGACTTCGACGTCGAAGTGGGCATCGTCGTCGGAGCGGAGCTTGCGCCACTCGCTGACGGCATGCTCGAATTCGTCACCTGCAGGTGCGTAGGGCAGGCCACGGAGAAAGTCGAAGGTCACGTCATCGGGTGGGCAGAAGGCAATCTTGCTGCCGAGTTCGACCGACATGTTGCACAACGTCAGTCGCTCCTCGACGCTCAGCCTTTTCAGCGCTGGCCCAGAGTGCTCGATGGCGTAGCCCACGCCGGCCGAGCAACCGAGTTTTGCAATCACATGGAGAGCGAGGTCTTTGGCGAACACGCCCTTGGCCAGCGTACCCGTGTAAGTGATACGCATCTGACGGGGCTTCTTCTGGCGAACGGTTTGGGTTGCCAGTACGTGTGCCAGCTCCGATGATCCGATACCGAATGCGAGTGCGCCCAGGCCGCCATGCGTGCAGGTATGGCTGTCGCCGCACACGATAGTCGTACCGGGCAGCGTGAGGCCCATTTCCGGTGCCATCACGTGAACAATGCCCTGACCCGCTTTGCCCAGGTCGTAGAAGGGAACGGACGCGCTGTCGCAAAAGCGGCGCAGGCTCGCGTACAGCTTTGCGCCCGCCGGGTTCGTGTCGCCGGTACGGTGCGGGGCGCTACTGACCGCGTGGTCCGCCGTCGCGAACGAGAGGTCGGGCCGGCTCACGGGGAGTCCACGCGCAGCGAGCGTTTCAAAACCTCCGGGGCCGGAAAGGTCGTGGAGGAGATGGCGGTCAATTGCCAGAAGCGCCCAGCCGCCGCCCAGGTCAGTGACGACGTGAGCCTCCCAGATCCGGTCGAACAGTGTCTGCGCCATTATCTTGCTCCGTCACGACCGGTGGCCGACGCAGCCGGATACTGCCATTCGAGCGCACCGAGCCGATTGAACAAATCGCGGATAGGAAGCGCGTCGGGACGCACCTCGACGCGACCCGTGTTGCGTACGGTCGAGAGTGCGAGATCTGCGGCGCCCATCATACTGGTCAGCAACAGCCCGGGCAGGATCGCAATACGGAAGCCGAGTTCTGCAACGTCTTTCAAAGGAATATTGGGCGTTTTGCCGCCCGGGACCAGGTTGAGCAGGCACGGGCCATTCACTCGGCGAGCAATGGCCGCAGCCTCTTCGACCGATTGTGGAGCCTCGACGAAAGCGATGTCGGCGCCCGCATCAAGTGCCCGGTTCACACGCTCGATCGCATCGTCGAGCCCCGTCACAGCGCGAGCATCGGTGCGCGCAACGATCAACATCCCGCCTTCGCCGCGTGCGGCGGCTGCGGCCGCAATTTTTTCGACGAATTCTGTCGTTTGGACCAGTTCCTTCCCTTCCAGGTGACCACAGCGCTTCGGAAACAACTGGTCTTCGATCTGGATGCCAGCGACGCCGGATTTTTCATATTCCTGGACCGTGCGGCGCACATTCAGAGCGTTCCCGAACCCCGTGTCCGCGTCGGCGATAACAGGAATCGACACCGAACGGGTCAAGGTCCGCGCGGCCGCCGTCATTTCGGTCAGGGTGACCAGCCCGAAATCCGGATAGCCGTTCGCCGCGGCAACACCGGCGCCCGTCATATAGGCGACGGGAAAACCCGCCTGTTCGATGAGCCGCGCGCTTATGCCGTCCCACGCGCCCGGCGCAACGATGAGTTCCTTCGATTCCAGCTGCTTTCGCAGCTTGTTGACTGCTTCCAATTTCTTCTCCGGTGGTGCCAGCGTGCTTTTACTGTATAACGTGTTATGACTACATGCAAGTAGGTATTATATCTAGTTGGAAGTGTCTACCATGAGGAATATTCTTTCTCGGTAGGCAGGACACCCGGTGTTGGCAGTCTATGTGGCGGAGAGGTAATATGACTTCTTTAAGCGTGGCTAGCGATATGACAGAACCCAAAGAAGGCCCTCTCTACGCGCGCGTGCATCAGGCCCTGGTCGAGGCGATCCAGCGCGGCAAACTCGCGCCGGGAACCGTGCTTCCTACCGAGAAGGAGCTGGAGAAGCAGTACGGAGTCAGTCGCATTACCGTGCGACGGGCACTGGATGACCTCGAACGAGCCGGGTTGATCGAGCGCGGCCGGGGACGGCCTGCCAGAGTCGCTGCTCCGCTGGTCGCATCGACGACCATGGCTATCGACCAGGACCTTCCGTCGATCCTGGAGATCGGACGTGGCACTGTGGCCCACGTGCTTTCGTACGTCTGGAAGATGCCAAGTGCGGACGAAGCGCAACGCTTGCAGGTCGACGCCAGCGAACCCGTTCTCGAGGTGGCGCGCTTGCGCCGCCGGTACGATCGTCCGGTTCTGCATACTGTTGCGCGGGTGCCGGCGCCGATCGGGGCGCTTCTGACAAAAGAGGCACTGGAAGCGACCAACATGCTCGACCAGCTGGCGACTCGCGGTCTGCGCGCCGCCCGGACCGAAATGGAGATGCGTGCTCAGGCGTGCGACGCGAAAGTCGCCGAGCATCTCGAACTGAAAAAGGGCGATCCCGTGTTTGTCATGGAGCGCCTCGTGTCCGACACGACTGGACGACCCATACAAAGCATGACGGCCACTTTCCGGGCGGACAGTTTCACGTATCGGATCGTATCGGCCTCTGAATCCGAGGCTGGTCAGCCGATGAGAATGGAGGCGGCAGGGTTGTTCAGTTGACGAACGGCCCGAGGAGTTGTAGCTGAGCCAAGGCCGCGATGTCTTTTATTGCAACGCGGCCTTCTTTCCCTCAGGCCAGCTACTCAAAGGGGCTACCCCTCAGGATTCTGCTTTCTGCACGAGCGCCAGGATCTCCTCGCTCGTACCGGTTTCTCCGAGCCAGGGGAAGATGCGGGAAACGCTGTTGTCATGCGCCTCTGCACTCAGATCGGTCATCGCATCGACTGCCAACGTTACGTTGAAGCCAAGAGCGTGCGCCTCGCGTGCCGTTGACTCGACACCGATGCTCGTGGCGATGCCGGCGAGGACAATTTGCGTCACGCCCTGAGAACGAAGCCAGGACTCGAGCGCCGTGCCCGGGAAAGCGCCCCAGGTCTGCTTGGTAACGAGATGGTCTTCCGCGTCACGGGTAAGTTCCGGAATCAGATCGGTCCAGTCGGCGGGGAAGTCGGCCGTATTGTGGGCGTACTCTGCCCGACCGGGCGCGCCACCGGCGACATTCACCAGTACTACCGGCAGCCCGCGGCTGCGAAACGCCGCGGCAAGCGCATTGACGCGCTCGGCAATCTGGTCGACCGGATGAATGACGGGAAGGGCAGCAATGCCTTTCTGAGGGTCGATGACTACTAGTGCTGTGTTCGAATCGAGCGTCGTCACACTCATTGCGGTAATCCTCCATTGGTAGCAGCGCATGCGCAAAGAAATGTGCGGGTATTGGCATGGCGTACTAGGTATACTACCATGTACAAAGATGTTATGACATGAAGTACGATTAAGGCTGATGGACTCGCAGGGCCGGTGCAGCGTCCCGCCGGTGCTACGCGAGTCCGCCAGGTCGTAATGCTTTGTACGACCAACGAAACAACATTCACGAATCTCTTACATTGGAGACGAGCATGCCGAGAATCGATATCGCAAGCGATGTACGCAAGGTCTTTGAAGTCGTTGCTGGAGGAGGCATTGCAATCTGGCCAAACGATGTCGGATACGGCATGGTCGGCAGCAGTAAGGCCGCCATGCAGAAAATCTTCGACACGAAGAAGCGAGGCAGCCACAAGCGCAATGCCATCCTCGGCGACGCAATCACGCAACGAGAGATTCATGCGCTAGACAAACGTTCGCAGGACATCATCGAGTCGATCACCCTCGACTACAACTTGCCGCTTGGTGCAATCGCACCATGCCGTCTCGACCACCCGCTTCTTCAGAAGATCGACGACGAGTTGCTCGAGGCAAGTACAGCAAATGGCACCATCGCCATGTTGCTGAACGCGGGTCCCATTTACAACGAACTCTGTCGCCTGAGCCGCGAAGCGGTGCAACCTCTTTTTGGTTCGTCCGCGAACCTCAGTGGAAGCGGCCCCAAGTTTCGTGTCGACGATATCGAGCCGGAGATCAAAGCGGCCGCCGATATCATCCTGAATTACGGCTTGCGCAAGTATCACCACTATCAACGGTCGGCAACCATCCTCCGGTTTCCTGAAGTTGAAGTGGTTCGGATTGGTAGCTGCTACGAACTCATCTCCGACGTAGTCAGGCGTGAGTATGGTATTGAGCTGCCCGCGGACCCGGGACGGGACAAGTTGCCATCGGGTCATCTGAAGGAATTTGAGTTGTTGCGCGCGCCCTGATCGTCTCGATATAGACGGGCGTTTCTGTCATCACTATTCGCTACGGGCTCACCATGCTCCTGAAGGTGGTGCCTGACGAGGTCGGCCCGCGCTCGTTTCCGGAGACGAGCGGCGGGAAAGGCGTTCACGTCGGCGTACCTTTGACGCGCCGGCAAGGATGGAGCAAGACCGCGAACTTCGAGGTGGCCTCAGAGTGAAGCCAGCGTCCGCAATCGCACAAGCGCTTCGCTCACGATCTCGCCGTATGCGCGCTCTTCGCCGTCGGCAATCCATTGGCCAAACGCGACCCGGAAAACCGCAATGCCCGCCTCGGCGACCAGGCTCGCGTCAGGCTCCTGCACACCGCGCAAACGCAGGGCGTCGGCGAGTGCGACTGACAGCGTCGCCAGTTTGATCAACTCCCGCTCGTGCAACTCTGGATTGGCGGCGATCACCGCATGGCGCACGCGTGCGTAAGGTCGACGCTCGCCGGTGAAAAATTCGCCGGCGGTTGCGAGAGCCGCGGCGACCGCGTCGATAGCCGATGCGTCGGCCGGCGCTTGCGCGAGCGCATCGACCATCGTCTGCTGCAACTGCTCGGAGCCTTTGAAAAGGACCTCGCGTTTGTCGGTGAAGTAGCGAAAAAACGTACGCGCCGTCAGGCCGGCACGCTGCGCGATGGCGGCCACCGTCGTGCCCTCGAAACCGACTTCCTTGAACAGTTCGATCGCGGCGACAAGAAAGCGCTGCTCTGCGTTGGGTTCCCAGCGACCCATGATCCCTTCCAGAAAACGTGTTGACACTGTGTGACATCATAGCGCTATACTGATGTCACTCAATGACATGAACGGAGCATGCCATGCGAATACTTGTCACTGGCGCGTCGGGTTGGATCGGATCCGCGAGCGTCACGGAACTCATCGACGCCGGTCATCATGTGCTCGGCCTCGCTCGCAACGATGAGGCTGCCGCGAAGATCGCCGCGCTCGGCGCCGAAGTGGTGCGCGGCAGCCTCGACAATCTCGACAGCCTGCGTGTCGCGGCCACGATGGCCGAAGGCGTCGTGCATCTCGGCTACAACCACGACTTTTCGCAAATGGCAGCGGCGGCCCAGACCGATCGCGCGGCCATCGAAACATTCGCGGATGTGCTGACGGGCACGGGCGGACCGCTGTTGATCGCGTCCGGTACGCTCGGCCTCGCAACGGGGCGCGTCGGCATAGAGGGCGACACGCCGGCCCCGGACGGTCATCCGCGTCTCGCCAATGCAGCATATGTGCTCGGCCTGCGGGAGCGTGGCATCCGTTCGATGGTCGTGCGCTTCGCCCCCACGGTGCATGGCGCCGGCGGCGATCACGGATTCGTCGCGGTACTCGCGAGAATCGCGCGCCAAAGCGGCGCGTCGGCTTATATCGGCGACGGGCAGAATCGCTGGCCCGCAGTGAACCGGCTGGACGCCGGCAAGCTGGTGCGCCTCGCGATCGACAAGGCGCCGGCCGGCTCAGCCCTGCACGCGGTCGCCGAAGAAGGCGTCGCCACCCGCGAGATCGCCGGCGCGCTCGGCCGGTTCCTGAACGTGCCGGTCGAGTCGATTCCCGCCGATCAGGCGCAGTCGCGGTTCGACTGGCTCAGCATGTTCTTCGGTGCCGACATCCCCGCGTCGAGCGCTCACACACGCTCGCTGCTCGGTTGGGAGCCAGTTCATCCGACGTTGCTCGAGGACATCGCGGCGGGACACTATCCGGGGCAATGATCAAGACTTTGGTTTGCGCTACGCACGCCAATCAAACCGTCGAGCGAAGGCACGCAACTCCGAAAGCGCAAGTCAGCGGCCGCGCGCGTGCCACGCGCACGAAGCGAGTACGCATAGCGCTACGAGCGGCAAAAGCAGCGCCCAGAAAGAGGCGATCAGAAAGCCCGCAGCACCCGCACTGGCGCCGATCGCGAACCCGGCCACGGGCGGCAGGGTTCGCATGAGCCGTGTGCGCGCAGTCTGACGGCTCTTGATGTCGCGCCGGGAAGTCAGCAAGTCGAAGGCGTCGATCACGGCTTGAGTCACGTTGCCCGTCATCACCGTGTTTGCGACGACCGAGCGCGCGGTCAGGCGTCCGTGCGCGTTCTGCACGCCCATCGCGGCAGCGCCGAGCAGGCCGCAGGCAATTGCAATCGGCGTATCGGGACTGGTGACGGGCGCAGCGACGACGCCTGCCACCATGAACCCGGCGAGCAGCGCGGCTTGCATCACATACAGCGCAAACGCGCGTGTGCCGTGACTGCGTGGCGACAACAGGTTGTAGAGCACGCGCGCCGCGATGATTCCGCAGACAAACGCAGGAAACGCCAGCCATTTGATCAGCAGGCCCTGACCGGCACCTGCCAGCCCCGAGCCAATAAGGATGAAGTTGCCGGTGACGTGTGCGGTGAAAAGCCCGAATAGAGCGATAAAGCCGAGTGTGTCGACGTATCCCGCGATCGACGCGAGCCAGGTGTCCTCACCCGGCAGATGGTCGAGTGCTGGGGCGGATGCGTCGCGCGTGAGTGTCGTCTGGGGCATGGCGTGGTCGGGGCTGAGAAATGATGCGGCGCGCGTCAGGCTTGTCCGCGCGAGGGTGCTCGCGGTCGCATGGCGATCCGGTAACGTCCCGCGCCGCCGATAGCGACGGTACCGAACAGAATCAGAAGCATCCACGCGAACTGCGCTTCGAAGAGCGTCCATTCGCGATGCACGAAGCCGAGTGCGATCGCCGTGACAACCAGAATCGGCAACGCGGCGAGCCGCGTCGCGATGCCGGCGATCATCAGAAGCGGGCACGCCACTTCGGCGAAAAGCGCGAACCAGAAGGTCAGCGTCTTACCCATGTGCAGCGGATCGTCGATCGCGTTTAACTCCTGCGAGTAGTGCAAGGCTTTCGGCAAGCCATGCACCAGCAACACGAGGACGCTCGCGCTCACGCGCAGGAACAGCAGCGCGGCATCGGTCGGCGAAAAGCGCGTCACGGGCGAGCGCCCGATGTGGTCGAGGTGGCACGTCGCAGACGAGCGGACCGGCGGGGCAGGTTCATGGCGATTCCTTGATCGTTCAGCGCCGTGCGGCGGCTGTAGTGTCTCAAGCCGACAGACTACAGAACGCGGTCCCTGAAAGTCCTGATGTGCGCATTAACAGTTCTTAATTTTGCTTTATGGTGCCGCCGGCGGGACGTCACCATGCCGCCGCCAAGGCCACCGCATTGGAACCTGCCAATTAGAAAGCGTTTCGGCGTGCAGAAGTCGGGCACTCGTAATGCTTGGGATGCATGGGCGAAAGCGCAAGCCGAAAAACTGTGCCCGCCCTCCAATCAAACTCTGTGACGGGCGTTTCTCGTGACACGCACGAAGGACATGGCTATGGTCGACCGATATGATTTGCAACGTTTCGTGGACGCGCAGCAACCGGTGTATGCCCATGTGACGGACGAACTACGCGCTGGCGACAAGCGCAGCCATTGGATGTGGTTCATCTTTCCGCAAATAGAGGGAATCGGCAGCAGCCCGACCGCGCAGCGCTACGCGATCTCCGGGCTCGACGAGGCGCGCTCCTATCTCGCGCATCCGCTGCTCGGTCCGCGTCTGCGAGAGTGCACGGCAATCGTCAACGGTATCGAAGGCAAGACGTTGGATGAGATCTTCGGCTACCCCGACAATCGGAAATTCTGTTCGTCGATGACGCTGTTTGCGCGCGCCGCGCAAGACAACGCGGTATTCGAATCGGCGCTTCGCAAGTATTGCGACGATAAGCCGGATCCGCTCACCGTCGCCAGGTTGCCGCACGACTGATCGCGGGCAACAGCGGGCGGCGAGGCGGTCAAGTCTTGCGCGCGGATCGTCAGACGCTTGTGCTGCGCGACTGCGTGACAAGCCGCCAACGGGTGTTCGCGTATTACCGGTTATCGAGCGGGTGAACCCCCGCGAGCGGGCTGCCGTATCCGCCCGATTGCGGGTTGTTAGGCAGCCCGTTGGACAACTGGGCGCGGGGATCGGTGACCTTGAGCGGCAGTTCGCCGGCCTGACGGTTACCGTGCGTCGGATACTCACTGCCGAGCGGCGCGTCGGGAGTCAGCGCGAGCGTATTAAGCGGCGAGTTAACGTCGTCGCGCGCGGACATATCCGCGTGAGCTTGAGAAACGGGAAGGGCGGTGAGGGCGATGGCATAACCCATGAAAATAAGCGCGGTACGCATGCTAGGACTCCGGTGAGAACTGTGCGGGGACGGATCTGCTGCGATCCATAAGGACTTACGCAGGCATTGGCCCGGCGGATGCAAAAACGTCGCCGCACACGTCGCCGAAGTAAGCGGTTTACGAAGGCGAGTGCAACGACTCGTGCGGCGCTATGCCGATCGTGCGCACTTCAAAGCCGATTTCACCAGCGGCCCCGGATGACAGCGTCCAACGTCTTGAACTGACGCACTTACCGAGGATCGGTTTCCCGCGCCGTGCGCAGCTGGACCTGCATGTGGTGTCCCTGCCGGGTGCCCACAGTTGCACGCGTCGCCGCACGCGTCAGACACCGCCGGTGACGAGGGGCAGCACGGTAAGATCAGGATGCGTGCCGTCGACGATGCTGCGCCCCACGTGCACGCCCTCGCCGAGAGCCTCCTCTTTGCTGCCGAAACTTTCTTCGCCGTCCGCGTGAAACCGCACTGCATGTCCCGGAATCGTCGGATCGATGCCCGGATGACAAACGTAGCCCACATACGTGTAGCGGTTCTCCACCGCGTTGGACGCATTAACTTCGCCCGGCGCATTTTTAAGGAGCGGCTCCACGTGAATCTCGAAGCCCTCGTACTCGACCATTTGCCAAGCTGCGGTTTCGTCGCGCATAGCCGCCTCCGTCTTCGTCGCGCATATAGAAAAGTCTAGGTGATTTCATCGCCATGCGCGCTGATGGACGGCTACGGCAAAACCATTACCGCTTGATGGTGCCGAGTCGAGTGAGCGGCGGCGCCTCGCCGACGCAAGATTTTGTAACTGTCGCCGCTTTCCCACTGAGTATTCGACGCTTTGCGCCACCACGAGCTCGCTACACTCGCGTTGTTTGTGAGCCACGAGACGAGGAGAAAGATGATCGATACCACTTACGCAAACAGCGCAATGCGGCACAGCATCCGCCGGATCATACTGATTCCAGCCGTGACGATACTGTTCAGTATGCAGGGATGCGCGACCTCGTTCGAGACCTTCGGTCTGGGCGCGGGCGTTGGCATTGTCGGTGTTTTCGGCTTGCTGGGCTGCGCGATAGGCTGTCATTGACCTTCCCAACGATCGACACCCGGAAGTAGAAATGGAAAGATGATTTAATAATTCAAAATAATAAAACCCGCTTAATTGGCATCTGAAAGATTAAGCAAGGAAAGTTATTCCATGGCGACTTGACGTCGCGCTTGCCGATCACTAAATTCGCCACGTTCGGTTCTTTCTCCACGACTCCACGCAGAGAAGGTGTTGCGCCGGACTCGGGGCTATGTGTTCGCACATAGCCCTTAATTATTTGTTTTATTTGGGCATGCTAACTGTGTATTGATTAGCAAACACTTTTATTGAAATTTCAATTGATCAATGTATGCTGCGAACCCGTAATGCCTTTATCGGAACTTCAATAGAAGGAACAAGTATGAAAAAGACAGCATTGACTTCGGCGTCTCTCGCACTGCTGGTCGCGGCAGGATCCGCGCATGCACAGAACAGCGTGACCTTGTATGGCGTAATCGACGCCGGTATCGGCTACGTACATAACGCCGATTCCGGCAGCAACCTCACCGGCATGCTCAACGGCAACCTGAGCGGCGACCGATGGGGCCTGAAGGGGCAGGAAGAGCTCGGCGGCGGGCTGAAGGCAATCTTCACGTTGGAAAACGGCTTCGACGTCGGTACCGGTAAGCTCGGTCAGGGTTCGCGCGAGTTCGGCCGGCAGGCATTCGTCGGGCTGACCGGCGCTACGTGGGGCACGGTCACGGCAGGCCGCCAGTACGATCCGATCGTCGACATGGTGCAGGGCGTCACGGCAGATAATTTCTTCGGGTCCGCCTTCGCGACGCCGGGCGACGTCGACAACAACGACAACAGCGCTCGTGTGTCGAACGCGGTCAAATATGTGTCGCCGACCTACGGCGGCCTGCAGTTCGAAGGCCTGTATGCATTCAGCGGCGTCGCGGGCCAGGCGGGTCAGGGCTACACCTACAGCGGCGCGGTGTCGTATTCCAACGGTCCGTTCTCGCTCGCCGGCGGCTACCTGCGTGCGACCAATGCGTCGGCGACCGGTGCGCGCACGAGCTGGGCGAGCAGCACGACGGATTCGATCTTCGACAGCCATATCAACGACGGTTACGTGACGGCGAAGTCGGTCAGCATCGCGCAGGTTGGCGGCCAATACGTGATCGGTCCCGTGACGCTCGGCGCTTCGTATAGCAACACGCAATTGAAGGGCGACGCCTCGTCGACATTTACAAGTACCGAGAAGTACAACAGCGGTAAGGCGTTCGTTGCGTACCAGGCTACGCCGGCACTGGTCGCGGGCGTCGGCTATGCGTACACGGCGGCATCCGGCGATACGTCCGCGCATTACCACCAGGTCAGCATCGGCGCGGACTACAACATCTCGAAGCGCACCGACTTTTACGCAGTTGCGGCTTACCAGCACGCGAGCGGCACGCAGCGGCTCGCGGATGGCACGACGCAGGACGCCCAGGCTTCGATCGGTTCGTATGGCTACAACGGCACCGATTCGCAAGCGCTTGCGATCGTCGGTATCCGTCACAAGTTCTGATTCGGCCAACTCGGCACGCGTTGCGCTGCCAGTATCGGCGACAAGCCGGGACGCGCGTAGTCGCGCAAGATTGAACAGGTCTTGCGCAACTACGCGCGCCGTTTCCTTCGCGCGAGCTTTTGTGCATGCCTCGTCGGATATGGCTCAGATGCCCGCCCGAACCGGCGATGTGCGGTGCGTCATGCGGCGCCCGCGATCAAATGCAAAAGCCTCGCAGGCATTGGCCCGCCCACAGTTCTCCTGCCACGATCTTCTCGCGTAAGGTCTGAACGATAGCCTGCTGTGTCGTTTCGTTCATCGTCATCGACATCATTGGACGCTGTCGAGTGTAGCCACGCAAAACTCACGGCACTTCGCGCGAAATAGCAACTTGCTAGTTAGTTTCGATGGCATCCAATCTGTTTATCGCCTTGGGTGTTTCGCTTTTGCTTCTGCGCAATCATGGGCAACGATTGGGATACCGAATCAGCCCGGCTCAACGCGGTTTTCAACGCGGGCGAAAGATAGTGAAAGGGCATCCAGATGGCTTTCGTAGTGACGATTCGCCACCCGTCACACGTTTACCCGTACTTTTCAAAACCCTGCGTAATTCCTATCTTCGTATCCCAAGAGGGTGACGAGGACGGTTTTGAGACTTCCTCCCACCTATCCGATTGGCCCGCGCTCATCGCGGCCGTTGCAATCATGATGAACCGGCTTGCGCTGCGCTTCATCAGTAGTCCGGTTGCCGACGCATAAGTCGGCATTCCTGAGTCCTGCGAGAGCTGGTGGCCTTCGCTTGTGCGCCCGCTCTCGCATCCGGTGTGATGGCAGAGCGCGCTTTTCGGCGCGTTCACAAAGGGGGTAGACGTGGGCAATTTGAATGTCAGCAGAAGCGAGCTGAACCGGACAGATCTGCCATCCGCGTGGATATGGCCAAGCCGGCAGGCAATGCTTCGCGCCGGTGTTGCGGGCGGATTGCTCGGCGCAGTCATTATCTGGATCTACGAGGCGTTGATATGGGTCGGCGCACAGCATCTGATGCCGCTCGCCGGCATTCCGCGCAACGCAACGGGCCTTGTGTTCGGCAAGGCGGTGCAGGAGTCGATTGGCGTGTGGGCTTATGTGGTGGGAACAGGCATTCACTTCGTATTCGCGATTGCCTGGGGCGTGCTGTTCGCCGCGATCTGGCCGTACTTCCGCCGACGCGGCGTTGAAGCGACGCTGGTAGCCCTCGGCTATGCGGTGCTCGCGTGGATCGTCATGCACGTGGCCATCATGATCGCTTCGGACAACCACCCAAATTACTACGACCCCGCGGTGATCATCGGCGGATTCATGTCGCACATCTTCTTTACTGTGCCGCTCGCTTTGACAGTGAAACGCCGGTTCGAAAGACAAGCGCAGTAACGCGGCGGTTTTGTCCAACCGCCGCGAGCAGTGACGTAAAAAAGCATTTCAACAAAGACGTAGCAACTGGAGATCTGGAGAATGAAAATAAGTTTTAGGCGAATCGACGCCGTGCTGTTCGGTGCAGCTGTGACGGCTTCCGTGCCCGCCTTCTCGCAAAGCAGCGTGACGTTGTACGGTATCGTCGATAACGGCCTTTCCTACACCAGCAATCAGACCTCTACGCTCGGCTCGACGAGCGGGGGCAAATCCGCTGTCAAGCTCGCGCCGGGGGTGTGGGCTGGAAGCCGCTTCGGTCTGAAAGGCGGGGAAGATCTTGGCGGCAACACCAAGGCCATTTTCCAGCTGGAATCGGGTTTTAACTCGGGCACGGGGGCACAGCAGTACACCAACGCGATGTTCGGCCGCCAGGCGTGGGTCGGTGTGACCAACCCGGCGTACGGCACGTTCACGGCGGGACGCCAATATGCGTCGTACTACCAGATGCTCTCACCCTACAGCCCGACAACGTGGCTCACCGGCTACTACGGTGCGCATCCTGGCGACATCGACGGGCTGGATACGATTTACCGTGCAAATAACACGCTGGAGTACACCTCGCCCAAGCTGTACGGATTGACTGTCAGCGGTTCCTATTCGCTCGGCGGCGTGGCGGGCAGCACGAACCGCGGTTCGACGTGGTCGACGGCGGCGCAATATGCGTTGGGTCCGATCGGCCTTGCGGTCGGCTTCTCGCGCATCAATAACTCGACGTTGGGCGGCGGCACCTGGGGCGCGGATTCGACGACCACGAACGGCGGCTCGCAGATCGGGGTATCGGCGCTGACGAATGGCTATCAGACCGCACAGGCGCAGCAGCGTTTCGCGGTGGGTGGCGGCTATACGTTCAATAGCGCGTGGGACGTCACGGCCACGTACTCGAATGTCCAATACATTCCGGGCACGGGTTCGAAGTTCCACGACACGGCGATCTTCAATACGGGTGGTCTCGTGTTGCACTGGAAGCCGCTAGTTGCATGGGACTTCGGCGCGGGCTACAGCTACACGCGCGCTACCCGTGCGAACGGCATTGAAGACAGCGCGCAGTATCACCAGTTCAACCTGTCCCAGTACTATTCGTTGTCTAAGCGTACTGGCCTGTATGCACTGGAGGCCTATCAGCACGCGAAGGGCAAGACGCTTGGCACCAACGGCGCTGGGCAAATCATCGACGCGACCGCGACGCTTGGTGACGGCTACAATTCCGCGCCTTCGTCCACAGGCAATCAGTTCGCTTTCGGCGTGGGCGTTATTCACCGCTTCTGACCGTTTTTAGCTGAGTGTGTTGTTGCGAGAGAAGCCGGGCTGCTTTGTCAGCCCGGCTTTCGCGCCTTTAACGTTAAAACGATGTGCCGATCTGAAACTGAAACTTCTGGTACTTGTCGGTAGCGTGTTTGACGACCGGGAAGCCGAGCGAAAGTTTGAGTGGGCCAATCGGCGATATCCATTCGAGCCCCGCGCCATAGCTGTAGCGCAAGCCATTGGCGCCCGTACTGTTACCCTCGTTGCCCCACACATTGCCGGCGTCGAGGAAGGTGAACACGCGTAACGTCCGGTCCCATCCTGTGCCGGGCAATGGGAATGTCATTTCGACGTTGGCCACCACCATTCGCGAGCCGCCGATCGGATCGCCCGTTGTTTTGTCGGTCGGGCCGAGCGAGCCCGATTCATAGCCGCGCACCGAGCCGATCCCGCCCGCGTAATAGTTCTTGAAAATCGGATACGCCTTGCCGGCGAATCCATTGCCGTAACCGCCCTGAAGATTCATACCCAGAATGAAGCCGCGCGAGAACGAGTAGTAGTACTGCGCCTGAACGTCGGTCTTGTAGTACTCGGTGCCTCCAGCCGGCGTGCCAATTTCGCTATTGGCCTGCACGAAGTAGCCGCGGCTCGGCACGAGTGCGCTGTCGCGATTGTCACGTGCCCAGCCTGCTGTAATCGGCACGTTGTTGACTACGTTGCCGAATTCGGCAACGTAGTCTTTGTAGCTCTGTGGCGTCGAGGAATCCGTGCGCAACCGGTTCTGCTCTAGTCCCAAACCGAAATAGACAGTGTCCGCTTCGGAGAACGGAATACCGAACTTCAGATCCGCGCCCACGGTGACAATGCGAAAACTCGTGTCGGTGTAGTAATAGAGCGGATAGCTGGTGCGGTAATACACATCGGTAATCCGCTTGATGCCGTCCACGGTGAAGTAGGGGTCGGTTTGCGTGAGGGAAAGCGTACGGTAAGTCTTTGCCGTGTTCACATTCAGAGCGAGACTCGTGCCGGAGCCGAATACGTTGTCCTGCGAAATGCCGGCCGAAAGCACGACTTTGTCGGTGGATGAGAAGCCCGCGCCGAGCGTAATAGCGCCGGTCGGCTTCTCGTTGACCTTGACGTCCACATCCACCTGGTCCGAGGATCCTTCCACCGGCACGGTGGTCACATCGACATCGGTAAAATAGCCCAGACGATTCACGCGGTCTTTCGACAACATCAACCGGTTCGAGTCGAACCACGAACTCTCCAGTTGACGCATTTCGCGGCGTACCACTTCGTCGCGCGTGCGGGTGTTGCCGGTGACGTTGATATGGCGCACGTAGACGCGGCGGCTCGGGTCCACCTGCAACGTGAGATCGACCGTATGGTGCTGCTGATCGATCTTCGGCAGTGCGTTCACCGTGGCGAACGCATACCCATATTCGCCAAGCTTATCTACTACCGCCTTGGTCGCGGCCTGCAGCTTTTCAGCGGAAAAGCGCTCTCCGGGTTCGATATTGACGAGCCTGGTCAGTTCACTTTCACGGTCGAGCAGATTACCCGCCAGTTTGATGGACGAAATGGTGTATGGCTCGCCCTCGTGCAACGTGACCGTCAGGTACATCTCCTTCTTGTCCGGCGTCAGTGACACCTGTGTCGACTCAATGTTGAACTCCAGGTAGCCGCGATTCAGGTAGTACGAGCGAACGTGCTCGAGGTCGCCGGTAAGCTTGTCCTTTGCATACAGATCGTTCTTCGTGTACCACGAGAACCAGTTCGGCGTGGACAGC
Organism: Paraburkholderia strydomiana; assembly: GCF_031456815.1. Taxonomy (NCBI): domain Bacteria; kingdom Pseudomonadati; phylum Pseudomonadota; class Betaproteobacteria; order Burkholderiales; family Burkholderiaceae; genus Paraburkholderia; species Paraburkholderia strydomiana. The sequence goes on from NZ_JAVDVL010000011.1 coordinate 131,562, forward strand.
TGCATTTCGTCGCGCAACGTGTCCGTATCGAATGTGCTATTACCGATGAAATTGATCTGCCTGATCTTGGCGCTCGGGCCCTCGGCCACGGAGAAGAGGATCGCGACGCGGTGACGGTCGATTGGAGTAATCGTCGTGGTGACTTCAGCGGCGTAATAGCCGCGCGTCAGATACTGGCGCTTTAATTCCTGTTCCGCCTTGTCCACCAGTGCCTTGTCGTAGGAGCGGCCTTGCGACAGGCCGACAGCGCGCAGCGCCTTCGTCAGATTTTCCTTGTCGAATTCGTGAATACCCGCGAAGTCGATCGTTCCCACTGCTGGGCGTTCCTGCACATGCACTGTGACGACGTTGCCTTCCGTGGAGATGCGTACGTCGTTGAAGAAGCCGGTGGCGTACAAGGCGCGAATTGCTTCGGAAGCCTTATCTTCTGTGAACATTTCTCCCTGTTTGATCGGCAGGTAGGCGAAGAGGGTACCGGGTTCGATGCGTTGCAAGCCTTCAATCTTGATGTCCTGCACGACGAACGGCTCCGCGGCGTGAGCCGGGCTAGTTGCCAGCGTAATGCCGGCGAACGAAAGCGCGCCTGCTAGCCGGCTGGTTAAGGCTCGAAAATTCATCTTGGGTTTCTGGTCCTGATACAGCGCACAAAGCGCAGATGAGAACGCTCGAAGGCAAGCAACGCTTTCGAAACGGCGGTCTTTGGCTCTGGAAAGCGCGAAGTATAGGGACGTGTGCCGCGCCTGACGTTACTGAAAACTTTCCGCCCCTTATGGCTGATGCGCCATACGATGCGGCGGCAGGCGGCCGCGGGAGGACTTGTGCGACAGGCGTAGAAATTGTGCGTTACACAGATGAAGGAAGCGTAGGGCGCGTGTAACCCGGCGGCGCATTCACGCTGCTATTGTCAGATCGGCGATTGCGCCACCCGCATAACGCGATCTGGAGGGTTGGTCATGATGGAATATTTTTCACCGGCAGTTCTTGCGGCAATCTTGCGCGTCAGTTCGTCGCCGATCTTTTCCGCGCGCCTCGCTATGGTGTCGCTGTTGGTTCGCCGCGATGCATCGCGTCATGAGGTCCGCACCCCGGAGCGAGCCCGCGCTATGGGAGAGGACACAACCCGTGTCTGACATTTCGGCTTTCTTGCTCAATTCGATTACCGACATGCAGTTAACTGCCGATGGCCAGTACCTTCTGATTCACGGCAATCAGCCCACGGCCGCATTGCATCGCTCGGTACTTAACGACCTGCTTGTGGCGCTGCCCAATGCAATAGAACACGCCGACCGCGTGGCCCATAACGATCAGCAGATGGGCTTCGCACTGCAGTGCCAGGGCTGGGAAGTCGGCAGGTTGAACGGCATGGGAATGGTGGTGATCCGCTTTCATCTATCGGCGAGTGCGGGACTGTCCTTCTCATTGCCCGCCGACCAGATTCCCTATCTGCTGCAAGCGCTTGGCGGCGTGGTGGCTGCGGAGGAGCCTCGCGCCGGCGGCACGACGCTGCAATAGCGCCGCGCCGTCTGCCGGCGCATTGGCGACACATTGCCGGCATCGCCGCGATTTCTCTCGCATCGCTGCGTCCTTCATTCTTTCCTATCGTTACCTCATTTGAAACTACGCAGTGTATTTCAGCGCTTTCGCTTAAGGCCGCTTGTTTCCCTGTTGCTCTTTACCGCCGGCTACATACCGCTTGCCGGTCACGCGCAATTGAGCGGCGCCTCGGCACAGCCGGAATCGGTGGATGGCCCATGGGGACTGCGGCTCGCGCCGCAACTGACCGAGCAGCCCATGCGCGCGGAAGATCGGCCGGCAATCTCGGCGTTCGCCGACTCTGTCACGGCCACGACGGACACCGACGTATCGCTCAAGGGACACGCGCAATTGCGGCGCGACGTGTCGATCGTGAAGGGCGACGCGTTGCATTACGACGTCGATGTGGACAAGGCCGATGCCTATGGCAACGTTCAGCTTGTTCGAGATGGCAACGTGTTCGCTGGACCCGACGCGCATTTCTACGTGGACGCGAATGAAGGCTATATCAGCGTGCCAAAGTACCGGTTCCATCTGACCGGAGGTTGGGGCAGCGCCCGGCGTATCGATCTCGTGGATAAGGAGCGCTCGGTCGTGCATCACGGCACGTACAGCACCTGTCAATGCGAATCGCAGCCGGCGTGGTACGTGAACGCGTCCGAGTTCGATATCGACACAGGTACTGACGAGGGTATCGCTCATAACGGCGTGCTGTTCTTTCAGGGCATACCACTGCTCGCGAGTCCGTGGCTTTCGTTTCCGCTGTCGGGCGCGCGACGCAGCGGCCTGCTGCCGCCAACTTTCTCGATGAGTTCGACCAATGGTGTAGACGTGGCGCTCCCGTACTACTTCAACCTCGCGCCCAATTACGATCTCACGCTGACGCCGCGCATCATGACGCGCCGGGGCGCGATGCTCACAGCGGATTACCGTTACTTGCGCCCCAACGATTCGGGCTCCCTGTCCGTGGCGTTTTTGCCGCACGATGCGATTACCAGGACGCAGCGCTATTCGATTGCGCTCAAGGAGAACTGGAGCTTCGGCTCGGGCTTTGGCGCATACGTCAATTACAACCGCGTCTCCGATTCCACGGTGGTGACCGATCTCGCCTCCGGCGTCGCCTTTCCGACGGGTTCAACCACCCTATACCAGCAGGAAGCCGGACTGACCTATTCCGACGGGCCGTGGACCGTACTGGCTCGGGAGCAGCGCTGGCAGTCGTTCTCCAGTGACTCGACTTACAACCGCGAGCCGCAGGTCAACGTACGGTACGCACGCTATAACGTGGCCGGCTTCGACATCGGCGCGGAAGCGGATGCGACGCGCTTCACGATCTCGTCGTCGGATATGACGCACGGCAATCGTTTCGTTTTCAACCCTTACGTGAGCTATCCGATCGAGCGGCCGGGCTGGTTCATCACGCCGAAGCTCGCATGGCATTTCGCGGCATACGATCTGACGTCTATCGGATCGGACGTGCCTGCAGGCGAGCCGAAATCGTTCAGTGTCAACGTGCCGACGTTCAGCCTCGATTCGGGCATGCGCTTCGAGCGAAGCGTCCGACTTTTCGGGCAGTCGTACATTCAGACGCTAGAGCCGCGTCTGTTTTATGTGTACACACCTTATCGCAACCAATCCTATGTTCCGCTATTTGACACCGCCACAGCGGACTTCGGGCTCGCCGAACTCTTCATGGCAAACAGCTTTGTCGGCAACGACAGAGTGTCCGATGCAAATCGGGCGACGGCTGCATTGACCACGCGTTTCATCGACCCCGTGAGCGGCGAAGAGCGCGCGCGATTCGTGCTCGCCGAACAATATGACTTTCGCACGCCGCGTGTGACGCTGCAGTCGGACGACGCGATCAGTACCGTTGCGCGTACCGGAATCATTCTGGGTGCGTCGTACAAGGTCGGGCCGAACCTCAGCGCGGAGCAGGCCGTTGAGTACAGTCAGGCCAATCATTACCTCACACATGCGGAAGCCGGCCTTGGTTGGGCTCCCGGTGCACATCAGGTGCTGAATGTGGCGTACCGCTACACGCGCGCCAACAGCACGCTCGATTACCAGCCGGTCAATCAGTTCATCGTTTCGGGGCAATGGCCGCTTGCGCGTAACGTGGCGAGTGTTGCGCGCGTCAATTACGACATGAGCACGCATCGTCTGATTGCCGGCCTGCTCGGGGTTCAGTACGACGCGGATTGCTGGTCATTCGGGGTCGCGTTTGAGAAGTACACCAATGCCACGAGCTTTGCGACGTCGCCGAGTACCGGCACGCGGGCGCTCATGCAGCTTCAGTTAAAGGGTTTTTCGCAGGTCGACAATGGTTTGCTCAATCAGTTTCGCGCGAACGTGCCGGGTTTCACGCCAACTTAGACGGTGGAGGAGCCCACCTCGCGGTTCAGCGATTATCAGTAGAGAGCAGGACATGTCTCGGTACAACTGGCACGCGCACTCGGCGCACAGGTCTATGCGACGGCAAGTTCGCGCGACCATGATCTCGTCATGCGTCCGAGCGCTACGCCGATCGATTACCGTGTTCAGACTGTCGAGCAGTACGTCGAATCCATCACGCAGGGCGCCGGACACTCATAGGCGTCAGAGATTGCATGCAGGCAGGCAGCCAGGCCACCGTTGCTTGGCTTTAGCTCAAGAAGCGCAGGCGGCCACTAAAGCGTCTCCTCATAGCGGCAATTGACGAGCAGTTCCGCCACGCTCGTCGTATTTGGCAACTCGATAGTATTCACCACCAGAAGCGCCAGGTCTTGCGGCTGCGTCATCGCCATCGGTTCAATATCGGCGATGCCTGCGGCCATGTCCGTGTTGACGAAGCCGGGGCATACCGCGGTCGCCCGCACGCCGTCGTCCCAACCCGCACGGCGCACCGCATGGGTGAGCGCCACCATCGCGTGCTTCGACATCTGATAGCCGACGTTCAGGTTCTTCACACGTTTTCCGGAAAGCGACGCAAGCTGCACGAAGCGTCCGGCTCCTGCACGGCGCAAATGCGGCAGCGCCGCCTGCACGAGCCGGAAAGGCGCGTTCACGTTGATCTCGAAGGTTTCGGTCAAGAGCGCATCGGTGCCGGTATCGAAGTCGATCATGCGGCAGATGCCCGCGTTGCTCACCAGCACGTCAATGCGCCCGCAGCGCGCGATCGTCGCATCCACCCAGGCGCGGGCGGCGTCGGGATCGCGCGCCTCGTAGGGATGCAGGAACGCATCGGGCACGCCATCGTAAGCGTGCGTATCGCGCAGACCGAGCGACAGCCTATAACCGCGCCGCGCCAGTTCCAGCGCGATCTCGCGTCCGATGCCGCGGCTCGCGCCCGACACCATCGCCACTTTGTCCAGGTGCAATTCCATGTGCTATCGGTCCTCGCTTATCATAATCCCGCGTCGATCGTGATCTTCGAGCCGTCGCTGAAGCGCCCAAGACGGAACGCGTGCGGGTCGACGAGCGGTGCGTCGCCGTTGACGAGGTCGGCCATCAGCCGGCCCGCGCCCGGCCCGATCCCAAAACCGTGTCCCGAGAAACCGGTGCCGATGAACATGCCCGGCACGCGTGCGACTTCGGAGATGACGGGGATCGCGTCCGGCGTCACGTCGATGTAGCCGGCCCACCGCTGCGCGATGCGCGCGCCCGACAGCTGCGGAAACGCTTCGGTGAACGCCTTGAGACCCTTGTCGACGTATGGCACCACGGGGTCAGGATCGAGCGTGCGAACATGTTCGAAAACCGTCGATTCGTTGAGCGCCCAGCGGCGCGGCCGCTTGAGTTCGTCGAAAAAGCGCTTGCCGATCTGGATCTGTAGCGCGCCCATCTGACTCTTCAATGCTTCAATGTATTTGAAGAAGAGGCGGAACGAATCGGGCGTCAGATCGGCGTGCGTACGCAAGCCGTACGCGACCGTGTAGCCGCCGTCCGCACGCTTGCGAAACGCGAATTCCTCGTTATTGGCGCTGCACGTGGGACCGCCTTCGAGGGGTTCGGTACGCAGCACGGACGCACGCGTGAGCAGTTGCGGCAGCTCCACGCCGAGATTGCCGCAAAAATAGCGCGTCCATGCGCCGCCTGCTACGACGACCGCATCGCAGCGAATCGTCCCATGTTCGGTGACGACCGCGCTCGCACGCCCGCCGCTCGTCTCGATGCCGCGCACCGCGCACGGCGTCAGAATACTGACGCCCTTGCGTCGCAGCGCGTTGGCGATGGCGGGCGCGGCCTTTTGCGGTTCCGCGCGGGCATCGCCCGGCGTGAAGATGCCGCCCTTGAACGTCTGCGTCGCGCCGGGCAGCAGGCGTGAGACTTCATGCGTGTCCACTTCGCGCGTGTCGAAGGCATCGTCACCTGCTATCTGACGAGCGCGCTTCAGCCAGTCACGGTGACGTTCGAGCACGGCGTCATCGTTCGATACGTACAGGATGCCGCACTGGTTGAAGCCGGTGTCGATGTCGAGCGTTCTGTCGAGCGTGCGCCAGATCTTGAGGCTTTCGATGCTCGGCAGAAGTTCGCGGGGATCGCGCCTTGTCACGCGGACCCAGCCCCAGTTGCGGCTCGACTGCTCGCCCGCGATGTGCCCCTTCTCGCACAGCGCGACGGACAGCCCTTTTTCGTGCAGCGCAAGCGCCGTTGATACGCCGATGATGCCGCCGCCGATCACGACCACATCGGCGCGTTCGGGCAGCTTGATATCGTCGGCGACGGTGTCGACTTTAGGACCCATGGTTTCTTTCAACGAAGTGAGAGTTACGGACGACGCTCGGCCACGGCCGCTGTCTGCGATTGCAGCGCTTCTTCAGCGCGCACGTTGCGCGCGGCGCGCGATGTCTTCTGCTGGCGCGCGGCGGGATTGATGAAGCGATTGGTCCAGCGGTCCAGATGATTGATCGTGTGCGTGAGGGGCACGGTGATGAGCAGATACACGGCGCCTGCCGCGACGAGCGGCGACAGGTTGGCCGTATTGACCGCCGCGTTCTGCCCGATGGTAAAGAGATCGCGTTGCGAAGTGAGCAGCCCGAGGAAGTACACGAGGCTCGAATCCTTGACGATCGAGATGAACTGATTGGCAAGCGCGGGCAGAATGCGCCGCACGCCCTGCGGCACGATCACATGACGCATGCCGCTCCAGTACGTCATGCCGAGCGCCTGGCACGCGGACATCTGCCCGCGTCCGACGCTCTGAATTCCCGACCGGAATATCTCGGCGATATACGCCGATGACACCAGCGCCAGCGCGACGATCGCAAGCGGATACGGATTCGGCCCGAACAGCGAGAGTCCCACCGGCGCCAGCCCCTGGCCGACCACAAGGATGACCAGTGCGGCGGGCAGGCCGCGGAAGACATCTACGAAAACGCGCACGGGCCAGGTCAGCCAGCGCGTGTGCGATACGGCGCAGAGCGCCAGCGCCATTCCTGCCACGATGCCGAGCGCAGTCGAGACCACCGACAGGATCAGCGTGTTCACGAGACCCGTGCCGATCAGCGTCGGCAGCGATTCGACGAGCAGCGGCCAATCCAGGAAGTTCTGCAGGAATGCATTCATGGAGACTCTCTCCTTGCGCTTGACGAGGCGTGACAAAGCAACAATGGCGGGCGGTCACTTCATCGCGTACGGCGGCATCGGATCAGGTTTCGGATAGCCGGGATTGAAGTGCTGATAGAGCTTGAGCCACGTCCCGTCCGCCACCAGTTCGCCGATCGCCTTGTTGACCGCCCCTTCGAGCTTCGCATTGCCCTTGCGGATCGCGAAACCGGCGGGAAGATTCGAAGCTGAGATGTCGAGCCTGTCGGCGAGCTTCAAGTCCGGATACTTACCTTGCAGCGCTTCGAGCAAGGTCTTGTCGATGAAGTAGCCGTCGATGTACTTGTTGCGCAGCGCGAGAAAGCCCGCGTTGATGTTCGGAAAGCGGACGATCTGCGCGCCCGGCAGATAACTCTGCGAATACGTATCCTCGATGGTCCCCTGCACGACTCCGATGCGCTTGTCCTTCACCGATGCCACGTCCGCGCCGATCGTGCTGTCCGGCAGCGTACCGACGCTCAGGAGACCCGTCAGATAGCCTTCCGAGAAATCGACCATCTTGAGGCGTTCCCTTGTGATCGAGATCGAGCCTGCGGCAAGATCGACCTGCTGATTCGCCACGCTCGGCAGCAGACCCGCGAAGTCCTGCGCGCGGAAGTCGGCCGTGAGACCGAGTTTCGCGGCGATAGCGCGCACCAGCTCGACGTCGAAGCCCGTCATCTTGCCGTTGTCGATGTACGAGTACGGCTTGTTGTTCGCATCGACGCCGGCCACGATCTTGCCCGGTGTCAATGTGCCGACGTCATCGGCGGCGTGGGCGGCGGTCGTCGCGCCGACCAGGAACGATGCGGCCACGGCGAGATGGCGTGCGAGACGAAGTAATCGCATGGTGAGGCTCCCTTGAAATGGACAGCGGTTGGATCAATGCAGGATGCGCGAAAGAAAGTCTCGCGCGCGTTCGGAGCGCGGCCGCTCGAAAAAGGCTTCGCGCGTTTCGTCTTCCACGATCACGCCGCGGTCCATGAACAACACGCGGTCGGCGACGCGCTTTGCAAAACCCTTCTCGTGCGTGACGCACAGCATGGTCATCCCGTCCTGCGCGAGCGTGGTCATCACGTCGAGCACTTCGTTGACCATCTCGGGATCGAGCGCGGACGTCGGCTCATCGAACAGCATCGCGACCGGGTCCATCGAAAGCGCCCGCGCAATCGCCACGCGCTGCTGCTGACCGCCCGACAATTGCGCCGGATACTTGTCCTCGTGACCGCTCAAGCCCACGCGGCGCAAGAGCGAGCGCGCGCGCTCACCGGCTTCGTCGCGCGCGCGGCCGAGCACGTTCATCTGCGCGAGCATCAGGTTGCGCTGCATCGAGAGATGAGGAAAAAGTTCGAAATGCTGAAACACCATGCCGACCCGCGCCCGCAGCCGCGAAAGATTCGCGCGCTTCGCCGTCACGTCGATGCCGTCCACGACGATCTGCCCGCTCTGTACCGCTTCCAGCCCGTTGACGGATTTGATGAGCGTGGACTTGCCGGACCCGGACGGCCCGCAGATCACGGCCACTTCACCGCGCGCGATGCTCGCCGTGCAGTGGTTCAATACGCGAATGCCGCCGTACCACTTCGAAACGTTGTTCAGCTCGATCATTGTGGTTCCTTTAGATGCTTCGGCTTCCTGATTGAATCGGCTCGTCATCGCTTCAAGACAGCGCTGCTCGCACGCGGCCGTGCCACATATCGCCGATGCGGTACAGTGCACTGCCGACGGGTACCGCAAGCGTGCTGGCCATTCCCGCACCTGAGAGGGGAAACGCGCCTTCGCCGAATGCACCGACATCCTGCTCGACACCCGCCATATGTTTGCCGATGCGATGCCCGAGATAGCTCATCAGCGCAACGCCGTTGCCGTTGCAGCCGAGTGCATAGTGCACGCCGTCGTGCTGGCCGATGTGCGCGAGTCTGTCCCCGGTCATTGCGACGAAGCCTTTCCAGGAATGCGTGACGCGCACGTCCCGAAGGGCGGGCCACAATTGCACGAGCTTCGCGTACAACCGCCGCGCGGCCTCGCGTTCATCGATCTCGCGGATGGCGGGCCGCGACCCGAAGATCATTCGCGTGCCGTCCGGCGAGGGCCGCGTGTAGAAGAGATTGCGCTTCGAATCGCTGATCATGCGGCGGCCCGGATTGAGGACGTCCATGAGGCCTTCAGGCAGCGGCTCGGTAGCAATCTGATAACTCGCGACCGGCAACACGCGGCGCGAAAAGAACGGCAGCAGTGGACCTGTATAGCCGTTGGTAGCCAACAGCACCTGCCGCGCGTCGAACACGCCGCGCGCGGTGTGCACGCGAAACCGCGTATTTCCCATTCGTTCGATCCGCTGCACTGCTGCGTGCGAATGCAGCGTCGCGCCGCGCCGGCGCGCGAGGTCGCGCAGCGCACGATGATATTTCGCGGTATGCAGTCCGCCGTATTCGTCGACGAGAATGCCGCCGTAGTAATAGTCGGAGCCGATGATGCCGCGCTGCGCATCGCGCTCGATCACATGCACCGTGACGCCGGTCTTGTCGCGCAACAACTGGCCTTGGCGACGCAGCACGTTGAAATGCGTGGGCGTATAGGCGCCGAAGAAGCGGCCGGTGATGCGCAGGTCTGCGTCGAGCGATTCGTCTCCGATGATTCCCTTGAGATAGTCGAAGCTCGCCATCGACTCCTGCATCAGGCGCGTGAGACGTTCAGCGGACACGCCGCGAATGGCGTTGGTCAGCGCAAGCTTCTGACCGCTCGACACCATGCCTCCGCTGCGGGTGCTGCCGCCAGCGCCGATCTCGGCGCCATCCAGCACCGCGACGCGCGCGCCATGCTTCGCTGCCTCCGCCGCGGCCGACAGCCCGCAATACCCGCTGCCGACGATTGCCAGGTCCACGTTCGCCGGCAAAGGCTCCGGCGCGACCTCGGGCGGTGCGGCGTCCCACCAGTACGGGGTGCAGCGGAAGGTTTCGTGAAACAGCAACGCATCGGGACGCATGGACTTGACCCTGTTCGCTTGATCGAGTCCAGTGTCGCGCTCGCAAATCATCCGGTCAAATAGCGCCAAAAACGGCTTCCATTCATTTCTGATATGGCAAGCTGAGACTTCGGCCGATGTTTTGCGCGGCCCACGTCCGGAGAAAACGATGAATCTCAGGCAGGTCGAGGCGTTTCGGCTGGTCATGCTGCGTGGTTCGATGACGGCCGCCGCCGAAGAACTCGGCACATCGCAACCGAGCATCAGCCGGTTAATCGCGGAACTGGAAGCCGCCACGGGACTGACGCTGTTCGTGCGCAATGGCGGACGCATTCATGCCACCGATGCTGGCAGCGCGTTCTATCGCGAGGTGGATCGCAGCTTCGTCGGTCTGGAGAAACTGCAGCATTCGGCGCGAGAGATTCTTGAACTCGGCAGCGGACGGCTGCGGATCGTGGCAGCGCCGGTCCTCGCGCTGTCGTTTCTGCCTGCCGTGATCGCGCGCTTCGCTGACGCCCATCCGCGCGTCGCGGTGTCGCTCGAAATGCGCAGCGAGAGCACGATCCAGCGCTGGGTGTCGTCTGGACACTGCGACGTAGGCTTCGCGACCACCACGCCGGATGCGTTCGGCGTGATGAGCGAGGAACTCTATGAACTGGCGGGGCTATGCGCGTTGCCAGCGCGTCATGCGCTAGCGGCGCGCACGCGGATTCGCGCGGCCGACTTGCGTGGCGAACGGCTCATCCTGCCTTCCTATGCGGACGATACGCGTGCCGCGCTCGATCGCGCGCTGCGTCCGGCGGGCGCGGATCAGGTGCCTGCGATCGAGACGCCGTATGGCGCGACCATCTGCGCGCTCGTGACGCGCGGCGCGGGCGTGGGCATCGTCAATCCGCTCGCGACCGTGGATGCCGATCCTGCGCGCATCGTGTTCCGGCCGTTCGCGCCGGCGATCTGGTTTCGCGGATTCACGCTTTATCCGCAGACGCCGCGAGGCAATCCGTTGGTCGGCGAGTTTCTCGAACTCGTCGGTGAGCAGATGGCGGCGTTGAGGCGGGGCGCGCATATCTGAGTCCATGCTCGTTGACCGAACACAAGCTTCTTGCGACCGACTGTAAATTGAGTTCTAAAGTATTTCCCTTGTGATGCCGTTCATGAGTTGTTTGAGTTGTTTGCACGTCGAAGTATTCAGTTGGCAACAAGAACCGCCCAACAAGAAGGAATAGGAATGCGACAGCACCACAACGGCGCTCGCCAGCATCACTTTGGTGCGGTCGGTCGCACAAGGCAGATGAATCTAAACCGTAGCCCGGGGAAAAGTCATGGCGGACGCCAATGAGATTGTCGATTTGACGCGAGAAGTTCACCGTATAGCCAAGGGCAACGTATCGGATATCAACGACATCAATCGTGAAACCACCTTTCTCGCCATCAACGCGCTGATCGAATCGGCCCGTGCCGGCGACGCCGGGCGCGGTTTTGCCGTGGTCGCAAATCAGGTCAAGGTAGTGTCGCAACGCATCGGACAGTTGACCACCGAACTGGGCCGCGAACTCACGGCCCTAGGCGACCGGATGATCACGCAGCTCGAGCAGCAGGAAGCGCAGCGCCTCACGGATCTCGCGCTCAACATGATCGAGATCGTCGATCGCAACCTCTACGAACGCTCCTGCGATGTGCGCTGGTGGGCGACCGACTCCGCGATCGTCGATTGCGTTGCGCACGACACCCGCGAACACCGCGCGTTCGCGTCAGAGCGGCTAGGCGTGATTCTCGACAGCTACACCGTGTACCTCGATCTGTGGGTGATCGACATGGAGGGCAACGTCGTGGCCACCGGCCGGCCTGGCCAGTTCGCCACGGCAGGGCAAGCGAACGTGGCGGACGAGCCGTGGTTCAAGGCGGCGGCGAAGTCGGCGTCGGGCGCCGAGTATGCGGCGGCCGAACTCGCTTCGATGGCGGCGCTCAATGGCGCCGCCGTGGCGACGTACGCGGCGGCGATTCGCGAAGGCGGCGCTAACCGGGGGCGTCCGCTCGGCGTACTGGCGGTATTCTTCAATTGGACCCCGCAAGCTTCGACGGTAGTCAAGGGCGTGCGTTTGTCGGTGGAGGAGTGGACGCGTACGCGCTGCCTGCTCGTCGATGCACGCAAGCGCGTGATTGCCAGTTCAGACGACAAAGGCGTGCTGCAGGAAGTGCTGCCGCTCAAAGTGAGCGATCCGAAGGCGGGCGCGTATCGACCGGACGCGGACACATTGGTGGCCTACGCCCTCACGCCGGGCTACGAAACATACGAAGGGATGGGATGGTACGGCGTGATCGTGCGCAAGCGCGCGGGGCGGTGAAGGGAGTCGCCCACACCATCCGCCGTTTATGGATGGTGTGTCGATTGGGCGCGCCGGTGATCCTGCCAGGGGGGCGAGTACAACGACGGCTTTGAGACTGGGTTGACATGTTCGAAACGCTGGTTTGGGCTACAGCAGCTACTGCTGACGGAAACCCCTAAAGCCGCGAGAGTTCGGTTACACGCTTTGTCTTCATCGTGCGAGGCCTAACGTGCCAAAACCTGATTTTCATCGGGCGTTGAGTCCGAACGAGGGCCGTTCCGCCCGGCACGACTACTTTCACCCTTCTTGTTCTGGCTTCAAGACCCGGAGTCGAACACATTCGCAACTGTAAGGGGCCGACCAAAGCGCTCTGGCCGCTCCTTCCTTTCTGATCAATCGTTGACAAGTCTCCAGCAATAAGGGCAAGTTTGTCGGTTTCACAAATGCCGACGGGTGACCCGACGATGGAACGATCCTCCAATAGCGCCCTCGAAATGATCGCAGCGGCGGCCGACCCGTTGCGCGTCGGATTCTTTCTGGTTCCTGATTTTCCGATGATGACCTTCGGCGCCGCGGTCGATCCGCTCCGCCAGGCCAATCGCATCTCCGGGCGCGCGCTTTATAAATGGAGCTTCCTATCCATCGATGGCGCGCCTGTTCACTCGAGCGCGGGCGTCCCGTTTCCGATCGACTATTCGATCGCCGACATGCCCCCCTGCGATCTGATCATCCTCTGCGCAGGGTTGAATCATACGAAGGCTTACAAACCTGCTGTGTTCAAATGGTTGCGCTCGGTGCATGGCCGGGGATGCGTGCTCGGCGGCATCTGCGCCGGTCAGTTCCTGATTGCCAAGGCGGGCCTGCTCGACGGGCGCCGTTGCGCCGTTCATTGGGAGCTACTCGCGGCGTTCCAGGAAGAGTTTCCGCGCAGCGTGGCGTCCAACGCCATCTTTGCGGTGGATGGTCCGTTCGTCACGTCGTCCGGCGGCACCGTGACCCTCGACATGATGCTGCACCTCATCGCGGCGAGCAAAGGCCGCGACATCGCGAACGCGATTTCCGACCAGTTCAATCATCCGGAGATCCGTCAGCAGGATTCGGCTCAGCGTCTGCCGGCGCAAATGCGCTTCGGCATCCGCAATCCCAAACTGCTCGAAATCGTCAAGGTGATGGAATCGAGCATCCAGAATCCTGTCGATCTCCAGGTGCTCGCGCGCCGCGTACAACTGTCGACGCGTCAGATTGAACGTCTGTTCGTCACGCATGTCGGCAAAACACCGTCGGCTTTCTACGCCGGCTTGCGCATGGCCCGCGCGCACGATCTGATTCTTCAGACGGATCTGTCCATCTCCGACGTCGCGGAAATATGCGGCTATATGTCGGCGGCGCGCTTCGGCCGAATCTATCGCGCGCATTACGGTAGCACGCCGAGAGAAGTCCGCCAGGGCGGTGTTGCGCGCCGTCAACCGCTGACTGATTCCTCACGCTGACCTTTCACGACCAATGTCACGCAAGAAGTGCGATGTCGCTTTTTGTACCTGAAATGTCGCATTCGCGTTTTTGTTCAAATCTTGAATCGACTTAACCTGTCCATCAGCCGTTTACGCCCGCTTCCCACTTATTCCGGAGACCATGCAGTGTCCAACGATTCCGAAGCAACGCCGCATCCTTACATTCCCGTTCTCATCGACGACCTCAAAAGCGGCAATGTCTCGCGCCGTCATTTTCTTCGCACGGCGACGTTGCTCGGATTGTCGGCCATGACGGCGTACAAGCTGAGCGGCGAAACGAATCCGTTCATTAGCGACGCGCAGGCCGCCGACGCGCTGCCCAAAGGCGGGCATCTGCGAATCGGAATGCGCTGCATGGAGATCAAGAGTCCGCATCAGGCCGACTTCGCCGAGAAGTCGAATGTCATCCGGCAGGTTTGCGAATTTCTGACGTTCACCGGCAACGACAATATCACCCGCCCGTATCTGCTGGAGCGCTGGGAAGTCAGCGAAGACCTGAAGACCTGGACACTGCATATCCGCAAGGGCGTGAAGTGGCACAACGGACGCGCGCTGAATGCGGACGACGTGGTGTGGAATCTCAAACGTGTCTGCGATCCGGCAGTGGGTTCGTCGCAACTCGGGCTATTCACCGGTTACCTCGTTCAGGAATACGACTCCGGACAGAAGGATGCGAGCGGCAAGCCAAAGAAGGCGAGCCGCATCTGGTCCGATAATGCGATCGAGAAGGTCGACGACCTGACGGTCCGGCTGAACTGTTTCGCACCGCAAATCGCCGTGCCGGAACATCTGTTCCACTACGCGATGTTCATTACCGACCCGGCGGACAAGGGCATGTTCGGCGCCGGCTTCAACGGCACCGGCCCGTTCGAACTCACCTCGTACACGGTCGGCAAGAGCGCGGTGTACAAGGCGCGTAAAGACTATTGGGGCACCGGTCCTTATCTGGACTCGTTCGAGTTCGTCGACCTGGGCGACAGCGCGGGCGCCGGCATCTCGGCGATGGCTTCGCGCCAGGTCGACGGTCTCTCCGAAGCCGACGCGGTTCAGGTAAATGCGATGAAGCGCCTGCCGCACGTGCAGCCCTACAGCGTATTGACCTCGCAAACCGGCGTGGCGCGTATGCGTGTGGATCACAAGATTTTCGGCGACCCGCGCGTGCGCAAGGCGATGAAACTCGCGATCGATCATCAGAAGATCATTGCCACGTCGCTGCTCGGCGCGGGCGTGTCGGCGGAAGATCATCACGTCGCGCCGGTTCATCCGGAATACTACGCATTGCCCAAATACGGCCGCGACGTCGTGCAGGCGAAGAAACTGCTGGCGCAAGCGGGTTACCCGAACGGCTTCGAGATCGACATGGTGACGCGTCCCGATCCGATCTGGGAGTTGAACACGGTTCAGGCACTCGCCGAGCAGTTCAAGGACATCGGCGTGAAGGTCAACATCAAGCCGCTGCCGAGCGCGCAATACTGGGAAGTCTGGACCAAGGTGCCGTTCAGTCTCACGGGCTGGGGGCATCGGCCGCTCGGCGTCATGACGCTGTCGCTCGCATACCGGACCAACGCGGCGTGGAACGAGTCGGGCTACGCGAATCCCGAATTCGATGCACTGCTTGACCAGGCGGACGGCATTCTCGATCCGAAGAAACGCAGCCTGGTGATGGCAAAAATCGAAAAGCTGATGCAGGAAGACGGCCCGATCGTGCAACCGTTCTGGCGTGCGTTCTCGACGGTGATGGATAAGAAGGTGAAAGGCTTTACGGTGCATCCGTCGCAATACATCTTCGCGAATCAGTACGCCGTGGGCGCCTGAACCGGATAGGCGCGCCTTCAAGGCGCGCCGCCCGAGGTCGCAAGAACGTACCAACTATGGGTTCCGTCGACATGGCTTCATTTCTCGCTAAACGCATCACATTGATGATCGTGACGATGTTGTGCGCGTCATTCGTCGTATTCGCCGTATCCGAGTTCACGCCGGGCAGTGTAGCGCGCCGCACGCTCGGACCGTACGCCACCCAGCAACAGGTCGATCTGCTGTCGCAACGCATGCATGGGAACGACCCATTGATGGTGCGCTACGGACACTGGCTCGGCGTGCTGGCCGGCGTAATGCCGGATCCGCTCGAAGATCCGGCGAACGGATTGGGTTTTACCGATCCGCGCGGCTCGCAGTATTTCGGCAATTTCGGCTACTCGACGCTTTATAAACTCCCCGTCAACGATGTGATGTGGAAGCGCCTCGGGCACACGGCCATTCTCGCGGGGATCGCGTTCGCGTTGATCGTACCGCTCTCCATGCTGTTCGGCATTCTGTCCGGGCTCAAGGAAGGAGGGGCGCTCGATCGCAGCCTCTCTGTCGTCTGCATCACTTTCACGTCGATCCCGGAGTTCGCGTCGGGTGTGTTTCTGGTGACACTGTTCGTGATCCTCTGGCCGATCCTGCCGGGCACGAGCCCGCTCGACGGCAGCGAGGGCGGGCGCTGGTCGGTCGCGTCGCAACTGGTGTTGCCGGTCGCGGTACTGGTGCTCTACGACTTTGGCTACGTCGCGCGGATGATTCGCGTGTCGATGATCGGCGTGATGGAGAAGCCCTACATCCGCACGGCGATCCTGAAAGGATTGAACCCGCGCCAGGTGATTCTCGGGCATGCATTGAGAAACGCAATGATCGCGCCGTTCACCGTGTTGCTGCTGCAGATCAACTTTCTGATCGGCGGCGTGGTGGTGACCGAGATGGTGTTCGCCTATCCGGGCTTCGGCCGGATGCTGCTCGACTCCAGCATGTTCGGCGACATCGCCATGCTGGAAGCCGCCACGCTGGTCACGGTCTTTGTCGCCGTCGTGACGCAGTTTCTCGGCGACCTCGGCTACATGCTGCTCAATCCACGCATCCGTGTGAGGTAATCGTATGTCTTCCATTGATCCCGGCGTGGTGCCGCTCGCGGTGCGTACCTCACGCGCTCCGCGGCGTGCATGGACGCGTCTGTTCAGTTCCCCCACGGCCGTCGTCGGCTTGTCGCTAATCGTGTTCTGGGTCGTCGTGGCCGTGCTCGCGCCGTTCTTGCCGCTGCCGTCGCCCACCGCCCAGGATGCGATGGCAATGGCCGATCCGACGCCGTCGGCGGCGCACTGGCTCGGCACCGACATTCTCGGCCGGGACATCCTGTCGCGTCTCGTCTTCGGCGCGCGCACCGTGTTACTGGTGGCGCCGCTGTCGGTCGCGGTCGCGATGCTCGCCGGGATCACGCTCGGCATGCTGGCGGGCTATTTCGGTGGCTGGATCGAAGCGATCGTCGACCGCTTTTCGGACCTGGTGCTAGCGTTTCCGGTGCTCGTCCTTTACGTGATCCTGATTGCGAACGTCGGTGCCTCGGTCGGCAACATCGTGCTGGCCACCACGATCGCGTCGGCGCCGGGCATCGGCCGGATCGTGCGCGGCCTGGTACTCGATCTGAAGCAGCAGGAATACGTGGCAGCGGCGCGTCTGCGTGCGGAAAGCACGTTTTACATCATCGTGTGCGAGTTGCTGCCGAACTGTCGCGGACCGCTCTTCGTCGACGCGTGTCTGCGGATCGGCTACACGATCATCACGATCGGTGTGCTCGGTTTTCTGGGGCTCGGCTTGCCGCCGCCCAATCCGGATTGGGGCGGCATGGTGCGCGAAACGACGACCGTGATCAACGTGTGGCCGCTCATGTCGATTGCGCCGTCGGTCGCCATCGTGAGCCTCGTCCTCGGATTCAACCTGCTGGCCGACGGAATGCGGGAGGCCTGGAAGCCATGAATGCGATCATCGAATCAGGCTTGCTGGAAAATCGCCATGCAAGGTCGTCGGGCGATACGCCGTTGCTGGAAATCCGCGATCTTCGCATCGAGTATCGCGGCCGTTATGAATCCGTCGTCGCCGTGCCGAATGTGTCGCTGACCATCGCGCCGGGAGAAAGCTATGGCCTCGTCGGCGAATCGGGCTGCGGCAAGACCACGACTGCGATGGCGGTAATGGGCTATCTCGGCGGAACCGGACGGGTGACGAACGGCAGCATTCGCTTCGAGGGCGAGGAACTGGTCGGCGCGAGTCTGCAAAAGCTACGCACCATTCGCGGTCGCCGCGTGGCGATGGTTTATCAGGAGCCGATGAGCGCGCTCAATCCGGTCAAGACCATCGGCTCGCAGCTCGCCGAAGTGCCGATGCAGCATCTGGGTTCGTCACGGGCCGAGGCGCGCGAGCTGTCTGCGAGCATGCTCGAGAACGTGCGTCTGCCCGATCCGCTCGCGATGCTCAAGCGCTTTCCTCATCAACTGTCAGGCGGGCAGCAACAACGGATCGTGATTGCAATGGCGTTGCTTGCGCGGCCTGCGTTGCTGCTGCTCGACGAGCCGACGACCGGCCTCGACGTCACCGTCGAGGCCGCGATTCTCGATCTGATCGCGGACCTGCGAAAACAGTACGGCACGAGTCTTCTGTACATCTCGCACAATCTCGGCTTGATAGCGAGTGCCTGCGATCGGGTCGGCATCATGTACTCGGGCGAGATGATCGAGGAAGCCGATACGCAGACACTGTTTCGCCAGCCGCGTCATCCGTATTCGCAAGGTCTGCTTGGCTGCATTCCGGGCATTGGAAGCCCGAAGGGCGTGCGAGCGTTGTCGCCGATTCCGGGGCATTTGCCGTCGCCGACAGAGCGTCCGCAGGGTTGCTGGTTCGGACCGCGCTGCGCTCACTTCCAGCAGGAAACATGCGGCCGCAACGCGATTGCGCTGGCGCCGGCGGAAGACGAAGCTCATCTGGTTCGATGCATCCGCTGGCAGGACCTTACGCGCGCAAGCGTCGCGTTGAGCGGCGAGGCGGCAGTGAGCGTCGATCGTGATACGGCGCTGTCGGTCACCGACGTGTCCAAGCAATACCTGCTCAACGGCGGACGTCGCACCGTGCAGGCCAACGAATCGGTCTCGTTCAAAGTAGGCAAGGGCGAGATCATGGGGCTGGTCGGCGAATCCGGCTGCGGCAAGTCCAGTCTCGCACGCATGCTCGTCGGCCTCGAAGGGGCGACCTCGGGCTCGATACAGTACGACGGCGTCGAGCTAGCCCAGGTGCCGGCGAAGAAACGCGCGCGCGACATGCTGCAGTCGATCCAGATGGTGTTCCAGAATCCCGACAGCACGCTCAATCCTTCTCACTCGGTGGCTTCGCCGATACGCCGCGCACTGCGCAAATTCGGCGGCTACAAGGATAAAGCGGCGATCGAGAAGCGCTTGCAAGAGTTGCTGCAACTGGTCCGGCTACCCGCCGAACTGGCGCAACGCCGGCCGTCGCAACTGTCCGGCGGTCAGAAACAGCGCATTGCGATTGCCCGCGCGTTTGCGACGAATCCGTCGCTGATCGTCGCCGACGAGCCCGTCTCGGCACTCGACGTGTCGGTGCAGGCAGCCGTCATTACGTTGCTGCTCGCCATCCAGAAAGAGCAGGAAAGCACGCTGCTCTTCATTAGCCACGACCTTGCACTGGTGCGCCATATCGCGGACCGGATCGTCGTGATGTATCTCGGCCGGATCATGGAAAAAGGCCTCGCCGAAGAGATATTCGCGCCGCCTTACCACCCGTACACGGAAGCGCTGCTGTCCGCCGTTCATAGTCCGGACGCGTCGGTCAAACAACAGGAGCGGATCCGCCTGACCGGCGAAACGCCGAGCCCCATCAACGTGCCGCCGGGATGCCGCTTCGCGTCGCGCTGCCATCGCAAGATCGGCGACATTTGCGACACCGTCGCGCCGCCGGTGCGGCAAGCATCGCCGACGCATGAGATTGCCTGCCATATCAGCCTCGAGGAGTTGCGTACGATGCGCCCCGTGTTTCAGCAAAGCACCGCCGGAGGAACCCGCGCATGAGCGACGGCACGTTTTCTTTCGATCTCGTGATTCGCGGCGGCACGGTCGTGCTGCCCGACGGCACAGCCGAAGTCGATATCGGTGTGCGGGACGGACGCATCGTCGCGATCGAGGCGGGGTTGCCTGCCGGACGGCAAGAGGTGTCGGCGGCGGGCCGCATCGTGATGCCCGGCGGCGTCGACGCGCATTGCCATATGGATCAGCAGCCGTGGGAAGGCAAATCCACCGCGGACGATTTCCAGAGCGGCACGCTGTCCGCGCTGTGCGGCGGCACCACGACCATCATTCCGTTCGCCATGCAGATGCGCGGGCAGTCGCTGGCTGAAGTGGTGGCCGACTATCACGAACGCGCGTTGCCGAAAGCGCATATCGACTACACGTTCCACTTGATCGTGGGCGACCCCACGCCGCGTGTGCTGGAAGAAGAACTGCCGCAACTGATCGCCGAAGGTTGCACGTCGGTGAAAATCTATCTGACGTACGAAGGCCTGAAACTCGACGACTACGAAGTGCTCGAAGTGCTCAACGTGGCGCGCCAGGAAGGCGCGATGGTCATGGTGCATGCGGAGAACGACGCCTGCATCCGCTGGCTGACCGAGCATTTTCTGAAGGCGCGCAAGACGCAACTGCGCTATCACGTCATTTCGCGGCCCGCCATCGGCGAGCGCGAAGCGACCTTCCGTGCGATCAGTCTCGCCGAAGTGATCGAGACGCCAATTCTGATCTGCCACGTGTCTGCGGCGAGCGCGACCGAAGAAATCCGCCGGGCGAAGCAGCGCGGCCTGCCGGTGTATGCGGAAACCTGTCCGCAGTATCTCTTTCTCGCCGCCGAGGATATCGACACACCGGACCTGTCGGGCGCGATGTGCGTCTGCACGCCGCCGCCGAGGCCGCGCGAGAACCAGGCGGAAATCTGGCGCGGTTTGCTGGACGGCACGCTCGAAGTGTTCTCGTCGGACCACTCGCCGTGGCATTACCGCGACAAGATCGCCGAGGGTCCGGATACGCCGTTCACGCGTATTCCGAACGGCGTACCCGGGATCGAAACGCGTTTGCCTCTGCTGTTTTCCGCCGGTGTGAACGGCGGCCGCATGTCGCTCATGCAATTCGCCGAATTGACCGCGGCGACGCCCGCGCGCCTGTACGGCCTGTATCCGAAGAAAGGCGTGATCGCGATCGGCTCGGACGCCGACTTTGCGATCTGGGATGCGCAGCGCGAAGTGACGATCAAAAACAGCATGCTGCATCACGCGACCGATCACACGCCGTATGAAAACAAGGTGGTGCAGGGCTGGCCCACCACCACGATTTCACGCGGCGAAGTGGTCTGGCATGAGGGCAAGGTCAGTTCGACGCCGGGGCGCGGCCGGTTCATTGCGGCCGAACGTCCGTTCCCGCGGCAGTCCACGTTGCCGTCGGTACTCGAAGCATGAGCGGCATCACGAACACGAGCGATCGCCTTCGAGGCAAGGTCGTGCTGATTAGCGGCGCGGCGAGCGATATCGGTGTGGCAATCGCGGCGCGCTGCATTGCCGAAGGTGCGAGCGTGGTGTGCGCGGACCTCGACGGCACCGCCGCCGCGCGCACCGCCGCGCAACTCGGCGCGGCCGCGCTATCCGTGCAATGCGACGTGACGGACATCGAATCGGCTCGCGCGGCGGTCGAGTTGACGCGGGCGAGGTTCCGCCGTCTCGACGGATTTGTTCATAACGCGGCGGCGCCCTGGCACGACGGTTCCGTGGAGGATCTGGCGCCGGCGCACTGGCATCAGGAAATCGACGTGTCGCTCACGGGCGCGTTTTTGCTGAGCCGCTTTGTCGTACCGCTGATGCGCGAAAGCGGCGGCGGCTCCATCGTGCTGGTGGCGTCGCAGTTGGGTCACGTGGCGGCGGCGCGTTCGGTGGCCTATTGCGCGGCCAAGGCAGGGCTGATTCACCTCGCGCGGCTGATGGCCGTCGATCACGCG
Source organism: Paraburkholderia strydomiana (assembly GCF_031456815.1). Classification (NCBI taxonomy): domain Bacteria; kingdom Pseudomonadati; phylum Pseudomonadota; class Betaproteobacteria; order Burkholderiales; family Burkholderiaceae; genus Paraburkholderia; species Paraburkholderia strydomiana. The sequence goes on from NZ_JAVDVL010000011.1 coordinate 153,317, forward strand.
GACGCCGGTATTCGCGTCAATAGCCTGTCGCCCGGCGCGGTACGCACGGGGCGGCTGTTGCGCTCGTTTGCGTCGCTCGACCACGCTGATGCGGAACTCGGCCCGGCGCATCTGCTGGGCCGCATCGGCCGTCCGGATGAGATCGGCGCGAGCACGGCATTCTTGCTGAGCGACGACGCGTCGTTCGTGACCGGCACCGATCTGCTCGTGGACGGCGGCTATACGGCGCGTTGATTCACAACCGCCGCACGCGCGCTGCAATCCATTTTGTCAGGGAATGAGATGAACTTGTTGATTACAGGCGGGACCGGTTTCGTCATGAGCGTGGTCGCCCGCGAATGGCTCGACCAGCATCCCGATCGGCGCGCCGTCATCCTCGACCGCGCCGGACTCGACGACACCGCGCAAGCCTGGTTCGCGCCGGTGCGGGATCGGCTCACCGTGATCGAAGGCGACGTGCGCGATCCGACGGGCTGGGCGGCGGAACTCGACCGTCACGATATCTCCGCGGTCGTGCACGGCGCGACGGTCACGCCGATCTCGCGCGGCAGCGCGGAGGAAGCAGCACGACTGCCGCCCGAAGCGCTCACGCCCGCGCGCATCGTCGACGTCAACCTGATGGGCACGGTGCAGGTGTTGGAGTGGGCACGGCAGCAGCCCGCGCTCCAGCGTTTCATCTATATCAGTTCCGGGTCGGTCTACCGTCACCACGGGCCCGACTGGTCGCACGAGCCGTTGCCGGAGGACGGCTACGTCGCGCCGCTCACGCTGTACGGCATTTCGAAATTTGCTTCGGAGATGGTCGTCAACCGTTACGCGGATCTGTTCGGATTGTCGGCGGCCTCGGTGCGGCTCTCGTCGATTTATGGGCCGATGGATCGGGCCACCGAAAGCCGCGATTTCCGCCACGTGCCGAACCGGGTCGCACAGATGGCGCTGGACGGCGAGCTCATTAAACCGAACAGCCTGACGCCGGTCGGCGACTACCTGCATTCGGTCGACGCCGCGCGCGCGATTCTCGCGCTCACCGAGGTGTCGCGGCTGCGTTACCGGCACTACAACGTTGCGAGCGGCGTGACTACGACGATCGGCGACATCATCGGCTGGGCGGCGCAACGGGTACCCGGCGTTCGTTACGAAGTGACCGGCGAAGCCGGCGCGAACGTGATCCAGGACCCGGCGCTCGCCACCGGCATGTGGGGTGCCTACGACATTTCGCGGCTTGAACGCGATACGGACTGGCGTCCGCGCGAGGGTCGCGCCGCCTTTCACGATTACATGGACTGGCTCGTCGCCAGTCGTTCCTGAACGAGAGACCTGCATTCATGACCGACACTCAAACTCAAGGCCCGGCGCGGGATTTCATCGGCTACGGCGCGAGGCCGCCGCTGGTGACGTGGCCCAACGGCGCCAAAGTCGCGATCAATCTCGTGCTGGTGTACGAAGAGGGTTCCGAATACTCGTGGCTGGAGGACGGCCGCAACGACAACTGGGGTGAGTACAACCTGAGCTCGAGCCCGAATCTGCGCGACCTCGGCACGGAGACGCACTTCGAATACGGCAGCCGCGCCGGTGTCTGGCGGCTGGCGAGATTGTTCGACCGTTACCGGATTCCCGTCACCGTATCCGCGTGTGCGGTCGCGCTGCAGCGCAATCCGGAAGTCGCCGTATGGATGAAAGAGCGCGGACACGATCTGCTCGGTCACGGCTTGCGCTGGACCGACTATCCCGGCATGAGCCGCGAAGAAGAAGGGCGGCAAATGCGGGCGGCGATCGATCTCTATCGTGAGGTGCTCGGCGTGCATCCGCCTGGCTGGAATTGCCGGTCGTTTCCGAGCGTGAATACACGCGATCTGATTATCGAAACCGGCGGCTTTCTGTACTACTCCGACCCGTGCAACGACGACATTCCGTACTTTGTCGAACACGACGACGGCGAATTGCTGGTCGTCCCTTACTCGAAGACGCTGAACGACAGCCGCTATCTGATGGCGCCGGGCTACAGCAATCCGCGCGATTTCGCCGAGGATTGCCGTTGCGCGATCGACTATCTGATCGACGAAGCGGACGAGGCCGGCGGCAAGATGCTGACCATCGCGGCGCATGCGCGCTGGAGCGGCCAGCCCAATCGCGCGGCGGGACTGAAAGAGGTGATCGAGCACGTCGGGCGTTCACGCGGACAAGCCGCTTTCATGCGACGCGAGGACATCGCGCGTCATTGGCTGGCCAACCACACGCAGTTTCGCAAGGGAGCCTGAACGTGACGGTGTCAGCCAGGTGGTGGTCGTACCGGAGCGCGCAATGACGGGAGCGCAAACGGTAGCCGCAATTCTCAAGCAGCAGGGTATGAAACACATCATCGGCTTCCCGAGCAGCGGGTTGTTCGATGCGGCGGCGGAGCTGGACATTCCGCCGGTGATCGCGCGCACGCCGCGCGTCGCGGTCAACATTGCGGAAGGACATGCGCGGACCACGGCCACCGACGACCTGACGGTGGTCACCGTGCAATATGGACCGGGCGCCGAAGCGGCATTTGCCGGCGTGGCGCAGGCATGGAACGACCGCGCGCCGGTGCTGTTCCTGCCGACCGGATATCCGCGCGGCTCGGAAGCGGTGGCGCCGAATTTCGAGGCGCGCCGTAACTTCACGCACATCACCAAATGGTGCGAGTCGGTGGTACGGCCGGAAGACCTGCCGCAGCTGCTTCATAGCGCGATCTCGCGCGTGCGCAACGGGCCGCCCGCGCCGGTGCTGCTCGAACTGCCGGTGGATCTGCTCGAGCAGGAATGCGGTACGGGCGCGTCGAATCGACCGCTCGTGCGGCGCGCGCGACCGCAAGCCGATGCCGCCGAAATCGACGAGATCGTGCAGGCGTTGCTGGCCGCGCGGCATCCGGTGATCCTTGCCGGACAGGGCGTGCTCAACGCTCATGCGACCACGGAACTCACCGAATTCGCGGAGCTCACGCGGATTCCGGTGATGACCACGCCGAACGCGAAGAGCGCGATGTCCGAGCGGCATCCGCTCTCGCTCGGCACCGCTGGGCGCGCGCGCCCCGCCACGGTGGACCGCTTCATCGAGCGAGCCGACGTGATTCTCGCGCTCGGCAGCAGTCTTACGCGGTCGTATTACATCCGGCCCGTGCCGGCGAACAAGCGGGTCTTGCAGGTCAGCATCGATCCCGACGATCTCGGCAAGGACTATCCGGTTGCGCTCGGCGTGGTCGGCGATTGCCGCTCTGTACTGCGCCAGTTGCTCGCGCGGGTTCGCGAGGAACCGGCGGCATGGGCCGAACGCGCTCGCAACGACGGCGATCTGACGCACGAGATCGCGACGTGCCGCCGCCAGTTCATGGACGACTGGATGCCGCTGCTGAATGCGGGCGGCAGTCCGATCTCTCCGTATCGGGTGGTGTGGGAAATCATGGAAGCACTCGAACGCGAAAAAGTCATCGTCACTCACGACGCCGGCAATCCGCGCGACCAGTTCAGTCCGTTCTACGACGTCACCGAGCCGCGCGGTTATCTGGGGTGGGGCAAGACTACGCAACTCGGCAGCAGTCTCGGATTTGCGATGGGCGCGAAACTGGCGCGGCCGGACGCAACCGTCGCGGCGATCATGGGCGAGTCCGCGTTCGGCATGGTCGGACTCGACTTCGAGACGGCGGTGCGCTGCAAGCTGCCGGTGCTCGCGATCGTGCTGCGCAATCATGTACTCGGCGGCTACGCCGCCAGCATGCCGGTGGCGACAAAGAAGTATCAGGCCAACCGCGTGTCGGGCGAATACGCACCCATCGCCGAGGCGCTGGGTGGACACGGCGAATGTGTCATCGACCCGGAGGACCTGAGCGCGGCGCTGCGGCGTTGCGTCGCGACGGTGCGGGACGGGCGCGCGGCATTGCTTGAAGTCGTGACGCACGAAGAAAGCCGACTCGCGGGGCTCTGCTGATGAACCGCTTACGGGAGACCCATCGTGTTTGATCTGGTGCTGCGCGGTGCGACGATCGTCGAGGCGTGCGGAACGTTACGCGCCGATCTGTGCGTGAGCGACGGACGTGTGGCTGCATTGCTCGATCCAGACGCGCCGGCGGCCGCAATGGTTGAACGCCGTGTGGACGGCTGCTATCTGCTTCCGGGTTTGGTCGATGCACATGTGCATCTGCGCGATCCTGGCCTCACGCATAAGGAAGACTTCACGTCGGGCACGCGGGCCGCGGCGGCGGGCGGTGTCACGACGCTGCTTGACATGCCGACCGACGAGCCCTGGACCGACAGCGTCGATACATTCGTCGACAAGCAACGCATCGCACGAGGGCGCTTGCACGTCGACGTCGGGCTTCAGGTCGCGTTGCGCCGCGACGCGACTCAACTGGAAGCGATCCGGGCGCTGGGTCCGGTGTCGTTTGAAATCTTCACGGCCGACGTTCCGGCCGGCTATCTGCACGACACGCAGGCGTCGTTGCTGCACGCGCTCAGATCGGTCAAGCCGCTGGGCACGCTGGCGTGCGTGTCGCCGGGCGACCAGTCGATCCTCGAAGCCGTCGCGAAAGGCGGCGTGGCCGAATTTCTCGCCAGCCGCTCGCCGCTCGCGGAGGCGACCGGTATCGCGAAGATCATCCTCGCCGCCGCGCAGGCGCAAACACGCGTTCATGTGCGGCAGACCAATTCCGCGCTCGGCATCGACACGTTCCGGCGAATGCGCGGTCTTGCGGACGTGAGTATCGAAACCACGCCGCAGTGCCTGCTGTTCACCGCCGACGATTACGCCACGCAAGGGGCCGACCTGAAAGCGTCGCCGCCCATGCGCACGGCGAAAGACCGCGACGCGCTGCTGGCCGCGTTGCGCGACGGCCTGATCGACATCGTCGCGACCGATCACGCGCCGCACTCGCGCGCGGAAAAGACCGCTGCGTACGCCAGTTTCGCCGATATCCCCGGCGGCATGCCGGGCGTGCAGACGCTGCTTGCCACGATGCTGCATTTCGTCGCGACCGGCGATATCGATTTGCCTGCGCTCGTTCGCATGTGTTCGACCAATCCCGCGCAGCGTTTTGGCATCGGCGAGCGCAAGGGCACGCTCGCACGCGGACGCGACGCGGACATTCTGGTGCTCGACCCGCGGCTCGACACACGTATCGCGCACGCCGACCAGTTCTCGCGTGCCGGGTACACCCCGTTCGACGGCATGCGCGTGCCCGGCAGGCTCACCGCCGTGTATCTGCGCGGCACGTTGATTGACGAAAGCGGCCGCACGGCGACGCCGGAACCGACCGGCCAGGTGATAGGAGCGACGAAACATGGGTTTGCTTGAGAAGAAGGTCGCGGTCGTGACTGGCGCGAGTTCCGGCCTCGGCCGTGCGATTGCCATCCGTTACGCCGCCGAAGGCGCGCGCGTGGTGCTGGCCGATCTGCGCGAAGCGCCGATCGAAGGCGGCGACACGACGCAGATCGCAATCGAACACGCAGGCGGAACCGCGATCAGCGTGCCGACCGACGTCTCGCACTGGGAAGAGGTCGACCGGCTGGTCGCCATCGCCGTGGAGCGTTACGGCCGCCTCGACGTGATGGTCAACAACGCCGCGATCTACACCAGCACGAATCTCGTCGAGACCACGCAGACGCAATGGGAACAGGTCGTCCGGGTCAATCTGACCGGTATGTTCAACGGCTGCAAGCGAGCGGTTCAGCAGATGCTCACTCAGGAGCCTGCCGATGAAGTGCGCGGACGCATCGTCAATATTTCGTCGCAGCACGGCATGGTCGCTTCGCCCGGCGATTTTCCATACGGCGTGACCAAAGGCGGCACGGTGCAGTTGACGAGGCAGATTGCGGTCGACCACGCGCGGGACCTGATCGTCTGCAATGCGGTGGCGCCGGGCAAGATCATTACGGGCAAGCCCGGCGCGGCCAACGATCCGCGCGCGCTGGAGTATTCGCATCAACGCACGCCGTGGCCGAGGCTGGGGCGTCCGGAAGACGTGGCCGGCGCCGCGTTGTTTCTCGCCAGTCCGCTCGCGAGTTTCGTGACCGGCATCAATCTGATGGTCGATGGCGGCTGGATGGCGGGCTAGCAGCCGGTCGATCTGTTTAGGGGGTAGTAGGGACATGAACCAGCTCTCCGCCATGCGCAGTTTCGCCAAGGTTGCCGAGACGCTTAGCTTCACCGTTGCCGCAAAGGAATTGCGCGTGTCGGTCGCGATGGTGACGCGCAGCGTCGCAACTCTGGAGACTCATCTCAATCTGCGACTGCTGAACCGCACGACGCGCAGCGTGTCGCTGACCGAAGCGGGGCAGGAATACTGGCAAGGCTGCCACGAGGTATTGCGGCACCTCGATACGCTCGAGGCGAACGTCTGCTCGGCCGCGCGCGAGGCGGGAGGATCGTTGAAGGTAGCGGCGCACGAATCGTTCGCGGCCGCGGAATTGAGCGAGTTGATCGGCAAGTTCCGCGCGCAGGAGCCGCGCGTGGATTTCGAACTCACGGTGTTCGCGTCGACACACGATCTCACGGTCGGCAGCTTCGACGCGTGTTTCGTTGCGGAGCGGCGTTTGCGCGATTCATCTCTCGTCTGCCGCCCGCTCACGAGGCTGCGGGATGTGATCGTCGCGTCGCCCGCCTATCTCGCGCAGAAGGAGGCGCCGGATCGGCCCGCCGATCTGGCCGAACACGATGTACTCACGACCTCCGACCCGTGCGTGCGTTCGTGGGAATTCGGCGATGCATACGGCGCTCAGCGGGTCCTGCTGCGACCCGTTCTCAGCTCTTCGAATCTGCTGACGCTGATTCGCGCGGCGAAAGCCGGACTGGGCATCGCCCGCTTGCCGGCCTCGCTGGTCGCCGCCGAGATTCAGGACGGTTCGCTGATACCGCTGCTGGAAGGCTTCGAACTCGAGAGCGGGGTACGCACGCTGTGGATGCTTTACTCAGGGCATCGCTATATGACCCCACGAGTGCGACGCTTCATCGATTTCTCGGTTGCGCATTACCGGCGCGATACGCCGCAGCCGGACAGTCCGTTGCTCGACCCTGCCTCGCAGGCGAGGCGGACCGGCGCGATGATCGCGAGCCCGTTCTGACGCGCACAGGCGGGTCGATGAATAGCACCGTTTTTCAGATTTTGCACGACCGGCCGGCAGGCCGCTCATCAACTCAAGCCGGCGCGGTTGCCGGACACACTGGATAGAACATGGATCTCGGAATCAGGAACAGGATCGCGCTGGTAACGGGCGCGGGCGGCGGCTTAGGCGGTGCGATCGCGCTGGCTCTGGCCAACGAAGGCGCGAAGGTCGTGGTGGCGGATATCAATCCGGCCGCGCTGGAGGCCGTCGCTAACCGGGTGCGCGAGGCCGGTGCGGAAGTGATGTCGCTTGAATGGGATCTCGGCGATCTCGGCGTCATCGACGCGCGTATCGATGCAATCGAACAACGCTTCGGCACGGTCGACATTCTGGTCAATAACACGGGCGGGCCGCCGCCGACACCGGCCTCCGGTCAGCCGGCGGATTTGTGGGAGCGCCATTTCCGCTCGATGGTCCTTTCCGTTATCGGCATTACAGACCGTGTGCTGCCAGGCATGAAAGAGAAGCACTGGGGACGCGTGGTCACGAGTGCGTCGTCCGGCGTCGTGGCGCCGATCGCGGGGCTGGCGGTGTCGAACGCATTGCGGATGTCGCTGGTCGGCTGGTCGAAGACACTGGCGCGCGAAGTGGGCCGTGACGGCATTACAGCGAATCTCGTCGTGCCGGGCCGCATCGGCACGGACCGAATCCGTTTTCTAGACGAGTCGAAAGCGAAGCGCGAAGGACGGACCGTGGAGGAAGTCTCCACCGAAAGCACGGGTTCGATTCCGCTTGGCCGCTATGGCCGTCCTGAAGAGTACGCGCAGGCGGTGGCGTTTCTCGCCAGCGAAGCCGCGTCTTACGTGACCGGTTCGATCATGCGGGTGGACGGCGGGCTGATCGCCAGCGTGTAAAGCATGTACCGCGAGGACACTCGCGGTGCTTGAAGTTTAATTAGGATGACAGAATATAGGCAGTAAGTAGCCACGATGGAAAACGATTGTTAAGTAGGACTGTGGGTCTCCGGCAACGAATTTCCGTCAATACTGTATTTCACGCTGACATTATTTCCTCCAATTTAGTCTTGCACTGTCTTCGCAACTTTCCGGGCGAAAGAGGAGGCCGGAAAGTCGAATCAATCTTCTTACAGGGGCAATCAACCAAATGAACCAAAAGACAAAAAGCGTGCTTTTTTCCCTTGCGGCTGCCAGTGTCGTCGCCGTGCCCACGTATGCGTCGGCGCAGAGCACCGTGACGCTCTACGGTGCGATCGACGAAGGCTTGCAATACACGAGCAACGTGAAAGGCAAGAGCAATATCGAAACAACGTCGGGTCAGGATTCCGGCGACCGCTGGGGCCTCAAGGGTACCGAAGATATCGGCGGCGGCCTGAAGGCGGTGTTCCAGATCGAGAACGGCTTCAATCTGAATACCGGCGCGCTTGGAAACGGCGGGCGAATTTTCGGCCGTCAGGCGTATGTCGGCGTTCAGTCAGACAGTCTCGGGACGGTCACGTTCGGCCGCCAATACGACCCGCTGGTCGATCTGCTCGGGCCGCTTACCGCCAACGGCAACTGGGCCGGTAGCCTGCTCTCGCACGTCTACGACAACGACAATACCGACAACTCGATCCGGGTGAGCAATGCGGTGAAGTTCGTCAGCAACAAATATGCGGGCTTCACGTTCGAAGGCATGTACGCGTTCAGTAACGCGGCCGGCGGCTTTGCGAACAATCGTCTTTATGGACTGGCCGGGCAGTACTCGAGCGGCGCCGTGACGGTGGCGGGCGCATATCTCCAGGTCAACGGTAACGCGACGACCAATGCCGGCGGCGCGGTTTCCGCGGCCGATACCAACTTCAACGCCACGCGCAACCAGATTTATGGCGGCGGCATCAACTACGCGTTGACGTCGGCGGCCACGGTTGGGTTTGTCTATACGCACACGAATCTGACCAATGCGACGGGCAGCGAGTACTTCGGCGATCTCGCCAACGCGGCCAATTCGCTGAGGTTCAATAACTTCGAAGTGAACGCGAAGTATCAGTTCACGCCGGCGTTCTATGCGGGCCTGATGTACACGTACACGATGGCGCATTACGAGAGCAACGCGGGCCAGTCGCGGCCGCATTGGGGTAACTTTGGCGGAATGATCGACTACAACCTGACCAAGCGTACCGACGTCTACATGCAGGTCGCGTATCAGCGGGCGTCGCATACGGACAGCTTCGCGGCGCCGCTCGGACAGGCGGTGCTGGTCGGCACGGACGCGCCGTCGTCGAGTCTCAATCAGACCGCCGTGCTCGTGTCGTTCCGGCATCTCTTCTGATCAGGACTGGTGTCGGACAGGCGCCGAAGCGGCGCGGCGAACGGCATGACGTCAGGCGAGGCCAGTACCGTGCCGTTGACGTACGACTATACGGCGCTCGTCGGCTTGCTCACGAGCTATGCGGATTGATCGTCGGTAACGATACTATTTTCGATCGGCGGCGTAAGCGGACCGCCGATCGCCTCCTTTGCAATGACGGTCCTGACGCCCGCGGGCCTGTTCGTGTTCGATTGCCTCTCCTCCATCGCGCTGGCGTTCGCGGCGTTCGAGTGCGCGCGGCCGCGAAGGAAGTGGGGTGATTGTTCTGCGTGCGGTCAAGCTCGTACCTTGAAAGCAAAACAATCTGTCTATCGGCCAGACGGGCGATCTTTTTTAAACTGCCATGCCACAAGTCAGACTCGAATATTCGTCGAACCTCGATAGTCAGTTCAATCCTGAACGAACGCTGCTGCGGCTGAACGAAGCACTGATCGATTCAGGTCTGTTCAACGAGGTCGACATCAAAAGCCGCATTATTCGTTGCGAGCGCTTTCTGATCGGACGATCCGCCGAAGACCACGCGTTCGTCCACTTGCAGATCATCATATTGTCGGGCCGCGATATAGCGACAAAAGCTGGCCTGTCCGCGCGGATGCTGACCGCGCTGCGAGACTGCTTCGAGCCGCTGGCGGGCGTGCAAACCCAGCTAGGCGTGCAGATACTCGATAACGAACGGGAGACCTATTCGAAGGAGTTTGTGTAGCCGCTCTCTGGACTGTTGCGATCGCGAGTCCCGATGACCGTTACTCCAGGGTCCGTATCGAATTGCTGATCCCTCTTGCGCAGTCGATAACGGCAGGTGCGAGTTTCTGTCGGGCGTCCTCAAACGTCCATCTGCTTGTGGGTGCAACGACATGCACGGCAGCCACGGGCCGTCCCTGACTGCCCACTACGGGCGCCGCGATCGACATGTCGCCGATGAACAGCTCCTCGCGGTTGGTCGCATAGCCTTGCTGACGAGCCTCGGCGAGTCTTTCGCCGAGCGCGGCGAGTTCCGTCACGGTGTTCGGCGTGAACGCCACCCGCTTCATCTGCTCGAGGCGCGCGAGCGCCTCGTCGGCGGGCAATGCGCTCAGAAACGCGCGCCCGCTGCCTGTGCAATACATGGGAATGCGGCTACCGATGGGCATATGGATCGGCACGAACTTCGTGGACACGAAACGCGACACGTAGACCATCTCATCGTCGTCCGGCTCGGTCAGGTTCGTCGTCTCGCCCGTGTTGTTCGTCAGTTCCGACAGGAAAGGATTCGCGACATCGATCAGGGTGTCGGCGGCGAGATAGTTGAAGCCGATCTGCATCACGCGCGGCGTGAGCTGATAGCGGCGCGTCAACGGATGCTTGCGGATATAGCCGAGCTTTTCGAGTGTGTAGACCATTCGCTGCGCCGAACTCTTCGACATCGACGCCGCGTCCGCGACTTCAGCCAGCGTCATCGTGCGGCGCTTCGCGCTGAACGCGCGCAGCACGCTCAAACCCTTTTCCAGCGACTGGTTGAAGAGCAGGTCGGGGCCGTTCCTGGCACCGTCGTCTGCAGGCGAAATGTCCATTGCCGTCTCAACGTTGAACGAGGTATCTCATCATAGCGTATCGAATATCGATACGCAAAAATCTGTTTGCGATTTTTTTGATTCGATTATCATGGTTTGGCGGTCACATAACGAAATCGCCAGTGCTCGTCGCTGACACGCTGGCCCTGTCTGGAGATATGCATGGTTACGTTCGCCAAACGCTTCACCCTGTTTTCAGCTGGTCTTGCCGCTTCTTTCGCGATTGCCTCGGGTGCCGCGCATGCCGCCGAGCCGACCTACCGGATCGGCGCAACGGCCACGGGCGTGCCGTTCACGTTCCTCGACGTCAAGACGAACTCGATCCAGGGAATGATGGTCGACGCCATCTCCGCCGCCGGCCGCGAGTCCGGCTTCAAGGTCGATGTGCAGCAGAGCGTGTTCTCGGCGCTGATTCCGTCGCTGACCACGCAGAAGATCGACATCATTTCGGCCGCGATGCTGAAGACGCCGGCCCGCCAGCAGATCGTCGATTTCTCCGACACCGTCTATTCGTACGGCGAAGGCCTCGTCGTGAAGGCGGACGACAAGGGCCATTACACGTCGATGGACGACTTCAAGGGCGAGGTGGTCGGCGCGCAGGTCGGCACCGCGTTCGTCGATGCGCTCAACAAGAAGGGCATCTTCAAGGAAGTGCGCACCTACGATTCCGTCGCGGACATCATGCGCGACGTCGCGCTCGGCCGCATCAAGGCAGGCTTCGCGGATCAGCCGATCGTGGCGTATCAACTGCAGCAGGGTGCCAACACTCAGGTTCGGCTCGTGCCCGAGTATCAGTCGGCCGTGAAGGGGCAGGTGTGCTTCATCGTGCGTAAGGGCGACACCGCGACGCTCGAACAGCTCAACAGCGCGATCAGAAAGATGAAGGCCGACGGCACGCTGCAGCAGATTCTGCAGAAGTGGCACATGAGCTGAACGGCACGCCGTATCGCAGCGTTATAACCTGTCCGCGCTACATGAAGGAGCGGGCGATCTGCCAGGCGTATCAGGAGGCGCGATGTTTTTGCAGAACGCGATCGACTTTCTGCCAATCCTGCTGAAAGGCGCGGTCATCACCATCGAGATCACGGCTTGTGCGTTCGTGCTCAGTTCCGTTCTCGGCCTCGTGCTCGCGCTGATGAAGGTGTCGCGCAATCGTGCGCTATCGACGTTCGGCAGCACCGTGATCAATCTGATCCGCGGACTGCCCATCATCGTCCAGCTGTTTTATATCTATTTCGTGTTGCCCGACATGGGCATACAACTGTCCGCGTTTCAGGCGGGTGTGATCGGCCTTGGCATCGCGTACTCGGCGTATCAGGCGGAGAACTTCCGCGCGGGCATCGAAGCGATCGATCACGGACAGATCGAAGCAGCCCACGCAATCGGCATGCGTGGCCCGTTGATCATGCGACGCGTGGTGTTGCCGCAGGCGTTCAGGATCGCGCTGCCGCCGTATGGCAATACGCTCGTGATGCTGCTGAAGGATTCGTCGGTGGCGTCGACGATCACCGTCGCGGAAATCACGCGTGCCGGTCAACTGATTGCATCGTCGACGTTCCAGAACATGACGGTCTACACGCTCGTCGCGCTGCTTTACCTCGCGCTCAGCCTGCCGCTGATGTTCGGCGTCAACCAGTTGGGCAAGCAACTCGCGCTGAGGAAAAGCCGATGATCGAGATCGATGCGATACACAAGCGCTTTTACAACCAGGAAGTGCTCAAGGGCGTGAGCCTGAGCGTGAAGGCGGGCGAAGTGGTGTGCCTGATCGGCCCGTCGGGCTCGGGCAAGTCGACGGTGCTGCGCTGTATCAACGGCTTCGAGACCTATGACGCAGGCTCGATCACGATCGACGGCGTGCGTGTCGATGCGAACGCGAAGAACATCCACGAATTGCGCATGCGCGTGGGCATGGTATTTCAGCGCTTCAATCTGTTTGCGCATCGGACCGCGCTCGAAAACGTGATGGAAGGGCCCGTGTACGTGCGACGCACGCCGGTTGCGCAGGCGCGCGAGCAAGCGCGCCAACTGCTCGACAAGGTCGGGCTCTCGCATCGGATGAATGCGTATCCGTCGGAGCTGTCGGGCGGTCAGCAGCAGCGCGTCGCGATTGCGCGTGCGCTTGCGATGGAGCCCGAGGCCTTGCTGTTCGACGAACCGACGTCGGCGCTCGATCCCGAACTCGTCGGCGAAGTGCTCAACGTGATGCGTTCGCTCGCGCGCGACGGCATGACGATGGTCGTCGTCACGCACGAGATGGCCTTTGCGCGCGAGGTCGCCGACCGCGTGTGTTTCCTGCATGGCGGCACGATCTGCGAGACCGGGCCTGCGCGCGATGTGCTGACCGAGCCACAGCATCCGCGCACACAGGAATTCCTTCGGCGCCTGCTTTCGTCCAGCGACGCTCACGCCACTGCCAACCCGAACTGAACATGATCGAAGTGAAAGAAGGAGCCGCGCTGCCCGACTCGTTGTGGGCCGCGACGGCGCAGCCTGCGCCGAACACGCCGCCGCTGCGCGAATCGGCGTCGTTCGATGTGGCGATTGTCGGCGCGGGTTTTACTGGTTTGTCGACGGCTTTGCATCTGGCCGAGCGCGGTGTGAAAGTGTGCGTGCTCGACGCGGCCGAGCCGGGTTGGGGCGCGTCGGGCCGCAACGGCGGGCAGGTGATTCCTGGGCTCAAATACGATCCTGACGAACTCGTGCAGCGCTTTGGCGAAACCGCGGGCAATCGTCTCGTCGAGGTGGTCGGCGGCGCCGCGGATAACGTTTTCGATTTGATCGACAGGTACGGCATCGAATGCTCGGCGGTGCGGAGCGGCTGGATTCAACCGGCGCCGTCGCGCGCGATGCTCGAAACCGTGACGCGGCGCGCGCGTCAATGGGAAGCGCGCGGCGGGAAGGTCAGTCTGCTCGATGGCGCGGAGGTGTCGCGGCGGCTCGGCACGAAGAGCTATATCGGCGGATGGATCGATCATCGCGCGGGAAGTATTCAGCCGCTAAGCTATGTGCGCGGCCTTGCGCGCGCCGCGCAATCGCTCGGCGTCGCTGTACACGGGCGAACGGCTGTGTCCCGCCTGGTGCGTAATGAGCGCGGCTGGCGCGTCGAGACGCAGGGTGGGGCCAGCGTGGAAGCGCGGCAGGTCGTGGTCGCCACCAACGGTTATACGGGCGCGTTGTGGCCCGGTTTGCGGCAATCGGTGATCGCGGCGAACAGCTTTATCGTTGCGACGCGGCCGCTGCCGACCGGTATCGGCAATGACATTCTGCGCGGCGGCGAAGTCGCGTCGGATTCGCGGCGTCTACTGCTGTACTTCCGGCGCGATGCAGAGGGACGTCTGCTGATGGGCGGACGGGGACCGTTCTCCGAGCCGAGAGCCGACGGCGACTGGGCGCATCTGGAACGCGCGGTCGAGCTGATGTATCCGCAACTGAAGGGGATCGGCTATGAATATCGATGGGCCGGGCGTGTAGCGATCACCGCGGACTTTCTGCCGCACGTGCATGAGCCGGCGCCCGGGCTGAGCATTGCGCTTGGCTACAACGGACGCGGTATCGCGATGGCCACGACGGTCGGCAAGCATCTGGCCGAGCGCATGTGCAGCGGATCGGCTGCAGCGTTCCCGTTTGCAGTGACGCCCGTCAGATCGATTCCGTTTCATGGCCTGCAGCGTTTTTACATCACGGCGGGTGTGGCGTGGTATCGGCTGATGGACGCTATTGCATAAGACCAGCCGCTGAATCACACATACATTCAGCGGCATGTTGTCACCTATGGTGCGGTCCCGGCAGCACGATCCTCCAGTGAAACGAACCGAAAGGCCGGGAGTCCAGACACTCCTGATGTTTAATTGACTACCACGGGTCATTTCAGCCTCCTTCAAATGTCTCTCTGGCGAAGTCCTTTGTGATTGCTTGCGCCAACACCCGCTTAATCGTGCTTTTCCCAGTCCTTCGTCCTGGTCAGGAATGCGTCTATCTCATGCCAGAACTGATCGGGAAGGTTTTCAGAGAGTCGTGCGAATGACTCGTTGAATTCATCCGAAGTCTTTGCGCCGAAAACGATCGTGCTTACAGCCGGATGCCGCAGCGGAAAAAGCAGGGCAGCGGTAGCCAGCGGCACGTCGTGGCGCCGGCAAATGCTTTCGAGTCCTTCCGTTTGCGATAGGACTTGCCGTGTCGCGGGGCGCATGTTGTAGAAGGCGTCTGGACGCGAACCGGTCGCGAGAATGCCCGAGTTGAATGGCGACGCGGCGATCCACGCAATGCCTTTCTCGACGCAGTGCTCCAACAATGCGGTGCTGCGCGTGCGAAGCAACGAGTATTCTCCGGCGGGCATGACGACATCGACGTCGGCCATCTCGGCGAAGTCCAGACAGGCTTGCCAGTCCATGCTGGCGACACCTATCGCGCCGACCACTTTTTCGTCCTTGAGGCGCTGTAACGCGGGAAACGCACCTTCGACGGCCGTCTTGAGTTCTTCGCGATACGCCGCTTGGGCAAAGCCGGGATCGAGGTCGTGAATAAAAACCGCATCAAGACGATCGACCTTAAGTCGCGACAGACTGCGCTCGACCGATCGGAGCGTCGTATCGTACGTGTAATCCAGATAGAAGTCGCTACCGCCCGGCAGCGAGCTTGCGCCAGGCTGGCTCAAGTACCTGCCGAGCTTCGTCGATACATAAAGCTCTTCTCGCGGATACGCTGCCAGCGCCGCACCAAGGCGTTGCTCGCTTTCACCGCCAAGATAAGCCGCTGAGGTATCGAAATATCGAACACCGCTCGCCCACGCTGCATGAATCATATTGAAGAACGCCTGCTCACCCGCGGCGTTCGCGAGGCTGCCAGCTCCGACTCCCACCCGAGGAAGCAGAACGGCTCCGTTCGGCTTTGCAATTCGTGCGTTCATTAAATTCGTTGTCCTTGATAAATAGTTCAGAGAATCGCAAGCAATTTTGTGGCGGCAACGAGGACTTCGGCCGCCGAAAAATGTGTCAGCGGACTTAGCTGGTATGTTCGTTTGCGGCGATGTAATCGCGCCGCACGCGTTCCGCGGCGGCTTGGAGAACGGCGACGGCTCGTGCACCGACACGTTCCGAATAACGCACCGACGGAATCGCGACGTTCAGCGATCCGAGCGGAAATCCCGACGACGACAACACCGGTACGCCCACGCCGACGATGCCCGGCGTGTATTCGTCCATCGAATAGGCGGCTCCGGTCTGTCGGATCGTTTCAATCTGTGCGAGCAGCGCCTTCTTTGCCGTGATCGTCTTGGGTGTGATGGCTTGCATTTTCACGGTCTTGATGTACTCGCTGCGCATCTGATCCGGAAGAAACGCGAGAATCACCTTTCCACCCGACACTGCATAAAGCGGCGCAAGATCGCCGAGTCGCAGATGCGACACCAACCGTTGCGGGCTGGTCACCGTCGCAACGACTTCCACCTGATCGCCCTTGAGTTGATTGAGCGCGCACGACTCCAGCGTCTGCTGCGTGATCTCTGCCAGCACCGGCTGCGCGCAGCTGACGAGCGAGCGGCTATGTGTGGACTGTTGAGAAAGCCGGATCAGCGCTTCGCCGAGGCGATAACCCTTGGTCACAGGGACGAATTCGACAAAGCCACGAGCCGTAAGATTCTTGAGTAGCTTGGTCAGCGAACTCTTCGGTATGTCCAGCGCTTCTGCGATTTCCGTGTGGGACATCTCGCGTCCCCATCTCGCGAGCAACTCGATCACGTCGAGCACGCGATCTGCCGACTTCACCACTCCATTCGTTTCGTCTTCCAACAGCATATCCGGCTCCAGTTTACGTATGGAAACATACTAGCACCAGGATACTGGACCAGCGAGGAACGTTTGCATACGCGCGTGGATGCGTCTCGCCTGCTCGTTGAACGGCAGGCCACGCAGCGCGAGCGTCGGCGCCTCGACGGCGAGTGGAAGATCGGCCCGCAGTTTCGACAGCAACTCGCGCAGCGGTAATTCGCCATCGCCAGGCAGCAGCCGGGACGTCCTCGCTTCCTGTCTCCGTGCTTCGAGAGACTGCGGTGCGGCGCTCGGTCCATCGCAAATCTGAATGTATTCGATCAGCGCCGGGTCGATTGCACCGATCCGCTCGCACGTCGCGCCCGAGCGGAAGAATTGCAACGCGTCAATGAGTATCCGCGCGTTTGCCTGTCCGCTGGCTTGCACGACCTCTAGTGCCTCGGCGGGCGTGCCGACCGCGCAGTACGTGATGGCCTCGAGTCCGACCGAAAGGCCGAAGCCGTCTGCCGCTTCGCAAAGACGGCCAAAGTTGTCCCGCAGGCGACCGCGTTCGGTGTCGTTTCCGACGCAGAGTACGTGCTGCGCGCCGAGCATATGACCCGCTTCGAGTGCAGGCAATAGTGACTCGACATCCGTCTGCGGACTCAGCCAGATGGCTTCGATATCCAGAAGCCTGACGCCGGTTGCGTCGAGGCGCGCGCGTAGCTCGCGGATGAGAGCGGGATTGTTCGCGACGTCCACGATCGTATCCGCAGCGGTAGGCGCGACCAGCCGCAAGCCGCAATATTCAAATCCCGCAGCGGCGGCTGCATCGACGAGTTGCAGCGGATGCGCATCAAGGATAGTCAGATGATGCAACGACAGTTCATGCATAGGAACGCGTCCATAACGTAAAAGATGGCTCGTGGCGCATAGAAATCAGTTTTGCGGCGGTAGCACGAAATCATAGGCAAGCAGGGCACCCGGAACATCGACGCGATGTCCTGCCGGACTCAGCCCCGGTGCGAGCGGCACCAGCGGCTCGATCAGTGCGTCCTTCACGCCGAACACGACGTCCGAATCCAGGTAGACGTCGCCGCTCACGAACACGTGCGTAACGAGCGTCTCGAAGCCGGGTGCACTGACGCGAAAGTGCACGTGAGCCGGGCGGTAAGGATGTCGTCCCTGTGCATCGAGCATGCGGCCAACCGGGCCGTCGTTCGGAATCGGATAGGCCGCGGGCACGATCGAGCGATACCAGAACGCCCCGTCCGGATCGGTGAGGAAGCGCGCGCGCATGTGCAGCTCCGTTTTGCCCGCCGCCTTTTGCACGTCATAGAAGCCATGGCTGTCCGCGTGCCACGTCTCGACCAGTGCTCCCGCGATCGGCTTTCCGTTCAGATCGCGTACGGTGCCTTCCACCAGCAGAGGGTCGCCCGGCTCGCCATCTGCGATCGAAGCGCCGAGCGGAAGCGCAGCTGCTTCTGCGACATAGAACGGACCGAGCACAGTGGTTTGCGTCGCGTCGCCCGGATAGCGATGATTGATCGCGTCGACCAGCATCGATACACCGAGGGTGTCGGATAGCAGAATGAACTCCTGCCGGGTGTCGGTGCACATCTGCCCCGTCTGCGTGAGAAAGCGGATCGCAGCGGCCCATTCATCCTCGGTGGGTTCTATCTCCTTCACGAACGCATGAAGATGACGAACGAGCGCATCGCTGATCTGGTGCACACGTTTGCTCGTGCTTCCCGCAAGACGCTCGATGACCGCTGCCGTGATGTTGTCTTCGTTGAAATTGCGCATCGCGTACTCCTCACAGCGAATCGGGTTGTGGTGCTGCGCCGCGCCATGCCCTTTCGAGCATCGCCCTGATCGACTCATAGTCCGGCGTGCGCGGGTTTGCATAAGTCTCCTGCAGCACCAGTTCAGCCGCACGACCGAGGTCTTCGTGCGGCATGCCGATTTCAGCAAGAGACCGGGGAACATGCAGCGTGGCCGCGAGCGCGTGCAGTCCAGTCCATGCATTATCGGCGTCAAGCGCGCGTGCAATGCGACGCATTGCATGCGGTACCGCGCCAGCCTGATAAGCGACGACGTGCGCAAGCATGACCGCATGCGTGTCGGCATGCGGCAGATCAAAGGTGCCACCGAGCACATGACAGACCTTATGATGCAGTGCCATGCCGACAGAGGCGAGGCAGGTCCCGCACAACCACGCGCCGTATTGTGCGCGGCTGCGCGCATCACGACTCGCGGGATTGGCGAGAATCTCGGGCAACGCGGCGGCGAGGGCCGCGATACCCTGTTCAGCCTTGATCGACGTGACCGGATTGGCGTCGACGGAATAGAGCGCTTCCACCGCGTGAGCTATCGCGTTGAGACCGCTGGTCGCCGACAAGCGCGCGGGCAGCGTCAGGGTGAGGTCGACATCGTAGATCACGACTTCCGGCAGCACGTCGAGCGTGCGACGTGTACGTTTCTGGCCGTCCTGCGTCTCGCCGATGATCGGTGTGACTTCAGATCCGGCGTAGGTGGTGGGCAGGGCGATTTGCGGCAGGCCGGTGCGCAGTGCAAGCGCTTTCGCGAGGCCTATCGCCGAGCCGCCGCCCACGGCTATCAAGGAGTCGACGCCGCTCTCCTGCACGACCGCAAGTGCTCGCGATGTCACATCCCATGGCGTGTGCATCGCGGCCTCGGGAAAGATATGAGCCGACGAAGCGGAGAACAACGACGCGATGGCGCCAGCCAAATCCTTCTGCTCCGGCGTGGAGGCGATCAACGGACGTGCGCAGCCCAGTTGCCGCGCCACTTCAGGCGTTTCCCGGCGCCTGCCCGCGCCGAACAGCACGCGCGAAGGCAGCGCATGGTAATCGAAGCGCACCGGTAGGACGTCCTCCATCACAGTGCTCCGCTTTGCAGATAACGGCGGCCGCGCGCATAGAGCGCTTCGACTTCCGTGCCCGTCAGCGTCGGCATATCGCGTTTGACCTTGTAGCCGATTCGGGTCTGCATGTACGCGAGATGCCGGTAACCAGCGGGAAACTCGGCCAGCAGCGCCGCATCGAGAACGGGACGGGCGTCCGGCCTGACCGGATCCAGACGATCCTTCTCGTAGATGGGCTGACGAAGCAGCAGCAGCCATCGGTCGTCGACCTTCTCGAAGAAGTCGTAGAAGCGGCCGGTACACACGACGTCGCATACCGTGCCTTCGACTTCTCCACGCTGCGAAATGGTCATCTTGGTCTGCGCGACGGCATGCGAGCCGTTCACTTCGATCGACGTGCCGCCCAGAAAATGCAGAATGCT
Source organism: Paraburkholderia strydomiana (assembly GCF_031456815.1). Taxonomy (NCBI): domain Bacteria; kingdom Pseudomonadati; phylum Pseudomonadota; class Betaproteobacteria; order Burkholderiales; family Burkholderiaceae; genus Paraburkholderia; species Paraburkholderia strydomiana. The sequence goes on from NZ_JAVDVL010000011.1 coordinate 173,345, forward strand.
CACGCCGTTCGCCCAACCGGCCTTCGTCACTTCAATAAACTCGCGGCCGCTTCCCTGAAACCACGTCGCCATCATGCGGCCGTCCGGATGCCAGAGCGTCGCGAAACGCTCCCAGTCACCCGCATCTCGCCATACCGCCCAGTTTTCGATCGTCTCACGAATCGTCAATCGTTCAATCATCGCCTGTTCCATCTGTCGGTCCTCATTGTTCATGTATAGAAAGTGGTTTCTATGGTGGTACTCATAACACTGCGTGGTCAAGCGGTTTTTGTCGCGAACCGGGACATTCCCTGGTTTGTTCCCGTATGTGAATGAACGGCGGCATCACCGTTGACGAGTCGAAATCTCGTTTCTAGTGTGGGAACCAGGTTATATGGAGGAACAGACGAACATGGAAATGCAACCGCTAAAGCAACGAAGATTCGAGGCACGCACGGCGATCGTGACGGGCGCCGCGCGCGGCATCGGGCGCGGCATCGCACAGCGTCTCGCAGAGGAAGGCTGCCGGATCGCCTGCTGGGATAACGATGTTTCATCGCTCGAATCAGGCGACGGCTCGTTCGCCGCGCTTGTCCAGGATGTCGATCTTGCAGACGCGCGTGCCGTCGAGGCGGCGTTCGCCGCCACGCTCGAGTCGTTCGGTCATGTCGACATAGTCGTGAACAACGCCGGCATTAACGGACCGGTCGTTCCGATCGAAGACTATCCGGTCGACGCATGGAACCGCGTCCTCGCGGTAGATCTGAATAGCGTGTTCCACACCTGCCGCCTCGCCGTGCCGCACATGCGCGCACGCGGCGCGGGACGCATCGTCAACGTGGCGTCGATCGTAGGCAAGGAAGGGCATCCGAACATTTGCGCTTATTCCGCAGCGAAGGCGGGTGTCATCGGTCTGACGAAATCGATCGCGCGCGAGCTGGCCGGGACGGGCGTCATGGTCAATGGCATCGCGCCTGCGATCACCGAGACTGATCTTTTCCGGGAGATGACGGAGGAGCACATCGAGGCCAGCAAAGCGCGTATTCCGATGGGGCGGTTTTTGACCGTTCCGGAAATCGCCGCGATGGTGGCGTGGATCGCAAGCGACGAATGCAGTTTCACGACCGGCTTCACCTTCGACCTGTCAGGCGGCCGCGCGACATATTGAGCGCGCAACGCTACGCGAGTTCTGTTCGCGATCATCGACAAGACACACGCAGGAGACGAAATGGCATCTACGCATCTGCAGAGCAGCAATCAGGCACGAACCGCCACCGCGAGCGCGTGGATCGGCTCTGCGCTGGAGTACTACGACTACTTCATCTACGCGCAAGCCGCCGCACTGGTTTTTCCGCAACTTTTCTTTCCTTCCCAGGACGGTCACGTTGCGATCGCTGCGTCGCTTGCGACCTATGGCGTCGGCTATCTCGCACGACCAGTCGGCGCATTTGTGCTCGGCCGTCGCGGTGATACACATGGCCGCAAGAATCTGCTTCTCACCTGCATGTTCATGATGGGGTTGTCGACGCTCGCCGTCGGTCTTCTGCCGACATTTGCGCAAGTGGGCTTCGCAGCGCCGATCCTGCTTGTGATCTTGCGCCTCATTCAGGGCTTCGCGGTCGCCGGGGAGATATCGGGTTCGAGTTCGCTCGTGCTTGAGCATGCGCCGCTCGGCCGTCGCGGCTATTTTGCAAGTTATGCGATGCAGGGCGTGACCGCCGGCCAGGTGTTCGCTGCGGCCATCTTCATGCCGCTCGCTTACTATCTGCCCGAGAAGCAGTTCCTGGCGTGGGGTTGGCGCGTACCGTTCCTGCTGAGCGTGCTCGTACTGGTGGCCGGTTATGTAATCCGGCGGAAAGTGTCTGAGACGCCGGCTTTCGTCGATGAAGCGCAACATCGGCAGATTCCCGCGTCGCCCGTCAAGGAAGCGTTACGCGATGGCTGGCGGGATATCGTCCGCATCGCGGCAATCGCATTGATTGCGATCATCCTGGCGGTGACTTCGATCTTTGGCGCGGCGTATGCGGTGCAGCCCGCTTACGGTATCGGTCTTTCAAAAGGCTTCTTTCTCTGGATTCCGCTGCTCGCCAATCTGACTGCGATGTTCTTCATTCCCTTCGCAGGCAGTCTGTCCGATCGATGGGGACGCCGGCCACTCATCATATTCGGTGCGCTTGCCTCGGGCTTGCTGTCTTATGCGTATCTCTATGCGATCAGTCTGCACAATGCCATGCTGGCGATCGTCATCGCGATTGTGATGTGGGGCGTGGTGTATCAATGCTTCAACGCGGTCTATCCGAGCTTCATGCCCGAACTGTTCCCGACGCGTATCCGGGTTACCGCCATGGCGATCGGCCAGAACATCGGCACGGCCATTACCGCAATCCTGCCGGCGTTCATCGCAGCCGCCGTGCCGCCCGGCACCCAGCACATTCCGTTAATCGTGGGGACGATCACGCTGATCGTCTGCGGCATCGGCGCGCTAGGCGCATGGACGGCGCGCGAAACATATCGACTGCCCGTCAAGGCGCTCGGGCAACGAGATGCATCGCCGATCAGTCAGGAGGAATACGACAGCCTGCGTACGGACACTCGCAGGAAGAAAACCGCGTCCAAAGTTCCTGTTTGACGGCGCTCTCCGTGTGCCGCGGTTCGCGTCAGCCGACGGGCGGCTTTGATTTGAGGACAGGCGGTTAAGGTCGGCGAAGTCGGCCACGTCCGCTACGGCGTCCTACTGATTCGGTCCACTGGCTCAAAATTAGCGAATTGCGCTTCTTGCTTCGGAAGCTGTCTTGCCCGGTCGCTACGCGCAATGACAGCTTCGGGTCCGATTTCAGTCAATGTTTTTGGACACGGGTTCATCGTTGAACTCAGGAGACGCAAAAATAGACGAGCGCACCGCCGTTTCCTCGTGCCTATCAAAATAAGTATTGTTATGAAAGCATGGTCGTGGGAGGGGGAGAAAGCCGTCACGAATGCGCATGCTAACGCTCCGATCCTGTGATTGCGGCGTTGCGTAGCTCCCGGAACTAACTGATGCAACGGTCACCCCGATGAAGGGGACGTGGATCAACGGAGCGCAACCGGCGCGGCTTGCGGGGGCCACCAATTGCGCGCACGCCCGCGGATCGGGTAGGGTATCAACTTCACTTCATGCCCTTGCAGGCCAAACAATGAACAGGCAGGAACTGATCGATGCGGTCGCCGGGACGACGGGCTCCACGAAGGCACAGACTGCTGGAACACTGGATGCGCTGATCGGCATCGTCACGACGGCAGTGACGAAGGACGGTACTGCGCAATGAACGGATTCGGCTCGTTTTCAACGGGCCAACGTGCCGCCAGCACTGGACGCAATCCCGCCACCGGCGCGGCGATCCAGATCAAGCGAGCGCGTTCATGAAGGGCTCGGACCTGGTGGTAGACGGCGGCTACACCGTCTGGTGAACGCTCGTGAGCACATGCTATCGGAAACATACATCTGGAATGGAAACCTGACATGTCGAAATCGACAGTAATCGATGCGCTGCTCGCCGAGCTCGGCGCGGATCTCGTGCAGTTGCCGGCCGAGTTCGGCAGCCGGAAACTACATGACTGGAGTGGGTTGCCCGGCGCGGTGCCGACTGCCCTGATCCGGCCGCGCAGTACGAAAGACGTCGCCATTGCATTGCGCGTGTGCCATGCGTTCTCTCAGCCCGTCGTGACGCAGGGCGGCCTGACCGGTCTTGTCGGCGGAGCGAACGCGCTCGGCGGCGAGGTGGCGCTGAGCCTCGAGCGGATGAACCGGATTGTCGAAGTGGATCGCACCTCGGCGACGATGACGGTCGAGGCGGGCGTGCCTCTGCAGGTCGTTCAGGAGGCGGCGCTCGATGCGGGCTTCTATTTTCCGCTCGACCTCGGCGCGCGTGGCAGCTGCACCATCGGCGGCAACCTCGCGACCAATGCGGGCGGCAATCGTGTGATCAAGTACGGCATGATGCGCGACCAGGTGCTCGGTATCGAAGCCGTGCTCGCCAACGGCGAAGTGACGAGCGGCATGCACAAGATGATCAAGAACAATAGCGGCTACGATCTGCGGCATCTGCTGATCGGCAGCGAGGGCACGCTCGCGGTGATCACGCGGGCAGTGCTGCGCCTGCGTCCACGGCCGACCGCCGTCGCCACCGCATGGTGCGCATTGCCCGACTACGACGCAGTAACGAAACTGCTGGCCTGCTCTCAGGCGCAACTGTCCGCTGGCGTGTCCGCTTTCGAGGTGATGTGGGCGGGCTATTACGACGCGGTGCTGGCGAATCTCCCGTTACGCGCGCCACTGGACAAACACTATCCTTACTACGTGCTGCTCGAAAGTGTGGGCAGCGATCCCGAGCGGCATGCCGAGGCATTCGAGGCGTTTCTCGGCGGCATGCTCGAAGCGGGCGTGGTCAGCGATGCGGCGCTTGCGCAGTCCGAAGCGGATGCGCAGGCTTTCTGGACGATTCGCGATGCGCCCGGCGAGTATCCGAAGTTTATTCCGCACCACAGCGCGTATGACGTGAGCTTCTCAATCAGTGACGTCGGCCAGGTGGCCGCGCATTGCGAGCAACGTCTGCAGGAACGGTGGCCTGACGCGCTAGTCATGATCTATGGGCACCTTGGCGACGGCAACCTCCATATTGTTGTCGATATCCCCGGTTCGGAAGGGCGATTGCACGACGAGATCGACCGTGTGATCTACGACGTAACGCGCGAATTTCACGGCTCGGTGTCCGCCGAGCACGGCATCGGCGTCAAGAAGAAGGCTTACCTCGGCCATACGCGCAGCGACGCGGAGATTACTGCAATGCGGCTCATTAAAACGGCGCTGGATCCGCGCTCGATCCTCAATCCCGGAAAGATCTTCTAATGATGCGCGAGCTCTTTCGACTAGACCCTCGTAACAATCCTCGCGATGCAGCGAAATGCCCGGCAACATCATGTCCATGCAGGTGAAGTACTACTTCGCACCGCGCCCAAACCTAAACTCGTATGCCTTACTCGCCAACCTTCCGCTGCGCCATATACGCAAGGTAAGCGACGATCAGATCGATCTCGCGATCGCTCAGCTGGTCCCGCGGGAAAGCGGGCATGGCCCGGCCGGGCCAGTCTCGAACCGATGCCGGATTGCGAATGTAGCGGCGCAATGCAGCGGGCTGGAAGTACTCGACTGGATTCATCGGCACGTTGAGGTCGGGGCCAGTGTCCGCGCTCCCCGCGTGATTGAGCCGATGACAGGCGAGACACTGCGTGATGAACAGCCCTTGGCCCGCGCGAACCGGATCGGTTGCCGGTAGCGCCGGATCGACGGCGAGCACCGGCCAACGCGTGGATGGAGACGGTTGCGTAGCAAGTTTCGCGATCTGATAAGGCCACTGCTCGCTGCGCACGGACGCCGCTTCCCTGCCGACCCAGACCAGGTAGAACGGTCCCGCACTGACCGCTTTGCCCCGCAGGTTCGGCCATGGCTTCACCGGGTCCTCGACCGCGAGCCATGCGACGGCTGTCGCTGGATCGCGGTTACTCACAAGATCCATCGGCAATTGTGCGGCGAAGCCGTCGGTTGCACGTGCCTCGAGCACGCTGTCCGCAGGTAACCTGGTACTGTCGAGCAGGTCGGCCAGCGGCACTGCGCGGTAGGTCGTCGACGTACCGTAGGCGACATCTCGCGGAACATGAATCTCCGCGGCATCGGGGCGCGCCAGCAATGCCGCACCGCTAAACGACCGGGTACTGCCGCCTATCGTAAGTTCGATCATGGGTTGCGCGGCTGCACAATGCCCGATGACGCCAAGCGTCAGTAGCATTACCGCAAACAACACGTGTTTCGACATTTGTTCTCCGTGCATTGGTACCGCCGGCGACGTCGGCAGTGAAAATCGCCGAAGCCGTTAATTCATTCGGCACCGGTGAGCGGATTATGTCAGCTGCGGCGAAGCGTCGGTAGCGCGCGCGTTTGCCTCGCCGGACACCGTCTCCACGCGATCATTCGCTGCGCGACGCGATAGCCCAGACGCGATCGGACAGAATGCGAGAGAACTGGACGATGCTGCCGGTGAGTCATCATGCTCCCGGCTCAGTGACCCAGACCGCGGCTGGCGATCTGCTGCTCCACGTACTGGGCGAACAGCGTGTGCAGATGCGTCGTCGGATGAAGGTCGTCGGCGAACATGTATGTCTGGTCCGCGTTGGCGGTCACATAGGTTGGCCGCGAGCACAGCAATGCCGTGGCATGGGGCGTTTTCGTAGGGTCGCAGGCGACGCTGGTGTTCGACACGGCGAAGCCATTGGCCTTGAAGTTCGCGACGATCTGGTTCATCCAGCTGTAAGAATCGATCTGGATGACCTTGCCTTGCAGGCCATTGCTTTGCAAGGCCGCGTTCAGGCTACCGTTGAAGAGTTGCGACAACTGGGCAAGGTTGGCCCCGCCGTCGGCCGAGGCAAGCCCTTTGGGCGACAGACCGATGTTTGGAACATTGACCACCACGATATGCGTGGCGCCGTTCTGTGCAATCTGCCCGACGACCTCAGCCAAAGTAGTAGCCGCCGTCTCCACGGTCTGCGCAGCGGCCGGCAGCGCCCCGGCGCGAAGCACATCGTTCGCGCCGGCCCAGACGAGCACCAGTTGATTGGTGTTAAAGCTCCGGTGAGCGGCCAGATAGCGCGACACCTGCTGAGTGACGGGCATCTCGACGTTGCCGATCACTTCGGTTAGAAAGTCGGACTGGTTTGCCGGCGTTGCCACCGTGGCACCACCTTCCGCGTAGCCGAGGCCGCTCTGCGCACTGAGCTTATGCGTGAAGTCGATCGTGTACGCAGCGCTTAGCGTATCTCCGTAGTATTGCGCAACATCCTGAGTCCACACTTGTCCGGGATTGGTCGTGAAACGCCCCCCGCCAACCGCGCTTGCGATCGGTGCATAGGTCCCAACGTCCGAAAGACTGTCGCCGAACGAGACAATCTGCAGATTGATGCCGCCTGCAGGTGTGGCCGCGCTGCCATTATTCGAACTGTCTCCGTTCCCGCCGCATGCCGATAGCAGTGAGATCGCCACGGCAAAAATTGCTGCACGTACCTTGTCATTTATTCCTCGCATCGCCACGTCTCCTTAACGACTCGCGGAGCCGCGGCCACCATCGCGCCTTATCGCGCGTCGCTCTCCCGATAAGTACTGTTCGGAGCAAAAACTGTGCGCTATTGCGATTTGACTACCGGCGTGCCACGGCAGCAAGCATCGAATGAAGACGCGACCGCGCTACGATGTCGTAGACCGAAGTAATGTCGTCACTGTGCGGTGTCCATGCGACGCCAGCCGCTATTGATGGGTGAGTTCGAGGATCAGGCTTCCGCCGATCGTCGCACCGAAACTGTCCTGTGAAAGTACGCACAAACGGGTGTTGACACGATGCGAAGCACGTCGCCGCCGTCGACCGCGTTCGCGGCCGATGTCAGCTCTTGGCATATTCGAACTCCGGCAGTTTTTTCAGCGCATCCTTGTTTGCGCCGACCACGATTGCCTTCGGCGCTATCTGCTTGAACTGCTGAATGGGGATGGCGACGCGGTGCGCCGCCATCCCCAGAAAGCCGCCGACGTCGATAATCGCGGCCGAGAGCGAGCCATCGGGCGCGACAATCAGGTCATCGACGCGGCCGATCTTTTCGTTCTTTTCGTTGTAGACATCAGTATGAATAATCTTCGATGCGCGCCAGCCTCTTGCGACCAGCTGTGCTTCGGTGACGGTCACGCCGAGCGTCGCCTTGCCGGCGATGGGCGCGTCCTGCGCGGTCGCGCCGCTGGCCACAAAGCCACCAGCGGATAGCGCAAGGATGAATGTCGACAGCCTTGCGGCCGATGCGAGGTTAGTCTTCATGGCGTTCTCCAAAATGCGCAACGGGGTACGTGGACGCCGGACCCAGGATGCGCCCATGAGTGCAGCGGTGTGTTTTGCTTTTGTCGCGAAAGACGGCGCTACGCCAATTTCAGTTAAACCTACACCCGCGAGGCGCGCTCTTCTTTCGAGTCCCTGCCCAAAAGTGTCGAATTCCTGCGTTTGTTGGTCGCTCACCGATCCAGTGGAAAGCGCATCGCCGGATCGTAGGCGGTGATGCGCAAGGCGGAAAGCGCGGGGCGCGGTGAAATGCTGCTGCGTCGAAGCCCACGCGTGCCGCGATATCGATCAGCGGGAGGCTCCCTTCCGAAAGCATCGACTGCACATCGCGCAGAACATCGGCGGCCTCTGCGGACAGTGGCCGGTGCGCGAAGAGAGCATGCGCGCGAGGCTCGAAAACGTCGTCACGCTGCGGACCGAGGAGCGCGTGCTCGGCGCGCCGCGCTGCTGCGAAGTGCGACTGCGGGTGCAGGCCTTCGATCGCATCGACCTCGGGCACGCCGACCTGTTCGATCAGCCGCCACGCGTAAGGCGCGACGACTCGAATAGCGCCGCTGCGCCTCCGCGTAGGGCGTGCCGATGCGAGCGACGGCTTCCCCGCGCCGGACACGCCGGCAAATCAGACGAGCGCGCCGCGCGGGATATCGACATTCACGTTTTTGAGGTTGTGTTCCGGCGCGCATCGTACGCGCACGAAGCCGCGCAGGCTTTATGCAGTTTTTCGACGGGCAGGGTGTTCATGCGTTGCGACACAAGGAAGTCAGCACCCGAACCCGACGCGGCTACGACGGCAGCTTCGCCGCAAGTACATCGATGTTCATGATTTCCGGCGGTTTGGCAAAGAGATCCGGCGCCTTCGCCATCAGCGCCTCGGCTACTTTGCCCGAGAGGTGCGCGCGGCGGCCGGCGTCGTCGGGGAACGCATCGAAGATGCCGTACACCGACGGCGCGATTTTCAGCCCGAACCACGCGATGGTCGCGGGTTCCTGCTCGACGAGCGGCAGTCCGCCCATCAAGAAGCTTTCGACTTCCTGTTCCTTGCCCGGCTTTGCTTCGAGCCGGACGAACAACGCTGTCTTGACCATGCCTGCCTCCTTGTTGATGCCGTTTGCGGGTATCGACGGGAACCTCCTATGATCTTTTCGCGCATGTACGGCGCGTGCCCAAACCGTCGCCCATGGCCTATTGATCGGAAGCACCGTTGTACCAGCATATAGCAAAGAGCCTCGTGACAGGCGGTGTGATTTCGAACATGCTGGTCGGCTTCACCGTATTGATCAGCATCATCGACCCGCTCGGGGCCGCGTTCGTGTTTCTCGACCGCATGTGAGGGCTTGCGGGCGACGGGCTGCGTTTCATGCAGCCACGTCGCGCCTCGCGCTGAGGCGGAAATCGATCGTCTTTCTGGACTGATGGCGAGTGGCCGTTGTAGTTCTCGAAGCCGTCGTCAAGGCCACTCGAAGTCCAAGGTCCGCAGTGGGTCGATCTGAGGCGTTCGAGGACGGCCGCGTACAAACGCGTATAAACGCGTACAAACGCGACCGTCCTCGAACGCCCCGTGTATGCTATTCACCATTCGCCAGCCGCGCGGGATCGACGATCCTGTCGTACTGGTTCGCGTCGATGAGGTCGAGCGACAGCGCCGCAGCCCGCGGCGTAATGCCTTCGCGCAACGCGAGCGCAGTGATCCGCGCGACGGCATCATAGCCAAGCACCGGGTTGAGCGCTGTCACCGACAACAGTGCGTTCTCCACGTTCGTTGCAAGTTGCGTCGTGTCGACCTGAAGACCCTTTACGACGCGTTCGTCGAAGTTTCGACATGCATCGGTCAGGACGCGTATCGACTGCAGGACGTTGTAGATCAGCACCGGCTTCGCGACGTTCAACTCGAACAGACCGGACCCCCCCGCAAGCGTCACCGTCTGGTGATTGCCCATCGCCTGGAAGCACGCCTGCACCAGCACTTCGGCGATCGTCGGATTGCGCTTTCCCGGCATGATCGAGGAAGTGAGGCCGTCATCGGGGACAATCAGTTCGCCGAGCCCGCAACGCGGTCCCGAACCAAGCAGTCGAATGTCATTGGCAAGCTTCAAAAGCGATGTCGCAATCGTATTGAGTACGCCCGAGACATCGACCAACGCATCGTGCGACGCCATGCCCTCCAGCTTGTGTGGATGCGTTCGAAAGGGCAGGCCCGTGCTGGCAGCGAGTTCCGCGCAGAAGCGCTCCGGGAACTGCGCCGGTGCATTCAGTCCTGTGCCTGCGGCCGTGCCGCCCTGGGCAAGCACCATGAGCTGTGGCAGCGCTGCGTCGATGCGCGAAATCGCCGCTGCCATCTGATGAGCGTACGCTGCGAAAGTGCGGCCCATCGTCGTCGGCACGGCATCCATGAGATGGGTGCGCGCGATCTTCACCACATCGGCGAATGCGCGTGCGCGTTCGTCAAGCGACGCCTGCATCGATACGAGCGCAGGTCGGAGACGCCCGGTCAGTTCGAGCGCGGCGCTCACATGCATGACGGTCGGAAAGCTGTCGTTGGATGACTGTGACGCATTGACGTGATCGTTCGGATGGACCGGCGACTTTGTCCCCAACGGCTGGCCGAGCAGTTCATTGGCGCGGTTGGCGATGACCTCGTTCGCGTTCATGTTGGTTTGTGTCCCTGAGCCGGTCTGCCAGATGCTCAGCGGAAAGTGATCGTCCCATTTCCCGTCACTCAGTTCCGTGGCGGCTGCCTCGATTGCATCGGCGAGATGCGGATCAATGACGCCGCACTCGCGGTTAGCGCGTGCAGCCGCACGTTTCTGCAAACCGAACGAGTGAGTCAGCGCGGCGGGAAAGCGCTCTTCTGCCGCGCCGAACACGTCCAGCGCACGCTGAGTTTGCGCGCCCCAATAGCGATGCGCGGGAATATCCACGGGTCCGAACGCATCCGATTCAGTGCGCGTATTCATGGTGGGCGTTTCCAGGTCGAATATGAACGGGCGGAGCTCATCACGCGTCAACGAGCGGCTCCGCATTCGAAAGCGGAAAGCGGCTGGATCAAACTGATGCCAGCCGCCTTCGTCATGCGTCGATGCCAGTGTTCGATTAACGCAGGTTATCGAAGCGTGGCCGGACGAGGGTTCACCTGATTGAGGTTTTCGGGCGAAAGTTCGCCGTCGGTCACGCGCTCATCCGCTTGCGCGACTTCAGGAAAAAGCTCGGGATAGAGATGACGCTTCGCGACTTTCGCGTCCAATGTGCCCGACCAGCGCGCGACCACCACGGTAGCAAGGCTGTTGCCGATCGTGTTGCACGTGGCGATTGCCATCGACATGAAGCGGTACACGCCGAAAATGACAGCCAGTCCTTCCACGGGAAGAATGCCCGTGGACGTGACCGTCGCCGCGAACACGACGAACGATCCGCCTGAAACAGTCGCCGCGCCTTTCGACGTCAGCAGCATGAGCAGCAGGATGCCGATCTGATGTTCGATCGTAATGGGTACGTTGTACGCGTGAGCAATGAACATGACGCCCATCGACATGAAGATCGACGTGCCGTCCAGGTTGAATGCATAACCCGTCGGCAGGACGAGGCCCACCGTCTGTTTCGTGCAGCCGAGGCGTTCGAGCTTGATGAGCAGACGAGGCAACGCGCTTTCCGACGATGCCGTGCCGAGCACGATCAGGATTTCATCTTTGATGTAGCGCATGAAGCGCCACATGCTGAAGCCCGCGAGCTTCGCGATGACGCCCATCACGACGACGATGAACAGAACGATGACCGCATAAAAACTCAGCACGAGTTGCGCGAGCGCGACCAGCACGGCCGTGCCGTTGCTGCCGACCGCGAACGCTACTGCGCCGAAGGTGCCGAGCGGCGCGAGCTTCATCACCAGATTGATGAACGAGAACAGCACCTGCGAAATAAGATCGAGCCCTTCGTTGATGTGCACGCGGCGGCTTTCGGGAATCGCCAGAATACCGATCCCGACCATCACGGCCAGCACCACGACCTGAAGTAATTCACCCTTCGCGAACGCGCCGATGAAGTTGTCGGGCACCAGATGCATCACGAACTCGGTAAAGCCTTGCGGCGCTGCCTTTGCCGCGATGACAGGCGCCGTGCCAGGTGTGACGGCCGTCATGCCTTTGCCTGTCTGCAGCAGGTTGCCCGCCAGCAGTCCGACGGCCAGTGCGATGGTCGACACGACCTCGAAGTAGACAATCGAGCGCCAGCCGACGCGCCCCGCGCTCTTTACGTCGCCCGCCGATGCGATGCCATGCACGATAGTGAGAAACACGAGCGGTGCAACGCCTGCCTTGATCAGCGCGAGAAAAATATCGCCGAGGATCTTCAGCTGCGCGCCGAACTTCGGAAAGATCAGGCCAACAGCAATACCAAGCACGAGTGAGATCAGCACTTGCATCCCAAGCTTGCGATACCACGGCCGCTTTGCCGGTGGCGTGACTGACCCGTTACCCGATGTGTTGTCGTTCGTCATGGTGTAGCTCCTCCGCAGCGTTCGTCAGATCTCGCTCGACAGCGCGATGGCGCGATCGACCATTTGCGGCGCGAGGCCCAGATAGTTGGCGGGATCGGTCATCGCGTTGATCGCGTCGCGATCGAAATGCCGGGTGACCTCTGGCAGTGCCGCCAGCGCTTCGGCGAGTGTGCCGCCGCTTTCGTTCACGGTACGGCACGCATCGTAGACGATGTCGTGCGCCTGCTGGCGGCCGGTGTAGGGTGCCATCTGCATCATCACGGCTTCGGCGACGATCAGCCCCTTGCTGATGCCAAGGTTATGCTTCATGCGATCCGTGTCGACGATGAGGCCGCCCAGCGCGAACTTCGCCTGATGGAGCGCACCCGAAGCGAGGATGAAGCTTTCGGGAATCGCAATCCATTCCGCGTGCCACGGTCCCGTTGCGCGCTCGAAGTCCTGGATCATCGCGTCGACCATCAGGCCGGCCTGCTGTCGCACGGCTTTCGCGGCTGCGAGCATCAGCTCGCTTGAAATGGGGTTGCGCTTTTGCGGCATCGTGCTGCTCGCGCCACGACCCTTGACGAACGGCTCGTACACTTCGCCGAATTCGTTGGACGCCATGATCATGATGTCGGTTGCAATCTTGCCGAGCGACCCGGTGACGAGCGCAAGCAGATTGACGGCCTCGGCGAAGCCATCGCGTGCGACGTGCCAGGTCGTCGCGGGCACGCCGAGTTGCAGTTCGGCGGCAAGCGCCTTCTGCACGTCGAAGCCCTTGTCGCCCAGCGATGCCAGCGTGCCGGCCGCACCCGCGAACTCGACCACAGCCACGCGCGGTCGCAGTTGCGCAATGCGCTGTTGATGGCGGTCGAACATCGCCAGCCAGATCGCGGTCTTGTAACCGAAGGTGACGGGCAACGCCTGCTGCAGATGCGTGCGGCCCGCCATCGGCGTGTCGCGGTGCTTCTTCGACAGATCCACGAGGATGCCGCGCAGTTCGCGGATATCGGCATCGATCGAATCGAGCGCGTCGCGGACCTGGAGCGCGACGGCCGTATCCATGATGTCCTGCGTCGTCGCGCCCCAGTGCACATAGCGGCCTGCCTCGCCGCACATGCCGACCAGTTGATGCACGAGCGGAAGAATCGGATAGCCGACGATGTCCGTCTCCTCGCGCATGTGGTCGAAGTCGATGCGCTCGATCTGCGACTCGCGCGCGATCACATCCGCAGCGTCGGCCGGGATCACGCCGACGCGCGCTTCCGCCTTCGCGAGCGCGACCTCGACGTCGATATAGCGCTGCACCAGCGCGTAATCAGAAAACAGGGCGCGCATTTTGGCGGTGCCGAAGGCGTCACGAAACAGGATTGAATCGAAGACGGTGCTGGAAAGCGGGGTGGTGCGGGTAGTCATGACGATGCCTTGAGTCGAGCAAGCGGGAGTGTGCGAACCGCGGACAGGTTACTAATATGTCCGGACATATGGAAGATAATATGTTCGAACATATCGTTCAAGTTATGATTAACCCTGGATGCGCATCGATCCCGTACGTTTCTCCTCACTTTGCAAAGCATGAACAGACCTCATTACGCCGACATCGCTCGCGATCTGACCGAGGGCATCGCCAGCGGACGCTTTCCTGTCGGCTCCTATCTGCCGACCGAACTGGAGTTGCGCGATCGGTACAACACCAGCCGGCACACGATTCGCGCGGCGCTAAACGAGCTTCAGCAGCTCGGATTCGTGTCTCGGCGCAAGAACGCCGGTACGCGCGTCGAGTCGGCGCAGCCGAAGAATGATTTCCGTCCTTCGCTGGGTTCAGTCGAGGATCTGGTGCAGTTCGGCTCGGAACATCTGCGGGTCATCCAGTCGGTGAAAGAGGTTACCGTGGCCGGCAGGCTCGCTGAGGTTCTGCAATGCGAAGAAGGTGCGCACTGGCTGCGTGTGTCGAGCCTGCGTATCGAACGCGACCGTTCGCGTCCGCCTCTCGGCTGGACGGATGTCTACATCGATCCGACCTACACGGAGATCGCCGAGGAAGCGAAGGCAGCGCCCGACACGCTGATCAGTTCGCTGATCGAGGCGCGTTACGGCCGCTGCGTCGTTGAAATCCAGCAAAACGTGCAGGCCGTGAACGTCACGAAAGAGATGGCTGAGCGCCTTCAGATGCCAATCGCTTCGGCGGCGCTGGAAATTGTGCGCCGCTATATCGATTCGACGGGCGTGGCCTTCGAAGTGTCGGTGAGTGTGCATCCCGCCGACCGGTTCGCCGTATCGATGAGGCTGAAGCGCTCAGGAGCGTGAGGGTTTACACCGATCCATGTTCGGGTGATGCGACCGATAACCAATATGTACGGACATATCCGGTTTAATCCCTGCGGGGCTCACGTCATCCAGCGGACATTACACATGTTTTCGAAAGTCTCAATCAGGGCGCGGATCTCGCTCGCCTTCGGCCTGCTCGTCGCCCTGATGTTGGTCGTTGCCGCGTTCGGTCAGTGGGGAACGCAAGAGGGGAAGTCGGCGCTCCAGGAAATCTATGCGGTGCAATTATCGTCAGCGGTCGCGCTTGGCGACACCAAGTACAACATGGCGATCGCGCGCGTTTCGATGGACCGGGCGCTCCTGCACCCGGAATCGCCGGACGTAAAAGTGCTTCTGCAAAAAGCACGCGCCTATCTGGCGACGTCGAAGAAGGCCTACGAACGCTATCTCGCGCTGCCGAAATCCGCTGAGCAGCAAAAGCTGGCAGAGGCCGTCTCTCTGACATTCGACCGGTTGATCAAAGGTGCGATCGAGCCCACGCTGCAGTCGCTCGAAACGGGCGATGCGGTTGCCGCTAACCGGATCACGATGGACGTGATGCCGCCGCTGGCGCTCGCATTCACCAGGAGCACCGACGCGCTCAACGACTACCTGATGACTAGCGGCGAGTCGAGCTACGAGAATTTCCAGTCGACACTCAGCACGGTGAGCGGCGCATCGGTAGGAGCACTCTGCGTCGCCATCCTTCTGTCACTAGTGTGCGCGATCGGCCTGCATCGCGCGATTGGCCGTCCATTGACCCGAGCGCTGGAGGTCTGTTCGGCGATGTCAAACGGAGACCTCTCGAACAAGGTTCAAGTGGAAGGCCGTCACGAGATGAGTGCGCTGATGCAAGGCCTTTCATCGATGCAGGAGGGCCTGAGATCGACGGTCACAACCGTCCTCTCGAGCAGCGAGTCGATGGCGAGCGCCACGAGCGAAATCGCATCGGGTAACTCGGACCTGTCCCGGCGTACCGAGGCGCAGGCGGCCGCGCTGGAACAAACGGCGGCAAGCATGGAAGAACTGACAGCAACCGTTGCGCAAAATAGCGAGCGTGTCGGATTCGCTACCGAATATGCCAGCAACGCATCGGGCATCGCGAAGACGGGCGGTGTCGTGATGGATCGCGCTGTGCGAACCATGGCCGGCATATCGGATCAGTCGACAAAGATCGCGTCCATCATCGGCACGATCGAAGGGATCGCTTTTCAGACGAACATCCTGGCATTGAATGCCGCCGTCGAAGCGGCCCGCGCGGGCGAGCAGGGTCGTGGCTTTGCTGTGGTTGCCGCTGAAGTGCGTACGCTCGCACAGCGCTCCGCCAGCGCGGCAAAGGAAATCAAGGCATTGATCGACGAAGCCGTGACGGGCGTGACTGAAGGATCGGGGCTCATCGATCAGGCAGGCCGCACGATGATGGAGATCGTGCAGTCGATCGAAAAAGTGAGCAACGTGATGCAGGAAGTAGCGGCGGCGGCGAAAGAGCAACGGGATGGCATCGAACAGGTCAACCGCGCTGTCTCACAACTGGATGAAACGACCCAGCAGAACGCGGCGCTGGTGGAAGAGACTACTGCGGCAGCACTGTCACTTGCCGACCAGGCGCAGACACTCCGGTCGGCGGCGAGTCGCTTCCGAACATAAAGGCGCTGAAGCCAGCAGAGGCTCGGTTGCATGGCGTCGTTGATGTGAGTGCGGCACCTGCGGGAGGCTGGGGGCTTTCGGGTTCGGCCACAACCCGCCGTTCACATGCGCCGTCGGTCGGACGTTCAGCGGCCGGCTCTGCGGGACACAGCGAACGTTGCCATGATGATGGCTCGACTACTTGCCGGCTGTTTCCTCTCTGACCACAGTGAAGTTTGAGCGCTGGGTTTACTCGGGCCGCGAGAATCGCGCGAACGATTTTCGTTGCTAGAAGCGGTACAGCACGGACGCCACGCCGTTGAGGTCGAGCCGCCGCTCGGTAATTGGACTGCCTGCGGCGTAATGCTCGAGGCGTCCCACAACGGCCTCGACGCTCGCCGACCAGTGCGGACTGATTTTGTAGGTTGCATTCACGTTGAAGTGAATATCGCGCATGCCGGAACCGGTATCGTAGTGCGGCAATCCCGATGCCGCGCTTTCCTGCGGCGTAATGCCGAACAGGGTCTTCGTATAGGTCGCGTTGGCCCAGGTGAGGCCTGGGCCCATCGAAATGAGCCAGTTACCGATCGGCGCCGACACGAATATATCGGCCGTCGCCGTCAGACCTTGTCCTGTTCCCGCGATGTCCTGATAGGCCGCCACCGCGCCGGTGAACGCCCACACCGTGTAATCGCCGAAGAGTCGCAGCTTCGGTCCGTAGTGCACATCGGGCAAGCCTTTGAGTCGCGCATCGTCGGACGACGATCGCGACTGGAAGTCGAAACTGACCGACATTCCGAGGTGATAGTTCTCTCCATGCAACACGTTGACGCCGAGCACATCTGGACCTTGTGAGAAAACACAGTCCTTCCATGAAATGTCCTGCACGGGGAACGGAAGCACCTGAAGCTGCGAGGAGCCAGGGTACTTCGGAAATACATACATGCCCGGCCCGACCGAGATTTTCCAGTTGCTGTCTGCCTGCGGTTCATCGGCGTATGCGACGCCCGTTGTGCAACACGCGCTTACCGCTGCGAGCGCTAACCATCGACGTCCAGAAGAGGTGATGTCGAGCCTCATGCTTTCCTCGCCACGGCGGCCAACTGTCTCAGGCGCCGCGCGAGCGCCCTTGATATGACTGGCGCTGGGTTGTTGCAGGACGCCGAAGCCGCAGCACTTTCGCGCAGGAAAACTGCGCATTCCCGCGCGACGACCTCGCGTTCGTTGTCCGATGTGATCATGTGGTACGAGTCGTCGAGCCAGATAGTGCGAAGAAACGACGCCCCGACGTTCGCCACGACGTAACGCGCGTTATGCGGGCTGGACGTCTCATCGTCGATCGCGTGAATGATGAGGCAGTCGGTGCTTATGCTCTTCAGTTTCCTGCGTACCGACTTTGCAAGCCGGCTCGCTTCGTGAAGCGCTGGCATAGCAATGGACGCGGGCCCCACTTCACTGATTCCGTCCCTCTGCATCACGCGTGCAATCTTCGAGCGCAACGCCTCGTTGCGCAGGCCATATGGTGCGTGCTCGCGATAACGGTAGCGCGAGCGCAATGGTGTGTAATAAGCGTAGTCGAGCAGAAATCGGTACCAGGGGATCGCCCAGCCGTCATAGCTGAGTGTGATCGACAACAGTATCAACGCGCGCGCGCTCGGGCGCTCTTGAGCGACGGCGGCGGCCAGCGTCGCGCCCATGGAGAGGCCGCACACCGAAACATGCCGGTGTCGCGCGGCAAGCGCGTCAAACTCGGCGACGGCTGCGCTGATCCACTGCTCCATCGGTACATGTCCGGTGCCGGCGCTGTAGCCACGAAGTTCTGGCGTGTGAGTCGCGAAGCCTTCCTCGACGAGTGCGCGAGAGAGGAACCGCAATTCCGCTGGAGAACTTGAAAGGCCGTGCAAAATGAGAACAACATGATCGTTGCCCGGAGCAGCCGGAAATTGAGAGGGGTTCATAGTCAGTCTTCCGCCCGAAGGATCAGAAATTCGCCGGACGGGGTAATGAAGCGTTCGCACACACATTCGACTGCGTGCCAACCGTGTCCGCTCGATAGAAAACGCATGCGGTGGTGACCGGGCACCAGGCGGTTGTTCAGACGCGCGAGATCATCCTGATGCACTTGCGAATGCCTGGCGCCGTAGGCGATACCCGAAATAAACGATTCGTCGTCGATGACTCCCGCAGCCGCAGAGGTTCCCTCCGCCGCGACGAAGCTGCCGGGCGGCGCGCTCGTTGCCGGATCCAGCGCCTTGATGAGAATGAGCGATCGGTTGTGCTGCGCGATGTGATGCAGCATGCGATGCATTTCATCCGTGGCGCGACGCGCGAGCAGGCGTTCGTTATCGCCACGCAGCAGCATTTCATAGCGCGAGTGCGCTACCGACGCCAGCAGTTCGGCACGATACTGCGCGCGTCTCAAGCGCTCGACCAGCGTGATGACAACAATCGTAATGATCGTGTACGAGAGCAGCAGGCGGATATCCGACGCATCGATGATGTCGATGCGTCCGTAGGGCGGGACGAACAGGTAGTCCGCGAGACAGAGTCCCGCCAGCATCACGCAGAGTGCGGGCGCGAGGCCGCAGTAATACTCTACGAGCACGGCGGCGATAAGAAAGGCGGTGCCTGGCATGATCGGGCCGAGCAGCGGGTGAAGTATCGATCGGATGGTGGCGGCGGTAAAAAGTGCAGCCGCCGCGATGATCCAGCGTTTGCGGCCTCGCGAAGCCCACCGTCGAGAGTTTTTGACTTTCATTCGTTTTATATGGCGACGTGACGTATTCCTATAAGCCGGTGATTGTGCCAGACACGTCTCTGACGTTACCCGCAATCTCGGGCAAACTTTAGTGAGACGGTAGTGCGCCTAAGCGTGGCGGCAAAGCTGATAAAGCCCCGCGCCTGGCACAGCCTATCTGCGCAGTAACGAGGAGTCGGCGGAGGCCAGGATGCCGCTTGCCCAGGCATTCATGCGCGCCGCGTGTCGCGTCGTCAATGCAAGTATCCGGGGTGCTCGAGAGCCGATTGGTGGGTCGATCTGAGAGGCCAAATTTCAAGCCAGGGGTGCAATCACTGCGCAGCTCGACTTTTACAACAGCATCGGCCGGTTACTGCAGATGCTCGCGATACCCCAGGTCTCGGGAAGCAGCGCCAATACGCCGCGTCAGCGGCGATGCGAACTGCCGCTGGCCGCAAGTTGCGGACGCACTTGCCCATAATGCTGAGCAATTCATCTCGATCGCCAATCCGCAATACAACCCGCCGCCTTGCCATCAAGACGAAAGCCAGCCACGCCCGATAGGCCATGCCAGCAGCTTTCTATACACAGCTATGAGACCGCGAGTCAGTGAAGCGCCAGACATTCTCCATAGCGGAGCAACCAACGCACAGGCTATGCACGCAACGGCGACAGCGCCTGCCATGTCCAACGGAAAATGCACCCCGACAAAGACGCGCGCCCATGCCACCGCAAGACCCGCCAGCAACATCGACAGCCCGTAGCGGCGCTCGCCGGCGAGCAGCAAGGTCAAGGCGCCGCTTGCCAACACGGTGACGTGGTCGCTCGGAAACGATGAATCCGGCGCGTGCTCGATAAAGGTATGGCCCAAGCCGATCATGAACGGCCGCGGATGCATCCACCCAAGACCGATCAGCTGATTGATACCGAGCGCCACCAGGACCGCGCAGCACACTCGCACTGCGGCGGCGCGTCGATCCTCGCCGCCTGCGAGCCACAATGCGACGAGTAAGAGCGGCACGAGATAGATCACGTCATCAGCGATAAAGCGGGCTATGTCGATGAGCCAGACGGGCGCCGATGGTGTCGCGTTGATCGACAGAAAGAGCGCGCGGTTCAGCGCTTCGAGTGCATTCATCGGTCTGGATCGCAGTGAAAATTAGCTGATCTTAGCCGCCGAACCTTATGAAAAGCTTAGGGCGCCACTGGTACGGTCTCCTGCTCCGATGTCAGGCATCGAGGCCAGGTTGCGCTACTCTTTTCGAGGCGACGACGACAAAGTGAGTTAATGAGCGGTCAGCGAGCGCCGTGTTCGGACGCACACTCCTGTGCGCACACACGCGATGCCACGTAAGATCCTCTTCAGTTCACCGCCGCCACGCCGCGAGATTGACAAGGCCTGCGCACCAGGCGGATTCGACAATGTCTGCTCGAAGGGCTCGCTTTGATCTGGAGAGAGCGCGCGCCTCGACGTGACGCACGGTTCTTCTAACGCGAATGGAAGGCAAGAGCTTCTTGCCGCGACGCCTATAGCTCTTTCTTGGAAGCGTGAACGGAGCCCGCGAATCGCACGAAAAACGCCATCTATGTTCGACCCGTCACACAAGCTTCTCCCGAGTTGCGGGACCACGATCATGGATTTCCCCTAAGAAAATCAATTTCCGTGAAAGCGGGGAGAAGGATTTGTCGTCCCATAATCGCGCCGTTAGTCCACGCGGCCGGTGCAAATGAAGATTGGCAAGCGGCCTTGTTAAAAGAAAAGGTAAAGCTGTCGATTAACCAACGTTTTGCATTCCGTTATCTTCTCTTTTGCTTTCATCTTTATTGTCATGGCAGTGGGGCAAAAAATGCCCGGCGGCGTGTGCGCGATGGAGCTAGTAGTCGTGCCTACAGGAATCGTGCTTGCGAAAATGCTCTCGCCGCGCGCGAATGCGTTCTCATCAAAAGAAGCACCGCGCTGTACCGAGGGCGTTTGACGAACTGCATCTGGGAATTAAGAACCTTGATTGAAGTTGCTTCACACGCGGCTTTTGCGGAGGGTAGTCGACCATGATGCGAAGCCTGCGCGCACGGCTGCTTGCCTGGCTGCTGGTTCCGGTCGCGGCGTTTATGTTAGTGACCGGCGTGATGTCGTATGACGCGGCTTGCGAGACCGCCGGACTTCTACAGGACAACGCATTATTTGCGTCCGCGCGGATCATCGGCGAAGACGTCGATTGGGAGGAGGGAGCACTGATCGCGAGGATTCCGCCGGCGGCGCTGGAGATATTCGAGTCGCCCTATCAGGACCAGGTGTTCTACCGGGTCGTGAAGGGACGGGACCGATTGTTGGGCGGTAACCCCGATCTCGCGCTGCCTGCTTCGGGAACGCAGGGGCCCGTATTCTACGACACCGTGCTGGACGGTAACCGTGTTCGTGCCGTGGCTTATGAGCGTGAGCTATACGACTCGGGTGCAATCGAGCCGGTCACGATCGTCGTGGGCAAAACTCAGGCCTCGTACCGGGCGATGCTGGCCAACCTCTGGCGTCCCCAGTTGCTGCGCGAGGGATGCATGCTCGCGCTCGTGATTGCGCTTGTGCTGATCGGGCTGACTTTCGAGTTGCGTCCGCTCGTCAGGCTGAAGGATGACGTCGCTGACCGCGATGCTCTGCAGCTCGAACCTGTGAATATCGAGCGCCTGCCATCGGAGCTCTGCCCGGTCGCCGACGCGATCAATCAATGCATTGCGCGGCTCAAGGTGCACGCTACGACGCAGCGCAAGTTCATCGCCGACGCCGCGCATCAGTTACGCACGCCACTCGCGTTACTCGGGGCGCAGGTTCAATGCGCGCGTCCATGCGAGAACTGCGGACCAATGCTGAGTGATGCCCTCGCGGGCATACGTCGCAGCACGGTGAAGATGACTGAAATGACCAATCAGCTGCTGTTGCTTGCACAGGCCGAGTCTTCGTCGCGCGAGCGCACGCCTGCCAAGGTCGACCTCGCCGCTGTTGTTTCATGCGTACTGGAGGAACTCGTGGACGCAGCGCAGCGGCGGGGAATCGATATTGGCGCGGAATTGAACGGAACAGCGTTCGTTGCCGGCAGCACGATGCTGCTTATCGCTCTAGTGACCAATCTCGTCGATAACGCGATCCGGTATACGCAGCCGGGCGGTCGAGTAACTGCAACCTGCGAGGAACAGGCGAACGACGTCCTGCTGCAGGTCGTCGACAACGGACCTGGCATTGCGCCGGAGTCGCGTGTCCATGTATTCGAGCGCTTCTATCGCGGGACGACTGATGCGGAAGGAACGGGCCTTGGACTGCCGATCGTGCGCGAAGTCGCGCACTCGCATGGTGGCAGTGTCGAATTGGAAGCGGTAGACGGGCACACGGGTCTCAGGGTGATCGTTCGCCTGCCGAAGTGGCGTGATTGAGGGGAGGTCCGATGAAGCTTTTACTGGTCGAAGACAACACTGAGCTTGCACATTGGATCGCGCATCTGCTGCGCCTCGAAAACTTCGCGGTGGACAGCGTGCCGGACGGCGAGTGCGCGGACATGGTGCTGACAACGCAACGCTACGACGTCGTGGTGCTCGACCTTCGGCTGCCGCGGATGGACGGCAAGGAGGTGCTCGCGCGACTGCGACGCCGCGGCGACAGAGTGCCGGTCATCATGCTGACGGCGCATGGATCCACAGACGACAAGGTGGACTGTTTCAGTACCGGTGCCGACGATTACGTGGTCAAGCCCTTCGATGCGCGCGAACTGGTCGCACGCATAAAAGCGCTCATTCGCCGACAATCGGGCGATATGACGTCATGTCTCGCGTGTGGCGATCTGCGCTACATCTGCGACACCCGTGAGTTCTTCCACAACGACGCTGGGCTCGCGCTGCGGCGCCGTGAACATACCGTCCTTGAAACACTGATGTTGCGAAAGGGTAAAACGGTATCCAAATCCGCCCTGATGGAAAGCGTTTTTTGTCTCGATGACGAACCGAGTGCGGACGCGATAGACATCTATATTCACCGCTTGCGCAAGCATCTCGCCAACTGCAGCGCGCAAATCACAACGTTGCGTGGCCTCGGCTACATTCTGCGGCCACAAGCTATCGAGTAACTTCAATCCGAACAGCGTCAACGTGGGGCGAATTGGTAGATCTACTTAGTTGTACAGATGGTACAGGAAAGGTGCGTGAAGGATTCAGGTATCTACGATTCGACGATGGCGTGACGGGTGTCTATGCAAGATCAGGCAGAGCAAGGCCAAACGCGATGAAGCGCGATCACCAACGCCGCCAATGCAGAAGCAGAACCAGCAGATTTTCAACGCAACAACTCAAGGAGACAAACTTGAAGAAGAGATACCTTACGCTGGCAGTCGCGGCCGGTGTTTGCCAGGCGACCGGTGCGCACGCACAGTCGAGTGTCCAGCTTTACGGACTGATGGACCTGAGCTTTCCGACGTACCGGACCCACGCGGACGCCAACGGCAACCACGTCATCGGCATGGGTAATGACGGCGAACCGTGGTTTAGCGGCAGTCGCTGGGGTCTGAAAGGCGCCGAGGACATCGGTGGCGGCACGAAAATCATTTTCCGACTGGAGAGCGAATTCGTCGTCGCCAACGGGGAGATGGAAGATCCAGGCCAGATTTTCGACCGCGACGCATGGGTCGGCGTCGAGAACGACACGTTCGGCAAGATCACCGCTGGCTTTCAGAATACTATTGCCCGCGACGCAGCCGCTATCTATGGCGACCCGTATGGCAATGCTCGATTGGCGACGGAAGAGGGTGGCTGGACGAACTCGAACAACTTCAAGCAGATGATTTTTTACGCGGCCAGCGCGACCGGCACGCGCTATAACAATGGCGTAGCGTGGAAAAAGCTGTTCAGCAACGGCATCTTCGCCAGCGCGGGCTATGCGTTCGGCAACTCAACGAGTTTCGGCTCCAACGCCAATTATCAGGCAGCACTCGGGTATAACGGTGGCGTCTTCGACGTGTCGGGCTTCTATAGTCACGTAAATCGCGTTGGCTTTACAAACCAGACGTGGTCGGTGGGGGGCAACTATAACTTCGGCATTCTGCGCGCCAATGCAGGCTACTTCCGGTACCTCGGCAATCAGGGTTCGCTCGGTCAGCGTCAGGATAATGCGTGGACCGTGTCGCTCAAGCTGTCGCCGAAGGGTCCGCTCGACTACCAGCTCGGCTATCAGCAGATGCGCGTGAAGAACGCCGCGTACAACGGCGATGGCGATATCCCGAACGCAAACATTGGCGCGTTCGATCCGACCTCGGGCTTGCATAACGGCTTCAAGGAAACGCTGTACGGTTCGGTGTTCTATCACCTGTCCAAGCGCACCGAAGTGTATTTGGCCGGCGATTACATGAGGCTGCATGGAGGCTACACCGTGGGCTCGACGTTCGGTGCGACCAACCAGCTCGAACTCACGACGGGCGTGCGCACCCGCTTCTGATCCTTCCGGGCCTTTGTTTCTGGCCGATTCATCGACGAAATCTGCTCCAGCCTGCGGCGACGGTTCAATCCGTTCGCCGCTTTTTTCTGTTCCGCGGGTCGAGGACGACCACCATGTCCAGAAACACTACTGTCCGCTGAGCGCTGACCAACACCGTCGCCGTTTACACCGCAGCGCTTTTGCTCGTGATCACCATGTCGACTAGCGTGGCTGAAAGCGGCCGGAACGGCGCTCGAAAAAACTAGACCGGGGAGGCGACGCGCGAACAACTGACGAAGCAGGCGCCCAACACGTTTTTCAGTGACTACCGGAGCGCCCAAGCTCGCGCTGGAGGATTATCGGGCAGACCAGCAAAAGGCACGTTTCGAGTTGACGGCGCGTTGATCGTGCTGCCCATTGATCGGGCAATTCATCATTTCGAGCGGATTGCGGCGAGTGATCTGACCAATGCGATCGATAGGCTGCGCGCCAACGGGATAGGCCGGTTGATGGCGCGGCGCTCAGGCGGAACAGGAACCAGCTTCACCGTCCACTACATGCGGCTTGACGCGGCTGACGGCGAGAGGTGTCACGTTACGAGAGGGAGATACCTTGGCGGGCCTCTCCATACAACAAAGCGCTTTTCCGGAAAAAGAGAGTTCCAGGATATGCCCTGTTTCAAAACAGACGGCCGCTGTCAAATAACGAGGACGAGTAAAAGGAAAACATCATGAGGATTCGACACTTCACCTGTGCACTGCTCGGCGTCGTCACTATCTGGTCGACCGACTGCCTGGCCGCGCATTCCGATTACGCCTATCGAACGACGGTACAGCTCGCCGGCGGCAAGACGCTGACATGCGGCGTCAATGAACCTCTGCCGAACGGCGACGTTCCCGCTGCTCTCACCCGCCGCGAGCAAACGCAAGCCGACGTCCTCGCGACCCAACGCTTGCGAGTTCTCAGCGGCCCCGAATCCGGCTATCCGTCGCCTTACACCGCGCCGACCATCATTTGCTCGAGCGCAGGCTAGGGCTGGCTGCTCCGCGCCGTCCGGTGTCCAAGGCGACGATCAGGTGCGATGCACAACATCGTCCGGAAACGGATATGACGCGGGCGGTCCAGGTCCGTTCACGGCCCGCTCAGCGCGTCGCATCCCACGCCTTTCGGAACGCCGAGGCACAAGACCTGCAAGACGCACGTAAGTGCACGTAAGCGCACGATGGACACGTCGCCGGTCGCCCGTCGCCCGTCACCGGTCGTCGGCGCTGAATCCCCGTTGTCGAGTTACTCATTGAGGCCGCATTGAGGACACTTGCCGTGCGGCCAGTATTGCAGGCTACCACTGACAAGTGGCGCCCAAGGGCCGTCTGGATCGTGCAGCGCAATCGGGT
This sequence comes from Paraburkholderia strydomiana, assembly GCF_031456815.1. NCBI lineage: Bacteria > Pseudomonadati > Pseudomonadota > Betaproteobacteria > Burkholderiales > Burkholderiaceae > Paraburkholderia > Paraburkholderia strydomiana. Next base: position 199,206 of record NZ_JAVDVL010000011.1, read on the forward strand.
GCTGGAAGCGCATCAGCCAGTTCAAGACGACGCTGTACTCGACGCCGAGACGGTGCGAATCTCGTCGGGTAGAAGAGGCTGGGACAGGAGCCGAGTCTTTGCCCATGCGCGGCACGCCCAGACAGGCCCTTGTCTCGCAGCGTCGACTCACATATCGCTGCGCCAGATCAAGGAAAGTGATGCGCATAGATTTTCAATGCGGCGGAGATGGCCCTTAGCGGTAGCGCCGGCCTTCGGCCTTGAATTTATACAGTTCTGGCACCAGCGCAAGCAGGATGCGTTTGGGCGTGAATAACCGCGCCGAGACGTGTGTCGCGACATGCCACGTGGCAGCAACGTTCATTTTGCGGAGCCTCATGTCGGGACCGACGAGCGCGCTGACAAAGTGCAGATCCCCAAGCGCATTGCCGACTATTTTTTCTCTTATTACGGCCCGTTCCGGTGGATCGAGTGCATCAAACGAGAGCCCTGACATTTCTCGAAGTATTCGATACATGCTGTTGTAATGGTGGAGTGTTTTTGCTGCGACCATCGTTGAATCCGCCCGCAACCGTCTTTTGTATAGCCTTTGGTTCAGCACGGCGACTTTAAGCCTCTGATTCAGCATCAACGACACAAAAAAACAATTGTCTTCATATACGGTGCCATCCATGAAGCGCAGGTCGCCTATAGCAGTCCGTCGTGCGATAAGGCAGCATGGCGACACGCAATACCGCCCTTGTCGCAGCGATTGAACGATGAAATCTCCAGACCATATCGGTGAGTCTGCCAGCGGCCGCTGGTAGTAGTGTTCTTCGAGCCTGTACTCCGGTGAGCCAGGCGGGAAGACCACTGCCTCGAAGACGACGACGTCAACTTCCCGGTCCTCGAATTCCTTATAGCAGACACTCAAGGTATCGTTGTCGATGATGTCATCGCTATCCATGTAATACAGGTAGGAGCCAACTGCGACTGATGTGCCTAAGTTGCGCGCAGCAGATTGGCCGCGGTTTTGCTGACGGATATATCGGAAACGGGGATCGCGGGCACACAGCTTTTTCGCAATCGCGCCTGTGGCGTCTGTCGATCCGTCGTCTATGATAATCGCCTCCCAGTCGGTGAACGACTGTCCGGCAATGCTTTGCAGCGCTTCCTCGATGTAGTCCTGCACGTTGTAGGCCGGCACGATGATCGAAAAGGCTGGCATAGATACGTTCCTTGGCTAGTAGTTCAAACTGGCATGTGGCGCGCGCTGCCATACCCGTGATTGCAAGAGGACGGCCGGTTACGGCGACTTTCGGAAGAAGATTGGATCGACGCCGACGAGGTCGAGTGCCTGCCGCGTTGACCGGCGGCGAAAGAATGGAAAATGGGGCCCATGTTTTCACGCGCGCGCAATTGAAAACAGTGGAAAACAGTGGAAACCCTGGCCGTTATCGTTGGATTTTCGAAGGCTCCCGCAGTGGCTTGGACCGATTCGGCAAGCTTGGATCCGGTCGGTCGCTTGATTGCTGGGCGAGCCCTATGCATTTACAAACGGACCGGTTGATACATTTATCGGGGTATCAGCACGGCCACATTCCATCTCAGACCAGACTGGACGTGCACAATACGGACACGATCAAGTTCCTCAAACCCGGCCCTCAACCGTTTCCATGTGTTTATGCCGTCGGCGTGATGCCACATGCTGACGACAAGTATTCCACCGGGGGCAAGATAACGTGCGAATCGCCCGAGATAGTCGTCCGGATTCCTAAGGTAATAGAGCACTTCGTTAAAGACGATGACGTCGAACAGTTGCGAAGTCTGGAACGTGGTGACGTCCGCTACAGCGAACTCTGCTCTTTGGATGTTCGACTGGCGTGCCTTCTCGATGGCAGCTTCCGACAGGTCGATACCCAGGTAACTGGATATTGCGGCATTCGACAGCCAGCGCGCAAGGATGCCCGTGCCGCACCCAACGTCCAGAATGCGCGCCGCCGGTTTGAAGTGCAGGCAATATCCCACGATCACGCTGTACCGGCCGACTTCCTTTGTACTGGAAAGATAATCCCAAGCTCCGGAATCGTACTCGTCATTCCATGTCGTATTCGAGATCGAGGCGTTGTTCGGCTGCATAATCCACGCCTTGATTGCAACCGGCATGAACTTATGAATAGGCCATTCCATAATTTCTTTGAGTCGTCTCGCAGTGCTTACAATCCCGTTGGAATCGAACAAAGCTACCTCCTTCGAGAATCAACGTCAGCAACGCGGATGCGAGTGCCCGAATTGATGGAATGGGCAGGCGCCTATTAGCGGTTGCAGAAATCATGCTAACGGGTGGACTGTGCATGCATCGATGACGCTCCTTGATAGGGCGTACTGTGGAGGACAAATGGCGGAAAGTCACTTGCCGGCGTGGGAGGGCGAGTGGGAGCGAAGGCGGCGTTGCTCGGCGCGATCGCATCGATCTTCCTGCCGCGCACGCAGTTGCCGGTGAGATCGCGCTCGACGTTTCGCAGACTTCTCTAAAGCGTTTTTCACGAAGTCTTAAGAAATACTTAAGAACCCCTAAAAAATCCAGCAGATCAGTATGAGACGCCGTGAGCGTGTGCGGCGGTCGCCCCATCCGGCAATCCTACCGGCGGTGTCGCCGCAGACCAACGTGCTGCTGCCTTCACCGCCCAGGCACTGGCCGCTACCATTCTGCGTACGCTCAAAATCGGCTCCCAAAACAATATGTGCGGCAGCCGCAATCGGATGCTCTGAAAGAGCGGGCTATTCTCCATATTGCCGCTTAGGAAACCCTTAACTCGCCGTGTTGTGCTTTAGCACGGGGGCTTCCCGACACATTTCTTCTGCTTGATATCTGCGCACCTGCGCCTTCGTTCGCGGCTTGATTGTCGGCTGATTCAATGACGTGGAAGCGTCCCGACAGCTTTGAGTTAAGTGTTCGCGAGGAACGAGAAAGGCGCATAAGCGTCCGCTAAGGTTGCGTGCGTAGTCTGAGGCAGTTCGTCGCAACATGTCCTAACGTTGCAGTCCACGACGGACACGTAAAGACACCTGCGTGCGCAATCCACCGCAGACTTACTCAATTGGAATCCACCATGAAAAACCTACTGTCGATCAGCCTCGTCGTTATCGCCGCCGCCATGCCGGTTGCAAGTTTTGCGCAGCAACCCGAAAACGGTCCGCTGACCCGCGCGGACGTGCGCGCGCAAAGGGCTCAGGCGGCGCAAGACCATCGCACGCAGTCGAAGGTGCACTATCCGGCGACAGAGCAGTCGGCGAATCTGACCGGGGCCGCCGATACAGGCTACGGTAAGCAGCCCGGGGGGTCGTCGGAATCGCGGACGGTGCCCTCGCTGAATGCCGTCTCGTCCGGCGCGGCGAGCGGACTTTTCGCACATCATTGAGCGATGTGCCGCACTCTCGAATACCGTTGCGCCGCTCGCATCCGCGCTAAGCTTCGCCAATCGGCAGTGACGGACGAGTCAGGAGATGCACCACCATGCGAATGTTGTTAGTGGAAGACGATGAGATGATCGGCGAGCCGATCATGGAGACCATGCGGCGCGCGGGCTATGCGATTGATTGGGCCCGCGATGGTCGTGAGGCCGAGCTCTCACTCGATCACGATGTCTATGATCTCGTGTTGCTCGATCTTGGGCTGCCGAAGGCGGACGGCGTAGACGTTCTCAACCGCTATCGTCGGCGTGGCGGAAGTGCCCCGGTGCTTATCCTGACCGCGCGCGATGCAGTCGAAGACCGCATCGCGGGTCTCGATGCTGGCGCCGATGACTATCTCGTCAAGCCCTTCGATCTCGACGAACTGGCGGCGCGGGTGCGCGCGCTGCTGCGCCGTCGCACTGGACAAACCAGCCCGCTGTACACGCACGGTGACCTGACGCTCGACCCCGTCAGCCACGAGGTGACGTTGCGTGGCGAGCCACTGTCACTGCTTCCACGGGAATTCAGCCTGTTACAGGCACTTATCGAAGAGCCCAGGCGAGTCTTCACCCGTTCCGAACTCGAGGAGAAACTGTATGGCTGGGGCGAGGAGGTCGGCAGCAACACGATCGAAGTTCACGTGTCTTATTTGCGGCGCAAGCTGGGGGCTGAGCACATCGTGACCGTGCGCGGCGTCGGCTATCGGCTCAAGAGGTGCGAATGACGTCGATCCGCCGCTGGCTGCTCGGGTGGTTGATCGCAGGGCTCGGTGCCGCGGTATTGACTGCAGGTTATGGCATTTTTCATACCGCGCGATTAGAGGCGAGCGAACTGTTCGACTACGAACTACGCACGGTCGCCCTTTCTCTACCGTCCACCCTTACCGACGGCAAGTCGTTAGAGCATCGCGGCCCCAACTTCGAGGGTCTCGCAGAAGACCGGCTTTTCATCGAAATCTGGGGCAACACCGAGACGCCGGTTTACGCGTCGCTGGGCGGTGTCGATCTTCCCCGGTTTCCCGCCGGCATTCGCACAATCGAACACCAGGAGGTTCACTGGCGTGTATTCGGTGCACAGCAGGGCGATCGTTTCGTGCAGGTTGCGCAACCCGTATCGGTACGCAACGATCTCGCGTTGCGTCTCGCGCTGCGTACGTTGTGGCCATTGGGGGTATTCTTTCCGGCGATTATTCTGATCGTGCTCGTCGTCGTGGGCCGGGCTCTGTCACCGCTTGAACGAATCTCTCACGCGCTCGCGGCGCGCTCATTGAATTCACTTGCTCCGTTGCGTCTGGACAGACGTAGTCCGGTCGAACTGGAGCCGCTCGTCAATGCGTTGAATGATCTGCTGAACCGGCTCGACATTGCATCACGTGCACAACGCACCTTCGTTGCAGATGCCGCGCATGAACTTCGTTCGCCGCTGGCTGCGCTGAAGCTTCAGATCCAGGCGGCCGAGCGTGATGGCTCGCTGACTAGTCCAGGCACGTTCGAGCGCATCAAGGGACGACTCGACAGGATGATTCACCTCGTGCACCAGTTGCTGATTCTTGCTCGCGAAGATGCGCCCCGCGCTGATCAGTTTGAAGTCGTCAGTTTGCGTGGACTCGCGGAGCGTGCCGTAGCGGACGCTTCGTTTCTTGCCGAAGCCAGGAAGATCGATCTGGGCCTGGACTTCGCCGACCCGTCAATGACTGACGATCCGTATGACATCCACGCAGAAGCCGCCGGTATCGAAGTCCTGCTGAATAACGTGATCGACAACGCTATCCGTTACACGCCGGAACATGGAAAAGTTGACGTGATACTTGCCCGGGCGGGAACTGAGGTCAGCGTAACGGTTGTCGATACCGGTCCCGGAATTTGCGAGCACGAACTGGATCGGGTTTGCGACCGCTTCTATCGCAGCGCAGGGACCAAGGAGCAAGGCAGCGGTCTGGGACTGGCAATTGCGGCGCGCATTGCCGATCGCCATAACGCCACGCTTTGCCTGAAGAACAACAACCACCGGCCGGGGCTTAGCGTGGCTTTGACAGGGCTGCGCAGCGCCTGACAAAGTTAAACGGCATCGACGGAGTAATGACGCCGGGCGCCGACTCGATAATGAATTCGCGCGGGCTCGGGCTCGGGCCGCCTGACTGTTCGGGTTTTCAAGGGACTGGCGCGGAAGCTTTCGCGCAACTGTCGCTCAAGTTCGCCGGCGTGGCGCCGATAAAAAGGCAAGCCATTCAGTTGCCAATGGCCTCACAACGCGCACAAACATGAAAGTCTCCACAAAACTCATTTCTTTGGTAGGTGCGGCCCTCGCCGGTGTCATCTGCATCGGCGCGATTGCGCTGACCCAACTCGACCGCGCGCTGATTGAGGGCAGAAGGGCGCAGATCACCGAGATGCTCAATAAGGCCGAACATCTCGCGCTGCACTACCAATCGCTGGAGGCGAGTGGCAAGCTGAGCCGCACCGATGCACAGGCTGCCGCGAAGACAGCGATCGCGCAACTGAATGCAAACGCCAGCAGTTATTACTGGATTACTAGCACCGACAGCATCAACCTGGTCCATCCGAATGCCGCATTGATCGGCACGAAGACCGGCGGCAACCGCACGCTCGAGGGCGATCTGACCGACACGCAAGCGTACGCGAAGGGCCTTCAGGAGCGGCACATCGCATTGGTCGACGTGCTGATCAAGCGAGCGCAGGACGCGCCGCTGGTCCCCAAACTGCAAGGCGTGGTAGCGATTCCGCAATGGCAATGGTGGATCGGCACCGGCTTCTTTTACGACGACATCAACGCGGTGTTCTGGCGGCTCGCGCGCACACTGATCGCGACCGGCATAGTGATCTTCGCGGTGGTCGCCACGATGGCGTGGTTCATGACGCGCAGCATCCGTCGCACGCTTGGCGGCGAGCCGGCCGACGCGAGCGAGTTCGCCGCGCAGATCGCTTCGGGCAATCTCGCCGCGCAAATCGCGCTCGCGCCCGGCGACCGATCAAGCATGCTCTATGCGCTGAACGAAATGCGCGTGAAGCTGCGCGATCTCGTGCGCGACATTCAGAACGCGAGCGAAACGATTGCTAGCGGCAGCGGCGAGATCGCGCAAGGCAATACCGATCTGTCGCAACGCACCGAAGAGCAGGCAGCATCGCTGCAGGAAACCGCGGCGAGCATGGAGCAGCTGACTGCAACCGTGAAGCAGAACGCCGACAACGCTGGCCAGGCGAGCGAGCTCGCGGTGCTCGCGTCGGACGCGACCGCGCGCGGCGGCGCGGCGGTCGATCAGGTGATCGGCACGATGCAGGAGATCGCCGACGAGTCGCACAAGATCGGGCAGATCATCAGCGTGATTGAAGGGATCGCATTTCAGACCAACATCCTCGCGTTGAACGCGGCGGTCGAAGCCGCGCGCGCCGGCGAAGAGGGGCGCGGCTTCGCGGTGGTCGCCGGCGAGGTGCGCTCGCTCGCGCAACGCAGCGCGACAGCGGCCAAGGACATCAAGGCGCTGATCGGCTCGTCGGTCGCGCGCGTCGAGGGCGGCACCGCGCAGGTCGCGACGGCCGGCGAACGGATGCGCGACATCGTGCAGTCGATCAAGCGCGTGAGCGACATTATGGCCGAGATCGCCGCCGCGTCGGTCGAGCAGAGCACCGGGATCGAGCAGGTCAATCGCGCGGTCTCGCAGATGGACGAAGTCACGCAGCAGAACGCGGCGCTGGTCGAGCAGGCGACCGCGGCAGCGGCGTCGCTTGACGAACAGGCTGCGCGTTTGAGGGCGACTGTCCGCGTATTCCGGCTTGCTCCGAATCACGCGTTGGGGTAAGCGGTCGGTTGACGCCGCCGCAACGCAACCAATCAAGCGTCGACACGGCGGTACGGCCAACGTCGGAAGTAAGTGCCAGGGAATCGTGTGGGCTCGTAACTTCGCGTCACTGTTCAAAGAGCGACGATGTCGGAGCGGTTTCCGAGGCGGACGTTATTTGCAGACCATATTGATCGGCGGTTGTGGGGCGGCTAGGGAAGGTCCGCCGCTCAGATCGCGCGGGCGGTTCGTAGTCCGCCATTGGATTTGCGGGGTCGGCCACGAAGCGTCATTCGCTGGCTGGGGGAGGCGGTCTTCGCGCGGCCGACCTCCCTGACCCGCGAACGTAATCTGCTGACGCGCGCTCTCAGGCATTCCCGGTGTTCTTGTCAGGACATTTCGATGCCAAGCGTCGTGATTAGACGCTCGCGCCGTTCGAGCGCCTCCAGCGAGCGCTTTCCGAGATGGGCCGCGACGACATTCATCAGGCCCTCACAAAACACCAGATATGCGCCCATGCTGTTGCTGAAGAAGCTGCTATCGTGCGGAACCAGGAACGCATGACGCGCGGGCGGCACGAGCGGCGAGGCGAGGGTATCGGTGATCGCGATGACATCAAGCCCGGCGTCCTTGGCGGCGATCGCAGCATCGGCGACGCTGCGCGTATAAGGAGCGACGCTCGTGACGAGAACGACGTCGCCCGGCTCCAGCTGCGCGAGTCCTTCTGCGACGCCGAGCCCCTGTGAATCGAGCAGGCCGACGTCCGTGCGGATCATGCCAAGGCCATAGCAGACGAAGCTCGCGAGTGCGCTGAACTGGCGCAGGCCATGAACGCGTACGCGCTTTGCATCGGCGATGAGGCGCGCGGCGCCGCGCAAGTCGACGGGCGATAGTTGTGCGATGAAGCCTTCCACATTGCCGATCGATTCACGCGCGAGCTTCACGACCATGTCAACTTCGGGCGCGGCATCGTGGGCGTGCGTCCTGCTGCTCGCCACGAGCCGCTCCGCCTGCTGGCTATAAAAATGCCGATGACGCTCGGCGAGGCTGTCGCGAAACACGCTCTGAAAATCCGCGAAGCCCGCATAGCCGAGCTTCGTGGACAGGCGCGTGAGCGTAGACGCATTGACATCGAGCGATGCGGCGAGGTCAGTGATCGTGCGCACCGCCACTTCTTCAGGGCGTTCGAGCAGCTTCGCGAGCACCGTGTGCGCCTTGCCGCCGAGCGAGACCTGGGCCTCGTCGCGGCCGATGCGTATCGCGAGTTCGCGCAGGCCGTCGACGCTGCGCGGCGGCACTTGCGCGCCGGCTTCAGCTTTGCTCGCGTGACGCCCTTTCTGTTTGCCTGTGTCCATTGATCATCCAGTACCGGGCGGGCTGCCCGGGATGTTCGTGAACCTGCCATTCTATGTGAGATGAACGAATGGCAATGTCGGCGGTAGCGAGGGTGTTCTCATCGTCAGGATCGTCCGGGTGCGTACGATGAATCGGCAGTGCGTGATCTTCACGATCCGCGAGGATCACGAGGCAATCGATTGCTTCGTCCGATGCGAGCATCGCCTCGCCCCGTGCCTGCCGATGGCGCGACGAATCCGTGACGATCTGCGAGAAGCCGTGCATCGAAGGATGGATCGCGTGGTTCGCATGCAGGGACGGCGCTTTCACTTCGACGACAGAGCAATCGTGCGCGCTGAATTCGACGCTGAGCAGCGCGGGACTGCTGCAAGCGCCGAGCGTCAGATGAAAGCCGCCCGCGCGCGGATTGTCACGCACGATGGACACGGCTTCATCCAGATCGACCGCGTCGAGAATCGCGCGTGTGAGCACCATGCGCGGCACGCCCGCGACGACTTCGCGCTGGCGCAGATTGTTCACGGTCACCGCAAGACCGCTGTTCGTGACGGCGAACGTATGTCCCGGCAGCGAGGCCGGATAAACGAAGGCCGCGAAACCCGCGTTGCCTTGGACCCTGCATTCGGCAATCGCGCAATGTCCAGCAAAGCCGGGAAGACCGTCTTCGTTATGGCTGATGCGCCGCGCATCCGTGCCAGGAAGCTGCACAGTTGTGCAGCCATCGGGCGACATCGCCCAGAGATCGCCCCGGCAGTTCCAGAGAAAGACGTCCTCGAACGGCAGGCCGAGACCAATGGCCAGACCCTCGAGCTCGTCCCATACGCGCGGAAACCGCTCGTGCACGAGCGCCGCCATAGTCTTCGCCGTGTCGCTGCCGCGCCATTGCATGACCGTTTGCCATGCACGGGTCTTCAATAAGTACGCATGCGTCGCGTGCGCGCTGGACCGGCCGAGTGCTTCGCCCGCCTCGCGCGGGGAACCGGAGATTTCTATAAAGCCGAGTGCTGCCATATTCGAGGTGTTTCGTGAAAGTTATCCAACATGTTGCAGAAAATCGCGCAGGCGCTGATTAGGCGGATTATCGAGCAGTTCCGCAGGCGGGCCATCGACGGTAATATGCCCGTGCTCCATGAAGATGAGCCGCGTGCCGACCTTGCGCGCGAACGCCATCTCGTGCGTGACCACGACCATCGACATGCCTTCTTCAGCGAGAGCCTGCATCACGCGCAGCACTTCCTGACGCAACTCGGGATCGAGCGCGGAGGTGGGTTCGTCGAAGAGCATGAGCTTGGGTTTCACCGCGAGCGCCCGCGCAATCGCGACGCGCTGCTGCTGTCCGCCCGACAACTCACTCGCATAGTGCCCGACGCGCGAGCCCAGCCCGACCTTCGTCAGCAGTTCGCGCGCAAGCGATTCGGCTTCGGACTTGCTCATCCCGCGCACCTGGCGCGGGCCGAACGCGACGTTCTCGAGCGCCGTCATCTGCGGGAACAGATTGAACTGCTGAAACACCATGCCCGCTTCCTGACGGATCTCGCGCATTTTCTTCGCGCCGCCGAGCACGCTGATGCCATCGACGACGAGGTCGCCGCCATCGATCTGCTCCAGCGCGTTGATGCAGCGTAGAAGCGTCGATTTGCCCGAGCCGGATGGCCCGATCAGCACGACTACTTCGCCCGCGCCGATGTTCAGATCGACTCTATCGAGCACGACCGTCTTGCCGAAGCGCTTTGTCACGCCCTTGAATTGCACCATGTGGCCGTTGTGGTTCATCGTATTCATAGGATGCGCATCCGCCGTTCCATCGTGCGCAGGCCAAAGCTGAGCGCGCCGATCATGCAGAGATAGATGAGCGCGACGGCAGTCCAGATTTCCACCGCGCGAAAGTTCGACGCCATGATCTCCTGACCCTGACGCGTCAGTTCGCCCACGCCTATCACGATGAAGAGCGACGTGTCCTTCAGGCTCACGATGAACTGATTGCCGAGCGCGGGCGTCATGCGCCGTAGCGCGACCGGGCCGACCACGAACGCGAGTACGCGCCAGCCCGGCATGCCAAGCGCGAGGCCGGCTTCTTTAAGACCGCGCGGCACTGAGAGAAACGCGCCGCGCACGATCTCCGCGATATACGCGCCCGAGTTGATAATGATCGACACGATGGCCGCGGTCATTGCATCGACGCGCACGTGCATCAGCAAAGGCAACGCGAAATAGATGAACATCACCTGCACGACGATCGGTGTGCCGCGCACGAACTCGATATACGTGAACGCGATCTTCTGGCATAACGTGTTGCCGTATGCGCGCATCAGGCCGAACACCAGGCCGACGAACATGCCGCCCGCGAGCCCCGCGATGGTGATCAGCACCGTGAGACGCGCGCCGTGCATGAGTGCGGGCACGGCGTCGACGATGACCGAAAGATCGAACTGCATGAATATTCTCCGTAGCGCGGGGTGTCAGGACTTCGCCGGCTCGACGCCAAACCACTTCTTGTAGATCGCCGCATAGCGCCCATCGGCTTTGATCTTCACGAGTTCGGCGTTGACCTGCGCGACGAGCGGGCTGCCTTTCGGGAACGCGATGCCGTATTGCTGCGCCATCATCTGCGGGCCGACCGCCTTTACCCGCGACTTGCCAGCGGTGTGGATGTAGTAAAGCACGTTCGGAGTGTCGTGCATCGCGGCATCCACCCGGCCGGTAGCGAGTTCGAGATAGGCGTTGTCAATGTTTGGGAAGGCGCGCAAATCGGTGTTCTTGAAGTTCGCTTTCGCATAATCGAAAGAGGACGTGCCGGTCTTGACCGCAAGCGTCTTGCCCTTCAGGTCGTCCGGTCCCTTGATCGTGCTGTCCGCCGGCACCATGAGCGTGAAGCCGCTGGCGTAGTAGCCGTCGGAGAAGTCAATTACTTTCTTGCGCTCGTCCTTGATCGTGATGCCCGCGAGCGCGACATCGACGTTATGCGTCTGCAGCGCGGGCAAGATGCCGCTGAAGTCCATTGGCTGCAGCTTGTAGTCGATCCTCAGGTCCTTGGCGATTTCCTTCCACAAGTCGATGTCGAAGCCGACGTATTCGTTGCCCTGTTTGAACTCGAACGGCACAAACGCGGTGTCGCACGCCACAAGCAGCGTTTCGGCGTAAGCCGCACCGCTGGCGAAAGAAAATGCGGCGACGGCGGCCACGGCGAGTTTTGCGGCGAGTTTCATGATCGACTCCTTGTCGAAATGGTTAGCTATGACGCAATGATATTTGCGTATTAACGTTGTGTGCAAATCTAGTTGCGAAGTCTCATCGATCAAAATCCGGTTGCAACTAGGGGTTTACACCTAGTACGCCTGTGACGGCACCGCCAGCGCGGCGTAGACGGGGAAAGGAACATGAGTGGCGACCTCCCAGGGTCGCAGCCATATGCGCGGAGCAGGGCATGGGAATGACACGCCCGCATCCTTCATATTCATCGGTTGGCGTAATACGCAACCTTCAGCTGTCGTGAAGGCGCTGGCTCTGAACAAGTCGGTTAGCGCGCTCATAAGGGCACTCCTGTCGCGACGCGCCGTGTTTAAATACCGAATTCAATCCGCCGAGCCCGAGCCTGTCCGTGCACACCTTCAACGAACTTGTCGCCATCATCCGCGACCGCTTTCCCGATCTGAGCCCGCAGTTCCAGGCAGGCGCCGCCTTTCTCCTGGACAACCCTGACGAAGTCGCCGTCCTGTCGATGCGCAAGGTCGCCGAACGCGCGAAGGTCCAGCCCGCTGCGATGGTCCGTCTCTCGCAGCTACTCGGTTTCCCGGGCTGGAACGAGCTGCGCGAAATCTTCGTGAGCCGCGTGCGCACGCGCCCGGAGCCACTGACGACGCGTGCACGCTCGCTGGTTAAAGGCGGCTCCGGCAACCAGCTCAGCCGGGAGCTTGCGCAGGCGCAATCACACAACCTCGAACTCACGCTGGCCCAGAACGCCGGGAGCGTCGTCGAAACGGCGAAGACGTTGAAGAAGGCGCCGCATATCCACGTCGCGGGTTTTCGCTCGTGTTATCCGGTTGCATTCAGCCTGCTTTATGGATATCGCCTGTTCCGTCCATCGGTGAGTCTCGTCAGCGGCGAAGCCGGCACGCTCGAAATGCAATTGCGCGGCATCGAGAGAAAGCATGCAGTGGTCGTCGTCAGCTTCGCGCCGTATTCCGTCGAAGCGCTGCGCGTCGCGCAGGCGGCGGTTGAGCGCGGTGCGAAACTGGTCGCGCTGACCGATAGCGCCGTATCTCCCATCGCGCTGAACGCCGATCACACGCTCATCTTCTCGCACGAATCGCCGTCTTTCTTTCCATCGCTCGTGGCGGCATCGGCGCTTGCGGAGATGCTGGTCGCGCATCTACTCGCGCTCGAAGGCAAGGACGCGATCACGAATCTGCAACAGGCCGAAACCGCGCTGCACTCGCAGGGCGCCTACGCGGCGAGCTAGTCGATCGAGCCCCGCAGTAGTTCGCAGAGATCGGCGGCGATCGAGGACATCGACACTTGCCGATGTTTCACGATGCCGATCGAGCGCTGCACTTCTGGGTCTGCGATAGGAACTGTCCGAATGTTCGGCGCGAAGTGTGCCGACACCGCAAGCGACGGCACGATCGCGCAGCCGAGACCCGCATCGACTAGCGCGACGACGCATGAGATGTGTTCGACTTCGTAGAACCATCGCAGACTGATCGACTCGTGACCCAGCAGCAGTTCGAGCAGCAGCCGATTGCCACTGTCGCGCCCGCCGATGACGAGGCGCGCATTACACAAATCCCGCAAAGACACGCTCTCGCGCGATGCCCACTTGTGCTCGCGATGCATCGCATGCCGGGGCGCCACATCAAGGCGGCGCATTGAGTCTCCACGTACGGCTATTGACAACATATGTTGTATTGCGGTTAGAATTGTAAATCGCGTGTTGCGCACGTCCTTCGCATCCAGATTCGCACCAAAGGCAAAATCACATGACCACGGTATTTCATCGCGCGCCGCGCGCCAGCCTGCCCATCGCCGTGCGCGGCGACGGCATAGAAATCGTCGATTCAACCGGCAAGCGCTACATCGACGCGTGCGGGGGCGCGGCCGTTTCGTGTCTTGGGCACAGTCATCCGAGGGTGATCGAAGCCATTCAGCGACAAGTGCAGCAGTTGCCCTACGCACACACATCGTTCTTCACAACCGAGCCTGCCGAAGCACTCGCCGATCTGCTCATCGAAGCCGCGCCGCGAAATCTCGGCCACGTCTACTTCGTGTCGGGCGGCTCAGAAGCGATGGAAGCCGCGCTAAAGCTCGCGCGTCAATATTTCGTCGAGAAGGGTCAGCCCGAGCGGCGGCACTTCATCGCGCGCCGGCAGAGCTATCACGGCAACACGCTCGGAGCGCTCGCCATCGGCGGCAACGCATGGCGCCGCGAGCCGTTCCTACCGATTCTGATCGAAGCGCATCACGTAACACCCTGCTTCGCCTATCGCGAGCAGCAAGCGGGCGAAACCGACGAAGCCTTCGCGCAACGTCTGGCCGACGAACTTGAAGCGAAGATTCTTGAACTCGGCGCGCAATCGGTGGCGGCATTTGTCGCAGAGACGGTCGTCGGCGCGACGGCGGGCGCGGTGCCGCCTGTGCGCGAATACTTCCGTAAGATTCGCGCAGTCTGCGACAAATACGGCGTGCTGCTGATTCTCGACGAAGTGATGTCCGGGATGGGCCGCACGGGCCACCTGTTCGCTTGCGAGGAAGACGGCGTTTCGCCCGATATTCTCGCGATCGCGAAGGGTCTCGGCGCGGGTTATCAGCCAATCGGCGCGACGCTCGTCAGCAACGAGATTTTCAACACCATCGTCGGCGGATCCGGGTTCTTTCAGCACGGTCACACGTATATCGGCCACGCGACGGCGTGCGCGGCGGCGCTCGAAGTGCAGAAAGTCATCGCCGAAGAACAGTTGCTCGACAACGTGAAGGCGCGCGGCGAACAACTGCGCGCGCGGCTGCGCGAGCGGCAGGCAAATCATCCGTTCATCGGCGACGTGCGTGGGCGCGGCCTCTTCACCGGTGTTGAACTGGTGCAGGATCGCGCGAGCAAAACCGCGTTCGATCCGAAGCACAAACTGCACGCGATCATCAAGAGCGAGGCGATGAAGCGCGGCCTTATGGTGTATCCGATGGGCGGCACTGTGGACGGCCGCATCGGCGATCACGTGCTCATTGCGCCGCCGTTCATCACGACCAGCGCGCAGATCGACACGATCGTCGAGCGCCTTGCAGATGCGATCGACGGCGCGCTCGGGCTCATCGACGTGAAGGCGGCATGAACGACGCCGCCCTGAAAGCATGGGCGGCGACGCTCGACATCGCGTTGCCCGACGCGTTACTGCCCGGCGTTGCATCGCTGCTCGACTCGATGCATGCTAGCGCGCGTGCACTTGCCGTCGCTCTCGACGAAGCGGAGCCCGGCGATGACGCAGAGAGCGCTTGAAATCGCCGCGGATGTGCGCGCACGAAAGCGTTCAGCCGTCGACGTGACGCGGGAAGCGCTCATTGGCATCGAACGCGCGAACGCCTCGCTCAACGCTTTTCATCACGTTTTCGTCAACGAGGCGCTCAAACAGGGAACGCGTATCGACGCGCTCGTCGCGCAGGGGCTCGATCCGGGACCGCTTGCCGGCGTGCCGTTCGCGGCTAAAAGTAACTTCAATGTCGAAGGCCACACGACGATCGCCGGCTCGCGCGCGCGGCTCCGCATACCGGCGGCGATCCGCGACGCCGATGCGGTCGCACGGCTGAAGCGGGCCGGCGCGGTGCTCGTCGGCACGACGCACATGGACGAGCTCGCGTGCGGTGCGACCGGCGAGAACCCGCACTTCGGTCCGGTGCGTAATCCACACGATGTCGATCGCATGACAGGCGGTTCGTCGGGCGGATCCGCTGCCGCTGTCGCTGCGCGATGCGTACCGCTCGCGCTCGGCAGTGACACCAATGGCTCGATTCGCGCCCCGGCCGCGCTGTGCGGCGTATGGAGCATCAAGCCGACTTTCGGCAAGCTGCCGCGGCAAGGCGTGCTCGCTTACGCCAGTTCGCTGGATTGCATCGGCGGCTTTGCGAACGATGTCCAGGATCTCGCGGCGCTTTATTCTGTACTCGATGGCAAGGCATCGGACGAGCGGGATTCGCGCCTGAGAGTCGGCATATTGAGCGGGTACTTTGAAACGTACGCATCGCAACAGGCGTGGGACGCGGTGCTGGAAACGGCATCGCTCATCGGGCCGCACGAATTGATCGACATGTCGGAGGACGATATGCGGCTCGGGTGCGGCGCGGCGACGATCGTCTCAAACGTGGAGGTAGCGACCGCGCACGCGGGTCTTCTCGACGCGGCAGAAGACACTGTCTCGCCCCGCCTGCGCACGCGCCTTCTCGCCGGCGCGTTGACTCCGGCCGCGTGGTATGCCCGTGCGCTAAACTACCAGCGGCGCTTTCGCGCGAGCATGGTGCGGCTCTTCGCCGACTTCGACGTCCTCCTCGCGCCGTGCACGCCCTTAGCCGCGCCGCGATTCTCCGACGCGACTATCGCGGTCCGCAATCACGAACTTGAACCCGCGAAGCATCTTGGCATGTTGACCCAGCCGGTTTCCTTCGCCGGACTACCTGTCGTTACCGCTCCCGTTTTGCGCGACGGTCATATGCCGTTCGGCGTACAGATCATCGGCGCACCGTTTGACGAGGCCGCGTGCTTTGCGGCCGCACGTCGCATCGAGCAAGGCCTCACGCACACCTCACGGACATCAATCGAATCATGAATAAACGACTTCCCGACTTCCAGATCGCCACCGCGTCCGACGAACAGAAGGCCGTTCTGGAGGACATCCTGAGTGGCCCGCGCGGCAACCTGAACGGGCCGTTCCTCGGCTGGATCTTTAGCCCGGAACTTGCGCAGAACGCGCAGAAGCTCGGCGCGTTCTGCCGCTACAATACCGGCCTCCCGCTGCGCCTTTCCGAACTTGCGATTCTCGTGACCGCGGCGCGCTGGCGATCGCAGGCGGAATGGCACATCCATCATCCAATCGCGCTCGAAGCCGGCCTGCCCACCGATGTGGCCGAAGGGCTGCGCACAGGGAAAACGCCGAGCTTCGCCGATGCCGACGACAAGATCATCTTCGATTTCGCCACCGAGCTCTACGACACGAAGCGCGTAAGCGATGCTACATACGACGCCGCTGTCGCGCGCTTCGGTCTAACGGTCGTCGTGAATCTTGTCGGGTTGCTGGGCTACTACGCGCTCGTGGCAATGACGCTCAACACATTCGGGATGCGCGCTGAGGGGCAGACCGAGCTGCCCTTCGCGGAGTGAAGCCGGTTCGCCGACGTGTTACTCGAATGCCTTGTCGTTTGGCTCGGCAAAGAGCTTCTGCATCGTCCCGCTCATCGGGAATTCAAAATTGATGTTCTTCGGCGGCACCGGTTTCGTGAACCACTTGTCATACAGCGTCTTGATCTCGGGGCTTCTCATCACCTGGCTCATTGCATCGTCAACGAGCTTTTTAAACTCGGAGTCGTCCTTGCGCATCATGAAGCCGTAAGCCTCCGATGACTGCGGCGTTCCGACCAGCGCCCAATCCGAGGGCTTTGCCGTCAGGGAGCGCGTGCCGGCCAGCAGAACATCGTCCATCATGTAAGCGACTGCGCGGCCGGTTTCAAGCGTCGCGCGTCCCTCGCCGTAGTCCTTCGCGCTGATGATATTCATGTTCATTTTCTTTTCTTCGTTCATCTTGCGAAGAATGCGCTCGGACGTCGTGCCCTGATTCGTCACTACGGTTTTGCCCACAAGATCGGGAAAGTCCTTGATGCCGGAGTCCTTCCTCGTGAGCAGACGCGTCGTCGCGACAAAGAATGTGTCCGAAAACGCGACCTGATTCTGGCGAGACGTGAGATTCGTCGTCACGCCGCATTCAAGATCGATCGTGCCGTTCTGTACAAGTGGAATGCGGTTCTGCGATGTCACCGGAATAAAGCGCACGCGCAGATCCGGGTGCTTCGTCTTCAACTTCACCGCGTCGATTACCTTGTTGCACAAGTCCTGCGAGAAGCCAACCACGTTGTTGTTGGTATCGACATACGAAAACGGCACGGATGTTTCCCGATGGCCGACCGCGATCAGATTGGTGCTTTCAATCTTGGCAAGCGTCGGCTGGCTTCCTTGGCCGTAGCTGGTCCCTGTGACAAGCGAGAGCGTGGCAAGCGCGAAAGCTGATGTGAGCAGCGGCTTTGTTTTCATAGATTACCCGTCTGATGTGTATGATACATATGTTGCCATAAAATAAAATACAGCTACATATGTATTTACCCATGGTTCCGTGATCGCTGGGAGTGTAAGAAGTGTTGTTACCTGGAAGGCGGCGACGTCCGTTCACTCACGCGCCAGTTCAACCGCTTGATTGATTGAGACGCGCAGGAAAGCGTCCGCTGTGCTTCCTGCATGCAAACTGCGTGGAATAGGCTCAGTTGCGCCGACCACAACGGACCCGACGACTTTCCGCACGCCGACGCGCTGGCCGCGCTGCGCGCCTGGTATGCCGACCTGTCGACCCGCGAAGCGGTCGCCCGTTACCAGCGGGACGGACATCAGGGCGGGCAGGGCAGCCAACCTGTCGGCACGTTCAGCCGCGCACGCGCTGCCGATCCTCGGCGCGCTGTTCCGCTGGCTGATTGAACAGCGCTACGTGCTCGCCAACCCGTTCGCTGGCGTGAAGGTCAGGGGCGGCGCCAAGACAGGGGATCTCGATGCGTCACGCGCATTCACGGAAGGCGAATGGCTGCTGGTTTGGGCGATCGCCGACGGACTCGAATGGTCGTGTGGCTGGTCAGCACCCGCCGCCCAAAGGCTCCGTTTTCTGCTCCATTTTGGTTTTGCAACCGGCTCGATGGTGCCGAGTGCTGGTCGGGCGACATTGGCGATGCTGGCGCGGCTGGACGATCGTGACGTGGCTCGGCTCGGACTGTCACTCGGCCCAGCGCTAACTGTCCTCGTTCGCGATTCGAAGCTTTCAGTCGAAGCTGCCGTCGCTCTGCTTGGCTTGGCTGCTCCAATTGAAACTTGGACGTGGCATATCTCGGGCTTCGCATTGGAGGTCATTGGGCGCCTGCCTCAAGAACAACGAGAATGGTTCTTCGATCTGCTCTTGGTCGAAGTTGATCGCGACGATCAGCTGTCCCCCTCGCGGGAGACGATCGAAGTGCTGCATGACCTCGCTGAGCGGACTCTTCGTGCCGCTTCCCGAAGTCGAACACGAATTGGGGGCCTGCTCGCTCGCCTCGTACCCAAATCCGAATCGCAAACGCTCACCTCCCCGTCGGCCGCGACAGAGCCGGAGCCACTGACTACCTTCCCGGTTGACCTTGCCGACCCAGACGACATCGACCGTCACATACTCGACGAGGAGATTGACCAATCAGGACGACGCTGGCCAGTTCAGACTTTGATTGACCTGGCTAAGCGAGCAAATTCTCCCGCCGACCGTCTCGGCTTCGTTCGCGCGGTCGTTGAAGCAACGGCAACCACGCTTGCCGATAAAATCCGGGCGCTGGACGATTACCTGGAGGAGTGGGGTAACTCGTCGGCGGCTATGCGTGATGCTCTGCTTGAATTGGGGCTACGTTTGGCGACCAAGCATGCTGCCGAGCTGGCTAGTTCTAGCACCGACGCATGGGGCGGCTGGCGTGGTTTGGAGCAATATTTTCATGCCGATCGCGCAACCCTTGTCGAGCACGTAGTTGCCGCGCTCCGAAGCGCTGCGAGTAGCCTTGGTGGTAACGCCTGGCTTGCGCTTGCCGCGAAGCTGGCATCCGACGCTAGTGCCGGTGCAATAGCCGAAGGGCTAGAACGGTTTCTGATTAATACAGGCGAAAAGCTGCCGCCTGAAGTTGGAGACGGACCGTGGGACGACCGATTTGCTGTTCCGGCCGACGAGGCGACATTCGTAGCGGGACTTGTGTGGGCTCGGCTTGGCCATCCCGTTGCGGCGATGCGCTGGCGCGCTGCCCATGCGGTAAGGCGCCTAGTGGCGGCCGGACGTTTCGATGTGGTCGAAAAATTGATCGAGCGCTTTCAGTCTGCCGGGAGCTTGCCTTTCGGAGATGCAAAGCTACTTTTTTACGTCATGCATGCGCAGCTTTGGCTGTTGATAGCCCTTGCTCGCGTAGCTGAAGACGTCGCTTCCGTAATAGCTCATCATCGCGCGTTCTTCGAGCGAATCGCCTTTTCCGCCGAGTTTCCGCATGTCGTCATGCGTGCGTTCGCGATAGACATACTTTGCGAGTTCGCGCAGCCGCTAGCAAGCGAACAGCGCGAGGCTGTTATCGCCAAGCTTGCCTCGGCGAACCAGTCGCCTTATCCATATGCACCCCGAAGCGACTATCGCGAACTCCGTTATGCTCCTAGGCCCGACGCCTCGCCGCGACCAGAGGATGGCTTTCACCTCGACTACGACTTCAACAAATATCAGGTCGAGCGCTTGTGCCATGTCTTCGGCTGTCCAGCCTGGGAGGTAGAAGACCGCATCGGCGCATGGGTGCGGCGGTGGGACGCTAACGTTCGAGCGATGCAGGATTGTCCACGCAGCAGTAGCCATGACGAATCTTGGTCGTCGGGATACGTTCCCAACCGCGATCGATACGGGGGATATCTCGGCTGGCATGCACTCATGCTTGTTGCCGGTGATCTGCTGGCCACACGGGCAGTTGTTGGCGAGGACTGGAGCGGCGATGCTTGGATCGCGTTCCTCAGGGAGTACACGCTCTCACGAGACGATGGTCTCTGGCTTTCCGATCTCACCGATCCGTTTCCGCTCGACCTTACCAGTGAGGCGGATATACCTATGCCGGAGAGCGGGGAGAGTGGGACCGTCTGCGAAGATAGCAATCTACTGGCACCGTTACTTGGTGTGGTAGACGGCACGGTAGTGACGGATTGGCTTCCCATTGCGGGCCGTTGGTCGATCGGGCGCGAAATAACTGTCACGCTTCAAAGCGTACTGGCGAATGCCAGCGATGCGCGAGCGGTTGTCATGACGTTGCTCTCAGACAAACCATTTTTTAGATGGTTGCCCGACGATGAAGATGAAATCGCCCGTCATTTCGGTGGCGATGGTCATACGGTTCAGTCATGGGTCGCAAAGACGCCGAACACTGAGCGTCAGCTCGATAGGCACGATCCCTATGGTACAGCCACCGCACTCGGCAGGCCTTTCCCATCGGAATGGACGCGAGACCTGTTACGGGCAGCTGCAGATGATGATGTGGTCCGCCACTGGTCTGTTGATGGGACACAGATATATCGCGCCGAAGCTTGGGGGGCAGAGGGCGGGCGGAGTGAGTACGCATGGACTGACACCGGCTACCGATTGGTCGTTACGCGCAACGCATTGACTTCATTGCTGAAGCTGTCCGAGCGTAGTCTTATCGTCGCGCTCAAGCTCCAAAAATATTATAGGGGGAAATCGAGCGGGCGCAGCGGGGACACCAGCGCCTTTACGCATCGGTCGCTGGTGGTTGTCATAAACGAACACGGCCAGATTTGGTCGCCACGGCACCTCTCTCGACAAGCCAAAGACGCGGTCGCGACGCTCGATCCCAATCGACGGCGAGATATGTATCCGAGGTTTCGTGCGATCGCCAGGCTGCTAGATAAATGGCTGTCACAGCGAAGCGAGTTGCCAGATTATGAGCAGGTTTATCGAAAATTCATCGAGGGTCGGAAGTCCGAATAGGCTGATAAGCGCGCATCCCGCATAAGGCGGCTTTCGGCCATGAACGGTCACTGCCCAACCCAGAGACGGTGTCATTCAAATGCCGGCTATGCGCCCAGTAAGGAGCCCGTATTTCTGCGACTTTGATTGAACTTTGATCGCGCCGTAGGGCAGCTTTGGCGAACCGGTTGCCCGCGTGCGACCGCCGTCGCCTCGTGCAGGGCACGCTTGAACCGAATAACCCATTCGAGACCGCGCTCCTCGCGAGCACGAGGACTCAGCGTCCTGTAGAACTCGTTGCGGCGGCCTTCGCGGCCGCGCCACCAAGCGCGTGCTTCGATTTAGTCCATCAACTTCCATTCGCGTCGGTTCGACCAAATTCAGGTGTGGCTACACGGCTCCCTTTACGTCCTAAATGTTATGTTATAACATTACTACCAGTCCTTGCTGTCCCTTTTTCTCTGGCTATCTTTCGACACTGCGCGCCGGCACACGATGCGATGGATATCGTTGCATCGCTGGGGTGCAATCGAGATGCGCCGACTACACCGCAAAACTATTGTGACCAAGACCACTACGCGTGTTTCGCCCTGCATCTCTGCCAATTTCCCACGTCTGTCTCCCATCGCGCTGGCCCTCATCGCACTCGCAGTTCAGGCGCAGGAGTCGACTGCCTCATCGGCCACTAGCATTCCGGGCGGCTCTCTTGCGCCCGTGTTCATCACCGCGAACCCGCTCGGCGACACCGAACTCATTGCGCCCGCCACGGCGATATACGGTGACGCGTTGACGCTCAGGCAGACAAATTCGCTGGGGGAGACGCTCAATGGCCTACCCGGGGTGTCGACGACGACATATGGACCGATGGTCGGCCGTCCGATCATTCGCGGCATGGATGGCGACCGGATCCGCCTTCTGCAAAACGGCGTAGCAGCGTGGGACGCTTCGTCGCTATCCTATGACCACGCTGTGCCGCAGGAGCCTCTGACCATTGAGCGCGTCGAGATCGTGCGCGGGCCCGCAGCGCTGCTCTATGGCGGCAACGCGATCGGCGGCGTCGTCAATACTATTGACAATCGCATTCCGCGCGAGCCGGTGAACGGCGTGAACGGCGCGGTCGACGCGAGCTATGGCGGCGCCAACGACGCGCGTGCCGGCGCAGCCATGGTGGAAGGCGGCAACGGCAAGTTCGCTTTCCACGTCGACGCTTTCGATCGCGACACGAGCAATGAGCGCATCCCCGGCTTCGCGCATTCGGACGGGCGGCGCGCGCTCGACGGCCCGGACGCCTCCCAGGCGTACGGCAGCATTCCTAACAGTGACGGTCGCTGGCATGGCGGCGCCGTGGGCACGTCGTACACATGGGCAGACGGTTACGCGGGACTTTCGTACAACGGCTATCAGGCGGACTACGGCTCGGTCGCGGAAGACGACGTGCGCCTGCGCATGCATCAGGATCACGTGGCATTCGCATCCGAAGTCCGCAATCTGCAAGGTCCATTCTCGCAACTGAAATTCGATTTCGGCTACACGGACTACGAACATCGCGAAATCGACGACGGCGTGACAGGCACCACATTCCGCAATCACGGCTACGAAGCGCGTATCGAAGCGCGGCACCGCAAGATCGGTCCGTTCGAAGGTGCGATCGGCGTGCAGATCAGTCAGAACACGTTCTCCGCACTCGGCGACGAAGCGCTGGTGCCGACCACGCAGACCACCAACGTTGTGCTGTTCGGCCTCGAAGAGTGGAACGTGACCGACGCGTTCAAGCTGAGCGCGGGCGCCCGCTACGAACACGTCAAACAGGATCCGACGGCCGCAGGCAACGACAAATTCGCGAACGCCGCGGACCGCGATTTCAATGCGGTGAGCGCGTCGCTCGGCGCACTCTACAAACTCACGCCTGCATGGGCGGTGGCGGGGAATATCGCCTACACGGAACGCGCGCCCGCGCTGTACGAACTGTTCGCGAACGGTCCGCACGATGCAACTGGCCAGTACCTGATCGGCAATCCGGATGCGCAGAAAGAGAAAGCGGTGTCGGCCGACCTGTCGCTGCGTTTCGCGAGCGGTCCGAACAAAGGCAGCGTCGGCGCGTTTTATAGCCGCTTCAAAAACTATCTGACGGAGTACAACACCGGCCGCCTCGTGAACGACGACGATGAGGTCGTCCCGCCTGGCACCGATGGCGCACTGAACGAAGCCGTTTATCGCGGCGCTCGCGCTGAATTTTATGGCCTCGAATTCGACAGCAAATGGCGTGTGTACCAGCACGGGGCGCATCAGGTGGATGTGTCGCTTGTGGGCGATTACACGCACGCCCGCAACATGGACAACGGTCAGCCATTACCGCGCATTGCGCCGTTGCGCGCGACGCTCGCGGTGGATTACGGCTACGGTCCGTTCGGCGCGCGCGCCGAAGTGCAGCACGCGTGGGCGCAACATCGCGTGCCCGACGACGATCTGCCGACCGGGAGCTACACGAAGCTCGGCCTTATGTTGACGTACAGATTCCATGTCGGCACGACCAACTGGCTCGCCTACGTACGGGGCGACAACCTGACGAACCAGGAGATTCGCTATGCCAGTTCCGTCGTGCGCGATATCGCGCCGGAGGGCGGGCGCAGCCTCATGGTCGGTTTGCGCACGACATTCTGACGCGAAGCATGTGCGTTATGCTCGGGCGATTGGGGCGCCACCCGGACGGTCCCTTTTTCAAACGTTTGCACTGCGGTCGCATATGGAGCGACGAAGTTTTTTGCGAAGAGCGCTGCAGCGATTCAGACCATGCAACGAGTCTGCGCGCATTGAATTTCTGCGGGCATCGCGTTGTTGATCCCGATATGTAGCTGCGTACGGCATGAAGTGTCAGGGCGTCTGCTCCGAGATAAGCGGCTCCAATGATCGGCCCCTAGCTGATAGGAGAATCACATAAATGCGGTGTTGAAGAAATTACTTCGCTTTTTGGGGACGACTTTGCTTCGCTCTACGGCTTGCGCTAGCAAAATTTATGGACAGCATTAGCACTCGAATGGACACCGCTAGCAGGATTAATGATCTCAACATCAGTCGCTCGGGTGACGGCCTCAGAGCGAAGGTGCTTGCCTTGGAGTCTTGGGGGGACGCTGCCTACTCTACATTGAGATCGAGGTCGCAGCGGACGGCCTGATTGCCCGCATTCCTCCGCTCGAACGGTACGCACACGGAGATACGTTGTATCTCGCGGCGGCTCCGGATCATTGCCACCTGTTCGATTCGGATGGGGTGGCATTCAGGCGGCAGGGGTAAGAACACGCCGCGCGGACATGGAACACGTCTAAGACGATGATCGCCCGCTCCGACCACGGACGCGTTGCACCGGTTCTAACCCCGCTGGAGCGGGAAGCGTGTCTTCTTCGCGCCATTCGCATACTTTCGCGACGCTGGGTCGGCGGTCGTTAAATTTGACGAGCATACGTCAGCTGTACTCGACCGCTACTGCATCAATAGCCGCGTGCGATGTTCACTCCGCACGGCAAACATCCCGTCGCCCGATAGGCGGCGATATTTGTCGCGATAACCGCCGCTGCTGTTTTGAAGTCGGTCGGCGCCGATATGTGCGGCAGGACAGTCACCTGCGGATGACGCCACAAGCGCGAGCCGGGCACTAACGGTTCTTCGTCGAAGACGTCCAGAACCGCGTGTGACAGATGTCCGCTGTCGAGCGCGGCCAGCAGATGGTTCGTCACCACGACAGGTCCACGCGAAAAGTTAATCAATGCCGCGCCCGGTTTCATTGCGGTGAGTCGCTCGGCATTGAGCAGGCTGCGGGTATGTACGGTAAGCGGCACGAGGCAAACCACGATATCGCTGATGCGCAACATGTCGATGAGTCCGTCGTCTCCCGAGAAGGTGGCGACCTCAGGCACCTCTTTCGCCGAGCGGCTCCAGCCGGCGATCTTGAAGCCCGCGTGTGCGACGCGTGCGGCAGCAGCTGTGCCGAGCGCCCCCAGCCCGAGAACGCCGACCGTCATCGCCGAAGGTTTGCGATAGGCTCGCTGGTACCACACGCAGTCGCGTTGCTGGCGCGCGTAGGCCGGCATGTCACGCTGCAGATAATATGTCCATGCGAGTACTGCTTCCGCCATGGTTCTCGACATTTCCTCGTCGACCAGGCGCACGATCTGCGGCCCAGCCGCTGGCCACGCGGCAACCAGCTGCTCGACGCCGGCCCACAGACTCTGGACCCAAACCAGATTCGGCAACGCCGCAACGTCGGCGGGATTAGGATTCGCGACGATCGCAATCCGGGCATGAGCGCGTTGCTCCGCGCTCATGCTGCGGAACGGCACGATCGTTTCATTGGGCAGCGCAGCGGCAAGTGCTGACAGATAACCCGCTTCCTGCTCGGCATGGATGTCGCTGACTAGTGCAATCGTCTCTGACATGATGGTTGAGCGACATGGTCTACGTACGTCAGCGCGGCACAAAGAGGCCGGCCGTGTGAAGCTCGTGAGAGCGCAGATTCACGCGTTCGCTTTCTCCGCTTCGATTTCCGCCATGTCCTGGAAGCGGTCGGCAATGCGGGGATGAGCGCGGCCGCCGTCGGCCGCGCCGATGGCGATCAGGATCTCATCGGGACCAGGCGCATCCGCCATCTGGAAAGTCGCGGTGATGAAGTGCGAGCGCTTGCCGGTTTCCGACTTATGGATCATTGGCACGGACAGCAGCGCGCCGGGTCCGACACGCGTATTAGTGAAACTGAGGAATGCCGTGCCGTTGACCGCCTCGCGATACATGTTGCCGAAACGAAGCGTGTGAATCAGTGCTGAACCGTGCTCGATTTCACCGTTGACACCCACCGTGGCCGCCTTGCCATATGCCTCGACGCGCTCGGCAGGCATGACTGCCACAAGTCTGCGAGTCATCTCCGCGCCGAGCACGGGAGCCAGACGCAGAATCTCAGGGCGGAGGTTTTCCACGAAGCCTTGACCCGCCCACGGGTTACGAAGCACGGCTGCGACGATCACGGTTGTGATTGGCCGTTCCGTCTCTTTGCCGCCCTCCATGACGGTTTCCTCGACAAACGTAGCGATCTTGCGAAGTCCAGTTTCCATATGCGTGCTCCCATTGGTTAGTCTGTTCAGCGGTTTCATGAGAAGCATGCTAAGGACGTGAGACTGCCGCGTCTTCCTCCGCTTCGACGGATGAAACTATTATTTTCCCCTGCGAGCTGTCGTATAGTGAACCGACACTAACGGACGCTGCTGACATGTCAGATCAATCCTCGCGGATAGTTTCGCTACGTGATGTTGCAAGCCAGATCAATTCAGACGGTGATCTCGACGCGCTGCTGAAAGACCTGATCAAGGCTGCGTGCCGGCACGGTTCGTGGGATCTCGGCTCGGTCATGGCAGTGGACCTGGCGCACGGTTGGTCGCTGGTGATGGCACGATACGAGACCTCATTGCTGCCGCGCTCGCTGTCGGATCGCTGGGAGTTGGCGACAAGCCCGGCGCTGGTTGCATTGCAGCGGAGCGCGCCGGTGTATATCCGCGATGCCCGGCAGTCGGAGGAGTTTCCTGGCTACAGGCGTGACGCGAACGAGCGCGACTATTGCACGGTGTTGATCTTTCCTATGGCGAGCGTCGACGGGGAAGGGCGGCCGATGGTGCTGACGGTGGCGTCGCGGAAAGTGACAGACGTCTCCGCGGACGACCTCGCTTTCATGGCGACCATCGTGCATCTCGGGGCGATCGCCGTCGACCGTGCGCACCGCCACCGCGCGGAGCTTGCCGCAGCGGAGCAAATGCGCCGCGCGTTGGGCGCGCAGAGTTCGCTGTTGCAGGAAGTGCTGGCCGGCGGCTCGATGGACACGCTCACTGCCATGCTCGGCGATCTGTTGAACGCGCCCGTGCTTGTACTCGATTTCTTCGCCAGCAGTCTGGCAGGATTCAGGTCGCCGCTACCCGAGCATGACGACGCGGCATGGCGGCAGATGCTTGACGGCGCGCCCGGACGCCAGCTGCTGGGCGACGTTCGCGACGCCATCGCGTACCGGCGCTCCGGCACGATTACGCTGCGCGTCGGCGAAAAGATCGCTCTGGATGCGCAGATCGAACCACTCATGGTCGACGACGAGGCGGTTGGCGCACTGCTGACCTTCGACGAACCCGACGAAGGCGACCTGCGCAAGCTGCTGATCGAAAGCGCGAAGTTTGCGCTGAGCGTGCAATTGATGCGTAGCGTCATCCGCTTCCGCTTCGAGACGCGAACTTTCACCGAGCTTTTCTTCGAAATTGTCGAGCGCCGCTGGCGAGACGAGCAGGACGTGCTGAACCGGGCCCGGCGTCTCGGGCTGTCGCTGGCCGCGCCGACACGGCTGATCGTCATCGACTTTCCGGACCATACGGATGCTTCGACCGACTTTTCGGCCGACGCCCAGCACTCAGTCGCGCTGCTCGCAGGACAGCAGCATCTTGCAGTGCACACGGTCGCCATTGGCGGCGGCCTCGTCTGTCTAGTGCCTCAGGAGTCAGGTACGAGTCTCGACCTGATAGTCAGGTTCGTGCAGCGCATTTCCGAAACGCTTGGCAGCTCGTTCGGCAAAGAACCCGTCGTGGTGCTCGGCGATACATGCGAGGGTCTCGAAGCCTACGCGAACGGCTGGGAGCGCTGCTGGCGCATGATCCGGGTCGCCCGTACATTCGGGCGGCGCGGCGTGATCGCAGTCCCCGATCTGGGACCGTTGCCGATGTTGATCGGCGCGGCCGACTCCGCCGACGTGCGTAAGTTCATCGACGGCGCGATTGGCCGCGTGGTTGCTCATGATCGAAGCAACGATACCGCTTACCTGGAAACCCTGGCAGCCTATGTGCGTT
Source organism: Paraburkholderia strydomiana (assembly GCF_031456815.1). NCBI lineage: Bacteria > Pseudomonadati > Pseudomonadota > Betaproteobacteria > Burkholderiales > Burkholderiaceae > Paraburkholderia > Paraburkholderia strydomiana. The sequence continues at coordinate 227,381 of NZ_JAVDVL010000011.1, forward strand.
CCGGGTGCCGCAGTCAAGCTTGCGCTGACACGATGGGCCTGCATGTGACGACGCTACGCTATCGCCTCTCGCGCATCGCAGACCTGTTCGGCATCGAGGTCGAAACGCCGGAGCGACGCTTTGCGATCGAACTCGCGCTGCAACTGCATAGCCTGATCGAGAACAGCGTGCCGACCAAGTGTTCGCCCGAGCCGATCCGTCGAATGAGAGGCTAATTAATTGCGGTTGTCCTCCGATCTGACGGAAGAAACCTTTTTTTGCGTGGCTTAACTTCTACCTCAACGCAATGACGTTTCGAGGTGAAGGACATGCAAGCGCAGGTAATAGACAAAACGATCGCCATTGATCCTGTGGCCTTGCGCCGGGCCTTTGGCACGTTCGTCACGGGTGTGACCGTGGTGACGACGCGCGACGACGAAGGCCGTCCACGCGGCATGACGGCGAACTCCTTTACGTCGGTGTCGCTCGATCCGCCGCTGCTGCTGGTCTGTGTCGGCAAGGGCGCTTCCAGCTTCCCCGTTTTCCGCGCAACCGATCACTTCGCGGTTAATCTGCTTCGCGAAGCGCAGACCGACGTCTCCAATCTGTTCGCCTCCAAATCTGCCGACAAGTTCGCGACCGTCGGTCACGATCGTATTCATACCGGCGCGCCGGTGCTGACGGATTGTCTGACCTGGTTTGACTGCACGGTGCACGATCGGGTCGACGCCGGCGATCACATGATTCTGATCGGCAAAGTGCAGGCGTTCGGCACCAGTCCGTCTGCGCCGCTCGGTTTCTGTCGCGGCACCTATGCACAGGTCAAGAACCCGTTGCCGCCGGGCTGGCTTTCGTCGCACGACATGATTCCCGGCTATCTCGTCGAGGCGGAAGGCACACTGCTGCTGGTCAAAGACGGCAATCATGGCTGGACGCTGCCGAGCGCACCGCGCCGTCTGATCAACGGCCGACTTCCCGTCGCCGGTGGCGGCGAGCTGGCGTTACTGCCCGACGATACCTTCCTGTACTCCGTTTTCGATGTCGACGGCAGCGATTCGGGTTTTCTGATCTACCGGGCGAGGCTCGCCCAGCCGCGTGCGGCATGCGATCTCCCCGAGCAGTTCCGCTTCTTTCCCCTCGATCAGCTTCCCTACGACGAGATTCCGACTGCGGAAATTCGCGGCATGCTGCGCCGCTATGTGAGCGAAAGCGCAGCCGGACGATTCGGTATCTACATGGATTCGCACGACGGCGGCCGCATTGCAATGGTTGGTGCGGCGCAACCGCAAATCCTGCGTCAGCAACCTTGATCCTTGAAGGACATGATGAAAACGACAGTCGAAAATCTACAGGGCTCGCGTCTGGATCTGTTCATCGACGGACGCTTCACACGCCCGCATAGCAATCAATACGTGCCGAGTTTCGACCCGACCACGGCCGAACCCTGGTATCAGTTTGCCCAGGCGGATGCCCGTGACGTCGATGCCGCGGTGCGCTCGGCACAGGCCGCGCTGAAGAATCCAGCCTGGCGGCGAATGACGCAGACCGATCGCGGCAAACTCGTGCGCCGTCTTGCCGATCTCGTGCTTGCAAACGCGGAAGAACTGGCGCTGATCGAATGCCGCGACAACGGCAAGCTGATCAAGGAAATGCGCGCGCAGATGCGAGCTATTCCGGATTCCTATCTGTACTTCGCGGGAATGGCGGACAAGCTCCAGGGCGACACCATTCCCGTCAACAAGCTTGATACGCTGAACTTCAATCTGCGCGAGCCGATCGGCGTGGTGGGCATGATCATCCCGTGGAATTCGCCGCTGATGATGCTGACGGGCACGCTCGCGCCGTGTCTCGCGATCGGCAACACGATCGTGGTCAAGCCCTCCGAACACGCGACGGCGTCGACGCTCGCGCTCGCCGAACTGGCGATCGAAGCCGGCATTCCGCCGGGCGTGTTCAACGTCGTCACCGGCGACGGCATGACGACGGGCGACGCGCTCACGCGGCACCCAGGCATCGCCAAATTTGTCTTCACAGGTAGCACCGTGACGGGCCGCAAGATTGCTGGCAATGCTGCGGACAATCTCGTCCCTTGCCAGATGGAGCTGGGCGGAAAATCGCCGCACGTCGTGTTCTCGGACGTCGATGTGGAGCGCGCGGTGAATGGCGTGGTGTCGGGTGTATTCGCGGCCGCCGGGCAAACCTGCGTGGCAGGGTCGCGCTGCTTTGTCGAGGCGCCCGTCTACGACAGGTTTGTCGAGGCGTTGGTGGAGCGCACCCGGTGCATCAAGGTCGGCCATCCGATGGCCGAGGACACCGATATCGGCCCGCTCGCGCTGGCCGCTCAACTCGACAAGGTGCAGGGCTACGTCGCATCCGGCGTGCACGAAGGCGCGAAGATCGCAATCGGTGGTCGCCAGCCGCGCGATCCGGCGTTGCAGCGCGGCTGGTATTTCGAGCCGACCGTCATGACCCAGGCTCGGAACGACATGCGCTTCATGCAGGAAGAGATCTTCGGTCCCGTCGTCGGCGTGGTGCCGTTCAGCACGGAAGAAGAACTGATCGAGCTTGCCAACGATACCCAATACGGTCTTGCGTCGGGTGTATGGACGCAGAACATCGACCGTGCGTTGCGTTTCGCGCGCGATGTGGAAGCAGGCACCGTCTGGATCAATACCTATCGCTCGGCCGCGTACATGTCCGCGAACGGCGGCACCAAACATAGCGGTTACGGCCGGCGCGGCGGGTTCGAAGTGATGCGCGAATTCTCGCGTCTGAAGAACGTGGTCGTCGACTATTCGGGCGCGATGCAAGACCCGTTCGTGATTCGTCTGCGTTGAGCGGCGGCCTTCACGCAAAGCAGAAAAACAGCTAAGGAGATTCGCAATGAAATTCGCCGTTTCGCTCAGCATGGAGCGTTTCTCGCCGACCGATTCGATGGCAGACGAGATGTCCAACATGCTCACGTTGGTCCGCATCGCCGACGAAGGTGGTTTCGAGACGCTCTGGACGGCCGAGCATCATACGATCGAATGCACCGTATCGCCCAATCCGTTCACCGTGCTGACGTGGATCTCCCAGCATACGGAGCGCATCAGGCTCGGCACCGCCACGCTCGTCGCCCCGTACTGGTCCCCCATCCGGCTTGCGGGCGAGGCCGCCATGTGCGATCACCTGACTGGCGGCCGTCTCGAATTCGGCATCGCGCGCGGCGCCTATCAGTACGAGTTCGACCGCATGGCTGGTGGCATTCCGCAACAGGAAGGCGTCGGCTATATGAAGGAACTCGTGCCGGCCGTGCAGAAGCTGTGGGCGGGCGACTATGAGCATGACGGGCACTACTGGAAGTTTCCGCTCGCGACATCCGTGCCGAAGCCTTTGCAGCAGCCACATCCGCCGATCTGGGTGGCGACGCGTGATCCGGGGAGCTTCGACTGGGCGGTTGGGATCGGAGCAAACATTCTGTCGACGCCACTGTCCGCGCCGCCGTCCGAAGTCGCCGTACTGGGTGAGAAGTTCCGTAAGGCGGTGGCCGATCATCCGGAACGACCGAGGCCGCGCTTCATGATGCAACGGCGGACCTGTGTCTACGACCGGGCTGAGGACTGGGAAGTGGCCGTGCGGCACAGCGTCGACTACGGCCGCACATTCGAGAATCTGATGCAGAACATCGGCACTGTCACGAATGGATTCCCGGAAGCTGTGCCCTACGAAATAGTGGCGAACAGAGCCAATTACGACCCCGCCAACCTGCGCGACAACCTGATGTTCGGCACCCCGGAAGAAGTCATCAGAAAGCTCCAGATATACGAAGACGAGGGCGTCGATCAGTTCTGTCTCGGTCTTTCGTTCAATCTGCCGTTCGAGTTGCAGGTGAAGACCTTGCGTCTGTTCATCGACGAGGTGATGCCGCACTTTGCCGCTCGCGAGCGCGGCGGGCAACTCGAAACGAACCTCGTCGCCGAGAGGTGATTGGCGATGAGTGCGATAGGACCTATCACGACCCAAGCGGGCGATGACCGCACGCTCTCCGTGCGCGGCGTCGAACTCAACTATCGCCTTGAGGGCGAGGGTCCGCGGGCCCTGATCTGTATCCATGGCGTCGGCTCCTATCTCGAGGCATGGGATGGTGTGGCTGCGCGGCTCGGCGATGCATTTCGTCTGTTGCGCTTCGACTTGCGCGGCCATGGTCGGTCGTCGCGGGTGAAAGGGCGCTACGAGATCGACGATTTCGTTGGCGACGTGCTGGTGCTCGCCGATCACGTCGGCTTCGAACAATTCGACCTCGCCGGTTTTTCGCTCGGCGGACTGATTGCTCAGCGCCTGGCGCTCACGCGTCCGGAGCGCCTGCGCAAACTCGTGCTGCTGGCGACCGTCGCGGGCCGCACGCAGGACGAGCGCGCGCGGGTCGCGGCGCGGCTCGCGGCGCTCGAATCCGGCGACCGCGGTTCTCACTATGACGCTTCGCTGTCGCGCTGGCTCACGGAAGGGTTTCAGGAGCGTCATCCCGAACTGGTGGCGCAACTGCGTCAGCGCAACGCCGATAACGATCCGGATTGCTATGCGGCCGCTTACCGCGTGCTGGCACAAACGGACTTCGGCGGACTGCTCGACCGGATCAGTGTGCCGACTCTGATTGCGACGGGTGAGGACGATCAGGGCTCCAATCCACGTATGGCGAACTTCATGCACCAGAGCATTCGTCAGTCGCAACTGGCGATTTTGCCGGGGCTTCGGCATTCGATTCTGATCGAAGCGCCGGACGCTGTGGCGGCGCTGATGCGCGGCTTCCTCGTCGATGACGGCGAGGAGGTGCGGCCATGATCGTCGAAGAGCGCATCTATCGCATCAGGAACGGCAGGATGGGGCGTTATCTGCAACTCGTGCGAGACGAAGGCCTCGCGATCCAGCAGCCCATTCTAGGCTTTCTGATCGGTTACTTTACGACCGAGTTTGGTACGCTGAGTCAGGTGACGCATCTATGGGGCTACGCCGATTATCAGGACCGTGCGCGACGGCGTCAGAAACTTGCAAACGACGATAGATGGCAGGCGTTTTTGCCAAAACTGTCGGAGAACATTGAGCAGGCTGAAAACAGGATTCTGGTGCCGACCGACTTTTCACCGTTGCGGCTGCCGTCCAGTTTCTCCCACCAACACGAGGAGACGAGACTATGACTGAGCGCTTGAAAATAGAGCATCTGTATAAGGTGTTCACGGATCGACCTGCGCAGGCGCTGACGATGTTGCAGGCCGGAAAGACAAAGTCCGAGGTGCAGCAGGCGCTGGGACAGGTCGTCGGTCTCGATGACGTCTCCCTAAGCGTGCCCTCCGGCGCAATGTACATGATCATGGGCCTGTCGGGGTCGGGTAAGTCGACCCTGGCGCGCTGCATCAACCGGCTCAACGAACCGAGCGCCGGCAAGATCCTGCTGGACGACGAGGACATCTGCACGCTCGACGAAGCCGGTCTTCGTGAAGTGCGACGCAAGCGGATTTCGATGGTGTTCCAGCATTTCGCGCTGCTGCCGAACCGTCGCGTAATCGAGAACGTCGAGTTCGGCCTGAAGCTGCGCGGGGTTTCGGCAAAGCAGCGGCGCGCGCGCGCCGAGGAAGTGTTGAATGTGGTGGGCCTTGCGCGCTGGGCTTATCACATGCCGCATGAACTCAGCGGCGGAATGCGTCAACGTGTCGGTCTGGCACGCGCGCTCGCGACCGATGCCGACACCCTCATCATGGACGAAGCATTCAGCGCGCTCGACCCGCTGATCCGCACCGAGATGCAGGACGAGTTGCTGCGGCTGCAACGTACGCTTAACAAGACCATCCTGTTCATCACGCACGACTTCCAGGAAGCACTCAAGCTCGGCACCCGGATCGCGATCATGTCGGAGGGGCGCCTGGTTCGTGAAGGCACGCCGCAGTCGATCGTGCTCGAGCCCGGCAGCGATTATGTCGCCGCGTTCACCCGCGAAGTAGACCGTGCGCGATTGTTCGATGCAGGCTCGGTGATGACTTCGCTCGTGACGGTGGTTAGCGGGCCGGGCGGCGTCCTGAAGGGCGACGTGTCCGGCCGGCCGGGTCCTGGCTTTCTTCTCGATTCCGAAGAGCGGATTCTCGGCACCGTGACTGCCGCCGAGATCGAGCAGGCGCGCGACAGCGGCTTGCTGCCTCGCCCCGACACCCGTTTTACATGTGTGCGCGCCGACACCCGGCTCGTCGACGTAGCTGGTCGCTGCACGACGGATCAGGCGATCGGCGTGGTTGATGATGCTGGCCGGCTGATCGGCCGTCTGGAAGCAGGGCAGATTCTTGCCCGCATCGGCGCACACGGCGCCGTGGGAGCACGCCATGTTTAAAGCCGACGATCTTGCCGTATTACCGGTTGCCTCGTGGATTCAGCAAGGAGTGCAGTGGCTCGCGTTGCACCTTCGCCCGACCTTTCTCGCGATCAAGTGGCCGATAGAGAAACTCCTGACCTTCAACGACGGCGTACTTCACGCGATTCCGTTTCCCGTCATGGTGCTGTTGACGTTCCTGTTTGCGTGGCGTCTGACGAGTCTCGGGGTCGCAGCCTTTAGCGCGGCGGGACTGGTCGCGATTGCCGTACTCGGCGTCTGGGGCGACGCGATGACAACGCTCTCGCTGATCGCCACGGCGATCGTGTTCTGCGCGGTGCTCGGCATTCCGATCGGCATCTGCTGCGCGCGCAGCGAGCGGGTCTGGCGCGTGGTGCGCCCGATCCTCGACATCATGCAGACGACGCCGACCTTCGTCTATCTCGTGCCTGTTGTGATGCTGTTCGGCGTCGGCACGGTGCCGGGGGAAGTTGCCGTCGTCATTACCGCCATGCCGCCGCTGATCCGCTTCACCAATCTCGGTATTCGGATGGTCGAGCATGAGATCGTCGAGGCTGGTCTCGCGTTCGGTGCTGACCGGCGTCAGCTGCTGTGGGAGGTGCAATTGCCGCTCGCGATACCGACGATTCTCGGCGGTCTGAACCAGACGGTACTCACTGCAATGGTGATGTCCGTGGTGATCGCCATGATCGGCGCGGAAGGATTGGGGCTCGTCGTGCTTCAAGGGCTCGGGCGGCTTGATGTCGGTCAGGCGGCTGTCGGCGGCATCGCGATCGTGCTGCTGGCGATGATGCTCGATCGCGTGACGCAGAAGCTTGCACAGCCGCAGCCCGGCAATCGCAGTGCGCTTCTCTCGACGGTCACACGATTTTTCTTCGGCAACCGCAACGCGGCAAATGACGCCGACGCGGCCGCGCATCATCCGCACGACGCGGAAAAGGCACTGTGACTTAAGGCACACGGACGCATGCTGATCGGTCGCGAGGCCGCAGAAGCGGTCGTGGCCGAACACGTCGATCGAAAACCTCACAAGAGATAGGTACAGGAGAATTCCATGAGCGCATTGGCAAAGACATTCGCAGTCGCGGCACTCGCGGCATTGACTTCCATGAGCGCGGCGGCGGTCGCGCAGACGTTGCCCGGCAAGGGCAAGACGGTGCATTACGCGCAGAGCGACAGCCTCGGTGCGAATTACGTCGAGGTACAGATAGTCGCGAAAGCGATCAAGGCGCTCGGCTACGACGTGACGATGACGACGATGAGCACGCCGCTGTTCTTTCAGGCGATCGGGCAAGGCGACGCCGATCTCGGCACGGACGCGAACTTTCCGCAGAGCGACCCGTATTTCCGTGCAGTGCAAAAGCAGGCGGACCTGATCGGCAACGGCATGATCGTCGGCGGCGGTATCAACGGTTATCTGATCGACAAGAAGACGGCGCTGGCCTACAACATCACCAGCCTGGAACAATTAAAGGATCCGAAGATTGCCGCGCTCTTCGGAGAGGATGGAAAGGCGCAACTGGTCAGTTGCGATCCGGGCTGGAGTTGCGGCGACGTGGTCGAGTATCAGCTCGATAAATTCGGTCTTCGGCAGACCGTGCATCCCGTGCGCGGCAAATACGAGGCGCTGATGGCCGATGCCGTGACGCGCGTGAAGGACGGCAAGCCGACGCTCTTCTACGCATGGAGTCCGTCGTGGATGACGAACGTACTGGTGCCGGGCAAGGACGTCGTGTGGCTGCCTACGCCCGCGGACGCGCTGCCGCCCAATGTGCCGAACCGCGGGTCGGCACTCGTGAACGGCGTCGAAGGCTGCGCGGGCGGCGCCAATCCGTGCCGGATGGCGATGGCGTCGTGGAACTACGGTTCCGTGACGAACCGCAACTTCATCGCTACCAATCCGGCAATCAGGGCGCTCGTCGAGCAGGTCAAGTTTCCGGGCCCGACTTGGTCGATCTGGGAACTGGCGATCAGCAAGGCTGGCGGCTCGCAGGCGCAGATCACGAAGCTCGCAGATGACTGGGTTGTGGCGAACAAGCCGCAGTTCGATCAATGGGTTGCGACGGCGAGCAAAGCGCAATAGCGGCCTGTCGAAATGCGACGGTGGCCTTTGCCTGGTAGGCACGGGCCGCTGCTGCGATTCATCGGCGGCGTTGGCATTGCAGACGGCAAACAGACGACAAACGGTAACGGAGAGGAAAATCGATGCGATCGCTGATTAGAACACTGATTGTAACGGCGGTTGTCGCGCTGACTTCCGCGAGCACGGCGGCCTTCGCGCAGGCGCAGCCCGGCAAGGGTAAGACGGTCCGCTACGCGCAGGGTGACAGCCTCGGAGGTAACTACGTCGCGGCGCAACTTGTGATGAAAGCGATCAGGGCGCTCGGTTACGACGTGTCGCTGAGTACGATGAACACGACGTTGTTCTTTCAGGCCGCCGCGCAGGGCGACGTCGACCTCGCGACCGATGTGAACTTCCCGCAGCGCGAGCCCGGGTTTCGCGCGGTCGAGAAGCAGGCGGTCATCGTTGGAAGCGGCATGATTACGGGCGGCGGGATCAACGGCTATCTGATCGACAGGAAGACTGCGCTCGCCTACAACATCACGAGTCTCGATCAGCTGAAAGACCCGAAAATCGCCGGTCTGTTCGGCGCGGACGGCAAGGCGGAACTGATCAGTTGCGATCCGGGCTGGAGTTGCGGTGACGTGGTGGACTATCAGCTCGATAAATTCGGTCTGAAGCAAACGGTGCGCGCGGTGCGCGGCAAGTACGAGGCACTGATGGTGGATGCCGTGTCGCGCGTGAAGAGCGGTAAGCCGGCTCTGTTCTACGCGTGGAGTCCGTCTTGGGTAACGAATGCACTGGTGCCGGGGAAAGACGTCGTCTGGCTGCCAACACCCGCGGATGCGTTGCCGCCGAACGTGCCCAACAAGGGCAGCGCGCTCGTGAACGGCGTGGAAGGTTGTGCGGGCGGGGCCAATCCGTGCCGGATGGCGATGGCGTCGTGGAACTGGGGAGCAGTTGCGAACCGCGAGTTCATTGCCGCAAACCCGGCCATCAAGGTACTGATCGAGCAGATCAAATTCCCGGTCGTGACCTGGTCGCGCTGGGAATACGCGATCAGCAGGAACGGCGGCTCGTCGGCGCAGATTACGAAGCTGTCCGACGAATGGCTGTCGGCCAACAAGCCGCAATTCGATCAATGGGTCGCCACAGCGAGCAAAGGGCAATAAAGCGGCGAATCAATGTCATCAAGGGCTATCGAATGCGTGCATCTACGATTCGCTCCACGGTTGATTTCTCCACCGATGGTGAGCAGCACGGTTTCCTCAGACTGCCGCACTCCCGCGACGATTCCGCTTGGGGCTCGGTGATGATTCCGATTACGGTGATTCAGCACGGCGACGGGCCGACGGTGCTGCTCACCGGCGGCAATCATGGCGACGAATATGAAGGGCCGATCGCGCTGTCCAAGCTGGCGTCGAACCTCCAGGCCGGCGATGTCACTGGCCGTGTCATCGTAGTGCCGTTCATGAATTTTCCGGCATTCCAGGCTGGCACGCGAACTTCGCCGATCGATGCTGGCAATTTGAACCGCAGCTTTCCGGGCAAACCCGACGGCACAGTAACGGAACGAATCGCCGACTATTTTCAGCGGCATTTGTTGCCGTTGTCGGACTACGTACTGGATGTTCACGCGGGCGGCCGGACACTGGACTTCGTGCCGTTCGCTGCAGTGCATGTGTTGCCCGATGCGGCACAGCAAGCACGCTGCGAAGCCGCGATGCGCGCTTTCGGCGCACCTTATTCGATGCGCATGCTCGAACAGGACAGCGGTGGCATGTTCGACAGCGCCGTGGAGGAGGCGGGCAAGGTGTTCGTGTCAGCCGAACTCGGCGGCGGCGGATCTGCGACGCCCGCGAGCGTCGCAATCGCCGAGCGTGGCATATACGGGCTGCTCGCGCATACTGGCGTGCTCGCTCGCGACACGTTCGGCGACGACGAAACCGCGCGCACGACCACGCTGCTGGAAATGCCGGACAGCACCTGCTACACGATGAGCGAACACGGTGGCCTGCTCGAAATGTGGCGTGATTTAGGAGACGTCGTGCAGGAAGGCGAGCTGCTCGCACGTATTCACGACGCGACGCGCACCGGGTCGGCGGCAATCGAATACCGCGCACGGCGCGGCGGCCTACTCGCCGCGCGGCATTTCCCAGGGCGCGTGCAAATTGGCGACACCGTAGCGGTCGTCGCCGATATTGTCGAACGTAATGTTCCGGTGGTGATTTAAGTTGATCAAACTCGACCGCTACGACGTCGCGATCCTGACTATCCTCGCGCGCGACGGACGCATTACCAAATCACGGCTCGCCGAGGAAGTGAATCTGTCGATTTCTCCGGCATGGGAGCGGGTGCGCAAACTCGAGGAAAGCGGGGTTATCAAGGGGTATCGCGCGGAACTCGACTGGACCGGCGCGATGATGGCGAGCCGCATCGTCGTGGAAGTCACCCTTTCCCGACATACGGCGCACGACATGCGGCGTTTCGAGGAGCGGGTGCGGGCCGCACCCGAAGTGGCGCAATGCTATGCGACCGGTGGGGGGGTGGACTATGTGCTGCATGTGCTCACGCGCGATATCGACCACTACCAACGTTTCATCGACGCGTTGCTGATGGATGAACTGGGTATCGAACGCTACTTTACCTACATCATCACCAAGGTGGTAAAAAGCCTGCCGGATTGCGTACCCGAATGGGCCTGAGGACGGCCGGCTCAGCGTCGGGAAACAGAAAAAAGCGCATGTATTGCGGGTGAAATCGAAAAATTCCCATGCACCGACACACGCAGAATAGAAGCCATAACGTGTCGTCAGGAGCCTTTCATGTTGCTGGATCATCCCGTTCTGTTCAAATCGCTTTGTTATGTCGACGGTCGCTGGGTTCACAGCGATAGCGCCCGTAGCGTCGCGGTTCAGAATCCCGCCGATCAAACGGTACTCGGCCACGTTCCGATGCTCGACCGAGCGCAGATAGTCGCCGCGGTCGACGCCGCGCAACGCGCGTTCGACACCTGGCGCTGGGCGCCGCAAGAGAAACGCAGTGCGATCCTGTTGCGTTGGCATGAGCTGATTCTGCGCCATCAGCACGATCTGGCTCGCATCCTGTCGCTTGAGCAGGGCAAGCCGTTTTCGGAGTCGATGGGCGAGATCGCGTATGCAGCGAGTTTCGTGGAATGGTTCGCGAACGAAGCGAAGCGGCTCGTGGGCCGGACCATCCCCACTCACATCGCTGGCGCGCATCTCGGAACGCTGATGGAACCCGTCGGCGTCGCCGCACTGATCACACCATGGAATTTCCCGGTCGCGATGATTACACGCAAGGCCGCGGCCGCAATGGCGGCCGGTTGCACGGCGATCGTCAAGCCCGCGCACGAGACGCCGTTTTCGGCGCTCGCGCTGGCGCAGCTCGCGGAAGAGGCCGGGTTTCCGTCAGGCGTCTTCAATGTCGTCCTCGGCGAGCCGCAGATGGCAATGGAGACACTGGTCGGTGACGCTCGTGTGCGCTCGGTCAGCTTCACCGGCTCGACGCGTGTGGGCGGACTGGTTGCGCGTGCGGCCGCCGAGGCGGGCATCAAGAAACTTTCGCTCGAACTGGGCGGCAACGCGCCCTTCATCGTCACGGAGGACGCTGATCTCGACCTGGCGGTCGACGTCGCAGTCGGCGCCAAATTCCAGACCTCAGGGCAGGACTGTTGTGCGGCGAATCGCGTCTTCGTGGCGGCGCCGCTGTATGAGCGTTTCGTCGAGCAATACAGCGCAGCGGTGAGCCGGTTGAAGGTTGGTACCGCTTTCGACGGGGATGTCAAAGTCGGACCGCTGATGCACGAGGCGGCCTTCAACGCGACTGCTGCACGCATCGCCGACGCGAAAGAGCAGGGCGCGCGCATTACCGCGGGCGGTCACGCGCACGCGCTCGGCGGATGGTTCTACGCACCGACGGTGGTGGCCGATGCCCGGCCCGGCATGCGCATTTACGACGAGGAAAACTTCGGCCCGATTTCTTCCGTGTGCTCGTTCGACACGCTCGACGAGGTCATCGCGAAAGCTAACGATACCGAGTACGGGCTCGCCGCCTATGTGTGCGCAACACGCGTCGACACAATCTTTCAGTTGGTGCGGCGGCTCGACTTCGCGATGGTCTCCGTCAACGGGGTGAAGTTCACCGGCGCGCCGATTCCGTTTGGCGGGATGAAGGCGTCGGGTCTTGGCCGCGAAGGGGGACGGGAGGGATTCGAGCCCTTTGTCGAAACCAAATACTTTTGCCTGGGTAATCTCGGCCTGCCGATGACCGCCCAGGACTGACCTGAGAATAAGGAGCAACTCATGCAACAACTACTCGACCAACTGTTCACTGAAGACCGAGCACACTTCATGCACCCGTCCACGCACGCACGCGATCACGCGACGGGCACACTGCCGGGGAAGATCATCAAGGGCGCGAAGGGTATTCGCATCGAGGACCACGACGGCAAAACCTATATCGACGCATTTGCCGGGCTGTATTGCGTGAACATCGGTTATGGCCGCACCGAGGTTGCCGACGCGATCTACGAGCAGGCTAAAAAGCTGGCTTACTACCACACGTACGTCGGCCATTCGACGGACACGATCATCGAACTATCGTCGCGCATCATTGACTGGGCACCGAAGGGCATGAAGAAGGTGTATTACGGCATGTCTGGTTCAGACGCGAACGAGACACAGATCAAGATCGTCTGGTACTACAACAATGTGCTGGGTCGTCTGAACAAGAAGAAGATCATTTCGCGTCAGCGCGGCTATCACGGCTCGGGCATCGTCACCGGCAGCCTCACGGGTTTGCCGGGTTTTCATCAGAATTTCGATTTGCCGATTGATCGCTTCATGCACACCGTTTGTCCGCATTGGTATCGTCAGGCACCCGCCGGTATGAACGAAGCGCAGTTCGTCGCCTACTGCGTCGACGAGCTGGAGAAGCTGATCGCGCGCGAAGGCGCCGATACGATTGCGGCTTTCATCGCCGAGCCGGTGATGGGTACTGGTGGCATTATCGTCCCACCGCACGGCTATTGGGCCGCCATCCAGCAGGTACTCAGGAAGCACGACATCCTGCTGATTTCCGATGAGGTCGTCTGTGGTTTTGGCCGGCTTGGATCGAAGATGGGCGCGCAGCACTACGGCATTGAACCAGACCTGATCACGATCGCTAAGGGTTTGACGAGCGCGTATGCACCTTTGTCCGGAGTGATCGTAGGCGAGCGAGTGTGGGACGTGATCGAGAAAGGTTCGCAGGGATATGGCGCGATGGGCCATGGCTGGACCTACTCCGGACATCCAGTCTGTGCGGCGGCCGCGCTCGCCAATCTCGACATCCTGACGCGTGAAGATCTGACTCACAATGCGGCTGAGGTTGGAGGCTATCTTGGCGAACAGCTTCATGCGGCCTTTGATGCACATCCTCTGGTCGGCGAAGTGCGCAGCGCGGGCATGCTTGCGGCGGTTGAATTCATGGCGGACAAGGACGAACGCCTGCCTTTCGATGCGGGTTTGAAAGTTGGGCCGAAGGTGTCGGCCGCGGCACTGCAGCGCGGCGTGATCGCTCGCGCGATGCCACATGGGGACATTCTCGGTTTTGCTCCCCCCCTCATCACGACGCGCGCGGAAGTGGACGAGATCGTCGGCATCGTGCGAGATGCAGTCGATGAGGTAGCGCATAGCGTCTTGAACAAGGCTCGGTGATCTGACGTACCCCCAAAACGTCCGAAACGTCTGAGGGGCTTGTTCGGGTATACGCACATTGAGGAAAGCCATCAAAGGACATTGGCTCGAACTGCGCTTCGCAGGTGAACAGCAGTGTCGTATGAATCCGAGCTTGTTTGATGTTGGTCTCAAGAGGGCGATTTCAACCAACATGGCCTCAGATATCGCTTATGCTGGACTACGATTTGACCAAGCGCACGTCACTCTACTTGCGGGGTGCATGGCAGCACGTCGTCAGCTGTTGGTGTCCGCTAATTCTGCTAGCGCGTTCGGCGTGTTCTTTAATTCGAATAAGGTGGCTGCCGATCGACGCGAGAGTGCGCGAGCCACAGACGGCGGCAAGCGGGCGTCGAAGGTCGATTATGTCTATATTCAGGCGGTGCAACTCTTTTGAGAGTTAACGCAAACGCTGTCCAGGCAGGAATTTCCTGGTGTGTGTTGGATTCGTAATCAATCGAGTGTTTTGCTGTCAACAACCGAAGTATCGTGCTGCGCCTCCTTAGTCGTTCCGGGCGGAGCGTTCGTGTTCCGGTGGAAAAGCGCGCTAGCAGAATTAACGGACGCCATTAGCGCTCCAACGGACACCATTAGCGGAAATTACGAACTTCAACACCTGAGTACGCCAACGGATCTGGATCGCGCAGTCAAGGACTGCGGAATCATAACCACGTTCGAACCCATGACGGTTCCTGATGGCGATTACCTTCTCGAATACTCCGACCAGGGCAGCCGATCGTATTACTACGTTCTGGTCAGGAAGACGTCGCCATAAACCAATCAAGTCGGACACTTCGAGCGCCGCGCGTGCTGCTAGGGCTCAGTCCACCACCGCCACGATCGCGTTCGGACTCGGAATGCGCGTCGCTGAACGCCGGCCACTTGCTTTCGGTCGGTGTGCCGTCTGCGCTGTGCGCGCGGTCTTCACCGGCCGTACGTGTCGCCGCGAACAGCGGCTCTGCCGCACGCGGATCCGGTGCTTTGCCGCCTCGACCGCTGAGGGTTGTTCGACGCCTATCGCGCGGCACGACTGTGCGCAGGCGGCGGCGCGATAGGCGTTGAACGAGCATCGACGATGAGAGACGAACGCGTCCGTCGAAAATCGGCCGAGGCCGTGTAAAAACGTGCAGAACGCCCGGTTGGTGAAGTCCTGTCGGGATCACGATTGCGTTGGACCGAGACGCAAGCGGATGACGTGATCGAGCTTTGCTCAATGAACAACGTTGGCGCGCGAGTTCACGCGCCTGCCAGCTTCATTGCGCGCATCGTCTTTGCGAACCCGAGAATCCTGATGACTCGCTTGAGGTTGTATGCCAGCACATGCAAACTCATTTCGGCCGCGACATGGCCCAAACGGCGTGTCTGGAAGTGGGTCGAACCCATCCAATGCTTGAGCGTGCCGAACACATGTTCGACCGTTCGGCGTCGTATCGTCATGGCGTCGAGTTGGCGATCCAGCCTTGACTGCATTTTCTCAAGCACCGCTTCGTGCTCCCATCGTCGGATACGCCGGTAATCAGCTGGTGTGCACTGGCTTTTCATCGGGCACTTCGGGCAAGCGCTACTCCAGTAGGTACGCAGGGTCATCGGATTTTCGCGCTCGACCGAACTGAATCGGTAAATTGCCCGTTGGCCCGCTGGACACAGGTACTGGTCGTCTCTGGCGATGTAGATGAAGTCGGCCCGGTCGAATCGTCCATCAGCCTTTGCACTCGAGGTTTGCATTTTCGGCACCAGCGCCGCGATACCGGCGTCATCGCACGCCTTGATCTCCGGGGCACTGAAGTACCCACGATCGGCTAGCGCCTT